>NZ_JBMPOV010000012.1:187539-192707 GCF_049340405.1 Undibacterium sp. Ji42W
AGAGACATTGAAGCAGGGAATCTTATTTCTGGTGTTGCGCCCCTCAATTTGACCACTATATTTCCTGGGCAGAATGGACGTTTCACTTTCAATGCAACAGCCGGGCAAAGTTTTAACTTGGTGATTACAGGCAACACCATGCCTATCACCAGCAGCAAGACTATCTGGATTTATAAACCTAGCAGTAGCGGTTCCGAATGGGCATCTTACTCTTTGAGTAGTGGACCGGCTGTCCTCAATTTGAACAATCTTCCAGAAACAGGTGTTTATACTATCTTGATTGATCCTTTTGGTATTGATAAAGGTAGCATTAACCTGCAATTGCAGTCCGATACGACAGACAATTTAATTGTGGATGGCAGCAATCCTGTGAGCCTGCCAATGGGGCAATATGGGCGCTACACTTTCACTGCTGAAGCGGGCAAAACTTATGGTCTTGGCCTCACCAGCTTGAATTTTACTGGCACAGGGTCAAGTACTAAGAATCTGACTGTCTATCTTCAAAAATTGGATGGCACAGCTATATCCAACTGGACTTACGTCGCTGATGGTAGTAGTAACTTCTATAATCCGCAATGGTTTGCTACAGGGGGCACCTACGTCGTGCGCTTTGTACAAAGTTCGACCTACGGCGTCAGTTTCAATGCATTATTATCGAAAGACATAGACGCTGGCACGCTGGTGGTGAATGCGGCACCTCTTACCTTGACTACGACCCGTGTAGGGCAAAACGGACGATTTACTTTCAACGCAACTGCTGGTCAAAGCGTCACTCTCGCAGTGACTGGCTATACGATGCCCATCACCAGCAATAAGACAATCTGGATTTATAAACCCAGTAACAACACTACCGAGCTGGCATCTTATTCAATTAGCGGGCCAAGTGCCAACTTCACTTTAAATAATTTGCCAGAGACAGGTACGTACAGCATCTTGATTGATCCGCTGGGAGTGTCCGTGGGCAATATAAGTCTGCAACTTAAATAATATGGCACTGACCAAACTCACTGCAATGCACAAAGATAAAAATTGTATGCATAAAGGAAGCCGCACCGTGGCAATTCAAGCACCTACATTTTCAAGCGCTCGCGCTAAGACAGAGCGTTACTTAGTAAGCCTGCTGCAAGGGGCGCTATATATATTCGTTTTATTTTTGTTATCCATGGCAACGGCGAGTGCTGACAATCTCAGCGAAATACAAGAAAAGTCAACAGCACTGATACAGCAACTCGCACCTCAGCCAGCCAGGTTATTGGGGCAATCAGCAACGCAACTGGCAGATGGCCGCTGGTTGTTGCTGGGCGGTGCAGGCAATGTGGTGATCATTGAAGATACTAAAATCGGCAAACGCAATCCACTCACTAGTAAGTTGATACAGGCACGTAGCTATCACAGTGCGACCCTGCTACCCAACGGTAAAGTATTGATCATAGGCGGAGTAGATGCCAGCGGCAATGTCGTCACCACTCTTGAACAATATGATCCCGATAGTGACAAGTTCAGCTACCTTGCTAATCCTGGCCTGATTGCCCGCAGCGGTCACACCACAACTTTAATGGCAGATGGCAAACTGCTCATTGCCGGTGGTACCGACAGCCGCCAGCGCCTGCTCTATGAAGCAGAACTTTATAATCCGCGCAATCAAAGCCTGGAACGTTTCAACGTCAAACTTGATACTGCCAGGCGCGATCATGTCGCCACTTTATTGCCTAGTGCTCAGCTATTATTATCCTATGGTCTGGATAACGGTTTGCAGCTACTTAACAACGGTGAACTGTTTGACCAGCAAAGCCAGCGCTTCACCCTGATACAAAAAGAACGTGTGCAACAAATTGCCAGTGCTTTGCAAAGCAGTGCTACACCTGCCATCAAAGACAGTCAACCCGCGCCAGACGCACAGGCTGTGCCAGTAGATCAAAGCCTGGTTATACGATTTGCCCAGCGCATGCAAGTCAGCAGCCTTAATAGTGACAGCGTCACCCTCCTGGGGCCGCACGGCGTGGTACCCATCAAAGTTGTCGCTGCTGAATATGGTGTACTTTTATTCGTCACACCACAACAAGACCTGCTGCCAGCCAGCAGATATACGCTGTTCGTCAAAGGCGCGCTTGATCATGCTGAACAGGCATTGCCATTCAGCGCGATTGGCTTTGAAACTGCGCAATTCGACAAAGTACAAGTCAGCTTTGGTAACGGCATTATTCCCGCAATTGCTGGCAATAATTCTGTAATACAAAACGTCACTACGCAAGCTCTGGCAAGTAAGGACTCAGCAACCAACATTCCTGCACAAATAAGTCCAGCACCTGAGGCAACAGCTAGCACGGCAGCAAATGCAACTGTCACAACCCTGAGTACAATCGAAAGAAACGCGCTTGCCTTGGCAAACAGCAGCACCCAGCCAGAAGTCTGGCACCCAGATGCACGTCATTTTAAGGGGGATTGGCGAGCACGCCGTGGCGACAGTCCATTACAGGCTTTACCAGCCTTGCAGGCCGCTAAAGGCGAAACCGCACTTGCAGGCCAGGTGCTGACACTGAATGGCCAGGGCCTTGCCAACGTCACCATCAGCGTGGGTCAGCAAAGCACCAGGACCGACATTACCGGACGTTTCTTGCTGAGCAATCTCCAGGCAGGCGAACAGGTGATTGATATAGATGGCCAGACCGTACAAAAGTCAGGCACGCGTTATGGCTTTTACCAAACTCGCGTCAGTCTCTCTGCTGGCAAAACGACGGCACTCACGTATCCTATCTGGAGCAGTGCACTTGACCCCGCAGGCAACATCAGCGTCGCCTCTCCAACCAAGCAAGAAACTGTAGTCTCTTCACCGCGCATACCCGGTCTGGAGCTGCGGATCCCAGCAGGTACAGTCATCCGCGACCGCAGTGGCAAGATCGTTACAGAACTTAATATCACCGCCATCCCCGTTGATCATCCACCTTTCCCATTACCGAGCCTGGGTGTGCCGGTGTATTTCACCATCCAGCCTGGTGGAGCCATACTCAGCAGTATTAATGGCAAAGACCAGCCAGGTGCAAGATTGATTTACCCGAATTTTGGTGGTGCTGCTCCCGGCACCCGTATGAATTTCTGGAACTATGATGCGCGCGGCAAAGGTTGGTATGTTTATGGTGAAGGCAGTGTCAGCGCAGATGCAAAGCAAATCATTCCAGATGCTGGCATTGCGATTTATGAATTCACCGGTGCCATGGTTGCCGTTCCTAGCACAGCGCCTGCAGAAGGCCCGGTAGTTGCCGGCTGCCGCTGCGGTGATCCTGTTGATATGTACACCGGGCTGTTCTTGAACGAAAGCACTGACCTGGTAGTCAATGACATCATTCCATTAAAAGTCAGCCGTAGTTATCGCCAGCGTGATACGGATTCCCGCTCGTTTGGCATAGGCACCAGCCTGTCGTACGACGTCTATCTGGTAGGCAACTCATGGACATGGCAAGACTTGATCTTGCCGGATGGCAGCCGCATTCACTATGAACGCATTTCTGCAGGAACTAACTATACTGACGCAGTATATAAACACACTGGTTCTGGCTCTGCATATGATGGCTCTATCCTGAGCTGGAACAATCCGCGCTGGGGCTGGAGTCTCAAGCTAAAAGATGGCACTGTGATGGAATTTCCTGAGGCGATGAATTCACACACCGCCCGTAAAGGAGCCTTAGTTGAATTGCGTGACCGCTACAATAACACCATCAAAATCACGCGCAATTACCTCTATAATTTATATAGGCTTACCAGCTCAAGCGGCCGATTTATTCAGTTCACTTACGACAATAGTGATCGCATCACCCTGGCCACAGACAACCTTGGCCGCAGCGTCAAGTACGACTACGACACCGCCGGTCACCTGATCAAAGTCACCTATCCAGACCAGACCTTTGAAGCTTTCACCTACGACACCAAACACAATATGCTCACCGTGCAAGACAGGCGCGGCAAGCTCATGGTCACCAATGTCTACGACGCCAACAACCGCGTCACCAAACAAACCTATGCTGACAACAGCACCAACCTGTTCGCCTACACACTGGATGGCAACGGCAAGGTCGCGCAAACCGACCATACCGACGGCAACAGCGTTGTCACCCGCTTCATCTTCAATGCCAACGGTCACGCCACCAGCGTCATCAAGGCACTGGGCCAGCCAGAGCAGCAGACGACTAGCTTCGAACGCGACCCCGCCACCAACCTATTGCTCTCAAGCATAGACGCCCTGGGCCGCAAGACCAGCTACACCTACGACAGCAAAGGCAATCAACTCAGCCAGACCTATCTGCCCGGCACAGCCGACGCCGTCGCCAGCAGCGCCACCTATAGCAGCGACTATAACCAAGTCGCCAGCATTACCGATCCCCTCAACCAGACCACCACCTTCACTTATGACAGCATCGGTAATCTGCAACAGATCAAAGATGCCCAAAACAAAGTGCTGCAATTTGGCACCAATGCCGCAGGCCAGCTGACCCAGTTCACCGACGCCCGCAACAAAACCACCCAGTTCGGCTATGACGGCTATGACCTCAGCAGCATCACCGATCCGCTCAACCGCAGCGTCATCTTGCGTACTGACGCCATAGGCCGCACCGTCAGCAGCACTGATCCCCTCAACCAGCGCAGCATCAGCAATCTCGACAACCTCGACCGCGTCACCAGCGTCATTGACACCAATAACCAAAGCACCGGCTTTGGCTACGACAACAACGACAATCTCACTACTGTCACCGATGCCAACAACCACAGTACCGGCTTCAGCTACGATGACCGCAACGCCGTCACCGGTAAGACCGATGCCTTGAGCCAGAACAGCAGCATCGTCTATGACAACGAACACCGCATCAAACAAAGCACAGACCGCAAGAACCAGCAGACCAGCTACACCTACGACAGCCTCAACCGCCTGCGCACCGTCACCTATGCCGACAACAGCACCATCACGCATACCTATGACAACGGCAACCGCATAACATTGCTGGCCGACAGTATCAATGGCAACATTGGCTTCAACTACGACAACCTCGACCGCATCACGCAGGTCACCAGCCCCAACGGTATAGTCAACTACACCTACGACGCCAACGGCCAGCGCAGCAGCATGACCATCGCAGGCCAGCCAACACAAAGCTACACCTACGACAAAGTTGGCAGGC
>NZ_JBMPOV010000013.1:0-172215 GCF_049340405.1 Undibacterium sp. Ji42W
GGGGCAGCGACGCCTGGGTCGCCTTTCTTTGAATACTTTCTTTGGCGACGCAAAGAAAGTATTTCGGCCGCCGGGCCGAGACCCGGCCTGTTTCCACGAAGGGCAATCACATTGACACACGACACAAGTATGCAACGAACGCCACTAGGCTCTAGCCTGCGCTGGAGCGACGAATCTGAGATTGCCGCTTATCTTAGATTGCCGTTCATCGGCAGAGCCCCATAGGCCTCTCAAGGCAAAGGAAAAATCAAACATGTCGTCGTTGCATGCGCATAAATCTTCCCTGCCGCATCCACGATACGACCCTCAGCAGTGCCAACCTGTTTGCCCACCTGTATGACCTTGCCCTCAGCCCGCACAGGTCCGGTCTTGGCGCTCATCGCACGGATCAGATTCACCTTGATCTCCAGCGTGGTATAACCAACACCTGCTGGTAACATCGATTGCACGGCACAACCAACCGCAGAATCCAGCAAGGTACAGAAATAACCGCCATGCACACTACCCAACGGGTTGTAGTGCTGCAAGCCTGGGGTACCCTGGAAGACGATGCGGCCAGCCTCCCCCTCTACCGGGATGAAATCCAGTGTCTTGCCTATATGCGCGACCGGATATTTCCCTTCGAGGATGCCGCGCAAAAAATCGATACCGCTCACGGCTTTCAATTGATCCAGGCCTAGCACACCAGGTTCTGCCATGCGGGCGCGGACTGCGGCTTCCTGTTCCTGCCATTGTTTCAAAATCGCTGCTGCGTCACTCTTTGTGTCTTTCTTTGCCTCACTCATCATGCATCCTTCCGGGGGAATAAAATCATTTGGGTACAACGAAACAGGGCAATGGTCTTGCCCTCATAACTGACTACCGCATCCCATACATGGGTAGTGCGTCCCAGATGCACTGCTGTAGCGACCACGCTGATGGTGCCAGCGCGGGCCGTGCCCAGATGATTGGATTTCAGTTCTATGGTCGTAAAGCTCTGCGCGCCTTCTGGCAAACTGGCAACACAGCCATAACCGCAAGCGGTGTCTGCCAGGGTAACCACGCTACCTGCATGCAGATAGCCGTTGGGGGCCAGCAGATGTGGTAGCACTGGCAATTCTGCCGTGACTTTACCTTTTTCTACCGTCAAGATATTGATACCCAGGTGACCGGGTAAAAATTGGGCACCAAACTGGTTCAGGCGTTGAGCCTGTTCTTCTGCTGCTGTATTAGTGGTTATATCTGCTGAGGTCATCATTTTTCCTTTGCTCCTATAAATAGGACATACGAAAAACCGCCCCAGCTGCGTTGCAGCTCCAGCATTTAGCAAATTCGGTACTAAAGTACTGTGTTCGTCGCTACGGTGTAGTTGGGGTTTCAGACAACATATTGTCTGCCAACGAAACAACCATCCCCTGCAAGGGATGGTTCCCACAGCGATAGCCTTGCTGGGACAATTTTGCGTAAGTCCTAATAAACTACTTTCCAGCCTACATTCTAGTTATTGCAGGAAAGTGCTGACAGTGTCAGTATTGACTCTTTTAATGCAGATTACGACAAATGGCACATATCGAAGTCTGGCTCTACCCTCAATGCATGGCATCTGCGGTCACTGGCCCACTGGATGTGTTTGCTGTTGCCAATGCTATCTGGTCGCTCAAGAACGTCGATGATGTAGATCCCCTGTTCACCTGGAGCACCCATTCCATCGATGGCAAGCCTGTCATGACACCTGCCAGAGTCAGCCTGGGTGCGGACGCCTGCATACGTGCCGACAGCAAGGCCGACATCATTTTATTACCCGGCTTGTACATGGAAAACGGCGTTACCGGCTTGACCAGCAGCATGCATGCCATGCGGGAACTATTCCCCATACTGCGGGCCAGACATTCCCAGGGCTGTGTGCTGGCGGCCAATTGCAGTGCCACGTTTTTGCTGGCCGAAGCGGGCTTGCTGGATGGTGGCCATGCAACGACCACCTGGTGGCTGGAGAGAGCTTTCAAGACCCGCTACCCTGAAGTCAGCCTGCGCCTGTCGGAAGTACTGGATGAGTATGAAAATATCCTGACCAGCGGTGCCGCCACCAGCTTTTTGAATCTAGCCTATCATCTGGTGGAGCGCTTTGGTGGCCAGGATATCGCCAGTGGTGTTGCCAAGACCTTGCTCATCGATGCCAACCGTACTTCGCAAATGCCATACATGCAAATGCTGAGCCTGACACAGCAAGATACCCACCAGCATGAAAACATCCTGGTGCAACGTGCGCAAAAATGGCTGAGCCTGCATCATCACCTGCCTTTCCGCCTGCCTGCACTGGCCCGCCACCTTGCAGTCAGTGAACGCACCGTGATACGCCACTTCCACCAGACGCTCGATACCACACCCGCCAGTTATGCCCAGCAAGTCAAGATGGACATCGCCAAGCGCCTGCTGGAAACCACTACCCTGACACTGGAGCAAGTGGCAGAACGCACGGGTTATAGCGACCCAAGTTCATTTCGCCGACTGTTTAAAAAACATTCGGGCCTGTCGCCTGCCAGTTATCGTGAGCAATTCAGGCCTGCAAGACGTCTGGTTACCAGCACCTAAGGGCCAGGCTACAAATTTCATACAAAAAAATTAAGGAAATCCACCTTAATTTCCCTATGGAAATTATTTCCAAGACTTTTCTGGATATAATCTTTGCATGCACAAGCTACCCGGAAAAAGAAAAGTCTCGTATGGCGCTGAAACGACAGCGCCAGAAGCGCCCGTTTCCTTGAAGGATGTGGCCCCTGAAGAAGGGCTTTTGACACCGCCTCTGACAGCCCCGGATTTGGCTGAGGCCATCCTGGTGCAGGATACCCCTCCATCCCAAAACCCGGCCATCTCGGATACGCTGGCCAAATTCAATGTCGTCAGAACGCAACTATTGCGTTCGCACACCCGCTATCTGGTCAAATGGAAAGTGACGCTGACGCATGAACAGGCCGGGAAAAAACTGAGTTATTACGGCAAGGTCAACGATATTTCCGAAAATGGTCTCAGCATGTTTTGTGACTACAATGTCTTCTTTAGCGGCAAGGTCAAACTGGTCATGACGCTGCCTCCGCTTAACGTAGGCATGCAGGCGCAAAAAATAGAAGTCGAGAGCAAGATGGTGTACACCATCCTATCGCAATTCTCATTCCGCATCGGCCTGGAGTTCCTGAACTTCCATGCCGGTGAAAAGAAAATCCTGATGGACAGGCTGGAAAGCAGCAATGCCGCACTCAGACCTAGCAATGCTTAAATAACAAAACACAAACGCTAATCGCCTCCCCCTCCACAGCCGCCGCCGCAACCTCCGCTACAGCCCGAACTGTCACCGCCACTGTCGCCCCCACCACTATCTGCATGACTGCCATGGCTACTTTGGTGGCTGGAATCACCAAAATCATAGCCTGGGTCACTGCTACTGCCGCTATCGCTACCGGCATAAAAGTCACCACCGCAATACACCGTGCCATCCCCATTCTTGCGCAAGGCGCTGCAATCGGGTGCGTAGCGAAAGCCATCTGCGATATTCCATTTGGCATCGAGTGCAAACAGTAGAGGCAAGCGCGTCGCACGGCGCGGGTTGATATTCTCTTCGAGGCATGCAAACCACCAGGTGCGGCGCAAACCTTCGTTGCCACGCCGGTTAGCACCCAGAACTGCGGCTGGGGTGTGATGCATGTAACGGCCAAAAGCTTTTTTACAGAATTGTTCGTAGTTTTTTGTATAAAGTATAAATTCATGCCACAGATCATCGACCACCTGGGAAGGCATGGAAATATGCTTGAAACCGGATTTCAGATACACCAGGAAAAATTGTCTCAAGGCACGCGCGACCAGTTGCTGGTCTTTGACGTTCAGATCAGGACGCTGTTTGTGTAGTCTTTCCAACAGTCCGGGTGGAAACATGTAGCTACGTATATAGTCAGCCTGCGCTGCCCGGCGCCAGCGTATCCAGACAAACATCAGACTGGCGGCCAGCACAAGTACAACAACGCCAAATAGTAAGTGCATCGGGCTTGCCCTCAATCAATAGAATTTAACAAAATCTTGTGCCACGCATGCTTTGCGCCAAAGCAATTTTGGCATAGTATGGATGTAAAGGTACATCGTACCGGCAAGGCAGACTGCACCGTAGCTTATTCCAAGACCGGTAAGAGATACCAGATTTTCTCTTCCCCGGATTCTGATATGTTGTTTTATGAAAAATATTTTTTCTAAGAATCGGTTTACGATCTGTAGCGAGCGTGCGGCAGCGGGATCAGGGTAACAAAAACGCAGCGCAAAAAGCGGAATGTACTCTAGTACATGAGCATTTTGAGCAGCACATGAGTCCCGCATTAATTACTATTGTGCTCGCGCAGTAAGATCGTAAACTGCTTATAAGGGCTGATCTGAAATCTTATACATCATTCACATGATTGCCTGGAGTGACAAAAGCCATACGTGGCATGATGAAATCAAGTCTGTCGCTGGCATGCAGCTTGCATGTTGTCATTCAGCCTGATCATCAAAGTAAGCGCAATACCAGGTAAAGATTTTATATAGGCACGACCTCGTAGTAACTGAACTTCTTTGTGGGAGATTCACTATGAATTTGCGTCACTTGCGCATAGGTACCCGACTCGCTGTGGGCTTTGGTGTGATACTGGCTAGCCTGGTACTCATACTAGTGATCGATGGCATCTTCAGTGCCAGTAACCGCAAGGATATGGTTGCAGGCCTCGAACTCTCTCATAGCAAAAGCGAACTTGCTGCCACCATGAAAAGCAGCATGCTGGAAAGCGGTATCGCTATCCGCAACATCGGTTTGCAAACCGACCTCGGTGAAAGCGACAAGCAAAACGTCATCTCCAAAAAACAACAGGCCCGCTTCGCTGAAGCCAGAGGGAAACTCATCGCCCTGGGCCTGAGTGCCGAAGAGAAAAAAATCATCGATGCAGTTTCTGAACTCGACAAACAAATCGATTTCCCCATTAAGGAGGCGATGAAAATGTTGCTGGCTTTCAATGGTGAAGAAGCCGTGAAGCTGATCGCCACCCAAGTTGATCCATTGCAACAAAAAGCCATATTGGAAATCAACAAACTGGTAGAAATCCAGAACAAGGCTGCGTCGGAGCTGTCTGCCACGGCAGAGAGCAAGGGCAAGCAACTGACCTTCACCCTGTTCGCCATTGGTGCGGTGATCCTGTTATTTGGTGCAGGATTTTCCATCTTCATGACACGCAGTATCACCACCCCCTTGCGTGATGCGGTTTCCATCGCCAAACGTGTGGCTGCAGGTGAACTGTCTTTCCGTGAAGCCGCGGATGGCACCGATGAAATCAGCGAGTTGCTCAATGCCCTGAAAGAAATGAGTGACAACCTGCACAACATCGTCAGTGAAGTCAGGCAAGGTACTGATGCGATTGCGATTGCAGCCGTAGAAATCTCCAGCGGTAATTCCGACCTGTCTTCGCGCACAGAGACCCAGGCCGGCGCTCTCGAAGAAACTGCCAGCTCGATGGAAGAAATCACCGCAACCGTCAGACACAATGCCGACAATGCCAGACAGGCGAACGGCCTGGTCACCTCTGCGTCCAACTTCGCCATCAAGGGTGGTGAAGAAGTCGGCAAGGTGGTGCACACCATGAACTCCATCAAGGAAAGCTCACGCAAGATTGTCGATATCATCAGTGTTATCGACGGTATCGCCTTCCAGACCAATATCCTGGCACTGAATGCAGCGGTGGAAGCGGCCCGCGCCGGTGAGCAAGGCCGTGGCTTCGCGGTGGTGGCGTCAGAAGTACGCAATCTGGCACAACGCAGCGCCAGTGCCGCCAAAGAGATTAAAACCCTGATTGGTGACTCGGTAGAAAAAGTCGATGCAGGTGGCAAGCTCGTCGATGCGGCTGGCAAAACCATGAATGAAATCGTCAGCTCAGTCAAACATGTAGCGCAAATCATGGCCGAGATCACCGCAGCTGGTCAGGAACAAAGCTCAGGCATAGAAGAAGTCAACCGTGCCATCAACCAGATGGATGAAATGACGCAGCAAAATGCCGCACTGGTAGAACAGGCAGCCGCAGCGGCAGAAAGCATGGAAGAACAGGCAAACATCCTGGCCAGGGCAGTGTCAGCCTTCAAGCTGGACAACTCGGCAAATACGGTACGAAGGGTGCAGCAAGTCCAGGCAACGCCGGTACGCAATGACTATACTGATGAGGAACCCTCCTTGATCATGGCAACTGCTGGTAAACTGGTGAGGGCACTGGGTTTCAATAAAAATTAGCAGGCGGTGGGAGCAGACCTCCTGCCTGGGGTCTGCGCTAACAAACACATTATGAACAAGTCGGCAGCATTAAAGAGTATTGTTGAACAAGCCAGCAAGGGTGATCTGGTCTTCCCAACCAATGTCAACGCCTCGCTCAAGATACAACAGGCTCTCGACGACCCGGACTGCGGTATAGAAACAGCTGCAAAACTGGTCATGACTGAACCCCTGATGTCAGCCCGCGTGGTTGCCATTGCCAATTCTGTCGCCTATAACCGCTTTGGTGGCGGCGTCACCAATATCCGCACGGCCATCACCATTTTGGGCTTCAACACCCTGCGCTCGGTCACCGCTGCTGTCGTCATGCGCCAACTCAGTGCCGCCGTCTCTGATCCAGCCATACGTGCGAAGATGGAAGCACTGTGGCGTCATTCTGCCTATGTGGCGGCACTGGCCCACCTGATTGCCCGCAAGGTCAGCAAGGTCGATGCCGAGACTGCGCTGTTCGCGGGCATCGTGCATGAAGTCGGTGGTTTTTACCTGCTGTCGCGGGCCCAGGAGTTTCCGGCCTTGCTGGAAATTGATCCCAGCCCGGCATCGCCAGATGCACTGGCAGAAACCGATGAAACCTTCATAGGCCGCGCCGTCCTGAATAAATTGCTGGTACCCAAACGCGTGGTCTCGGCAGTAGAAGCCCTGTGGTATGGCATGCGCGTCATGCCACCAGAAACCCTGGGCGACACCCTGTTGCTGGCCAATGAGCTGGCCGCAGTACCATCACCGCTGGACCCGCGCTCGCCAGAGAGCATACGCCAGTCAGCCTCGGAGATTGATTTTGCAGTCGGTGAAGGTACCCTGCTTTCCATCCTGTCTGAATCGGCTGAAGAAGTCGATGCCCTGACTGCATCCCTGATCAGCTAGCACTCACTTATCTTCTCATTTTTGGTTTCTAACGAAGTTGGCAGAAATTCGGCATAATGGCTGGCGCATTTGCAATTTTACCTGCACAGCTTGCTGCCTTGTGAAAGATAGCAGCCTGCTGCGCCTCTGCCACCTTACAAGGAAAAACCATGCAATTGAAAAATTTGCTCCGCTCCGGCCTGTTCAGTTCTTCCATTCTCGCTGGCATCGCCGTGTTTGGCATCCCCGCTATCAGCGCCCATGCTGCCGCACCTATGGTAAAAACCAGCGCCCCCGGCTTTTACCGCACCATGCTGGGTGATTTTGAAGTCACAGCCTTGTCTGATGGCACAGTACCCCTGCCTGTCGATAAGCTGCTGACCAATACCACGCCAGAAAAAGTCGGCAAAGCGCTCGCCAAATACCATCAGCAAAGCCCGGTCGTCACTTCATTCAATGCCTTCCTCATCAATACCGGTAGCAAGCTGGTGTTGATCGATAGCGGTGCAGGTGTATTTTTTGGTCCTACCGTTGGCAAGCTGCAGGCGAACCTGAAAGCATCCGGTTACCTGCCTGAGCAGGTTGATGAAATCTACATCACGCACATGCATACTGACCACATTGGTGGCCTGGTGGATGGTGATAAAGCCGTATTCCCCAACGCCATCATACGCATAGACCAGCATGACACAGACTACTGGTTAAGCCAGGCCAACCTGGACCAAGCCAAAGCAGACGCCAAAGGCAGTTTTGAAAAAGCCATCGCCATCCTGAAACCCTATGTGCAGGCTGGCAAGTTGAAACCGTTTGAAGGTGATACTGAACTATCACCCGGTATCAAGGCCATAGTAGCCCACGGCCATACCCCTGGCCACAGCACTTATAAAGTCGAAAGCAAGGGCCAGACCCTGATGTTGTGGGGTGACCTGATGCACGTTGCTGCAGTGCAGTTTGACGACCCCGCTGTCACCATACAATTCGATAGTGACAGCAAGGCAGCCTATGCGCAAAGACAAAAAGCTTACGCTGATGCAGCGCAGCATGGCTATCTGGTAGGCGCCGCGCACCTGGCCTTTCCCGCCCTCGGTTATGTGCGCAAAGAAGGCAAGGGCTATGCCTGGACGCCACTGAATTATGCACCCCTGCCATGATCTGAATTGTCATCTGCCTGATTGACAGTACCCGGCAAATCGGACACAGTGCAAACTCTGTCCTTTGCCGGGATTTTTATGTCTTCTCAGTATCAGAATATCGTCACATCAATGCCGCTCATCAGTGATGATTTTGACCTGCGCCACCTGCCCGCAGACTTTTACCAGAACCCCTACCCTTACTACCATGCCCTGCGCGAGCAGACACCCGTGCGCAAGATGCCGGATGGCTCTTACCTGCTGACGCGTTATGCCGACCTAGTGCATGTGTACAAAGATGCCAAAACTTTCAGTTCAGACAAAAAACTGGAATTCAAACCCCGCTATGGTGATTCGCTGCTGTATGAACATCACACCAATAGCCTGGTCTTCAATGATCCGCCGTTGCACACAAGAGTGCGCCGTCTCATTACGGGTGGCCTGACACCCGCTGCCATGGCAGATACTGAACCAGGCCTCATCAAGCTGGTGGATGGTTTGCTGGATCAGATGGAAAGCAAGGGAGAAGTCGATCTCATCAGCGATTTCGCCTCTGCCATACCAGTAGAAATCATCGGTAATCTGCTGGCCGTGCCGCATGATGAACGCGAGCCGCTGCGGGAATGGTCACTCGCCATACTTGGTGCGCTGGAGCCCGCCATCACGCCAGAATTTTTTGCCTATGCCAATCAATGTGTCGCAGAATTTCTGGATTACCTGAAACAACTGGTGGCAAAGCGCCGCCTGCATCCCGGTGACCCAAAAACCGATATGCTGACACGCCTCATAGAAGGCGAAGCCAATGGTGAAAAGCTGACTGAAACCGAGCTCTTGCAAAATTGTGTGTTCCTGCTCAATGCAGGACATGAAACCACCACCAACCTGATCGGCAATGGCCTGGTCGCCTTGCAGGAATGGCCAGAACAAAAGGCCCGCCTGATCGCCCAGCCAGAAATGATCAACACCGCCATAGAAGAATTCCTGCGCTTTGAAAGTTCCAACCAATTGGGCAACCGCATGACGACGGTCGATACGCAGATCGGCGATGCCGCTATCGCCGCTGGCAGCCGCATCAGCCTGTGCATAGGTGCGGCCAATCGCGACCCCTTACAATTCCCTGATCCTGACCAACTTAACATCAGCCGCAGCCCGAACCGTCACCTGGCTTTCGCCTCCGGTATACACCAGTGCGCGGGCATGTTTTTGGCGCGGCTTGAAGGCAGGATAGCAATTTCCCGCCTGCTGGCCCGCTTCCCGAACTACCAATTAAGCGCAGCACCCGTCAGAGGTGGGCGCGTACGCTTCCGCGGTTTTTTATCAGTACCCTGCAAACTATAAAACGACTCACAACAAAAATACGGAGACAAAATGAAGACAAATACCAACATCAAGAAAAGCCTGCTGGCACTGGCAGCAGGCCTGCTCTGCATCAGTGCCCAGGCACAAATCAAGATAGGCGTCACCATTTCATCGACTGGCCCGGCTGCCTCGTTGGGCATCCCCGAGAAAAATGCGATTGCCATGCTGCCCAAGGAAATCGCAGGTAAAAAAGTCGACTACATCGTCCTCGATGATGCCTCCGATACCACGCAAACCGTGACCAATACCCGCAAGTTGATTTCGGAAGAAAAAGTCGATGCCATCATAGGCTCGACCACCACGCCCAACTCGCTCGCCATGCTCGGCGTCATCGGTGAAGGCAAGACCCCGACCATCAGCCTCGCATCCAGCAATCGCATCATAGAACCCATGGATGCGAATAAAGCCTGGATGTTCAAGACGCCACAGACCGACACCATGATGGCGATTGCGATTGCCGAAGACATGAGCAAAAAAGGCGTCAAAACCATGGGCTTCATCGGTTTCTCGGATGCCCTCGGTGAAGCCTTCCTGGTGGAAGTGACGAAGTATGCCGAGCTCAAAAAAATCAAGGTAGTAGCGACAGAGCGCTTCAGCCGCAATGACAACAGCGTTGTTGGCCAGGTCTTGAAACTGATGTCTGGCAACCCCGACGCCATCGTCGTCGGTGCATCCGGCACACCCGCCGCCCTCCCCCCAAAAACCCTGGCAGAACGCGGCTACAAAGGCCGCATCTACCACAACCACGGCGTCGCCAACAGCGACTTCCTGCGCGTCTGCGGCAAAGACTGCGATGGCACCTTCCTGCCCACCGGCCCGGTCATGGTCGCCAGACAACTAGCGGACAACAATCCCGTCAAAAAAGCTGCCCTGGATTTCTCCACCAAGTTTGAAACTACTTACGGCGCTGGCAGCCTTGCAGCATTCGCCTCCTACGCATGGGATGCTGGCCTGCTGCTGCAGCAAGCCATCCCTGTCGCCTTGAAAAAAGCCGCGCCCGGCACAGCAGAATTCCGCGCAGCTTTGCGTGATGCCCTCGAAGCGACACACGGCCTGGCGACTACCAACGGCGTTGTCAACATGAGCAAAGCAGACCACCTCGGCCTCGATCAAAGAGCGCGTGTCATGGTGCAGATCAAGGGTGGGAAATGGGTTTATCAGGCGGAGTAAAGTAAGGCGAAAAAATTTTCTAACCGCTATACGATAGTAGGGGCGATTAGCTTTGCGTAATCGCCCGCTGTCCTGGCAATACAGGACAGCTGAATTGCCTCTGACCACATAGACAATATCAAAGAACTATGTCCTGAATTCCTACTTCTTCCAAACATTCATCAACAAATTTTACTGCCAGTCCCAGCGACGGCTCCCATGAGCAATCATAAAGCAAGCCAACTATTCTTTCATTTGCGCCAAATGACTGCTTGATGAAAATTTCAGTGAGTAAAACGATAGTGCCTAGTTGTGATTGACTGTAAATAATTGGAGCCATCTCATCAGCAAATTCAATGCCAAACCTGTCTCTATATTCCTGACAATTATTTTGGTAGTAATCAAATATGGCCGCCTCAGCTTGCGCTAGAAATGCGTCTGCTTTTTCGTCAAACCGTTGAAAAGCCTCCCGCTGACTATATTCGATTTCATCACCTTCATCACAAGATACAACAAGGTTAACGCTTACTTCTTCACCCAAGAAAACACAACGATATGGTCGAGTCCAAGCATATTCATAACTTAGGTCACCTAGTATCTGGTCCTTTAGTTTTTTCACTAATCTTTCTCACATTTTTTTATATCAACACACGTAGTGGAGACTACCCCTTTTCTAACTGAATAGTATTTCAAATTCGGACGACACTGCAAAATGAGTTGGTACTGATGTCAGAAATCTTTATCGCAAGAGATATTGAAAACCCAGTCTTTTTAATATGCAAAGCATAAAGCCCAGCAGGAAACTCAAGGAATATTCCGCCTCTCAAGGCTTCAGGCTCTAATCCATCACTGCTCACTTCTTCGGCAGCACCAAAAAAAACTCGTCCAGAACTGAACTTCAAATTTACGCATGCATCTGGCTCATCTACAGCATCCACGATAGAAACAGAGTATTTCCCATCGCTTTCTAAATTCAAGAAAGCCACATTACCTTTATTCACTTCCTGAATTTCAGCATTTGGAATACTCCACCAATCCGCATCGTCTTCAAGACGATGTTTCAAACATGCAAGGTCAAAAACGCACATGGTCGCGGTGTCAGTCACAAATTCAAAAGTATTCATAGAAAATCTTAATTTCGCTGTTTGTAATTGCTCACAATTCTGGAATGAGGAATGGTTAAAACTAGCTTCAACTTTCTCGCATCAAAAGAGATTCACGAAATAGCCACTTCTATAACGATCTCGGAAAATTGAACTTGACCATCTGAATTTTTTCTTTTCAGAGGATCCAATGCATAAAAAATATAAACTTCGGCACCGACTTTAAATAATGACAGATCCTCTTCAAAATTAAGATATATCCCTTCCATGAAGTGTTCCCCCTTCTTTGAAATAACATCCATCGTGTTTATTTCATTGTCTGAGTCTTGCCCACAAGAGTAAACTCTTTCAATAACACCAGATATAACTTTTGTCGGCATAAGACCATTGGCAATATTCCTCCACCATTCCTCGCTTCCAAAAAGACCGTATGTTCCTCTTAATCCCATAAGAGGCCTTGTCTCGTCCAGAGTAAGTGCCTGAGCTAAAGATACCTGTTCAAGATCATGCGCAAGTTCCATCAATAATTCATAAACCAGTTTTGCCGAAGTTGGTAAGGTAGGCAAATTTAAATACACAGTTACTACTCCTCGTCTTATTAACGATAATTAGCTCTCAGGGGCGATTAGCTTTGCATAATCGCCAGTAGACCTGGAAATACAGCAACATTAAGCTCTTTCTTTACTTACCAGATGTGTTGACTGCAAATGGTTATAACTTCGTCGCCGTTTACATAAAAGTCAGCAGACTGACCATGAGGAATCCATATAACAACAGAATTTTCACAATGATGAATTTCGAAAGGTGCGACACCTTCGATCTTTAATCGCATCGTTAAGATATCGCGTTTTTTAAATGAGATTCATTTTAGGCATCTAATATTTACTTCATTAATTTTCATCATGCCATAATTCTTCGAAAACGCTACCGTGCACCAATCTGGTGGATTCCAGCAAAGACTCACAATCATCTTAATGCAGGCACCTTTCATTGGTAAAAACTAGCCCCGACTAACATAAGCCCCCTGCCCCACTATCCCCCCAAACCCATATCCAATATTACCTTCAACCCACTGAGAAAACACAATTTTCCTCCAAGATAAAAGCTCATGCTGACCCCAAAGCCAGCAGTAAAAACATCTGGAGGACGACGATGCAAACCAGCATCCGCAATAACAAAATTATCAAGGCAACACTACTGATCATGAGCTTCATGATCAGCATGACAAACAATCCCGCCCACGCCGCAGAAGCACAAAAAATTTTCTACGTACGTCCTGTCCCTGATAACGATGATCCTTACTTGCAACAAGGCAGTGATGGCATCAAACAGGCGGCACACATGTATCAGATGCAAGCCACTACCCTGACCAGCCAAACCGACCGTGCAAGCAGGCAAAGGCAACTGGAAAATGCCATCAGGCTGGGGGCAAATGTCATTGTCATGATAGGGTATGAGTTCAGGGAATTGCTCGATACCGTGCCACGCGCTGCGCCCCATGTGCGTTTCATCATGCTGGAACAATGCATCACTAATCCACCGCCCAACCTGCTGTGCATCAGCTTTCGTGAAAGCGAAGCCAGTTACCTGGCGGGCATGGAGGCGGCGCTGGTATCAGCCAGTGGCAAGATAGGTGTCATCGGTGCAGTGAAGACGCCGCAGAAGCAAAAACCTGTGGATGCCTTTATCGCCGGTGCGAAGTCCGTCAGGCCGGATGCTGACCTGAACCATGTTGTCTGGATAGAAGGCAGCCAGCCCTTCAATGACACAGCGCATGCCGAGGTGCTGGCGAAGAGCATGCTGGCGGATGGTGTGGATATGATTTATGCCGCCGCTGGCAGCAGCAATTATGGTGTGTTCAAAGCGCTTGCTGGCAACAGCAAAGCACGGGCCATAGGCAATTATGTGAATCAGTGCCCCAAAACTGCGGGCAAAGTCATCGACAATATGCAGGTGCATGGTGATACTGCCATCAGCCTGGCAGTCGCGGCTATTGTAGGCGGATCAACCGCAACCAGGATTGAATATGGCTTGAAAGAAGGCGCAGTATCGCTGACCGGTATCAGCACTGATGCGGCATATTCTGATTGCGATATCCTGCGCCAGCGGCCGGTGCTGCAAAAACTGCGCGAAGCCAGTCAGGCGATTATCAAGGGCAAGCTGAAAGTGGAATAAGAAGCTGCATGGAAAACTGCGTGTGCAAGAGGCGCAAGTAGGGTGCGCCGTGCGCACCGCCCTTGTCGTCAAAAATCTCAGGAGAAGTATAACTTCATTCAAAGAAGCTTATGCCTGCGTCAAAAAATGGTGCACACGGCGCACCCTACCAAGGCTTTTTGACTTGAATTTATTCAGGTTTTATTTTTTGTCTGACCACAAAGTCCCGCCAGACGCCCAGTCTTCACGCTTGATTTCCTGGATGATGATATCCACAGCGTCGAGAGAACAACCCAGAGTCTGGGCGCTAGCTTCGGTGACAGCTTTGACGAAGGCACGCTTTTGTTCCAGCGTGCGGCCTTCAAACATTTGTACATTGATGGTGGGCATGGTTTTTCCTCGGATGATTTGAACAATATCCACCATCATAAATCAGTTATGCACGGCTTGTCGTTGATGTACCAGTTTACCTGCAGCATAAGTAGCCGCCACTGTCCTGTCATCCCCCAGCATGGCGAGCGCAAACAGCAATTCATCAAGGCTTTCGGTATGTCCGGTACGGCGTGCCAACAAAGGCGTGGCTTGCGGGTCTAGTACGATGAAATCGGCTTCTGCATCCTTGACGAAATTACCTATCGTGCCTTCAAGCTGCATGCTGCGTGCGCCACCCAGGGTTGCCAGGTAAAACATGCGCAGCGCAGGCAGATAAGTACCACCAAGGCGTGCCATCTTGTAGGCTTCATTCATGGTGCGCAGCATCGAGAATGAAGTGCCACCACCGACATCGGTGGCCAGTGACAGGCTGACTTGCTGGGCGTCGGCACGTTCAAAATTGAACAGGCCACTGCCGAGGAAGAGATTGGATGTCGGGCACATCGCCACTGCCGATTGCGTTTCTGCCAAGCGCGCACGGTCGGCATCGTCGAGCCAGATGCAGTGGCCGTACATGGCACGCGGGCGCAGCATGCCGTACTGGTCATACACATCGAGATAACTGCGTGCTTTTGGATACAGTGCTTTAACCCAGGCCACTTCATCGGTATTTTCTGCGACATGGGTCTGCAAAAAGGTATCGGGATAAGCCTGTGCCAGTTCACCCGCCAGTTGCATTTGTGCGTCGCTGGAGGTAGGTGCGAAACGCGGGGTGATTGCATATAACTGGCGGCCCCGCTTATGCCATTTCTTGATCAGGGTTTCGCTGTCGCGTATGCCACCTTCTGCGGTATCGCGCAAGAATTCAGGGCAATTCCTGTCCATCAGGACCTTGCCTGCCACCATGCGCAGATTACGTGCTTCACTCTCGGTAAAGAAGGCTTCGACGGATTCAGGATGGACGGTGCAATACACCATGGCTGTCGTCGTGCCACAGCGCAGCAATTCATCAATAAAAAAATGCGCGACCTGGGCGCTGTGATTGATGTCGGCAAACTGTCGCTCAGTGGGGAAGGTGTAAGTCTCCAGCCAAGGTAGCAAACCGGGCGCTGGCGAGGCGATCATGTCAGTCTGGGGGTAATGGATGTGGGTATCGATAAAACCCGGCACAATGAGTTTGCCGCGGTAATCGACGACCTCAGCACCTTCTGGCAGGCTGGCATGCAATTGCGCATATTCGCCAGCGGCGACGATCTTGCCGTCGTCAACGATCAACAGGCCATTTTCATGCCAGGTATAAGCCTGCGCATGAAAGGCAGGGTCTTGCTGGAAATGCAGCACACTGGCGCGGTAAGCTTGCAGCGTGTTTTTACTTGAAATATTGCTCATCGTGGTCTTTCTGAATTCTGTCTTGCAGGCGCAATCAAGCCAGACCACGACTTGTTCATCAAGTCTGCCGGTCTGGCATCACATTCGCATTGATCTGGTGGGTGCTAAGCGCTAACAGCGAGAGTTTAACGCTTAGCCAGCAAGTGACACTCATCTAGTGCTCGTTTTTCTGTATTAGATGCAAAAACATCAGATCCTATACGCGCAAGTACACGGCTGAGTTCTTTTTGCTGATGGATGTCATGATCTTCCCAGACCTGCAAGAGCTGGGCAACCACGGAGGCAGCGATCACTGCCGGTTGCTTGCCATGTATGCCAGGCAAACCTATGGGGCAGACCATGTCATTGAGGCGGGTAGCCGGTATACCACGTTCACGCAGGCGGCGTTCAAACTGTACGCGCTTGGTTTGCGAGCCGATGAGGCCAAACCAGCCCACATCCGGCAGGCGCAGGATATGTTCAGACAGTTTCTGGTCCAGTGCATGACTATGCGTGAGCACCAGGAAAGATGTGCCCGGAGCTGCCTTGGTGATCAGGGCCTCTGGCGTATCCGTTGCTTCTACCGTGACATTCGCTGCCAGCCTGGTAGGGAACATATCTTCGCGTTCATCGACCCAAGTGATACGGCAAGGCAAATCAGCCATGGCACGCACGATGGCAGCACCCACATGGCCTGCGCCAAACAACATCAGGTGGGCGCGGTAAGCGAGGCAGGAATCGAGCAGCCAGCGCTGGCCCATTGCATCAGTCAGGACCTGACAGGGATTGCTGGTATCGATTTGCACTGGCAAACCCGCAGGCCAGGCCGGACCTGTCAGGTGGGTGCCATTGGCATCGCACAGGCTTGGCTCTTGCGCACTGTCCAGCGCCAGTAAACGCCAGCTATCCTGCCCCAGACGCCAGCGCTGGTTCAGGCAATTCAAGTAAGCCAGGCTGTCAGCCTGCACGCGTTCAAAGGCCAGGTGTACGACACCACCACAGCATTGACCCAGGCTGGGGCCGAGCGGGAAACGCTCAAAGCGGCGCTGGGCGGCCAGCTGGGTTTCTGACATAGCCAGCATGCTGCGGGCGATTTCTGTCGCCTTCATTTCCAGATGGCCACCACCTATGGTGTCGAATAAATCATCTGCCGTGACCAGCATCTTGGCACCCGGCTCACGCGGGCCAGAACCCAATACCGTGGCAACCGTCACCAGTATCGTGGGGGCGGCTTGTGTGGCAATTGCATTTAACCAAAGCTTCATGATGAACTCGCTTGTCTGACTTTATGTCTGACTTTATCTTAGCTGGCAGCAGCCAAGGCTTCTACGCCATTGATGGCCGACAAGATCGCTTCACTGGTCGCCGGTGCATTCAGTGGCGGGTTATAGCGGTAATCTGCCACGCTGGCAATCGCATCACGTATCGCAAAGAAAACAGAAAACGGCAACAGCAGCGGTGGCTCACCGACGGCCTTGGACCTGTGTATGCTGTCTTGCACATTGCGGTTCTTGAACAGGCTGACACGGAAGTCTTCAGGACAATCAGAAATCGCCGGTATCTTGTAAGTCGAAGGTGCATGCGTCATCAGCTTGCCGCCCTTGTTCCACCATAATTCTTCTGTCGTCAGCCAGCCCATGCCCTGGATGAAAGCACCTTCCACCTGGCCGATATCGATGGCAGGGTTCAAAGAATTGCCAGCGTCGTAAAGCGCATCGGCACGCAAGAGCTTCCATTCTCCAGTCAGGGTATCGACGATGACTTCAGATACCGAGGCACCGTAAGCATAGTAAGAGAAGGGATTCCCACTCATGGTCTTGGGGTCCCAGTGCAAACCCGGCGTTGCATAAAAACCATCAGACCATAATTGCACCCGCGCCAGGTAGGCTTTTTGCACCAGGGCCTCAAACGGGATATCCAGGCCATTGACACTGACCAGGCCCGCCGCAAAGCGGATGCCTGCCAGCTCGCCACCATAAGTCTTTACTGCAAATTCAGCGAGGCGCTGACGCAGGGTATGCGCGGCGTTTTGCGCAGCCTTGCCATTCAAATCAGCACCAGTCGAAGCAGCCGTGGCCGAGGTGTTGGCGACCTTGCTGGTGTCAGTGGCGGTAGCGCGCACCTTGTCCAGGTTCAGGCCCAGCTCATGCGCGACTACCTGGCACACCTTGGTATTGACGCCCTGCCCCATTTCACAACCACCATGGTTAACCAGTACAGAGCCATCGGTATAGATGTGTACCAAAGCACCAGCCTGGTTCAGATGGGTGACGTTAAAGGCGATACCAAATTTAACTGGCGTCAGTGCCAGGCCTTTTTTGAGGACGAGGCTGCTTGCATTGAAAGCCTTGATGTCGGCACGGCGCTGTTGATATTCACTGCTGGTTTCCAGCTCTGCCACCAGTTCATGGATGACGTTATCGACGACCTTCTGACCATACTGTGTAACGTTGCGCCCCTCTTCATCATTGCGGCCATAGAAATTGATCTTGCGTATCTCAAGCGCATCCTTGTTCAGGTCGCGGGCGATATTATCGACGATGTATTCAATCGCAATCGCCCCTTGCGGGCCACCAAAACCACGGAAGGCGGTATTCGACTGGGTATTGGTCTTGCCACACATGGCGCGGATATCGACATCACCAAGATAGTAAGTGTTGTCGAAATGGCAGACTGCACGGGTTGCCACTGGTGCCGACAAATCGGCAGAAAATCCGGCGCGCGACACCATCTCTACCCTGGCGGCAATGATACGGCCTTCATCATCATAACCGACTTCATAATCGTAATGGAAGCAATGGCGCTTACCTGTCACCATCATGTCGTCATCACGGTCAGCACGCAGCTTGACCGGGCGCTTCAGGTGCATTGCAGAAATCGCTGCTGCCGCTGCCCACAAGGCAGATTGTGATTCCTTGCCTCCAAAGCCACCACCCATACGACGACATTCAACCACGATGTTGTGGCTGTGTACACCAAGTGCATGCGCGACCACATGTTGCATTTCGCTGGGGTGCTGGGTAGAACACAGCACCAGCATGCCGCGGTCTTCTTTGGGGATGGCGTAAGAAATCTGGCCTTCGAGGTAGAACTGTTCTTGCCCACCTACATACAACTCACCCTTGACGCGACGCGGTGAGCGCTCAAACGCAGCCTGCGCATCCCCACGCTGCAAACGCATCGGCGGCAAGACGAAGGACTGGGCTTTTTTTGCTTCTTGTGGCGTCAGTATCGCGGGCAATTCTTCATAGGTAATCTCGGCCTTGCGCACGGCACGGCGCGCATTGTCATGCGTGTCAGCGACGACGATGAAGATGGGCTGGCCTACATATTCAACCAGGCCCTCTGACAGGATAGGGTCATCATGGATGATGGGGCCGCAGTCATTGGTGCCGGGGATATCCTTGGCGGTGTATACCGCCACCACACCACGCGCACTTTTGACTGCCTCAAAATTCATGGACACAATATTCGCATGCGCCTTGGACGACAAGCCAAGTGCCGCATGCAAGGTGCCCTGCACTTCAGGGATGTCGTCGGTATAACGCGCCTCACCCAGCACATGCAGCACTGCTGATTCATGCGGATGTGATTTGCCTACCTCTGCCCAGTCTGCATTGTCTTTGGCGAGATTTTTGTCGGTCAGGAAAGCGTCAGTTTGGGTATTCATGTTTTCTCCTGAGCTTCATTAAGCAGTGACGGTGATCGGGGCAAAGACATTGATGGCCTGCAGTTTCAGCGGCGCATCGGTGCGTGTCTCCAGCCAGAAACGGCGCAAGAGATTTTGTGCTGTCTGCATGCGGTAGGTATTGCTGGCACGCATATCGCTCAGCGGTGTGTAATCCTGTGCCAGCAAGGCCATGGCATTTTTTACTGTCGTTTCGTTCCATGGTTGTCCGTTCAAGGCTGCTTCTGCCAGCGGTGCGCGGCGTGAGGTAGCGGCCATGCCACCGAAAGCGATATGCGCATCACGCACGATGTCGCCATTGTCACCATCAAGGCTGATCGCAAAAGCGGCGCAGACGGCAGAGATGTCCTGGTCATAACGCTTGGCGAGTTTATAGGTACGGAATTGTTGCCCGGCTTTGGGCAGGGGTATGCGCACGGCAGCGACAAATTCGCCGGGCTGCATATCCTTTTTCATATAGTCGAGGTAAAAACTCTCCAGCAACAACACACGCTGGCCGCGCACGCTGTGCAAGACAATCTCAGCACCCAGGGCGATCATCCATGGTGCTGAATCCCCAATCGGCGAGCCATTGGCGACACTGCCACCAAGCGTGCCGGTATTGCGTATGGGTTGCGAAGCAAAGCGCTGCCACATCTCGGTCAGTTCATCCGGATAATGCTGGCAAACCGCACCATAGGCGTCATTCAGTGACACGGCTGCACCTATCTCCAGCATGCCATCCACGGTCTTGATATGTGTTAACTCGTCGACTTCACGCACATAAATGATATTGCCCAGATCACGCATTTGCTTGGTGACCCACAGGCCGACGTCGGTGGAACCTGCCAGTATGGTGGCCTTGGGATTAGCTTCACGCACGTCAGCCAGTTGCTGCAAAGTGCGCGGTGCATGGAAAGTCTGGCCATCTGCCGTATAGCTGAACATCTCGCCACGCTGCAAACCTTGTAAGCCACTGATGACGGCCGCACGGTCAAACTCAGCCGCAGGCAATTCACCCATGCGCTTTGCGGCATCGATAATGGGGCGGTAACCTGTGCAACGGCAGAGATTGCCAGACAGGGTTTCGTCTATCTCCTTGCGGCATGGCGGTGTTTTACTGTCTTCTTTTTTCAGGTACAGGCTCCACAGGGACATGGCAAACCCTGGTGTACAAAAGCCGCATTGCGAGCCATGGCATTCCACCAGCGCCTGCTGCACGGGATGCAGTTCACCATTCTTTTGTTGCAAGTCTTCTACCGTAAACACCGCCTTGCCATCCAGAGTGGGCAG
Source organism: Undibacterium sp. Ji42W (assembly GCF_049340405.1). Lineage (NCBI taxonomy): Bacteria > Pseudomonadati > Pseudomonadota > Betaproteobacteria > Burkholderiales > Oxalobacteraceae > Undibacterium > Undibacterium sp. Ji42W. The sequence continues at coordinate 20,743 of NZ_JBMPOV010000013.1, forward strand.
GAATTGTATGCAGGAATTAACCGACTGCAACTCCAATTGACCATGTTTCATTTCACCAATGACAACCGTACAGGCCCCACAATCACCCTCAGCACAACCTTCCTTGGTGCCGGTGCAATGCAAGTCTTCACGCAGATGCTGCAACAACGTGCGCGTAGGCGCAGCATTGCTTACCTGCTGGATTTGGCCTTGGTAGTAGAAACGAATAGGGTCAGACATGAATGCTCCGGTATGAAATTCTTATGGGGCGAGGTTAGCATCCGCGGCGCTGACATCTATATGCATAAAATGATGTAGCTTATCTGCGTGCAAAAATATAAACCACGATTAAACGCCCTCGCAGGCTGGAAAGCCTTGCCAGTCTTCAGTATAGACAGTACGGGGAAAAGCGCAGACCAGTGCATGAATGGGGAATATCACGGTTTTTATATACTGAACCGAGCAATCAATACGCCTGGTCTGGGCTCCTGTTTCACCGCCTGCAAAAGATCTGGTCTTGCGCTAGTAGATTAATTCACTGTAAGAACGTAAACACTGATCGGTGCAAAAATCAAAACAACATCACCACCCACCACCGATGCGATCAATATTCAAAGTATTATCAACCATGAAATAAAACTCAAAAAATCTACAAATTTATGTATGATTTGCAACTCTTTTAATCAGCCGGGCTTGCGCATGTACACCTCCACGTTCACCTTCAAGAAAAAACAGTACGACGATGTTTTTTATGCGCTGGATGAACAGATAGCCAGCCTGGCTAAATCCACGCCCGGTTATCTAGGTGAAGAGACCTGGGAAAACGCGGCTACGGGCCAGATTTCCAATGTGTATTATTGGGACAACCTGGAAGCCTTGCAGGCTCTGATTGCCAATCCCATACACCAGCAGGCCAAGGCTGCCCAGGCCAACTGGCTCGATGGTTACCAGGTCGTCGTGGCAGAAGTCTTGCGTACTTATGGTGATGGCAAGCTGGCACATCCCTGTGTTTCTATGCATGCTGGCTAATGAATAAACCCGCCTGCCTGATCTTTGATTGCGATGGCACCTTGGTGGACAGCGAGGGTCTGTGCAACCTGGGCTTGCAGATAGAATTGCAGCGCTACGGCGTAGAAGAAAATCTCGCTGAACTGACGCAGCGGTTTCGTGGCCGCAAGTTGGCTGATATCTGCAAGATCTTGTCGCAGCAGCATGACCTGCATCTGGGTGAGGATTTTATCCTCAGCTACCGGCGCACAGTGGATTTGCTATTCGAAGAATCTTTGCAGGCTATCCCCGGTGTTATTGAAGTCTTGCAGCAATTCGATTTGCCCATGGGCGTTGCATCTGCCGGACCACCTCAAAAAATCAGGAAGGCGCTGGACCTCACAGGGTTGAGCCGCTTTTTTGGCGCGCGTATCTTCAGCTCATACGACATCTCTTCCTGGAAGCCAGAGCCAGATTTGTTTTTACACGCTGCCCGGCAAATGGGATTTGCACCCGCAGATTGCGTCGTGATTGAAGACAGCGGGGTAGGCATACAAGCCGCCATCGCGGCAGGCATGCAAGCCTGCTGGTTTGGCGATGCGGGACAGGTGGCGACTTATCCACAAGTGCCACGATTTTCCAGCATGAATGAGTTACCATTCTTATTGTCGAATCTGTAAATCCACTCCTGAAAGCCGTAAATATGAAAACCAGCCTGAACGTAGTCCTGTTGGCGGCCTTATTGGGCAGCGCATCAATGGTCAATGCAAGCAGTCAGGATGAACAGGCCTTGATGGCTGGGGTGCAAGGTTTTTATGGCTGGGTGCTGAAGAATGGCAAACAGGTCTCGGCCTTGCAGCCGCAAATCAAGGATATTGCGGGCAGCAAGAAATTCCAGCTGGATACCAAAAACCTCAAGGCTTTTAGTGGCAAGTTCATGGCTTCCGGCTATTTTGCACCTGACTTCCCAGCGGCGCTGGAGCGTTACTATGGCAAGTACCAGCAGCAATTCAAGGCTTATACCGATGCCGAATTTGCCCAGATGGCCAAGGATGGCCGTGGGCCGTTGATGGAAACAGAGGATATGGACATCTTCTTTTGCGCCCAGGAATATGAGTACAAGCCGTCTTTCATCAAGAAAATCAAGGCCAAGACCATCAAGCTGGATGGTGACAAAGCCAGTGTTACTGTGGTCTCGCCTTATCAGTGGGAGGAAGAATTCAAGTTCGTCAAAGTGGATCAACGCTGGTTGATTGCTGGTTACTGTGTGTTCCAATAAGCCAGTAAGGCAGCAGCATAAGCTTGCGGCCCATGGCTAGGGTCTTCTTGTGCATGCTATATTATGTTTTCTTGCAACTTCCTGAACAGGGCTTATGAGCGGTCCTACCACCGTTTTGACCAGAGCCGATGCGATGCGGGTTTTGCTGTCAGCAGCAGGCATACGTGCTGCCATGGCTGTCAAGCAGGCGCATCAGGATGCCGGACTCTTGCGCACGCAACAGAATGAGCAGCAAGCCATTCTGCAAGAACGCCTGCGTACTGCAACTGGCTTGAGTCAACAGGCTTTGCAGCAGCAATTGCAAACGACAGAGCAAGAGTATGCTGATTTATTGCTATTGGTTGAAAAAATAGGCTGCGGTGATCAGGTACAGGCCATTCGTCCGCTGGCTCCGCAAGGGGCGGATGAGCAGGACATCATCACTTATCTGCATAGCTTGCAAGCACTGGTGTATGAGCTCAGACCTGTGCTGTTGCACGAGTCTGCCAGACGGGCCGATGCCCTCTTTGACCAGACAGATTTTGAGATGGCAACGGCCAGCAGTGCAACTCTGCCGCAAGACCGGCTGGCGCGCCTGCTGAAACGCGTCGCCCACCTGCCACAACTACCAGAAGATATCGCAGGACTGGCAAGAGAGCTGGAAATATGCCTGCCCGGTGAGCGGGCTGATCTGCTGGCCAGTGATTTGCGCCTGCACATCCAGAACCTGCTGGAAGCCGAGAAAAAGCGTCAGGTAGATGAAGCCCAGGCCCTGATACTCGAACAGACGTTGAAAGACCTTGGCTACCAGGTCGAAGAAATATCCCACACTCTGTTTGTAGAAGGCGGCACCGTTCATTTTCGCCGCAACAGCTGGGACAAATACATGGTGCGCATGCGCATGGATGCCAAGACCGGGCAAGCCAATTTCAATGTCATCCGTGCCGTCAAACAAGGCGAGAATGAACGCAGCGTGCTTGACCATCTGGCAGAAGACCGCTGGTGCAGTGAATTCCCGACGCTGATGGCAGCACTGGAAGCGCGTGGCATCCACATGCAGGTAACACGGCTATTGCAAGCAGGTGAATTGCCAGTGCAACTGGTCGTGGAAGACAAGCTGCCGCGATTTGCAGAAGAAGAGCAAATCGAAAGCCACACACAACAACGTAGCAATAAATTGCCATGAATGTACCTGACATACGCTGGCTGCAAGACTTGCAGCGCCTGCTGCCTATACGATCTCAATATGTGGTTTCTGGCAGCATACGCGACAGTTTTCTATTGCCGCTTGATGCCGCCTCTGGCAGTGCCACCCTGGTGCCTTTCAACCGGGCCTTATGGGAATTTTTAAAAAACCAGGACTACAGCCTTTTACTTGCGTATGACCCGGTTGATGGCTTGCGTGTCTATCCTGACGAAGCAGCGCAGCGTGATATGGCCGCCCGCCTGTTCGACGTGAAGCTGGCAGATGGTTGCCAGCAAATGAGCCTCGAAAGCCTGAGCAAGCTGATGAAAAAAATCAGTGCAGAACGCGAAGTGCGTTGCGCGCTGGTGCTGGATTTTGCCTCACGCATCAGCCGCAAGCCTGAGCAGTTGAATGAGGCTGAACACCGCTTCTTTGTCGCCGCAGAAAAAATCTCGCTGAATGCCTCTGCCATAGTCCCCCGTCAGAATGGTGGACCACCATTATACAATCCCATCTTGTGGCTGGTGAACCGTGCGCAGGATTTGCCATCCTGGTTCACGCTCGATAGTGAGCGGATTGCGACCCTGCACATTGGCAAGCCCGACTTTGAAATGCGCCAGGCTGCGGCACAACAACTGGCACCCTTGTTTGCCGGGTTTGCTGATGCGCAAGCCAATGTCCGCACCCAATTCGTCAAGGCTTTTACTGAAGGAACAGATGGCATGTCCCTGTCTGCCCTGGCGGATATTACTGAGCTGGCGGACCGGCAAAAACTTGCTATTGGCGATATAGAAGATGCAGTACGCTGCTATAAGGTTGGCGTGCTGGATAACCCCTGGCGCAAGGAATATCTGCGTAAAAAAATACGCGATGCTGAAAATTTTATCGAAGACCGCGTCAAGGGCCAACGCCCTGCGGTCATCAAGACCCTGGATATTCTAAAGCGTTCAGTCATGAGCTTGACGGGTGCGCAGACACGCTCGGTCGGTAGCCGGCCACGCGGAGTGCTGTTTTTTGCTGGCCCCACTGGCGTCGGTAAAACCGAGTTGGCCAAGACCCTGACACAACTGGTGTTTGGTGATGAAGCTGCTTACACACGTTTTGACATGAGTGAATTTGCAGAGGAACATACCAGTGCCAGGTTGCTCGGTGCCCAGCTTGGTTTCATCGATTCTGAAGCCGGTGGAGAGCTCACCAACGCTGTCAGGCAAAAACCTTTTTCTGTCGTGCTGTTTGATGAAATCGAAAAAGCCCATCCGCGCATACTCGATAAATTCTTGCAGATACTGGAAGATGGCCGCCTGACCGATGGCCGTGGTGACACTGCCTATTTTTCTGAAACCATCCTGATCTTCACTTCCAACCTCGGTATCTATGTAGAAGACAGTCACGGCCAGCGTCATGAAAATGTCAAGCCAGGTGACAGCTATGAAACCGTGGAATCCAAGGTGCGTGCAGCCATAGGTAATTATTTCAAATTCAATTTGTCACGGCCAGAATTATTGAACCGCATTGGCGACAATATTGTCGTCTTTGATTTTATTTCTGCTGAAGTCGCCGCCAAGATTTTTGATGGTATGTTGCGCAATGTGGCGCGTCGTTTGCAGGAAGAACTCCAGCTGCAACTGGCCATGCCTGCGGCAGTGCGTGATGAACTGCTGGCGCGCTGTATCCGTGACCTCAGTAATGGTGGCCGTGGTGTCGGCAACCAGCTCGAATCGAATTTTATCAACCCCTTGTCGCGCGCCCTGTTTGAACAGGAACTCGAAGGCAAGCAGCGTGTCACCGTAACGGCGATTACCGAAGCCGATAAAGTCATCAGCCTGAGCCTGCAATTAGCATGAAGATAGCGATCAATAAAGCGCATTTCCCCGTCACTGTACTGGGGCCGGGGCGGCGCATAGGAATATGGGTACAAGGTTGCAGCATAGGCTGTAAGGGCTGTGTCTCGCAAGATACCTGGGCCAGGGATGGTAGCAAGGAAATGACAGTCGCAGGTTTGCTGAGCTGGTGTCGCGAAGTCGGTACCGGACAATTTGATGGTATCACCATCTCAGGTGGCGAACCATTCGAGCAGCCCAAGGCCCTGCATGCCTTGCTTGATGGTTTGCATCACTGGCGCAGCAGTGCGGCGATGGATTTTGACATACTCTGCTATAGCGGTTATCCACTCGCAACCCTGCAAAAAAAGCATGCAGACTTGCTGCAAAAACTTGATGCCCTGATCCCCGAACCTTTTATCGTCAATAAGCCGCTGACCCAGGCCTGGCGCGGCTCAGGCAATCAACCGCTGGTACTCTTGTCAGACCGTGCAAGGGCGCGCATGCAGGCTTATGTTGATGCCCCCATAGATGAACAGGACAAGCGCATACAAACCATGATAGATGGGCAGCGTGTCTGGTATGTAGGCATACCCGGGCGCGGTGACATGCAGGCACTGGAACAATTATGTGCCAGCCGTGGCCTGACATTTGATCGTGTCAGCTGGAGACCCTGAGTGAGCCAGACTTACATACGTCGCTGCCCCGCCTGTGAAACCGACAACGCACCAGAAGTCATGCGCTGTATTTGTGGCACTTTGTTGTCTGGTGTGGACTTGATGGAAAAACATGACCAGCCTGAGTCTGCGATCAAGATAAAACAGCCCGTAGCCAGCACAACAGAATTAATTTGCAGTTATGAAGATTGCGCACAAAGTAATCCACCTGGCAGTGAACTATGTGTGTATTGCAATCGCCCGTTGAGCAAGGAACCAACGACGCAAGATAGCAGCCAGATTCATAGCCTGTTATCACTGCCGCAAGCCCTGCGTGATCGCTACAAAATACTGCATCACCTGCCAACCCTGGGAGCAGAGGCTGAGTTGTTGCTGGTGGAAGAAAATGCCTCTGCCATACAGCGCGTCGCCAAGATATATCGCCACGGCATACATGGCAAATCCGAGGTCAGGGAAAGATTAAACGCGGTACCAACAGCGCACCGCGTAGTCGTGCTGGAAGCTGGTGTGTCTGATGGCCATGCCTATGAGCTCATGGAATACTGTGAGCTTGGCTCATTAAAAAAATTTGTACAAGACAGGCGGCCAGATCCTGTCATGCTGGAAAGCATAGTACGCGAACTGGCAACTGCCATCGCCAGTGTACATAAGGCAGGACTTATCCACCGTGACCTCAAGCCTGAGAATATCCTGGTGCGCAACTTGCAACCGCTGGATTTGATACTCACTGACTTTGGTATTTCATCTGTGCTGGATGCCACGCAAAGACTGACCGGTACAGCGCGCACCTTGCCGTATGCCTCACCAGAAAGCCTGTCCGGCGTCATCGATGCCAAGGCAGATTATTGGGCGCTGGGCATGATCATGCTGGAAATGGCTTTGGGCCAGCACCCATTTGCCGGTTTGTCAGAAGCGGTCATCCTGCACCATCTGACTACGCGCGAGCTGGAACTCAATGCCGTGCCGGATACCTATCTGCGCAAACTGTTGCGCGGCCTGCTCTTGCGGGACCCTAAAAAACGCTGGGGTGAGGAACAGATCATGCGCTGGCTGGCGCGCGATGTCAGCCTGCCAGATGCCATCGAAACCATGGCCATGGGCGGCTTTCGCGAACCCTATCATATAGGTCAATATCTTTGCCACACCCGTGAACAACTGGCAGTGGCGCTGGCCCGCAACTGGGATGATGGTGTCAGGGATATCTCGAATGCGCAATTGCTGGCCTGGTTCCGCGATGTGCAAAAAGACCAGAATGCGGTGCGGGTCTTGCTCGATATGCGCCAGGATAAAAAGCTCTCGGTCGATGTACAGCTATTGCGACTGATATTGCATCTGGCACCCGGCATACCACCAGTATGGCGCGGTGAAACCATAGAACTGCCAGCGATACTCGGCTATGCCAACCGCTCATTGAAAGGTGATGAAGCTGCCAGCAACTGGCTGAAACAGTTGTACAACTATGGCGTGCTGGAAGCCTATGCCGATGCGGGCAACAAAGAGATCGCCAGCATAGTGCAAAAATGGCAGGCTTGCTGCAAGCAAATCGAGCAGGCCTGGCGAGAAGCTTTTGGCATCGTGAAAGACTATGCCAGCAAACAATTGCCTGGGGAACAGAGTAATATCGACAAACTCATGTACGGCCTTGAGACAGATGACAGCGCACCCCTGCATAGATTGCATGCACGGGTGCTGGCGCTGGTCTATGATGAACGCTGGCCTGAGCGCCTGCGCAAGCGCCTGCATGTCGCCTATGCCGGCCTGCAAGCTTATTGCCCCTGGTTATCTGCATTGGGTGAGATAGAAAAAATGCCAGTCGCTTCGCTACTGGTACTCGAAGCCCTGTTACCGGAAGCGCAAAAAGCCGTTGAACGCCAGCAAAAAGCCGATGCCTGGCAGCGTAGCGCAGAGCAGGATGCCGCCGTAGCAATAAAGCAGGAAGTCTTGCAAAGTATCAAAAGCTTGCGCACGGCTGCCACCGACAGTCTCTTGCCTGACAGCGCCGTAGAAGACTTGCAAAAGGCACTGGAAGAGTATTATGTATTGCTGGAAAAACTGCGCGCGTCAGCCAGCACGGAAGCAGCATGGCAGGAAGCAAAGAAGAGCGCATCGCGGGTAGAACATATTGCATCGGGAATATCCCGCGAACTCAATCAACTGCTGGCAAGACGCACAGAAAACCAGGGCTGGGCGGGGCAGGAAATGCAGGTTTTTCTGGCGATTGCCATGATCGTCGCACTTATCTTTTTCAGAAAGAGCAATTTTTACTGGATATTGCTGCTGGTCTCAAGCCTTGCCGCCTGGCGCTTCTTGCCTAATTTTTTGAGCATGCGCAAAATACGCGAGTTGGGTGAGCAACTATAAATTCTGGAGTATCCATGTCTGCCATTTTTAACAAATTGAATTTGAAAGATCAGAGTGAAATCCTGGTCTTGCATGCACCGCCGTCATTCGAGCCCGAAATCGCAGCTTTGGAGGGTGTTAAAGTACTCGAGAAATTGTCTGGCGTCAAAAAGCTGACTTTTGCTTTGGTGTTTGTCAGCAAGCAGCAAGAGCTTGATGAAATCTCCCTGGCCCTGAGCAAGCTGGTAGAGGGGGACGCCTTGCTGTGGTTTGCTTATCCCAAGGGAAGCTCAAAGAAATATCAATGTGAATTCAACCGCGATACTGGCTGGGATGTGATCAAGGCGGCGGGATTTGATACGGTGAGGATGGTGGCGATTGATGACGACTGGTCGGCATTAAGGTTCAGGCATGGTGATTTTATCAAGAATTCTACCAGGAAGGCTGCTAGCTGAACGCCTGATTATTTTGCGGATAAAATACTGATCCCATCCAGCTCTCTCTGAGCTGGATTGAGCTTCATGGCAGTTTGGAAATGCAAGGCTTCAAACTTGTCCACTACCAAACCAGCCCTTCATCTTATCCCTGGCGCTCTGCTTCACCTCATCTGTAATATAAAAACTGACGGTCACCAGCGCACCCGCAATCACGCCCAGGTCATCGCTGTAACCAACCACAGGCAACATATCCGGTACCGCATCGAGAGGGAAAATAAAGTAACCCAATGCCCCGAAGATGACAGTCTTGGCCCAGGCAGGTGTCTCCGGCCTTTGCGCTGCATAGTAGAGGCACAGTACTTTTTCTATGACTTCGCTACCTGCTGCTTGTGTAGATTTCTTGAGCTTGTCCCAAAAACCGTTTTCACTATACGCTTTGCCATGTGACATGATCTTGCTCCTTAGTCATTCGCCTTTTTCACGGTGGCCAGCAAGCCTGCCGCCGCCACAAACACGCCACCAGAGAACTGATTGAACATCTTTGCCTTGCCCTTGGAGCGCAGCCAAGGGCCCATGCGTTCGGCAAATACCGCATACAACATCAGCACACTGAATTCAAAAAATACAAAGGTGCTGCACAAGACCAAAAATTGCGGGAGCTTGGCGGCGGCCGGATTGATGAATTGCGGGAAGAAGGCGGTAAAGAACAGCAAGGCCTTGGGGTTACTGATACCGACCAGCATGCCTTTTACATACAGACGCAGGCGGGTGCCGCGTAGCTCAGTTTCTGCCGGCAAGACAAAATCACTGCTTTTGGCACGCAAGCTGCTGATACCCAGATATAGCAGGTAAGCCACGCCCAGGTATTTGATGACGGTAAACACCAGCGCCGATGTCGCCAGAATGGCACCGATGCCTATCGCCGAGCAAGTCATGATGGCGATGAGCGAGGTGATATTCCCCAAGGCAGGAAACAGGGTCATACGGGCACCGACATTGATGCTATTGGTGATGCACATCAGTACGGCGGGGCCGGGAGTGATGGTTAATACCAGCACGGCAAGGACATACAGCAACCAGGTTTCTATAGACATGCGGGCTCTCCTGAAGTAATTTAAATAATCTGTCAGGGATATCTTAGTCGATTTCAGAGCCCGACACCTGTCCTGTGGCTCAAGAAGCTTTTGCTACCTTGCGGGTTGCAGGCGCCGATGGTGCAGATGGCATATAAGCGGCCCACTCAGGTTTTTGCTCTTTACCGCTATCGATGATGACCATATAGCGCCCGGCCCAAGGATTGTCCTGGCGGTTTTTATCGAGTACCCAGTATTTCTTGCCCTCTGCCACGCCTTGCATATAGTCCGCGTCCAGCACCGAGTAGCGGTCCAGCAAGAGATTCAACGTACCCGGTATCCGTACACAACCCTTGGATTGCACTGTACCCAGGCGTGATTCGAGTGCGCCAGGGTCGGTCGCATGCATTTGCAGGCGCATGTCGGCGATGATTTTGTCGCCCCAGCCTTTTTTAGCCTTTTGCCAGCCAAAATCAAAGACGCGCCGGCCTTTGATGCCATAGCCACGTATGCCCTTGCTGTTTTTACTGCCTTCGGCACGGTAATCCGGATTGGCCAGGCTATGCACATACACCCCTACGGGGGTTTCAAAATGCTCGAAACCAGGAGAACGCCCTGTCGAAACAGGCGAAGCACCAATGAACTGGTATTGCCCTTCCTGGTCTAACCAAAACAACATGGCAACCTGGACTTTGGGATTGCGGTCTACCAGCAAAATGTATTGAGAAGGCAGGCTGGTGATGCTGTTAGTGCTAAGGGCCGTAGCCATCTGCGCTATATAGGATTGCAAATCTTCTGGCGGCGGTTGTACTTGCTGCACTACCGTGCTGGAGTAGATGTCCTTAAGACTAAGGGCAGACTCCAGTGCTTGCGCAGGTGTGGCAAAGGCCAGTGCCACCGTGATGGCGATGGCAGGTTTAAGCAGGGATGAAAGCATCTTGAATGGGAAAAAAGAATCTGTAGTCTATGCAAAGAGGCCTCAAGGCCTGTCCCTTTCAATATGCCGCGTTTGATGGTCACAGACAAGTATAAATATCATGCTGGCATCCAAGGTGTTGCAGCTTTGACTCATCTCAAACACCTTCATGTCACAAATACTATATTGCATGTTTTACACAGGAGGACTCAGCCGTGAAATATATGAAATTAACTGCGCTATTACCCTTGTCATTTTTTCTCTGTCTGAGCATGCCTGCATTGGCCGCGGGCAGCAATTGTTCAAACAAGGACATTGCCTGCGTCACTGGTGGTATAGGTGCCACGGAGAGGGAAGAATTACAACAGCAGGCCGGGCCATACAATCTGTGGCTGCGCACTGCTGCCAATAAATCCGGCGCTTACCTGGCGGATCTCAAAGTTATTGTGAGAGACGACAAAACCAAAGCCGTGTTGCTGACAACGACGCTGGATGGCCCCTGGTTATTCCTGAGTCTGCCCGAAGGCCGCTATGAAGTGGAGGCGCAATACCATGACAAGGTAAAACGTTCTGACCAGATCGTCAAAAAGGTGACGGATATCAAAAAAGGCAGTCAGCGGCAGCTGATGATGTATTTCGAGGCCAGCAATGTCGGTGAACTGAATTACCAGCCTGCTCAATAAAACGCCGGGGTTTCAGTCCAGGTAAATCCTGGGTTTGTACACTTCCATGAAATTGTCTGGTTTACTGAGTGGCGTGAAACCAAACTTTTCGTACAGGCCAGCGGCGGTGCTGGTCGATAGCGTAAAGCGGCGCAGCTTGCTGACAACGGGGTGGGCCATGACTTCTTCCATGAGCAATCTGGAAATACCCTTGCCGCGCATGTCGGTCACAACAAACACATCGACGAGGTTACCAAAGGTGGCCATGTCGGTGATGATGCGGCAAAAGCCCACCATGCGCTCTTGCTGGAAGATGCTGAAACACAGGGAATTGCGCAGAGATTCCTCTACTACAGGTCGTGAAATACCGGTGGCCCAGCCGCTTTCGGTCGTCAAAAATTGATGGACTAGGTCGATATCGATTTTGTCCTTGTCTGTGGTGATCCAGTATTCGCCAGCCTGTGTTGCGTTCATGCCGTTCTGTCCTTATGCTTGATTGCTTGAGAATCTTTCAAAAATGCATTGCCGGGTTCAGACCACAAGGCCGTTTCCAAGTTCATTCAGATGGCTGGGTCAATGCGCTGGCCAGGTAATTGTTCTTGATACGCACATAGTGTTCTGCTGAGTATTTGAAATAGCTGATTTCTTCTGCCGTCAGGGCGCGGACTTTGACTGCCGGGCGGCCTACGTACAGATAGCCACTTTCGAGTACCTTGCCCGGCGGCACCAGGCTGCCAGCACCGAGCATGACATGCTTGTGGATCACTACGTCATCCATGACGATGCTGCCCATTCCTATCAGGCATTCATCGCCAATATTACAGCCGTGCAGGATGACGGAATGGGCTATCGTCACATAGTCACCGATGATCAGTGGCGAACCAGCAGGCTTGCTGACATTCTTGTGTGAGACATGGCCCATGGCCAGATCCTGGAAATTGCTGCTATGGCCTATACGTATGTGATTGACATCACCACGCAAGACGGCATTACACCAGATTGAACTGTCCGGCCCCAGTTGTACATCGCCTATGAGCTGGGCGCTGGGGTGGAGGTAGCAATTTTCAGAGACTTCAGGAAAAGTGGTCAGGTAAGGGCTGAGTGGCATGGTGCTTTATTGTGCTCAATGACGAATTTGAACAGCAATTTTAACTGATCCCATCTTCAGCCCATGTGAATAGATAGTCAGATATCCACAGGATCAATTTCCACCGACCACCTGACCCTGCTTTTCATGGCGCGCAAATCTGCTATCCAGGCTTTGACAAAGGCTTGCAGCGCTGGTCGTGAAACTGATTCGACCAGCAATTGCGCCCTGTCCACATTGGCGACCCGCGTCATCGTCATGGGGATGGGGTCATTGATCATGATGCCCTGGTGTTCTGTGCAAACTGCGGCCTGCTTTAAAAACTCGATAGCGGTTTCCAGCTCTTTGGCTTCTGCCCGCAATAAAGCCTGGTACATGAAAGGTGGCATATGGGCTTGCTGGCGTTCATCCAGCAAGTCTTTGGCAAAATCGGGGTAATTGTGTGACATCAGCGCATGGTAGAGCGGGTGGTCAGGGTAGCGGGTTTGCACCAGCACCTCGGATGCATTACCGCCTTCTTTTTGCGCTGCTCGCCCTGCCCGTCCTGCCACCTGCATGAGCTGGGCGAACAGGCGTTCACTGGCGCGGTAATCTTGCGAGAACAAAGCAGCATCCGGGTTCAGCGCTGCCACCAGGGTCAGGCGTTTGAAGTCATGGCCCTTGGCCACCATTTGTGTGCCTATCAGGATATCGACTTCACCGGCATGTACGCGCTCAAAGGCGGCGGCGGCGCTGCCTTTGAGGCGGGTGGAATCGGCATCGATACGAAATACTCTTGCCTCCGGGAACAGCAGAGCCAGGCTTTCTTCCATGCGCTGGGTGCCGCGACCCAAAGGTTGCAGGTCGATATTGCCGCAAGTCGGGCATGAGCGCGGTATGCGTTGTTCCAGACCGCAGTGATGACAACGCAATCTATGGTCACCTTTGTGCAAGACCAGATGGGCGGTGCAGCGGGTGCAATTGCTGATCCAGCCGCAGGCATCGCAGGCCAGTACTGGTGCATAACCGCGTCGATTGAGAAACAGAAGTGATTGCTCACCCTTCTCCAAACGTAGCTTGATAGCGCTTATCAATCTTTGCGTCAGGCCTTCGCTGGGTTTTTCTCTTTCCAGGTTGATGATGCGTATGATGGGCAAGACTGCATGCTGGACTGCACGCTCACGTAATTCCAGCAGTCGGTAACGGCCAGTCTGCGCACCCTGCCAGCTTTCCAGCGAGGGTGTGGCTGAGCCCAGCAAGATCGGTACGGAGAGCTGGCGCGCCCGCCATACGGCCAGGTCACGGGCAGAGTAACGCAAGCCTTCCTGTTGCTTGTAGGAAGGATCATGCTCCTCATCAATGATCAGAAGTTTTAACTTTGGCAGGGATGCCAGCATGGCCAGGCGTGTGCCGAGTACGATGCGGGCACGACCGGTATGCGCTGCCAGCCAGTGCAACATGCGTTCACCTTCTGCCATACCGCTGTGCAAAGTGGATAGCATCAGGCCGGGGAAACGGGCGCGGATATGGGATTCAAGCTGTGGTGTCAGGTTGATTTCTGGCACCAGGATCAGGATCTGGGCATCCGGGGTTTTTGCCAGCACTTTGGCGGCAGTCTGCAAATACACCTCTGTCTTGCCGCTGCCAGTGACTCCGAACAACAGATGCGGGGCATAGCCGTCTGCATTGGCAACGGCATCGACAGCGGCTTGTTGCTCAGGATTTAATGGCGGTTCACCCACCGGGCTGACATCGGCCAGTTCTGGCAACTTGTCCAGCTTCTTGATGGCGCGCTGCAGAGAGACTGTCTTAATGGCTTTTAAATTTTTGGGCAAGGCAGGTATTGCCACCTCGCCTATGGGACGCTGGTAGTACTCGGCGGCAAACTGGCATAGCGCCAACCATTCCTTGTTCATGGCCGGTAACTCATGCCGTACGGCGATGACATCGCGCAGCTTGGCGGGCGGGACATCGGTCTCAGTCACTACATCCATGATCAGGCCGACTACTTCCTGGCGGCCAAACGGTAAAGCAACCAGTTGCCCAACTTGGGGCGGGGCTACAGTAGTACCGCCCTCTTCTTGTGCTGTCCATCGATAATCGAAGGTACTGTCAAGGGGGGTATCGAGGGCGACGCGTAAATAAACTTGTTTCACGATCTAAACTTGAACATGAAAAACAGCGCTAACTATTGATTTCATAAGGCTTTTTGACATATCCACAGTTTCTGTGGATAACTTTGTGGAGAAAGGTCTATTGACATCGGTTTTCGCTAGCGTTTACGTGGGTTTCCACAGAATGCCCTATCTCAGAGCCTAGAATTTAGTCTTTTAAAATCAATGACTTACAAAAAATGCTGGAAGACAAAAAAATATTTTTGAAAATATTTTTTGCCGCCCCGATTTTGTGCATAAGTAACAGAAAATGTGCATAGAAATGCAAAATTCTACTGCGGCGTATCCATTGGTTTTCCACAGCTTTCGGGCTGGAAAAGCACACCAGTACTATGTTTTGCAGAGCAACATAACGCAAAGACAAGCATTTCCGGCACTTGTTGTTTTACCAGTGCCTAAAAGCCCATACTTTGCCACTGGCCTGACCAGAAATACTGGCTGGACAAGCCGCTTTGTTATCAGTCAGTAGCGAGAAACGATGCATATTTTATAAACAAATACCGCTACCTGCTACGCCCGACGCTGCTGACGACTATATTCATGCACCGTTTCGACCAGCACGCTGACTGACTCAACTGGCGTAAATTGCGAAATGCCGTGCCCCAGGTTGAATACGTGACCATGACCAGCCGCAGGTTTGCCATAACTATCGAGCGTGGCAATCACCTGCTTGCGGATTTGTTCTGGTTCAGCGAACAGTACTGCCGGGTCAAGATTACCCTGCAAAGCCACTTTATCACCAACTTTGGCGCGTGCCTGGCCGAGGTTCATGGTCCAATCCAGGCCCAGGGCGTCCGCACCGATATCGGCCAGTTGTTCCAGCCACAGGCCACCTCCTTTGGTGAAGACAATGGCAGGAATACGCTTGCCATCTTTTTCTTTTTGCAACTGGCTGACAATATCGTGCATATAAGACAGTGAGAACTCTTGATAAGCCCCGTCTGCCAGCGCCCCACCCCAGCTGTCAAAAATCATCACGGCCTGGGCACCGGCATCGATTTGCGCATTCAGATAAGTAGCCACTGCGTCAGCATTGGTGCGCAGGATGTGATGCATGAGGTCTGGGCGCTTGTACATCATGCTCTTGACGGTATGGAAATCACGCGAACCCTGGCCTTCCACCATATAACAAGCCAGTGTCCATGGGCTGCCAGAAAAACCGATCAGCGGTACACGGCCATCCAAAGCAGTGCGGATTTGCGTTACGGCATCAAATACATATTGCAGGCTGCCGGCTTCTGGCACTTTGAGTGCCATGACATCTTTTTCATCTTTCAGCGGGCGCTCAAACTTGGGGCCCTCACCTTCTTCAAAGTACAGACCCAGACCCATGGCATCTGGTACGGTCAGGATGTCTGAGAACAGAATGGCAGCATCCAGGCCATAACGGTCTATCGGCTGTAAAGTCACTTCAGTGGCAAAGCCAGGGTTTTTGGCCAGGCTCAGGAAAGAGCCTGCGCCTTTACGGGTGGCGCGGTATTCAGGCAAATAACGGCCTGCCTGGCGCATCAACCATAGCGGTGTGTAGTCAGTTTCCTGGCGCAACAAAGCTCTCAGGAAGGTATCGTTTTTGAGTGGGGCAAAATTCATGGACATAAAGGCTTTCGGTGACGCTGCGCGCATCTGCTTATCTACTGACATTGTCAAACTACGCAGACTATTGCTGTATAAGCGACATTATCGCCTATGCGCGCAGGATAGGCATCTGATCTGCAACAAGTGGCGTAATTTTCAGCAAAATTTCCGGCAATAAACTGTGGATAACTTTGTGGATAGAAATGACAGAATGCCAGTTTACTGATTTATTTTAAATTCGGTTAACAGGATTATTCTGTAAGTCATTGATTTTATTGGGAAGGAATACCAGTTTATGAGAAATGTGCGTTTTTTAGCATAAATCGCGTACAAGTGAAATTGTGCATAAGTACCAAAGCCATATTATTTTTCTTGACGATTTTGCAGAAATGTTTTCGCTAATTCTTCTGCCCAAATACTGACGCCAAGTGCTGACGGATGGTAGCCATCTTCGGCCATCTGGCGCACATCTTGAAGATTTGCGGTGAACGGCAAATGCAAAACCCGCTGCCGGGACACTGCCATTTCGTGATTTACGTGATCCAGGGCGCGCGCTTTCATGCCCAAAACCTGGCGCAAAGGAGCGGGCAACGCAGGAAAAACCTGCATCGGTGGCACGCCTGCCAATACGATAAGACCACTTGGTTTTAGCATCATCTGCAATTCATCCAGCAGGCTTTGCAATTCTGTGCGGTACCTGTTCACCGGGCAAAAGCTGGTCGTATCGTTCACTCCAAAAGCGACCAGAATGACATCCCAGGCTGGCGATGCATGGCTTTGTGCCTGGCGAAACCCTGGCAAAGCTTGCCTGGCCCACGATAAACGAGCACCGTTTTGCCCCAGGGCCTGCCATGCCACGGTGGCATCCAGCTTGCCAGCCAGTGATTTTGCCAGTTGGGCGGTGATGGCCTCTTCATAGTTCGCCACGCCGACACCGGCAACGGGCGACTCACCTATACCCAATACCTTGTATTTATCCACAGGCGAATTGCCACGGGCCCATCGTCCAAAGGCCTGGTCAGTGGCCTCAGACAGGCGTGGTGTCACTGCACGGGTGTGCCGCCCCTGCCAGGCCAGCAAGGGATACAGCGGTGCCGCGACTAACTCAGGTAAATAAGCGAACTTCATTCCACCTTGAGTTTGCTGTAATCAGGATTACCGGGCGGATATTTCAGTTTCAGGCTCAGCATTTTTTCTTGCACGATGCTGGCAATCACCAGGTTGCGCTGGGTCTTGGAGTCCGACGGCACGGCATACCAGGGCGCATGATCGGCGTCAGTTGCCAGCAAGGTGTTTTCATAAGCTTCTTGATAGGCATCCCAGTATTTACGTTCTACCAGGTCTTGTGGATCAAACTTCCAGTGCTTGTCAGGGTCGGCCAGACGCTCTTCCAGCCTGGCTTTTTGCTCGGCCTTGGAAATATGCAGGAAAAATTTCAGTATCACCGTGCCCGTCTCGGCCAACATACGTTCAAAGTCACGGATTTGTACATAGCGACGCTTGCATTCCGCATTGTCAATCCAGTCATGTACGCGGGTAATCAGGACATCTTCATAATGGCTGCGGTTGAAGATGGTGATTTCACCCTTGCCAGGCAATTCTTTATGCACACGCCACAGGTAATCATGATTCTTTTCATCGGTGCTGGGGGCTTTGAAGGCCACCGTGCGGGCACCCAGGGGATTGATTTGCCCGAACACGCCTTTGACCGTGCCGTCTTTACCGGAAGTATCCATACCCTGCAGGATGATCAATAGCTTGCGGTCATGAGCGGCATACAAGACATTTTGCAGGTCAGAAATTTCTTCCGCCAGCTTTAGTGTCGTCAGCTTGTCAGCTGCCTTGTCTGCATTCTTTTCAGAGGCGGCCGTACCCACCAGCTTTCTATTGGCATCAGCATCCTTGACCTGGAAACCTTTACCTACCCGAAACAAGTCCGCAACTGTCATTCAAGTCTCCCATCAATATTGTTTGCTTACAAAGAAAATATCTCAACATCAGAGATAATGCTTTGATGATAATATGAAAAGTGCTGCATACCCTAGCAAGACTGCAAATGCATTCAACAGGATTGTGTTTTTTGTGTGGCATGCATTACCAACTCATTGCACATGATACGAAAGAAAACTTATTAGCTGATCGCTTTGTTATTGCCCATAGTGCTGAGCTTGCTCAGCCTTGCATGCGCACAATTTGGGGTGCTGCGCGAACTGTCGCGCTCTCTGCTTGGATCGCTGATCGTTGGTGGCATACCGTATTTACTGATGGATGCTGCTGGAGTTCAACATTGCTTTTTTTTCGCCAGAATGAAAACAAGTTTGTTTTCTACTGCCATTTTGCGCCATTCGTCATGGTGCTGGCATTTGGTGTTAGTGCTGCGGTCATTATGATGATCAACGAAAGGCGCATCTATATCGCTGACCTGTTCCATCTGTTTATGATAGGCGGCTTATACAGCCTGCTGGTAGGGTATTTCTATGTATTGCTGGCAGTGATCATTTTCAAACTGCTCAAGTCGATAAAATTGATCTACGTGGAGCCACACCGGGCTTTTTATGAATAATCACCTTACCCTGAACATGACTGATTTTTTACTCCACATCGAATAATGAGTGGGCGCAAATGGATAGCTGCTTTTGCCTTGGTGGCAGCCTTGCCTGCATGCGCTACGGCTGACGACAAAATTATTACGATTACCACCCATACCAATGTAGTCGCGGACAGTGCCAAGGGGGTGGAATTCTCTACTGCATCAAAAGCATTGAATCTGCTGATCAAGGCGGGAAAATTTGAAGAAGCAGACAAAAAAGCAAAAGAAAATTGCCGGTCTTATGAATCCATCTTTGACAGCAGCAAAAAGCAATTCTCTTTCCAGACGACTCAAGAATTTGAGGAGTTCAGCAAATCCAGCAAGCTGAATTTTCAATGGATAGAATGGGGTTATAAAAACTGCCTGCAAGTCCAGGCCTTTGTTGCGGTTGAAAGAAGGGATTTGCAACAGGCTTTGTCCATGCTCAGGAGAGTGGAATATCTGGCCCCGGTTTCTGCTGGTACTTCGGTAGAAATTGGTTATGTCTTGAACCAGCTGGCCAAGCCCACAGAAGCCTTGCAAACCTATCGTCATGCTCATGAATTGAGCAAACAATATTCCTCACAACGCCCTTACCTGGCGATGTCCCTGCGCGGCATAGGATTTTCTTTGATAGAGCTTAAGCAACTCGATGAGGCAGAAAAAGCTTTTCAGGAATCCTTGCAAATCGAACCTGAGAATACACTGGCGCAAAACGAACTTGCCTACATACAGCAATTGCGCGCAGCAAAGCAAACTCAGACACGGTAAAGATGTTCTATCTTGATGCACCTATCCATCACTACTTTGGTACCTGCTGCCTCTGCCCTGGCGGCAGCTTCTGTATTGATGATGCCTGACTGCATCCACAGATAAGGCGCGGCCATCTGTATGGCCTCTTCCACAACGGGTGGGATATCAGCCGCATTGCGAAAGCAATCGACAATATCGATACGGTGTTCTGCTGCTGCAGCAATCAAATCAGGATAGCAATGCTCGCCCAGTATCATATTCCCAGCCTCACGCGGATTGACAGGGATGATGCGATAGCCATGCGCCTGCATATAGGCAGACACGCCATAACTGGGGCGGGAAGTTTTTGACGACAGGCCGACGACGGCGATGGTTTTGCTTTTGCTCAGTATCTCGGCAATCAAGTCTTGTTCCACAGGCATGGGTAGTTCCAGTATTGGTCCATTTTGACAGCATGGAAAAACAAAAAGGCAGCCTGAGCTGCCTTTCCATTGTACTGCTTTCGTCGCGAAAAATTTTCGCAGCGAAATTAACGCTTTTGACGCAATCTTTGTATCGCTGCCAATTGGGCGATCGCGGATGCCAGTTCTGCCTGTGCTTGCGCATAGTCAATTTTGGAATCACGATTAACCAAAGCTTGTTCTGCCAGTTTCTTGGCTTCATTGGCTTTGGCTTCGTCCAGATCTTGACCGCGAATCGCGGTATCGGCCAAAACTGTCACTGCATTTGGTTGCACTTCAAGCAGACCACCGGCGACGAATACAAATTCGTCTTCGGCTTTGCCTGGAACCTTGATGCGCACCGCGCCCGGCTTGATGCGGGTAATCAGTGGTGTATGTTTCGGATAGATACCCAATTCACCAGCCTCACCCGGCAACGCGACGAATTCGGCTTCCCCGGAGAAGATCAACTCTTCTGCGGAAACCACGTCAACGTGAATAGTGTGTGCCATGTTGGACCCTTATTATTCGCTCAAAAAAGCTATGGTGCAGCTAATTGATTAACTGCACCCCTGTTCGCTTATAAAGCGGCAGCCATTTTTTTCGCTTTTTCGATTGCTTCGTCGATAGTACCTACCATGTAGAACGCTTGTTCTGGCAGGTGATCGAGTTCGCCGGAAGCGATCATTTTGAAACCACGGATCGTTTCTTTCAGCGAAACGTATTTACCTGGAGAACCGGTAAACACTTCAGCAACGTGGAAAGGCTGAGACAGGAAACGCTGCATTTTACGAGCACGCGCAACCAGCAGTTTGTCTTCAGGAGCCAATTCGTCCATACCCAGAATCGCGATAATGTCGCGCAATTCTTTGTAGCGCTGCAAAGTACCTTGAACAGCGCGGGCTGTTTCATAGTGCTCTACACCAACCACTTGTGGGTCCAA
This sequence comes from Undibacterium sp. Ji42W, assembly GCF_049340405.1. Taxonomy (NCBI): domain Bacteria; kingdom Pseudomonadati; phylum Pseudomonadota; class Betaproteobacteria; order Burkholderiales; family Oxalobacteraceae; genus Undibacterium; species Undibacterium sp. Ji42W. Next base: position 41,598 of record NZ_JBMPOV010000013.1, read on the forward strand.
CTGACGGGATGTTGAATCCAGTGGATCAACCGCAGGGTAGATACCCAGGGAGGCGATGTCACGGGACAGAACAACGGTGGAATCCAAGTGAGCAAACGTCGTTGCAGGAGATGGATCGGTCAAGTCATCGGCTGGAACATACACGGCCTGGATCGATGTGATCGAACCAGTTTTAGTGGATGTAATACGCTCTTGCAGACGGCCCATTTCTTCAGCCAGCGTAGGTTGATAACCCACGGCGGAAGGCATACGACCCAGCAAAGCGGATACTTCAGTACCGGCCAGTGTGTAACGATAGATGTTATCCACGAAGAACAAAACGTCTTTGCCTTCGTCACGGAAACCTTCAGCAATCGTCAAACCCGTCAGAGCAACGCGCAGACGGTTACCTGGTGGTTCATTCATCTGACCGTACACCATCGCCACTTTGGAGTTTTCTGGATTTTCCAGATCAACCACTTTTGCGTCAGCCATTTCGTGGTAGAAGTCATTACCCTCACGAGTACGCTCACCCACACCGGCAAACACGGACAAACCGCTGTGTGCCTTGGCGATGTTGTTAATCAGTTCCATCATGTTGACGGTCTTGCCCACACCCGCACCACCGAACAGACCGACCTTACCACCTTTAGCGAATGGGCAAACCAGATCAATCACCTTGATACCGGTTTCCAGCAATTCCTGGGATGGAGACAGTTCGTCGTAAGCAGGGGCTTTACGGTGGATGGATGCTGTCTGCGCGTGGCTGACAGGACCGCATTCATCGATAGGGTTGCCCAATACGTCCATGATGCGACCCAGCGTTGCTTTGCCGGTTGGTACCATGATAGGGTTGCCAGTATTGGAAATAGTCATGCCGCGACGCAGACCATCAGAAGTACCCAGAGCAATCGTACGGACGATGCCGTCACCCAATTGCTGCTGAACTTCCAATGTCAGTTCGGAGCCTTCCATTTTCAAGGCGTCATAAATCTTAGGCATCGCGTCGCGTGGAAATTCAACGTCCACAACAGCGCCGATACACTGAACGATTTTGCCATTAGCCATGTTCGTTCCTTCTTAATATTTAAATTCAGTTTAGACCGCTGCCGCGCCGGCGACGATCTCGGAGAGCTCTTTGGTAATGGCGGCTTGACGGGTTTTGTTATAAACCAGTTTCAGTTCGCCAATCACGTTACCTGCGTTATCAGTTGCTGATTTCATCGCCACCATACGGGCCGATTGTTCAGATGCCATGTTTTCCGCTACGGCCTGGAAAATCAGTGCTTCTACATAACGTATCAACAATTCATCAATCACGGTTGCTGCATCTGGCTCATACAGATAGTCCCAGGTATGGGCATTCTTCTCTGTCGTCAGCCTGTCCGCTGTCAGGGGCAGCAACTGCTCCATCACCGGCTCTTGCTTCATGGTGTTGATAAATCTTGTGTAACTCAGGTAAACCGCGTCCAGCTTGCCTTCCTGATACGCGTCCAGCAAAACTTTGACTGGACCGATCAGTTTGTCGAGGTGAGGAGTGTCGCCCAATTGTGTGACATGGGAAACCACTTGCGCACCTACGCGATTCAGGAAGCCGAGACCTTTATTACCAATTGCGACCGCTTCTATCTTTGAACCCTTACCTTCGAGTTCACGCATTTTGCTGGTGACCAGACGCAACACGTTAGTGTTGAGACCGCCACACAAACCTTTATCTGTCGTTACAACAATCACGCCAACTTTCTTGGACAGATCTTGTTGCACCATAAAAGGATGCGTGTACTCTGGGTTGGCCTGTGACAAGTTAGCCGTAATGGTACGAATTTTTTCACTGTACGGGCGAGCCGCACGCATCCGGTCTTGCGCTTTACGCATTTTGGATGCAGCGACCATTTCCATCGCCTTCGTGATCTTCTTCGTATTTTCTACGCTTTTGATCTTGCCACGTATCTCTTTGCCTGCAGCCATGAGTATTGACTCCTTCTAGCTACAGTAAATTAATAGGCGCCGGATTTTTTGAAATCAGCAATTGCGGCAGCCATGGCAGCTTCGCCATCTTTGTCCAGTTGCTTGGTTTCTTCGATCTTCTGCAGCAATGCTGCATGGCTCGTTTTCATGAAATTGTGCACGCCTGCTTCGAATGCCAGCACTTGCTTGACCGGTACATCATCCAGGAAGCCTTTGTTCACGGAGAACAATGTAACAGCCATCAGGGAGATAGACAGCGGCGAATATTGAGCTTGCTTCAACAATTCAGTCACGCGGGCACCACGATCAAGCTGCTTGCGTGTTTCTGGATCGAGATCAGAAGCGAACTGGGCAAACGCTGCCAATTCACGGTACTGTGCCAAGTCATTACGGATACCGCCGGACAGGTTTTTGATGACTTTAGTCTGCGCAGCACCACCAACGCGGGATACCGAGATACCAGCGTTAATCGCTGGACGGATACCGGCATTGAACAAGGATGTTTCCAGGAAGATCTGACCGTCAGTAATCGAAATGACGTTGGTTGGAACGAAAGCAGAAACGTCACCAGCCTGAGTTTCAATGATAGGCAATGCTGTCAATGAACCTGTTTTGCCTTTGACTTCACCGTTAGTGAATTTTTCAACATAATCAGGATTAACGCGTGCTGCACGTTCCAGCAAACGGCTGTGCAAATAAAATACGTCACCTGGGTAAGCTTCGCGGCCTGGTGGGCGGCGCAGCAACAGGGAAACCTGACGGTAAGCAACCGCTTGTTTGGACAGATCATCATAAATGATCAGTGCATCTTGACCGCGGTCACGGAAGTATTCACCCATTGCGCAACCGGAGTAAGCGGAGACGAATTGCATCGCTGCGGATTCAGCAGCAGTAGCGGCAACAACGATGGTGTATTCCATGGCGCCGTGGGCTTCGAGAGCGCGCACAACGTTTTTAACGGAAGATGCTTTTTGACCAATCGCTACATAAATACAGGTAACGTTTTGACCTTTTTGATTGATCACGGCATCGATCGCAACAGCTGTTTTACCAGTTTGACGATCGCCAATAATCAATTCACGCTGACCACGACCAACCGGAACCATCGCGTCGATAGACTTCAGGCCCGTTTGCATAGGTTCAGAAACGGATTGACGTGCAATAACGCCAGGCGCGATTTTTTCGATCGGCGCGGACAGTTTTGCATTGATAGGGCCTTTGCCATCGATAGGCTGACCCAGCGCGTTAACGACACGACCACGCAGTTCAGGACCGATAGGCACTTCCAGAATACGGCCAGTACATTTAACTGTATCGCCTTCGGAAATGTGTTCGTAGTCACCCAGGATAACGGCGCCAACGGAATCACGTTCCAGATTCAATGCCAGACCAAATGTGTTGCCTGGGAATTCCAGCATCTCGCCTTGCATCGCGTCAGACAGACCGTGAATGCGGCAGATACCGTCGGTAACGGAGATAACCGTACCTTGATTGCGAATCTCAGCTGTGTCGCCAAGGCCTTGAATCCGGCTCTTGATCAACTCGCTGATTTCAGATGGGTTGAGTTGCATACTAACTCCTAATATTTATTACGTTCTTACGCGGTCAGGGCGACGTGCATTTTCTGCAGCTTCGCGCGTACCGACGTGTCGAGCACCTGATCACCAACCACGATGCGTACACCACCGATCAACGTGGAATCCACTTTGACTGTAGGGTGCAACTTGCGGCCAAATTTCTTTTCCAAGAGCACTGAAAGCTCGCTCAACTGAGCTGCCGACATGTCAAATGCGCTGGTCACTTCTGCATCTGCAGCGCCTTCATGGGCGTTTTTCAGAGCATGAAACTGGAAAGCGATTTCCGGCAGCAAAGTCAGGCGGTCATAGTCAGCAAGTGTGTTGATGAAGTTTTTCGCTTCAGCAGTCACTGGAGATTTGATCGCAGACAAGAAAATCTCAGCTTTTTGATCAGCCGAGACTTTGGGGTTGTGTGCAAGAGCTTGTACATCGGGATGCGCACCTACCTGTGCCATTTCGGTAACCAGTTCCGACCAGGCGGACAGGTTACCGGATTGGGCAACACGAAACAGCGCTTCTGCGTAAGGACGAGCGATCGTTGCGATTTCGGCCATGATTACAGCTCGGTTTTCAGTTGGTTCAACAGATCCGCGTGAGCAGATGCGTTGACTTCACGTTTCAGAATTTGTTCTGCGCCTTTGACTGCCAGAGTGGCAACCTGGTCGCGCAATTCTTCGCGTGCTTTAGTCACTTGATTTTCAGCATCCGCTTTTGCTGCAGCAATAATGCGGGCAGCTTCAGCAGCAGCGGTGTTGCGAGCTTCTTCAACGATCAGAGCAGCGCGTTTTTCTGCGTTGATGATATGTGTTTTACTCTCTTCACCAGCAGCAGCCAATTGAGCCTGCACGCGCTTTTCAGCAGCTTGCATTTCCAACTTGCCTTTATCAGCAGCAGCCAAACCGTCTGCAATGCGCTTCATGCGCTCATCGATCGCACCAATCACTGGTGGCCAGATGAATTTTGCAGTCACCAAAGCCAGGATGAAAAACACCCCAGCCTGATACCACATAGATAGATTCAGATTCACTTTAGTTTCCTTATCAAATTAATCGTTCCGCAGGCCAGAGACCTGCGGTAGAAAAAGGAAAGCTATTAGCCTTTGAATGGGTTTGCAGTTGCGAAGAACATGGCGATACCAACACCGATAATGAACGCAGCATCGATAAGACCAGCCAACAACAACATTTTACCTTGCAGTTTGTCCATCAATTCTGGTTGACGAGCAGACGCTTCCAGATATTTACCACCCATCATAGCGATACCGATACAAGCACCCAAAGCGCCCAAACCGATGATCAAACCACAAGCCAATGCAACGAAAGCGACGTTAGTCATGAGAAAACTCCTAGAAAGTTAAAATTAAAATACCAAAATCAAAAAACTAAAACCAAAACCAAAACTAAAAACCTGAAACTTCAAACTTAATTAATGCGCTTCGTGAGCCTGACCCATATACACCAGAGTCAACATCATGAAAATAAACGCTTGCAGAGGTACGATCAGGATGTGGAAGATGGACCAGGCAGAACCCAGTACCAAATGACCAATACCGCCGAAGATGGAATCGGAAGCACCCAGCAAAGCTGCAATCAACAGGAACAACAATTCGCCAGCAAACATGTTGCCGAACAACCGCATACCGAGCGAGAAAGTTTTCGCTGCGTATTCAACCAGATTCAATGCCAGATTGAAAGGGAAGAGCATAGGACCAAACGGTGCGCTTAACAATTCCTTGATGAAACCGCCCACGCCTTTGATCTTGAAGCTGTAAAACATCATCAGGGCAAAAATACCGATGGAAATACCGAGAGTACCGTTCAAGTCAGCAGTGGGAACCACGCGGTGTGGCATTTCATGATCCAGGCCAAACAAGGGGAACAACCATTGGGAGAACAAATCAACTGGCAGGAAATCCAGGGAGTTCATCAATACCACCCAGACAAATACCGACAAGGCCATAGGGGCGATGAAGCTGGTGTTGCCGTGAACGATGCTTTTTGCATTGTTATCGACCATTTCGATGAGCATTTCTACTGCGCACTGGAAACGGCCAGGTACGCCGGAAGTCGCTTTGCGTGCTGCCAGATACATAATGATGGTGCCAAGCAAGCCGCAAAAGACTGACCAGATAACCGTATCAACGTTCACATACGACATGTCCCACAAGGACGTTTGTGCCTGGTGGCCGTGGTTTGTCAAATGCCCAAGGTGATGGGCTATATATTCTGACGGAGTGACTTGTTCAGCTGAGCTCATGATCAGTGCCTAAAGAGTAAAATGAAATAGCTTTTCAGTACGACGATGAAGGCGATCAAAAAGGCCGGCCAGTTGACATCGGGGTACCAGAAGACAACCGCTGCCATCAGCGCGACTGTCGATATAACTTTGAAAAATTCACCGATGAAAAAACTCATCGGATTTGCTCCTCCAGGCCTGCGGGCGCTCATAGTCAGGCGCAACGCGAACAAGGCATTTGGGATCGCACAAGATAATCCGCCGAACAGGGCAGACAATCCGTAAGAAATATTGCCGAAAATTCCAGCAAGCAAGCCCGCAACCAGCGCTGCTACCAGTTGCAGCAGTATGATGCGTGCCATGCTTCCCTCATTTATCCAGGACTTGCGCAAAATAGCAGCAATGGATCAAGCCCATCACCAGCCCCCATATCCAGTTTTGCACTGTGTTCATCAGGGGCTTTGCTGGACTATCTTGCGTAAGTCCTACAATTTTATAAATATGACAGTTGAATTTGACTGGCTTGCCACGATATAACCGGGCAGCGCAAATCCTCGCCAATCAAAACCACGGAATTATACGTGGTAGTGCGTTATAACGTCAAACGTTTGATGCATATGGTCAAAGCTTTGGTGCATTGCCCCAAAACCGGCCATTAATGCGCCATTTTGGTGATTTTTTAATTATTGTACTGGTTTTATCGTTTTTGCTGTTTTTGCTGTTTTTGCAATCAATGCGTTCAGCCAGTCCTGGCCTTGCTTCCAGCTACCCAGGCCAGATTCGCCATTGATATGGCCTTTTGCACCAATCAGGTGCAGCTCGGCTCCCCAGTTTTTTGCCCAGGCTTGTGCAATTGAGACATCGCACCAGGGGTCATCACTGGATGCTACCACGGCAACCGGGAAGGGAAACCTGGCCAGCGGCATGGGATTGAAAGTGGGTGCGGGGAAATTTTCTCGCCCGACATTCGGTGGCGCCACCAGAAACGCAGCTTTGACTTTGCTTTTATCTGCCACGTCCGGCATGCCGGACGCGAGCCACCAGGCAGTCAGCGCACAACCCATGCTGTGCGCCACCAGCACCACTTCGTCATCAACCGCATTTACGGCAGCGGACAAAGCGGCAACCCATACATCCTTGACCGGATGATCCCAGTCTTGTTGCGCTACTCTTTTTACATTTGCTAATTCGTCTTCCCAGCGTGTTTGCCAGTGGCCAGGGCCGGAGCTATACAGGCCGGGTAAAGTCAGTATCTGCATGGGTCAAATCTTCATTATTGTAGACTGAAGCAAAATTGTCCCAACAAGGCTTTCGCTTTAAGAAATAGCCCTTGCGGGGCTGTTCGTTTCGTTGGCAGACAACATGTTGTCTAAAACCCCAACTACACCGCAGCGACGAAGACAGTACTTTAGTACAGGTCTTGCTAAATGCGGGAGCTGCAACGCGGTTGGGGCGGTTTTGCTTCAGTCTATTGTCCGCGTATTTTTAGAATGATGCCGTCCAGGCTATCAAGGTCGGCAAAATCGATCAGCATCTGCCCCCTGCCCTTGCTGCCTAATTTAAGGGCAACCTGGGTCGCCAACAAATCGGACAACTCTTCTTCCAGGCGGGTGATGTCGCGGGATTTTTCTGCCTTGTCGCGCGGCTTGCCGTTGGCACTCATTTCTGCCGTGGTCTTGGCGACCAGCTTTTCTGCTTCACGGACAGACATGCGTTTGGCGACGATCTGGTTCGCCAGTTGTATCTGGGTAGCAGCGTCTGTCACCAGCAGGGAACGGGCATGGCCCATGTCGATGTCACCTGCCATGAGCATGGTTTGCACCGGCTTGGCCAGGTTCAACAAACGCAGCAGGTTGGATACTGCACTGCGTGAACGCCCTACTGCATTGGCTGCCTGCTCATGGGTAAACGAGAAATCCGTGATCAGCCTGTGTATACCCTGGGCTTCTTCCAGAGGATTCAGGTCTTCACGCTGCATGTTCTCGATGAGAGCCATGGCGGCGGCGGCCTGGTCATCCACATCCTTGACCAGTACCGGCACTTCTTCCATGCCTGCCATTTGCGAGGCGCGGAAACGGCGTTCACCGGCAATGATTTCGTAACGGGTTACGCCATTGTTTTGTCCTATCGGGCGAACCAGGATAGGTTGCATCAAACCCTGGGCCTTGATGGAGGCCGCCAGCTCGGCCAGTGCGCCCTCGTCCATGCGGGTACGGGGTTGATACTTGCCAGCCTGCATTTGTGCCACGTTCAGGCTGGTAGGGGCACCAGTGACGGTAGGTACAACTTCGGCAAAGTCGGCGGCGCCGCCGAGCAAGGCGTCCAGGCCACGGCCCAGACCTTTTTGTTTTTTGATCGACATACTTATTTTTCCAGTTGTTTAATTCTTTCCACCATCTCTGCACCAAAGGCAATATAGGCTTGCGCCCCTTTGGATGCAGGATCAAACACCACGCCGGGGATACCGTAAGATGGTGCTTCTGCCAGACGCACATTGCGCGGGATCAGGGTCTTGAAGACCTTGTCGCCAAAATGCTGCTCGAGCTGGTCGGAGACTTGTTGCGACAAGGTCATGCGCGGGTCAAACATCACGCGCAGCAAACCGACTATCTTCAGGTCAGGATTGAGGTTGGCGGAGACTTTCTTGATGGTATTGGCCAGGTCAGACAAGCCTTCGAGTGCATAGTATTCGCACTGCATGGGGATGATCACACCATGCGCCGCGCACAGGCCATTCAAAGTCAGTAGTGACAGTGCTGGCGGACAATCAATGAGAATGAAGTCATAATCAGCATCAACCTTGGCCAGAGCTTCACGCAGGCGCTTGTCTCGGTTGTCCAGAGACACCATTTCAACTTCAGCGCCGGCCAGTTCGCGGTTGGCTGGCAAGACATCAAAACGGCCAGACTCAGAGCGCAGCGTGGCCGTTGTCACGTCCGACAAGCCCAGCAAGACTTCATAGATGGAAGCAGTCAGTTTGGATTTGTTGATACCAGCGCCCATGGTGGCATTACCCTGGGGGTCGAGATCAACAAGTAAGACGCGTTGATCGAGTTTCGCCAGGCCTGCGGCGAGATTGACGGTAGTTGTGGTTTTACCCACGCCACCTTTTTGGTTTGCTACACAAAAGATTTTTGCCATAGAGGTTTCCGTGAGATCAGGCCTGGGTTTTCTTGATAAAGACGAGGTGACGTTCTGCCTGCAAGCCAGGCACCGTCAAGGCTTGCAACTTATCCACATGCCAGCCAGCAGGCAGGCTGTCTATTTCCTGTTTCGGTTCCACGCCTTTCATGGCGATGAACTGGCCGCCGTCTGCCAGCAGATGACCCGACCAGTTGACGAAATTGGCCAGTTCAGAGAAAGCGCGTGAAGTAATGACGTCAAATGCTTCTTTGACCTGCAGAGCTTCTACCCTGCCAGTATGGACGGTCACATTCTTTAAACCCAGCTCAGTCTTGGCCTGGGTCAGAAAGGCAGTCTTTTTACTGACCGTATCTATCATGGACACTTTTGCCTGTGGATAAGTAATCGCCAGCATCATACCGGGCAAACCACCACCGGCACCCACATCGAGTATATTTTTTGCATCCTTGAATGCCGGAGCCGCAGAAAGCGAATCCAGCAAATGTTGCCTCACCATTTCTTTGGGGTCGCGGATAGCCGTCAAGTTATACACGGAGTTCCATTTTGACAATAATGACAAATAAGCAATCATGTTATCAATTTGATCATTATTTAAATTCAGCGATAATTCCTCAACACCACTCTGCAGCGTCGCTCTTAAGTGCACATGTTCCACGTGAATCATATGGCCCTGCCCTCGATTAGCTTTTTGTTTTTCATTTCAATTTTATTCTTCGTCTTTATTCACGCCTGGTTGCGTGCGGATGCCAACGGCACTTTCAAACGCACATGCTGTTGATGTTCCATGTGAATCATTCTGCGGCCAGGCCTTCCGCCACAATATCCTTGCTTACCAAAAACTCTTTAAAACCGCGCTTTTTCAGATGCACCAAAAGCAGGGAAATCGCCGCAGGCGTCACGCCAGAAATACGGCCACATTGCCCCAGGCTTTCAGGTTGATGCTTGTTGAGTTTTTGCCTGACTTCGATGGAAAGCCCATTGACTTCCATATAATCAAAAGCTGCCGGCATTTTGAGATTTTCAAAATGCGCATGGCGCTCCACCTCTTTGGCCTGTCTGTCTATATAACCGGCATATTTAACCTGTATCTCAACCTGCTCGCGCACATGGGGATCGGCCACACCTGGTCCAGCCAGTTCCTGCCCTTCAACACCTTGCAAACTCATGAGACTTTCATAAGTCACTTGTGGGCGACGCAGCAAATCAGCGAGGGAATATTCACGCTCTAACGCTTTGCCAACAACGCGCTCGGCTTCAACATCCGCGAGAATGCGGGGATTGACCCAGGTAGAGCGCAGCCTTTCCATTTCACGGGAAACACTTTCACGTTTTTCTTCAAACTGCTGCCACTGCGCATCACTGACGCAACCGAGCTGGCGACCTATCTCAGTCAGGCGCATGTCGGCATTGTCTTCGCGCAAACTCAGGCGGAATTCAGCACGGCTGGTGAACATACGGTAAGGCTCTTGTACGCCCTTGGTAATCAGGTCATCCACCAGTACACCCAAATAGGCCTCATCACGGCGTGGCACCCAGGCTTCTTTACCCTGGGTTTTTAACGCGGCATTCAGGCCAGCCAACATGCCCTGGGCTGCTGCCTCTTCGTAACCCGTCGTGCCATTGATCTGTCCGGCAAAGAACAGGCCTTCAATCTGGCGGGTTTCCAGTGAAGATTTCAAACCACGCGGATCAAAATAATCATATTCAATCGCATAGCCAGGGCGCAGGATGTAAGCGCTTTCCATACCGCGCATCGAGCGTACCAAATCCAGCTGCACATCAAAAGGCAGACTGGTAGAGATACCGTTAGGATAGAACTCATTCGTGGTCAGGCCTTCAGGCTCCAGGAAAATCTGGTGTGATTCCTTGCTGGCAAAGCGATGTATCTTGTCTTCTATCGATGGGCAATAGCGTGGCCCCACCCCTTCAATGACACCCGTGTACATAGGACTGCGGTCGAGACCAGCGCGGATAATGTCATGGGTTTTTTCATTGGTATGGGTAATCCAGCATGGCAACTGCCTTGGGTGCATGCCAGTATTGCCCATATACGAGAACACTGGCACAGGATCGAGATCACCCGGCTGCTCTTGCATAAGTGAAAAATCGATGCTGCGACCATCTATGCGTGGCGGCGTACCTGTCTTCAACCTACCCTGCGGCAGCGCCAGCTCTTTCAAGCGGGCAGACAGGGATATCGCTGGCGGGTCACCAGCACGGCCAGCTGAGTAATTATTCAAGCCCACATGTATCTTCCCATCAAGGAAAGTGCCAGCTGTCAGCACGACTGCACGCGCGCGGAACTTGATGCCAACCTGGGTCACGGCACCGACAACGCGGTTACCTTCGACCAGCAAATCATCGACAGCCTGCTGAAACAGCCATAAATTAGGCTGATTTTCCAAGCGACTACGGATGGCTTGCTTGTACAAGATACGGTCAGCTTGTGCGCGGGTAGCACGAACAGCTGGGCCTTTGGATGAATTCAGGATACGAAATTGTATGCCTGCCTCATCTGTAGCAATCGCCATGGCACCACCCATGGCATCGACCTCTTTAACCAGATGCCCCTTACCTATCCCACCTATGGAGGGGTTGCAAGACATCTGGCCCAAGGTCTCAATATTATGGGTCAACAACAGTGTGGACTGCCCCATACGGGCAGAGGCAAGTGCAGCTTCGGTACCGGCGTGACCGCCGCCGACGACGATGACATCGAATTCTTTAGGATAAAACATGGTGGATTTCTGAGAAACTTGGGACGGGAGGCACGATTATAGTTTGTTTTGCGCGTAAACTTTTAGAGAGCTAAAGATTCTCTTTTTATGTAGAACTATGTTTCACGTGAAACATGAGGGGCACTACATAAGAAATGGGGCCGAAGCCCCATTTTTACCTGCTGTTTGTTTCACGTGAAACACTGCTATTTAAGAAAACCATCGTACGTTGTCTTGCATATCAGCGCGACCACCACGCCAAGGAACATCTTGCGAACAAACGAGGTGCCGTGTTTTATTGCTAAATGACTACCTAAAATAGAGCCGCCAACACCACATACCGCCATCGTCAATCCCAGCATCCAGAGTACGTGACCACTATAACCAAACCAGATAAGTGCCGCAGTATTGCAAGCAACATTCAATACTTTGGCTGCAGCAGACGCGCGCAGGAAATCATAGCCAAAAATACGAACGAACAAAAACATGAAGAAGCTACCTGTACCCGGCCCAAAGAAACCATCATAAAACCCTATGCCCGCTCCTACCAACATCGCCATATAGGTTTCTTTTGAACCCGAAAACACAGGTTTATTGTCTGCGCCAAACTCTTTCTTCTTGAAAGTATAGATCGCTACAGCCACCAGGATAAAGGGTAAAGCCTTGCGCAAATAGGTGGGCGGGATATGTGTCACGAGGAACGCCCCGGCAAAGGAAAAAGCAAATGCCATGAATGCAGCTGGCGCCACCATACTCCAGCGCAGGCTGACTGTCTTCATATAACGTGTCGCTGCCACCGTCGTTCCCCAGATACCCGCCATCTTATTGGTACCCAGCAAGGTCGCAGGTACCGTCCCAGGCATGAAAGAAAACAGGGCGGGAACCTGTATCAAGCCACCGCCACCGACGATGGAATCAACAAAACCAGCAAAGAAGGCCGCCAAAGCTAAAAGAAAAATATCCATATTGAGCACGTTTTATTTGTAATGGGAGGTCATCAAGTTGCCTCAAGAAAACACCTTGAGCAGCAAACAGGGCACAGATAACTTATACAGAAGCAAGCTGTGGGCAACAAGGTACAGGCGATGCCATAACAGTTGCAGCACTAATTTGCCGATTTGACTGGCTGCGACAAATCAGACAAGATGCAAATCCGGTGTAATCAATCTGTCGCTATTTGTCTTTCACAAGGATCAACGCAATGAAGATTTCCTTGTCGCTGATGTTTGCAGTAGGTATCCTGTTCAGTAACAGCAGTAAGGCACAAGCTGAAATCGAAATTCCCTTATGGCAAAACGGCGCACCCGGTCTGCAACATCAGCAACCAGAGACCGCAAACGACAGGCATGAAACAGGTCGCCTGGACAGATACATCAGCTACATCAGCAAGCCAACATTAACTATTTACCCTGCTCCCGCTGACAAGGCAACTGGTACTGCGATACTGGTCGTGCCGGGTGGTGGCTTCCGTTATGTCTGCATAGACAAGGAAGGGATAGAAGTAGCGCAATGGCTGAATGCTCAGGGCATTACCGCTGCCGTGCTGAAATACCGTACGCTGGCACCGGACGGCGACCGCAGCTGGAAGTCCATCCAGCCGCTGACGGCAGACACCAGCCGTGCCATGCGCGTGTTGCGGCAACATGCGAGTGAATGGAAAATCGACAGCAAGAAGATTGGCGTAATCGGCTTTTCTGCTGGTGGCATCATGGCGCTGCAACTGTTGACTGATCAGGATGAGGGGGATCCAAGTGCCGCCGATGCCGCAGAAAAGTTGGGCAACCGCGCCGACTTTATAACTCTGGTGTATACCGGCTTGCCCGGCAACAAGATGCCAAAGTTCAGCAAGAACACCCCGCCCGTGTTTATTGTCCATGCATCCGACGATCCCAAAGCAGTCCCGGTAGTCGGTGCCCCGGCTGAGCTGCATGCCTTCCGCCGTGGCGACCATGGCTTTGGCATGACACCTGCCAGCGGCAGCGTGCGCAACTGGACCAGCCTGTACGCAGACTGGATGCGCGACCTCAAGCTGCTGGACAAATAGAAAACACCAGCATGTGCTAAGGTAGATATCCCTACAACGAGCTAAGAACCTGTTTACGATCTGTAGCGAGCGTGCATCAGCGGGGTCGAGGGTAGCAAAAACGCAGCGAAACAGGCGGAATGTACTTAAGTACATGAGCATTTTGAGCAGCACATGAGCTCCCGCATTAATTTCTGTTGCGCTCGCGCAGTAAGATAGAAAACAAGTTCTCAATGAAAATGAGATAAAGATGAATGACTTTGAATTCAGAAGCGTCCCCAGCCTGATCAGCCAAACTGGTGCAGCAACGCGCCTGGGCAAAATCATACGCCAGGAATTTCCAGCGATTAGCCATGTACTGCTAGTGACCGATGCCGGTTTCCTGCGTACCGGCCTGGTCCAACCTGTCATTGACAGCCTGGAAACGGAACACCTCAAAGTCAATATTTTCTCTGACGTGATTGCCGATCCGCCAGAAGCCATCGTCTTGCAAGCTGTCGAGAATGCCCGCAGCCTGCAAGTGGAACTGGTCGTCGGCCTCGGCGGCGGCAGCTCCATGGACGTGGCCAAACTCATCGCCATCCTGGCAGGCAGCGATCAAAGCCTGTCCACCATGTATGGCATAGGCAACGTCAAAGGCACACGCCTGCCGTTGATACAAATCCCGACCACGGCTGGTACCGGGTCTGAAGTCACCCCCATCTCTATCGTCACCACAGGTGCCACCACCAAGATGGGCGTAGTCGCTCCACAGCTATATGCCGACATCGCCATCCTAGATGCGCATCTGACGACAGGCTTGCCAGCGAAGGTCACTGCTGCCACCGGCATCGATGCCATGGTGCATGCGATAGAAGCTTATACCACCAGGCATAAAAAGAACCCCTTGTCTGACATGCTGGCAGTACAGGCTTTGAAATTACTCTGGAACAACATCGACGAAGCCTGTACCAATGGCAGCAACCTGGTAGCAAGACAGTCCATGTTGCTGGGTGCCATGCTGGCGGGACAATCCTTTGCCAATGCCCCTTGCGCTGCGGTGCATGCGCTGGCCTATCCTATAGGTGGCATCTTCCACGTACCGCATGGCTTGTCGAATTCCCTGGTCCTGCCCCATGTACTGCGCTTCAATGCCAACCACGCAGCAGCGCTGTACGCCGAGTTGGCAGACATCATCGCGCCAGAAGCCACAGGCACGGCAGAGCAGCGCTGTCACGCCATGATCAAGGCCATGGAAGACCTCGCAGCCCGGGTAGGCATAGAAACCCGCCTGAGCCAGGTAGGTATTACCGAGAAAGACCTGGACCAGCTCGCCAGCGACGCCATGTTGCAAACGCGCCTGCTGGGGAATAATCCACGGGAAGTGACGAAAGAAGATGCGCGGGCAATTTACGCCGCGGCTTTGTAAGCGAGGATATGCAAAGGCCGGATGCGCGTGGGCCATATACGCATCCGGCATTTAGTGACAGCTGGTTTAATTACATAGAATCGACCAACACCGCATTCGCCTTATCCACCGCCGAATTGCCTTCCATCACAACAATATGGTTGATGGCATCACCATTTTTTACATCAACAGCAGCCAACTCCCGAACCGGCCCTATCATCGTGCCATTCACTGCACCTTTCGCATCCGTCCTGAAGACACCGCTGACACTGGCCTGCCCGTTCAGATACACGCTATATGTCGTTGCTGGCTTGAGCTTGAACAAGGACACTTCCAACGCATCCACTACGCCCAGGTTACGCAAGACCACAAAGCCACGGGCATCGCCCTTGACTGGCTGCAAACGGATATTGCCGGGCTCGCCATTACCACGCGGTAGCAGGTTCGCACTGCCGTTGCCGCTTTCCACCACATGCGACAAATACACCAGGGCCTGCGGTGCCTGGCCGCCACCCATATGGGCAATGACTTTATTGCTTGCGGTATCGACGACTTCCACCCCATCGCCATTTTCCAGCCCGACATACACACGGCTGCTGTCATCAGAAGTCCAGATGCCATGTGGCAAAGCGCCGGTAGCTATTGTTGCCAGCAGTACAGCACTCTTGTCGGTGCTATAGACCTTGACCACGTCCTCGCCACCTATACTCACATAGGCCAGGACTCTGCCACCAACTTTGGCAAAGGCAATGTGGTTGGTAATAAAACCGGTATCAAACAGGCTGATAACTTCCAGGGTCTTGGTATCGATACGTGTGACCTTGCCGACATCCTTATGCGTCATCCAGATTTCGCCGCCATCCGGCGTGAACTGCAGGAAGGGTGAAAACGGGCTGACCACGGGAATCTTTTTGATCACTTCGTGCGACTTGACGTCCACCACATCGACAGCCGCTGTAAAGCTGGACACCACGAAAGCCAGTTTGCCATCAGGATGAAACTGCACCATGCCCGGCCCCAGACCGGTCTGGATGCGGCGGGTTTCCTTGAAGCTGACAGGGTCAATCACCGACACATAATCCTCACCGCGCACGACCACCCACACCTCTTTACCGTCAGCGCTGAAAAAGCCTTCATGTGGTGAGCGACCCACATAAGTCGTGCCTTTGACCTTGTTGGTGGCAGTGTCGATAAAGCTCACCGCATTCGATCCATTGGAAATCGCCAGCAAGGTTTTATGATCCGGAGAAAAGCCCAGGCCATGCACATTGATCTGGCCCCTGTACAAAGGTGAAAGCACATCCGGACGCGCATTGCCCAGGCGTATCTGCCCGACCAGTGTATTCGTGGCGGGGTTGAATACAGATACAGTATTGCTGTTCTGGTCGGCGGTATAAACACGATCTTGTGCGGGTGGCAGGGCCTGTGCAGATGGCAAAAGCAAGCCCATGGCAGCAGCAGCCAATAGATAAGAGGTATTTTTCATGAGATTCATTTTTAAATTGGGGGAGGATTACTTCTTCTCTGACACATCGGCGTGATGTTTCAACCAGGCTTGCATCAGGCGGATTTCGTTTTGCTGTTCCGTGATAATGCCCAGTGCCAGGTTGCGGATTTCCGGGTCCTTGGTGTATAGCAGCATGCCTTTCGCCATATCCACCGCGCCCTGATGGTGTGGGATCATCATGGTGATGAAATCATGTTCCGATACGCCATTCATGTATGCGCGCTGCATACCGTCATCCATGACAGACATGGCATCTTCCATGAGTTTGCCAAAAGGCTCGGCGGTACTGGCGACAAACACGGGCGGAGGGCCAGAAGTTGTGCCGGAACCATGATGGTGGTGGGCTTCCTGCGCACTGACCACCGCAGTGGACAGCGCAAGACAAACCACAGCAGGCAGTTGCCACATGAAACCAGAACCGGCGTTGAAGATAAAGTTACGCATTAATAGCCCTCTCTAAGATTGAATATCTGACTCGCATCTTAAAAGGCAGATGCTGAATTTCTCATGTCTTTTGGATGACAAATTTGTCATCCTGAAAAGCAGGGCCAGGATGTAAAATCAATTTCAAGACAGGTGTGTAGCAGGCAGAACAGGAATATAAATGACCCTACTCGTCATTGAAGATGATCAAAAAACCGGTGACTACCTGAAGAAAGGTTTTCAGGAATCCGGCTATGCCGTGGACCTGGCCCGCAATGGCATCGATGGCTTGCACCTGGCTCTGGAAGGCGAGCATGAGCTGATTATTCTGGACGTGATGATGCCGGGTATGGATGGCTGGACCTTGCTCAGCACGGTGCGCGCCAGGCGCGATGTACCAGTAATTTTCCTGACAGCAAAAGACCGTCTCGACGACAAACTGAAGGGCCTGCAACTGGGTGCCGACGATTACCTGGTCAAACCATTTTCATTTGCAGAACTGCTATTGCGTGTACGGACCATACTGCGGCGTGGTGTAGCGAGAGATAGCCGTGATGCAGATATTTTCCAGATCGGCGACCTGCAATTTGATGCGATCAAACACAAAGTCACACGGCAAGGTGTACAGATCGTACTGACAAAAAAAGAATTCATGCTGTTGCATTTGCTAATCAAGCGGCAAGGGGAAGCCCTGTCCCGTTCCGTCATTGCCTCCCAGGTATGGGATATGAATTTTGACAGCGATACCAATGTCGTCGATGTCGCCGTCAAACGCCTGCGCGCGAAAATCGATGCGCCTTTTGAACAAAAACTCATCCAGACCGTGCGCAGCGTAGGCTATATGTTTTCGGACCAGCCATGAAATTCTGGAACCACTGGGAACTGCGCTACCGGGTCGCCACGCTATTTGGCCTGGTGGCCTGCCTGGTCATGGCCGGACTGGGTTTCTACCTGTATGCCTCGGTCAGGCAGGCCATGGAAATGCGCGCCGACTACACCTTGATAGGCAGGGTGCAACACTTCCGCAATCTCTTTCATGACCTGTACGACATCAAGCAGATGGAAGAGCGTCCGGGCTTGTTCGAAAGCATGCTCGGCAATGAACAGGATGTGCGCATTTTCAAGCGGGTTGGTGACGCGCCGTTTATACAGGTGAACCCTGGCAAGCTGACACCGCCAGCCATACCTGCGGTGCCAGTAGGAACAGCCCTCAACATAGACGCCCTGCGCACTGGGCAAGCCGACAATGGCGTGCGAGTGCGCTGGGTGACCGCGCTGGCCATGCTGGGCACCAACAAGGATACGATAGAGATCACGGCAGCCTATGTCATGACACAGGAATCCAAAGTCCTGTCCACCTATCTGTACCGCGTCATGGCCGCAGTCGCCCTCACCGCTCTGCTGACCACAGCACTGGCTTTTATCATTTTGAGTCGTGGCCTGCGGCCCATCAAACTCATGCATGACAAAGCCGCAGAAATCACCCCGGCAAAATTGTCCATGCGCTTTGAAATGACAGATGCCCCACCGGAATTGCGTTCACTGACGCTGGCCTTTGATGCCATGCTCGACAGGCTGGAAAAAGGCTATGCGCATCTGAACCAGTTTTCTGCCGACCTCGCCCACGAAGTGCGTACTCCCGTTAACATCATGATGGGCCAGTCACAAGTCGTGCTGTGCCAGGCCAGAAGCGCGGCAGAATATGAGCAAGTGCTGGAATCGAATGTGGAAGAATTATCCCGCCTGGCACGCATCATAGAAAACATCCTGTTCCTCGCCAATGCCGACCAGGAAACAGTGGTCGCAGACCGGGTGGAAATTGATGTAGTGGCTGAGCTGGAAAAGATCGCCGAGTATTTCGAACCACTGGCAGAAGAAAGACAGATGCATTTTGAAGTCACGGCGCATGGCAGCATCTTTGCCAATCTCATCATGTGGCGCCGCGCCGTCAACAATCTGGTATTGAATGCCATACGCTACGGCAAATCCGGTACGACAATCCAGTTGATCAGCGGGCAAAATGATTCGGCTGCTGTCATCTCAGTCATCAATCGATGTGAGGCATCACAAGCACCGGACACCGACCGCATGTTCGACCGCTTTTATCGCGGCGATACATCACGCAGTGCCTACACGGAATCGAATGGCCTGGGTCTGTCCATCGTCCGCGCCATCATGCACCTGCATCATGGTGCGGCCAGTGTGACTTATCTTGCAGAAGCAAACACCATCTGTTTCAAACTGCAATTTCCAGGTACGGCACTAAAATAAATTTGCCAGGTTTATGCATGTGGATAAACATCGTGTACAAAACTTATGCCCAGTCCTGCACAGCGCAGCATGAACTGTGGACTCAATTCCAGGGCGTAATTGCGGCTGCCATATGAACTGGCTTTCAAATGTATACGTGCGCCCTGTTCCCTCAGCATCAATAAGAATTGCATATGTGGGGTCAGCTCATCGAATACCTCTGTCATGGCACCTTCCAGCAAGTCATCTGTGGAAAGATATTCACCACGCTCAAATGGATCAGCTAACCAATAGCTTCCGGAATATTTTCCATCCAATAATCGTCCCTTGGGAGTCTGGCGCTGCATTCCAAACATGTTGGCGTGTTTGGGGGTAATACCCAAGCGCCTGGTGATGAAAGAAGGGTCAATGTTGGGGTGCCAGATTTGCAGGGCAAGGCGATAGGAATAATTTTGCAATACGGGCTTTCT
This sequence comes from Undibacterium sp. Ji42W, assembly GCF_049340405.1. Taxonomy (NCBI): domain Bacteria; kingdom Pseudomonadati; phylum Pseudomonadota; class Betaproteobacteria; order Burkholderiales; family Oxalobacteraceae; genus Undibacterium; species Undibacterium sp. Ji42W. The sequence continues at coordinate 61,278 of NZ_JBMPOV010000013.1, forward strand.
TGGAAAACTTTCAAAGTTTGAACAGCTAATTGAATTTTCCAGCAAAAAATTCTTTGACGAATAATCAAGCTGAAAAATCTATAGCATTTTAACAAGCGCCTGCTTTAAAACATCGTCGGTGAAAGCAAGTTCATCGCAGACAGAAAAAATCCCCGGGAATTGCTTCACGGGGATTTTTCGCTACAGACAATTCAAAGCGCTCAACCAGCTTTAACCTTGCCATTGCGTTCCACATAAGCCATCAACTCACCCACAATACCACGGCGGAAAGCCAGTACGCAGACGATGAAGATCAGTCCAGTGACGATGGTGACTGAGTCACCGATGGTGCGGAACCATTCTATCGTGGTGATGTTTGCCAGCAGGTTACCCAGGTCACCGAGTTTGTTTTCCAGTGCAATGATGATGATGGCACCAACAATCGGGCCTACCAGCGTGCCCAGACCGCCCACCAGGGTCATCAACACCACCAGGCCAGACATGGACCAGTGTACGTCCGTCAGCGTCTCAAAACCCAGTACCAGGGTTTTAGTGGCACCTGCCAGACCTGCCAGGGCAGATGACAGCACGAAGGCCATGAGTTTGTAGCGATCTACGTCATAACCCAGCGAGATGGCCCGTGGTTCGTTTTCCTTGACGGCTTTCAAGACCTGGCCAAATGGCGAATGCACAGTGCGCATGACGATGGCAAATCCGGCAATCGCCACCACCAGCACAAAGTAATACAGCGTCAGGTCAGAACTCAGGTCCAGCATGCCCAGCAGTTTGCCGCGTGGCACGCCTTGCAAACCATCTTCACCACCGGTGAACTTGGCCTGCAAGAAAACGAAGTAGAGCATCTGCGCCAAGGCCAGTGTGATCATGGTGAAGTAAATACCCTGGCGGCGTATCGCCAGTGCGCCCATCACCAAACCTATCAGGGCTGCGGCCCCTACTCCCAGCAAAATCCCCAGTTCAGTCGGCAAACCGGCATCACGCAAGGCCCAGCCAGCGATATAACCGGCAGCGCCAAAGAAAGCTGCATGACCAAAGGACAGCAGACCAGTGAAACCGATAAGCAAGTTGAAAGCACAGGCAAACAGGGCGAAGCACAAGAGCTTCATCAGGAACACCGGATAGATAATAAACGGTGCCGCCAGCAACAGGGCAAAAGCAATGCCGTAACTGATTTTCTTATTCATGGTGGCTCCGTTCATTTTTCTTTACCGAACAAACCGGCAGGGCGGATCATCAGGACAATCGCCATGACGATGAACACAACAGTCGCCGACAGTTCAGGATAAAACACCCGTGTCAGGCCTTCGATAATACCCAGACCCAGGCCTGTCAAAATCGAACCGAGGATAGAGCCCATGCCACCAATCACCACCACCGCAAACACCGTGATAATCAGGTTGGAACCCATCAACGGTGACACCTGTATAACTGGTGCAGCCAGTACACCGGCAAAGGCAGCCAGTGCCACACCGAAGCCATAAGTCAGGGTCACCATCAACGGCACATTGACACCAAAGGCTTCGACCAGTTTGGGGTTTTCAGTACCGGCACGCAGGTAAGCACCCAGCTTGGTTTTTTCGATGACGAACCAGGTCGCAAAGCAGACCACCAGCGAGGCCACTACCACCCAGGCACGGTAATTCGGCAGGATCATGAAGCCCAGATTGGTCGCCCCCGTCAGCGCTTCCGGCACCTGATAAGGCTGGCCGGATACGCCATAGATGGAACGGAACACCCCTTCCAGCATCAGCGTAATACCAAAGGTCAGCAGCAAGCCATACAGATGGTCCAGCTTGTACAGCCAGCGCAGCATGGTCTTTTCTATGATGATGCCAAACAGACCCACCAGCAAGGGCGCAATGAGCAGCATGGCCCAGTAATTGATGCCAAAATAATTCATGCCCATCCAAGCGAGGAAGGCACCCATCATATACAGGGCACCGTGGGCAAAGTTAATCACATTCAGCAAGCCAAAAATCACAGCCAGCCCGAGAGACAGCATCGCGTAAAACGAGCCGTTGACCAAGCCCAGCAAAAGCTGGCTTAGCATCGCTTGCAGCGGAATACCAAATATTTCCATGGCACGCTAAATAAAAATGGATGGAAAGGCGAAGACCTCTCAACACAGAGACACAGAGTCACAGAGAAAAGCAAAGAGAAAATCAAATCCTCCTTAACCACATTCTCACTAAATCCTAATGTCTCTCAATAAGACGGTTTCTACTTTTTACAAAGTCGAAGCATCGTTTTTAAACGATGCTTCACGAAGTAAAACAACGGCAATGCTGAAATTCAATTATCGGGATGCAGAGCAAGGCGCAAAACACAGCAATACGAAAGTATTGCGAGGCTTTGCAACGCAGCTATGCGCCCGAGAATTGGATTTCACTTCCAGAGGGGGCATTTGGATTCGGATTTAGTCGTAAATGCTTGCTCACCCGGAATAGTCTGTGCCACTTTGTAATAATCCCAAGGCTCTTTGGATTCAGCACTGGTCTTCACCTGCATGAGGTACATGTCATGGATCATGCTGCCATCGCCGCGGATGTAACCGTTTTTAGCGTAGATATCATTGATCTTGGTCGTCTTCAGTTTTTCCATGACCTTGGTCATGTCATCCGTACCGGCAGCCTTGACGGCGTTCAGGTAAGTCAGGGTCGCAGAGTAATCAGCTGCTTGCAGGCTGGAAGGCATCTTCTTCATTTTTTCGAAATAGCGGCGTGACCATTTACGCGCTTCTTCGTTCTGGTTCCAGTACCAGCTGTCGGTCAGGTACATACCTTGCGTGGCGTTCAGGCCCAGCGAGTGGATGTCATTGATAAACATCAGCAAGCCAGCCAGCTTCATGGTCTTGGTGACGCCAAATTCATTCGCGGCTTTGACTGCATTGATAGTGTCGCCACCGGCATTTGCCAGGCCCAGGATTTGTGCCTTGGAAGCCTGCGCCTGCAACAGGAAAGACGAGAAGTCAGATGCTGACAAAGGATGTTTGACCGAGCCCGCCACCGTACCGCCATTGGCTTTAACAACATTGGCAGTATCACTTTCCAGCGAAGCACCAAAGGCATAATCGGCAGTCAGGAAATACCAGCTTTTGCCCCCCTGTTTGACAACGGCAGAACCTGTACCCTTGGCCAGTGCCACAGTGTCATAGGCATAATGCACAGTGGTTGGTGCGCATTCTTCATTGGTCAGGCGGGCAGAGCCAGCGCCGATAGAAATGAAAACGCGTTTCTTTTCTGCTGCCACTTTTGCCATCGACAAGGAAGTACCAGAATTGGTACCGCCGATCAGCATATCGACGCCGTCACGGTCAAACCATTCGCGTGCGCGGCTGGCGGCGATATCGGCTTTGTTTTGGTGATCAGCTGTGACCAGTTCGATTTTCTTGCCCAGTACTGTACCACCAAAATCGGCAATCGCCATCTTGATGGCTTCTGCACCACCCTGACCATCAATATCAGAATACAGGCCGGAAATATCGGTGATGAAACCGATCTTGACCACATCACCAGACACCTGCGCATTTGCATTCAGCGCCAGGCCAGCCAGTGCAGCGGAAACAGCGAGACTTGCTACTTTTAATTTCGTGAATGTTGCTTTCATGCGTCTTCTCCAATCATATTTTTATTCAATCCTGCGTCACCAAAACAGCGAGGCAGTTACCTAAAGATGTACATCCTACACACCCAACAACTCATTCAAGACCGGCATTTTTTCCTGTAATTGCGCAGATGCAAAACTTTCGACGATCTGCCCATGCTCCATGACATAAAACCTGTCCGCCAGCGGAGCAGCAAAGCGGAAATTCTGTTCGACCATGACGATGGTATAACCCTTGGATTTCAGCATCGTGATCATGCGCGCCAAAGCCTGTACGATGACCGGTGCCAGGCCTTCGGAAATTTCATCGAGCAGTAACAAACGGGCACCAGTGCGCAAGATACGCGCCACTGCCAGCATCTGTTGTTCGCCACCAGACAAACGCGTGCCCTGGCTGTTTTTACGTTCTGCCAGATTGGGGAACATTTCGTAAATTTCGGCCACTGACATGCCCTGGTCATCATTCGATACCGAAGGTGGCAACATCAGGTTTTCTTCTGTGGACAAGGATGAAAATATCCCCCGTTCTTCTGGACAATAACCGACACCCAGATGAGCAACCTTATAAGTTGGCAGGTGGATAGCCTCTTGCCCGTTAATCTTGATCGAGCCTTTGCGCGCCCCAGTCAGGCCCATGATGGCACGCATGGTCGTCGTGCGCCCGGCACCGTTGCGACCGAGTATAGTCACCACTTCGCCCTGGTTCACTTTCAGGTTCACATCATGCAGGATATGCGATTCGCCATACCAGGCTTGCAGGCCGGTAATTTCCAGTGCAGGGCTGGTGTTGGTACGCGTATTTTTACTCGTGGCACTCATGCATGCGCCCCTTCCAGCTCAGCACTGGTACTGCCCATATAGGCTTCCATGACTTTGGGATTAGTGGATACTTCCTTGTAAGTGCCTTCAGCCAGCATGGCACCGCGCTGCAAGACCGAGATCTTGTCGCAAATACCCGACACTACGTTCATATTATGTTCCACCATGAGGATGGTGCGGCCAGCCGACACCTTCTTGATCAGTTCGGTCACGCGGTGCACATCTTCATGCCCCATGCCTTGCGTGGGTTCATCGAGCAACATCATTTCTGGTTCCATGGCCAGGGTGGTGGCGATTTCCAGGGCACGCTTGCGGCCATAAGGCAAATCGACGGTGACTGTGTCGGCGAACGAAGTCAGGTCAACTTCGGCCAGTAATTCCATGGCGCGTGCATTGAGCTGGTTCAGCGATTGTTCGCTTTTCCAGAAATGAAAGGATGTACCGAGTTTTCTTTGCAAGCCTATGCGTACGTTTTCCATCACCGTCAGGTGCGGGAACACTGCTGAAATCTGGAATGAACGTATGATACCCTGACGCGCAATCTGGGCTGGTTTGGCCGAGGTGATGTCGCGGCCATTGAACAGGATTTGTCCCGAAGTCGGGACAAGAAATTTGGTCAGCAAATTGAAACAGGTGGTCTTGCCGGCACCGTTAGGGCCGATCAGGGCGTGGATATGTCCACGCTGTACCTGCAAATTCACATCGCTTACAGCTGTGAAGCCCTTGAACTCTTTGGTCAAGCGCTTTGTCTCCAGGATGACGTCGGTCATCTCTTCTCCTTATTGTCTGGCTTATGGTTATTACTCCAACGCGACAACACTTCCTTTATTTTTTGGAAGTTTTTTATATTAGCTTTTTATAATACCCAGCAAACCGATTTCTAAACAATACGGTATAACTACCATAAGTAGTACCACGCAAGATTTGGAAGTTTTTATTTTCCCAATATACTCCTTGCCGCCTTCTCTGCAATCATCACAGTAGGTGAGTTGGTATTACCTGAGGTTATAGTCGGCATAATAGAAGCATCAGCCACGCGCAGGCCGTTTATGCCTAAGACGCGCAAGTTGCTATCGACTACCGCCTGGGCATCATCTGCACGCCCCATCTTGCAGGTGCCTACCGGGTGGAAAATCGTCGTACCTATATCCCCTGCAGCTCTGGCCAGTTCTTCTTCCGTCTGGAACTGTACACCAGGCTTCATTTCTTCTGGCTGGTATTTTTGCAAGGAAGGTGCGGCAATGATTTTGCGTGTAAGGGTAAGTGAGTCGGCAGCGATCTTGCGGTCTTCAACCGTCGTCAGGTAGTTGGGCACGATTTTCGGTGCAGCCGCCGCGTCATTGCTGGCAATGCGCACATGGCCACGCGAAGTAGGGCGCAGATTGCAGACACTGGCCGTGAACGCCGGGAAATCATGCAGGGGGTCACCAAATTTTTCCAGCGACAAGGGCTGCACATGGTATTGCAGATTAGGTGTCGCCTGGTTGGCATCCGAGCGGGTAAATGCGCCCAGTTGTGACGGTGCCATTGACATCGGGCCACTCTGGAACATCGCATATTCCAGCCCTATGCGTGCCTTGCCTATGAGGCTGTTGGCCATCTTGTTGAGCGTTTTAGCACCAGTAATCTTGAATGCAGAACGTATCTGTAAATGGTCTTGCAAGTTGCTGCCAACGCCAGGTAGTTCATGCACAACATCAACTCCAGCCTGTTGCAAATGTGCCGCATCACCGATGCCGGACAATTGCAAAATATGTGGCGAGCCTATTGCTCCTGCGGCCAGCACGGTTTCTTTCATGGACTCGGCAAACCAGCTGCGGCCACCACCAATGAATTCCACGCCTGTGCAACGCTTGCCTTGTTCGTCATTCTTGATGACCAGCTTTTGCACCTGGCAACCGGTCATAATGGTCAGATTGGCACGGTCAGCCGCCGGTTTCAAAAAAGCCTTGGCAGCGTTCCAGCGCACGCCACGTTTTTGATTGACATCAAAATAGCCGCAACCTTCATTGTTGCCACGGTTAAAGTCATCGCTTTTAGGGATGCCGACTTCGGCTGCTGCATTGCGGAAAGCATCCAGGATTTCCCATGACAGCCTTTGTTTTTCCACCCGCCATTCACCACCCCTGCCATGGAATTCTGCATCTCCACCGTGGTGGTCTTCGCTCTTCTTGAATAGCGGCAAGACATGCTCCCAGCGCCAGCTATCGTCGCCCGTCAGCTCTGCCCATTGCTGGTAATCCCTTTCCTGGCCACGCATGTAGATCATGCCATTGATGGATGAGCTACCACCCAGCACCTTGCCACGCGGATAGATCAGGCTACGACCATTCAGGCCTGCCTCGGCCTCGGTACGGAACATCCAGTCTGTGCGGGGATTATTGATACAGTACAGATACCCAACAGGGATATGTATCCACACATAATCATCCTTGCCACCCGCCTCTATCAGCAAGACCCTGTTGTCAGGATTCTTGCTGAGGCGGTTCGCCAACACGCAGCCTGCTGTACCGGCACCGACGACGATGTAATCAAACTGTCCTGCTGCTTCCATACCGTTTCCTTGTGGTTTATTAAGCCTGCATTTCTGCAATCAATGCAGTCATCAGTTCTGCTGCGCTCAGGTCTCTGGTCGCTGCCATGCCCTGCCCGGCCCACATCGACATCAGTTCAGTATTCGCTGCCTTGCCTGCCGCTGCGCGTATTGAGCCCGTCAATGCATTCTGTATGGGGTAGGCAGGTACCTTATCCGCAACCGCATCCATGGTTTGCATGAAGTGGTTGTCGAGACCGCGTGCAATACGACCAGAAAAAGCACGGGTCTGGCGTGTCGTGTCGCTGCGGCTTTCCAGCAGGCGTTGTTTGTAAACTGAGTGTATCGCTGACTCCTTCGTCGTCAGGAATGCCGTGCCCATCTGCACCATCTGCGCACCTGCCTGCAGGGCCTGCCTGATCTGCCGACCATCCATGATGCCGCCAGCGGCAATAACCGGCACCTGCATGTGCGGCCTGCAGGCGTCCAGCAAGGCAAACAGGCCCAGGCTCGAATCTTTTTGTGCGCCGATGAAAGTCCCTCGGTGACCACCCGCCTCTACCCCTTGCAGGCACACAGCATCTGCCCCCATGGCTTGCCAGACGATGGCTTCCTGCAAGTTGGTGGCAGTACCCACCACCTTTATTCCCACATCATGCAGACGCTGCAACTGGCTGCCGTGCAAGACATCAAAAGTAAAACTTGCCACTGCAGGGCGGGCCGTGATCAGGGCATCGAGCTGGGCTTCAAAGTCTTCACACCAGCGGGTTGGGGTCGGCAAGTTGTCCCAGCCCAGTTCCTGGCAAACTGGTTGCAGCAATAACTTGGCTGCTTCGAGTGCCGCAAAATCGACTTGTGGGCGGGTTTGTACGAACAGGTTGATGGCGAATGGTTTGTCGGTCAGTCTTCTGATGTGTTCAGCCTGCTCTATGATGGCGAGCGGGGTCAGCAAGGGAGCCGCGAGGGAGCCCAGGCCGCCTGCATTGGACACTGCGGCCACCAGTTCCGGGGTGGTGGCGCCACCGGCCATGGGGGCCTGGATGATGGGGTAAGGGCAGAGGGATTGCAGACTGGACATTTGGGGCTCCGGGTTTATTTAAGTGAGTTGTTGAAAACAGGTAAATCAGGCTTTCATCAATTTTCGTGTTTATACGCTAACTCATTTGCTCACTTCTGTCACTGTATTGCGATTGCAGGTCGGGGGTAGCCCGACAGCTACATTCTTTTCTTTTCTTGTCTCGCCAAGAAAAGAACGCAAAAGAAGGCGACCGAGGCGTCGTCGCCCCTACGGGGTACCCATTTGTGCAGTACAAAAAATGGGAAGGTCCGAAACTCGCTACGCTCAGACAGCGGCCCTTCTTTTTCCATTTTCTGTGCCGCACAAATGGCGTCGACACATCGGAACTGCTAACTTCAAAAACAACAGCAACCCCAAAACCCGGTTAATTAACAGAATTCAACGCAAATTAAATTCAGGTCGCATTGACGTTGATGTTGCAGCTGTTTTTGACTTGCTTTTGACCTTCAACCGCTTGGGACGATGTAATTTGTGCTTCACGGAAAATGGATCAGAAAGCTTCGTTGTTTGAGCGTAGCGAGTTTCGAAGCTTTCCCATTTTTTGTGACGCACAAATTATGCTGGAGCGTAGCGTAAGCACCCGAAGGGCAAGTCTGCGGTCGCCTTTCTTTGAATACTTCTTTGGCGAAGCAAAGAAAGTATTTCGGGCGCCGGGCCGAGACCCGGCTTGTGTCTACGAAGGGCAATCGCTTTAATAAACGACGAACGCCGCTGGGCTCCTGCCTGCGCAGGAGCGACGACAATCTGATTGCCGTTTATCGACAGAACCCCATCCTCATCCCGACCTTCTCCTTGAAGGAGAAGGAGCAAGCACGCAGCCGCTACTTCGCCACCGGCATCGTAAACTCCGCCCCTTTATCTATGCTATCCGGCCACCTCTGCATGATGGATTTATACCGCGTATAAAAACGTATGCCCTCTTCGCCATAGGCATGCACATCGCCAAATAAAGAGCGCTTCCAGCCGCCAAAAGAATGCCATGCCATCGGCACAGGGATAGGCACGTTAATGCCCACCATGCCGACCTGAATGCGGCGTGAGAATTCGCGCGCCGTATTGCCGTCCGAGGTAAACAAAGATACGCCATTACCAAATTCATGACGGTTGATGAGCTCAACTGCAGAGGCAAAATCAGGGACGCGGACTACGCACAAAACCGGGCCAAAAATTTCTTCGCGATGTATCTTCATGCCCTCTTTGACATGGTCAAACAGGCAGCCGCCGAGAAAGAAACCAGACTCATGACCAGGCACTTTGAGGCCGCGACCATCGACCAGCAATTGCGCACCTTCGGCGATACCTTCGACAATATAGGATTCAATTTTCGCCTTGTGCTGGGCTGTCACGACTGGGCCCATTTCTGCATCAGCTTCCATGCCGTTCTTGATCTTCAAAGCCTCCACTCTTGGCACTAAAGCTTCAACGAGTTTGTCGGCAACATTGCCAACCGCGACAGCCACCGAAATCGCCATGCAGCGTTCACCGGCAGATCCATACGCTGCGCCCATCAGGGCATCGACAGCCTGTTCCAGGTTGGCGTCAGGCATGACGACCAGGTGGTTTTTTGCGCCGCCCAGAGCCTGCACGCGTTTGCCCATGCGGGTGCCTTCGCTATAGATGTATTCAGCGATAGGGGTGGAGCCAACGAAGGAAATCGCAGAGACATCGGGGTGCTGCAGCAAGGCATCAACAGCCACTTTATCGCCCTGCACGACGTTGAAAACACCATCCGGCAAACCGGCTTTTTTGAGCAGCTCGGCAATCAGTAAGGAACAGGAAGGATCACGCTCAGACGGCTTCAGGATGAAAGTATTGCCAGTCGCAATCGCCAGCGGTGCCATCCACATCGGGACCATGAAGGGGAAGTTGAAAGGCGTGATGCCAGCCGTCACACCCAGCGGTTGGCGCAGGTTGTAATTGTCTATGCCGCCACCGATATTGTCCGAGAACTGCGACTTCAGCAATTGCGGCATACCGCAGGCAAATTCGACGATTTCTATGCCGCGTGTAACTTCGCCCATGGCATCCGACAAGACCTTGCCATGCTCACGGGTGATAAGGGTTGCCATTTCCTTGTGATGCTGGTCCAGCAATTCCTTGAACTTGAACATCACACGGGCGCGTTTTAACGGTGCAGTTTCTGCCCAGGCAGGTGCGGCAGCCTTGGCAGCGGCGATAACAGCATGCACTTCCTCAAGGCTGGCGAGGGCAACACTGCCCGTCACTTCGCCCGTAGCAGGGTTGAATACATCTTGCTGGCGGCCACTGGCAGAAACATAGGCCTGGCCATTCATATAATGCGCTATTGCGGATGTCATAAGTAAACCTTAGAGGTAATGTGAAATTTTTTCTGCGGTGACAAGGAGATTAATTCACTCGCCCTGCTAAATCCAATGAGTTATTATCAATAGCAATATAAGGATTACTGATAATGGACTTGATACAACTACGTGCCTTTGTCGCCGTGGCGAAAGAAGGCAACCTGACGCGGGCAGCAGAGCAATTGCATGTGACCCAGCCCGCGGTCAGCCTGCAGATCAAGTCCTTGCAAGAGAACTTGCAGCTGGTTTTATTCACACGTAGCGCCAGCGGTATGCGCCTGAGCAATGATGGCGCGACACTCCTGCCCTATGCCGAAAAAGTCATTGCCAGCATGGCTGAATTTCGCCAGGCTGCACATAGTATGCACAGCACCATCTCTGGCGAGCTGGCGATAGGCACGATACTTGACCCTGAGTTCACCCGTCTGGGCATCTTTTTGAAGCGTCTGGTGGAGACTTATCCACAGTTATCTACAAAGTTGCAGCAAGGCATGTCAGGTACGGTCTTGCAGCAAATCCGTGCTGGTACGCTGGATGTGGGGTTTTACCTTGGCCAGCCGCCAGATGACGGCAAGACGCCCTGCCACAGCCAAGTGCTGACGCCATTTACTTACCGGGTAGTGGCACCCAAGGGCTGGAGAAACCGGGTCGCTGGCCAGGACTGGGCCAGCCTGGCCAGATTGCCCTGGCTGTGGACACCGGCAGAGTCTGCCCATCACCGGCTGCTGAGCCAGATTTTTGCCGGGCTTGGTGTAGCCCCCAACAAGGTCGCCCTGGTGGATCAGGAACCGAGCATGCTGGATCTGGTCAAGTCTGGCGTTGGCCTGAGCCTGATACGGGATGCCATCGCGATACGCGAAGCCCATGCACATGGCCTGGTCATCGCTGATGCTGTCAGTATCACGACAGAACTGAGTTTCATCTGCCAGGAAAAGCGCCAGCATGAAGCCATGATAGCTGCCAGTTTTGCCTTATTGAAAACGATCTGGGTATAGAAGTCTGCAAGAGTGTCTCCTCAGCCGCACATAGCGGCTTAAAACCGGAAAATATCTGCCTATATTGGAAATTCAGCGGTATATTTCCACCACTTATCAATTTCGAAAACTTCGTCCGTGAAATTCTTGCTATCCAGTCTGCTGGTATCTCTGGCTGCCGTTCCTGCACTTTGCCATGCGGAAACGGTCAAACTGCTTATCCAGGAATTTGCACCATTCACGCACACCGACATCAAAACCGGTGAAATCCAGGGCGCGCTGACGGAAAAAATTCAGGAAATTCTCAAACGTGCAGGTGATAACTACAGCATCACCAGCACGTCCCTGGCCCGCGGTTTAAATTCCACGCTGAATGATGACAATACCTGTTTGTTTGGTTTTCGCCGCACTCCCGACCGGGAGAATTTGTATAAATGGGTAGGCCCGCTGGTCAACGACAACTGGGTTTTATATGGCCGCAAAATGGATATGCGTATCCTGAAAAATTTTGAAGATGCCAAAGCTTATTCCATAGGCTCCTACAAAAATGCAGCCACAGGTGTGCAACTCAGCGAACAAGGCTACAAAATTGAATTTGCCAGCCAGGATGAAGACAATCCACGCCTGCTAGTGAATGGTCGGTTGAATTACTGGATAGTCTCAGAGTCCCACGGCATGTTTCTTGCACAGCAACAAGGCTTTGCCAATGATATTGCGCGTGCCATCAAATGGAAAAGTGTAGAGCTCAATATGTTATGCAATATCCGCATGGACAAACAACGCATAGAGCTCTACAACAAAATTAATAAAGAATTGGATAATGACGGCACCATGGAAAAAATCATGCGCAAATACGGAGTCAAATAATGGCCAGATCAACCAAGGCCGCCTATGCTGTCAACCGCCTGCGTGAACGCAGCAACAATGCTCCCTATTCCATGGTCAGCCTCGCCGATGGCCGCTTTTCGCTCACCTTGGCCAATCTGGAACAACCAGACGAATTGCCTGTCAGCGTCAGCGATGCCATGGAAATGGATGAATTTGTCGTTTATGTTAACAACCTGTATAAACAGGCGCCCAAAAAAGCCAGCAAACTGGATGTCGCTTTTGAGAAAAAACTTGCGGCAGCCAAACAGAAATAAAAGTCTTTAGAAGTAAAAGTCTTATCTATAAGGAAAATTCTATGAAATACCATTGTCTTACCACCTTGCTCGCCACCAGCCTGTTCACAGGCATCCTGTCCATCACACCAGTCCAGGCACAAGCTGCTGACAGCGTGGTCATTAGCAGGCTCACTAAAATCGATGAAAAAGTCGGCAGCGGCAAAGAAGCCCTGCCTGGCAATACCGTGTTTGTCCATTACACAGGTTGGCTGCATGATCCTTTTGCCAGCAGGGAACGTGGTACCAAGTTTGACAGTTCCGTAGGCCAGCAGGCCTTCTCCTTCACCATAGGTTCGGGCCGCGTCATCAAAGGCTGGGAACAAGGTGTTGCAGGCATGAAGGTAGGTGGCAAGCGCACCCTGATCATACCGCCTGAACTGGGCTATGGCGCTGCTGGCGCAGGCAACGGCATGATACCGCCGAACGCCTACCTGATCTTTGATATTGAATTGCTGGAAGTGCGATAAAACCCTGTAGTCGCGGGAGTAAAGCCCTCAGGGCAACTGTCTGGCTTTGATTTCCTGTAAGTCTGTCCAGACAGACTCATAAGAATAAATGGCATAAAAGAATACCGAGATTGCCAGCACCGTTGCCAGGGTTCCTGCATAAAACAGCAGGCTAAGGCCAGCAGGGAAAATATATTGGTACCAGCCCAGCAGGCTGGCAGCGACCATGGCAAAGAAAGACAAGTTGATCAGGCGGCGGCTCTGACGCATGGTGCCAAAAGCAAAAAACACGAGCACCAGTAAAATCAAAAAAAAATTGAGTAAACCCGCCACAGAATTGCCTTTCTTGCTTAATATTAAATCAATAATCTACTATATCAAATTCAACCCTGTTTGCCATTCTACTAATGGCTAAAATTGTAACCAGACGTCAGCATCAGGCTGAAAATTTTTCATTCTGCATTTTTCTGGCACCCGCACATGTGCGCCAGATGCACCAGGAATTTTTATGACATATCTGCTTGCACTAGACCAGGGGACTTCCAGCTCGCGCAGCATCATCTTCAACGAAGGGGGTGAATTGATTGCCACTGCCCAGCAGGAATTCCGTCAGATTTTCCCGCAGCCAGGCTGGGTAGAACATGATGCGATGGAAATCTGGCAAAGCCAGTTTGCCACCTGCCAGCAAGTCATGAGCAAAGCGGGTTTGCAGGCAAAAGACATCGCCGCCATTGGCATTACCAACCAGCGCGAAACCACGGTGTTATGGGACAAGAAAACTGGCCAGCCGCTGTACCATGCCATTGTCTGGCAAGACCGCCGCACAGAAGCTTATTGCGATGAATTGCGCCAGCAAGGCTATGCGCCACGCATACAGGCCAAGACTGGCCTGATACTTGACCCCTATTTTTCTGCCACCAAACTCAAGTGGCTGCTTGATCATGTTCCCGACGCGCGCCGCCGTGCAAATGCCGGTGAACTGGCTTGTGGCACTATCGACAGCTGGCTGGCCTGGCAACTCAGTGAAGGCGCGCTGCATGTCACCGATGTCAGCAATGCCTCCCGCACCATGCTCTACAACATCCACGAGAACAAGTGGGATGAAGAGTTACTGAGCTGGTTTGACATACCCAAAAAGCTGCTGCCAGAAGTCTTGCCATCCAGCTACCAGTTTGGGCATAGCAAGCTGCTGGGCGCATCCATTCCCATCGCCGGCATCGCCGGTGACCAGCAGGCCGCCTTGTTTGGCCAGGCTTGCTTCACACCGGGTATGGCAAAAAATACCTATGGCACGGGCTGTTTCATGCTCATGCATACCGGTGATCAATGTCCGGATTCGCAAAACGGCCTGATCAGCACGGCGGCTTGCCAGACGGATTCTCATGCCCAATATGCACTGGAGGGCAGTGTCTTCATCGGCGGTGCTGTCGTGCAATGGCTCAGGGATGGTCTGAAAGCCATACAGCATTCGACCGATGTAGAACAACTGGCGGCCACCGTGCCAGATTCTGGCGGCGTGGTGTTTGTCCCTTCCTTCACTGGCCTTGGCGCACCTTACTGGGTGCCATCAGCCAAGGGCGCCATTCTGGGCCTGAGCCGCGGCAGCACGGTCGCGCATATCGCCCGCGCTGCGCTGGAATCGATTGCCTTTCAAAGTACCGCGCTGCTGCAAGCCATGGTCAGGGATGCCGTTTTCCCTATCAAGGAGCTACGTGTCGATGGCGGCGCAGCAGCGAATAATATGCTGCTGCAATTTCAGGCAGACTTGCTGGGCATACCAGTCATACGCCCCAAAGTTACGGAAACGACTGCTCTGGGCGCTGCTTATCTGGCAGGTTTGGGGGCTGGAATATATAAAAGTATGGAAGAATGCGCGAACCAGTGGCAAATGGAGACGCAATTTACTCCCTTCATGCGCCGCGATGAAGCCGCCAGCCTGATGCAGAACTGGGAAATCGCCATAGGAAAAGTAAGATAATCCAGCAACAAGATATCCACATTACTAAAAGAGAGAAAAAATGAAAATCATTAAATGGTCTGGCGGCATACTGACCGCTGCGATTGCCCTGATACTGGCAATCGCCTATTCATTGCCAAATGACTACAAGGTGAGCCGCAGCATCCAGATACATTCCACTCCGGCCAAGATATTCCCCCTGATCGCCACGCCCAGGCAATGGAAGAACTGGTCAGTCTGGAACCAGCGCGACCCGGATATGAAAATGGAATTTTCTGGCCCTGAATCAGGCACGAATGCCGCCTGGGAATGGAAAAGTGCTTCACAAGGCAATGGCGGCATGAAACTCAGCCATGCCAGCCCTTTCCGTGAAATTGATTATCAGCTGCATTTTGAAGGCATGGGCAAACCATCTACAGGCAGTTTCCTGCTCGAAGCCCAGCCTGATGGCACTAAAGTCACCTGGAAAATGGAAGGCAGCAGTGAAGGAAATTTCATGATGAAGCTATTTGCCCCATTTATGGATAAAATGGTGGGTCCCGATTTTGAAGCTGGCTTAAGTAATCTAAAAAAGTTCGCCGAGAAAAATTAAAGCCCATCATAGCTAAAACTACATCGCATTTCGACTGATTGCATCAATGAAACTCAAGTATGTCCTGATACTGGCATTGCAGATGCTGACCGCATTGCCAGCTTCCCCTGTTCTTGCTACTGCGACTGGCAATACTCCTGCCCCAGCCAAAGCAGCGCCAAGTACGCAGGCGGTGTTCGTCGTTGCACCAGAAGATTTGCCCAAGCAAAATTCTGGTGTACAGATAGATACACCCAAGCAAACTGCTATACAGAAAAGCAATAAACCCGACGTACCTATTCTGGTATGGTCAGGCCCGGTCCCCCTGGCAGGTGGCTTGTGGATACTGGTCGCCTCCATGCCTGTGCTGGCTTCATTGTATTTTGCTTATCAGTTACTGATGTTCATCAAAGCCAGGCGCCGCCGCTTATCCACAGAGCGGGGTAGCTGAACCGTCCCCTTCTCGGCCAACTGTCGATACTGTGAAAAAGCATGATACTTCCGGGTTCATGCTTTTTTTGTGGTTTTCTTATACGGTTTTCACATAATCTTCATCAATCTGTCACCAACCTGTCACCTCGACATCCTAAAGTCTCCCTTATCCAAAACATAAGCGGAGACTAGCATGTCCAGCAAAGCCCTGATAGACAGTGCCGTTTTCAATTCCACCACGTCCGGCCGCAAGGGCCTGGCAGACAAATTGTTTGCCCACTGGTTCAGCCGCCTCGTGTATACCCAGATCTGGGAAGATCCACAAGCTGATCTGGATGCCCTGCAGCTCAAGCCTGGTGCAAATATCCTGACCATTTCTTCGGGCGGCTGCAATGCCCTGGCTTATTTATCTGCTGAACCTGCTGCAGTACATGCAGTGGATTTGAATGCTGCCCACCTGGCCATGCTCAATATCAAGCAAACTGCTATCAGGCATTTGCCCGATTATGATGCGGTGCTGGCATTTCTCGGTCATGCCGACAAGCCAGACAACCTGAAACGTTATAAGCGTCATATACGCAGGCAATTGTCAGAAGATGCGAGCAATTTCTGGGAAAGTCGCTCTTTGTCGGGCAAACCGCGCTACCATTATTTTACCAATCAAGCATATCAACATGGCTTGCTGGGTAACTTCATCGGCTTTGCGCATTTCTTTGTGCGCATGATGGGTGGTGACATGAGCAAGCTCATGCAGGCAAACAACCTGCAGGAACAGGCGCAATTATTCGAACAATACGTTGCCCCGGTATTTGATACCCGCTTGTTCCGTCTGATCGCCAGCCAGCCGCTGGCCTTGTATAGCCTGGGCATACCACCGTCTCAATTCGCTGAACTGAAGCACGAAGCTAAAAACGGCCTGCATCTCTTGTTCAAAGAGAGAATGCGTCATCTGGCCTGTGATTTCCCTCTGGCAGAAAATTGTTTTGCCCAACAGGCATTTGGCCGTCGTTATGACACCAAAAAACAGG
The DNA here is from genome assembly GCF_049340405.1 of Undibacterium sp. Ji42W. Classification (NCBI taxonomy): domain Bacteria; kingdom Pseudomonadati; phylum Pseudomonadota; class Betaproteobacteria; order Burkholderiales; family Oxalobacteraceae; genus Undibacterium; species Undibacterium sp. Ji42W. The sequence goes on from NZ_JBMPOV010000013.1 coordinate 78,200, forward strand.
CTGCCCTGCCCCTGTATTTGCAGCAAAAGCATTTCCACACCCTGCGCCGCAATATAGACAGGCTGCATCCACATCATCAAACCCTGACTGATTTTTTGCGCAGCCAGCCGCGTGCATCCATGGATGCCTATCTCTTCCTTGATGCACAGGACTGGATGGACCAGCAACAACTGACCGGACTTTGGCAAGAAGTAACCCGCACTGCTGCGCCTGGAGCAAAGGTGGTATTCCGCACAGGTGGCAGCGATTCACCACTCGACACCAAGTTACCGGCAGACATACTGGCCGCCTGGCATACCGATGTTCCCCATAACCGCGCCCTGTATGCTACTGATCGCTCTGCCATCTATGGCGGCATGCACCTGTACACCAAGATGTAATCAGCAAATTGCATACCTCTTTACCGCCACGCGTGGTGGCAGATGCCCTGTGGCTGCTGACTGCGCGTTCGCGCGGTGGCCGGCACTGGCTGCACAATGCCACTTGCGATATCCAGGCCATAGAAATTGCCGGACAAAGCCAGCCCGTGAGTTTGCTGGACAGCAGCAACTGGCAAGAAAGTTATGTCGCCAGTCCACGTTCAACCTGGTTGCGTTATCCACGCCAGGAGCTGCTGCGCGGCGCAAGTCCAGCCAAGGCACAAGCGATCAAACTACTCAGCTGTCCCCTCCTTGGCCCACTTTCTGCCCTGTTCAAAGCCAGTAAACTGGACCAGGCAGCGATTATTGCCAATCACCTGGTTTCCACCAATTTGTACGCAGACTGGTCAGCAGATGATATCAGTCAACCTACCGATAAGCTAACAAGCACTTATCCACAGCGCCCGCTGATGATGCGCAATATCTGTCCACAGGTAAACCCTGAACTGGCTGCCAGCCTGCTCGCTACCGGCTGGCAATTACTCCCCAGCCGCATGATCTACCTCTGCGACCCGCAACAAGGCAGCGTCTGGAAACACAATCATGTGAAACAGGATGCCCGCCTGCTGGACCATCCTGAAGTAGAAGTACTGACACATGAACAACTGCAAATGCAGGATGTAGCTGCATTGCAACAGCTTTATCGCCAGCTCTTCATCGATAAACACTCTTATCTTAATCCCGACTTCACTGCTGCTTTCTTTGCGCTTTGCCTGGAAACCCAATTCCTGGAAATGCATGTCCTGCGCTGGCAAGGCCGTCTGGTCGGTGTGCTTGGTATTTATACCCATCAGGAGAATGGCTGGCTGACTACGCCCTTGATAGGATACGACACCAGCCTGCCCAAAGAGCTGGGTTTATACCGGCGCTTGATGGCTTTATTACTCAAAACAGCCAGAGACAAGAAGCTGAAACTGCATTACAGCTCAGGTGCCAGCCAGTTCAAACGGGCACGCGGTGGCATTCCCCAACTGGAATATACCGCGATCTACAACCGCCATTTATCCACAACTGCTGTGCAAAGTGCTGCGCTATTTACCCGTTTACTCACTACTTTTGCGCCAGCAATACTGAAAAAAGCGGACAGAATTTAAATTAAAAAATATAAAAACATCCATGTTTCTCCTGTGGATAAGCCTATGCATATCCACAGGACGAACTGTGCAAAACCATGAAAAGTCTGGCGGATGGTTTTCTTATCCCAAAACCATCCTTTTTTCATACAGGACTTATCAGTACATCTATACATGAACTAAGTACTTGTTTCTATGGACAAATTAAGACTTATCCACAAAAAATCGCGACGTTAACTACTATTACTATGTATATATAAACTAATTATTTAATTAAACCCTGGTCGGAAAATTCTGGAAATTTTTACTGAATATCTGCTTTTGATGCAAATAAAAACGATTGATTAACAAATTTGATATTTAAAAAATGCGCCTGGTCAGCAGCATTCAATTTTCATAAAAAATGCTGACTTCCAAAAAAATAAACATTACATTTTTTCAATGACAGACAAATTCAAGTTTTTGAAAACTACCTTGCTGCAAAAAACGCATCTCGTGTCTTTGCAAGAGATCATAGATATCCTTTTTCCCTAAAATTCTTCCCTACAAAACTATAAATCAGCCTTTTATTGAAAATTAACGTTGAAAAACAACATTTTTTAAAAAAAATTTGTGGATAAGTCAGCTGATATCCACTGCATCCATTGTGCGTAACTTTGAATTCACTGATCTGCACGTTTACTGTTCAGATTTTGTCCTGTGGATATACAGACTTTTATCACCGCCTTATCATTTACCTAAACTCTTGATCCTGTGGATGTTTACTGACTTATCCACAGCAACATGCCTGCGTTAACAACTACTACTATTTTTATATAAAGTTATTCAAGTTAAAGGTATCCACAGCTCAAAAAAAGCAAAAAAACAAAAGCAAAAAACTGTCGTAGAATCCGTTACTCATTCAATCCTCAGGGACAAAACACCATGAAACTATGGTCAGGTTTACTATTTTCAGCCGTGCTGGCTTGCTCTGCTGCCCATGCAGAAAAACCGACTGAAGCATCAGTCAAGGAATTGCTGGTATTGACGAATAGTCAGCAAATCCTGAAAAGTACAGAGGCACAGATGGATGCCGTCATGAAAAACATGATGAAAACGGTCATGAAAGACCAGACGATCAATGCTGACCAGCAAAAAGTCCTGGATAAGTTCCGGGATAAAGTCATAGATATCCACAAGGCAGAAATGACCTGGGAAAAACTCGAACCGATTTTTATTGAAATCTATTCAAATTCCCTGAGTCAGGAAGAAGTCGATGGGATAGCTGTTTTCTACAGATCCCCGGCAGGCAAAGCTTATGTCAGCAAAATTCCAGTCATCGTGCAGCAAAGCATGGCAGCAATGCAAAAAGTGATTACTCCCATGATGGACAAAATGATGGAAGCGTCCAAAAAAATGGCAGAAGAATTCCGTGAGCTGGAAAAAAGTAAATAAATTGACGTAGAATTTGCTTATGTTTTAGATGAACATAAAAGAAAATAGAAAAAATTAGTGGATTTTAATGATTTTTATGAAATGTCCCCTTGCTGACAGAAATAAAACAGCGCAAGCAAGGGCGCAATGACTGACACCAGGCACTTTATTTTCCTGGGTATGGGCACGCTTGGGGATATCTTCCCTTTCCTGAGCCTGGCTACTGAAATGCAGAGACGCGGACACAGAGTCACCATGCTTGTGTCCCCGGTACATGCCAGGCATGCAGAGATGGCCGGGATTGCCTATGAAGTACTGGGCAGGCAAGAAGACTATGAGGCTGCCTTGCGTAATCCAGATATGTGGAATACACGCACAGGCATGGCCGTGGTACTTGCCTCATGCAAATGCGTATTTACAGAAATACCTGATTACTTTGCTATCTTGCCCTCAGATCAGGAATGTGTATTGATCAGCCACCCTCTGGGTCTGGCAGCAGCAGACCTGGTCCGCAGCTTCCGTCCGGATATTCCCATCGTCGCGGCTTATCTGGCGCCATCCAATTTAAGAACGGTGCATGATCCACTGGTCATGGGTGATTTATTCATACCGCGCTGGTTACCGGTATGGATGCGTCACTGGCTCTGGACTTATGCAGATAAACATTTTATTGATCCGGTAGCTGTGCCGATGATCAATCAGGCCAGGCTGGCCAGAAATCTGCCACCGATTACCAGCCTCGCACCGTATATGTATGAAGTACCAGATCTGAGTATCAGTTTTTTCCCGGATTGGTTTGCCGCAGTACAGCCAGACTGGCCAGTAGCAATGGTCATGGGAGAATTCCAGCTCTATGACAGCTGCCCGGCTACAGACTTATCCCCAGAACTCGAAGAATTTCTGGCCTCAGGGCTTGCACCTGTCATCTTTACCCCAGGTTCAGGGAATATACAGGCCAGTCATTATTTTGAATGTGCACAGCAGGCAGTGCAAAAACTGGGTCTCCGGGCGATATTCCTGAGTACTCACCGCGAACAGATCGCATCTGCTCTCCCGGCTGACATACTCTGGCAAAGTTATCTGCCACTGCGCAGCATCTTGCCGCGTGCATCAGCCCTGATACACCATGGCGGCATAGGTACGACGGCAGAAGCGCTAAGAGCAGGCATACCCCAATTGCTGACACCACTGGCTTTTGACCAGTTCGATAATGCTGCGCGTGTAAAAAAAATGGGTGCAGGTGATTTTCTGCGCATGTCACGTTTGACTGCTGCAAAATTGACACACTGCCTGTCACAACTGCTAGGTTCTGCATCGATCAACACCAATTGCGCAATCCTTGCACAGAAATTCAAAAAAACTGGCCATGCAGATTCTTTATGTGATGCGATTGAAACGGTAGAATTAAAACAGAAACTATAAATACCCGCTCCAGGCACAGTGTCCAAATAGCGTTAAATTTAAATTACCAAACTTATCCACAGCCTATTATTTGCTCCAGATTCTAATGAGAAAATTATTTATCTGAAGACAACGAGTAATCGCCTCACATTGAATTTTTAAATACAGGCAACAACTGTCTGCATTGCTGTTTAAAACGCGAATACTTTGCGTCACCTGTTGAAAAATAAGAATCTGAAAAACTCCCAAAGCCATGTCCTGTCTGGCTTGCAAGACAGTTTCATGCTGTCCTTATTACGCGACTATCCGACCAGGATGAAGACTTTTATCATATCCAGCATCAATCACACGATTATGTCTGGAGTTTTTTTATGTCTTTATCTTCTCAATCTTCGCCACCATTGTCTGCAGTACCCATAGCCGCTGGTGGCAGTGTTTTTCTGAAATTGCTGCCCCTGACACTGGCTATTTTTATCGGCTTTCTGACCATGGGTATGCAGCTGCCTGTATTGCCCTTATACCTGCATAACAGCCTGGGCATGAGTACCCTGGTCGTAGGCCTGCTCATCGGTGCACAATTTACCGTCGCCCTGCTGTCACGCGCCTGGGCTGGCAATTTTGCTGACATGCGCGGTACCAAACGGGCAGTACTCACGGGCGCCGTGATTATTGCCAGCTCAGGTCTGGTGTATCTGGCATCACTGCCCTTTATTACTACACCGGTGGTCTCGGTATGGATATTGTTGGCTGGCCGTGTCTTGCTGGCCATAGGTGAGAGCCTGATGGTCACCGGAGCCCTGGGCTGGGGCATAGGCCTGGTCGGGCCGCAAAATGCAGGCAAGGTCATGGCCTGGGTAGGCATCGCGATCTACGGTGCATTTGCCTTCGGTGCACCGGCAGGTGTGGCCATCCATGCGCAATGGGGATTTGCCGGCATAGGCATTGCGACTATCTGTATGCCGGTAGTGGCGTTACTGGTCGCTTTATATATACCTGCCATCCCACCGACAGCGACTACCCGCATGCCTTTTTACAAGGTATTGAGTACCGTCATGGTACCCGGCCTCGGCCTGGCTCTGGCCAGCATAGGTTTTGGTGTGATCACGGCTTTTTCTGCCTTGTTGTTTGCGGCGAAAAACTGGGGCAATTCCTCGCTTGCATTTACCTTCTTTGGGGTGACTTTCATCGGTGCCAGGATATTATTTGGTCACTTGCCAGACAAGCTCGGTGGTGCCAGAGTCGCATTCGTCAATGTCGTGATAGAAGCTGCAGGGCTACTGCTGATCTGGTGGGCTGATACGGCCAGCATGGCTTACATAGGCGTTGCCCTGACAGGCTTTGGCTACTCACTGGCCTTCCCCGGTTTTGGTGTAGAAGCTGCACGCCGTGCTCCACCGCAAAGCCGTAGTGTTGCCATGGGTGCCTATGTCGCTTTTCTTGATATGTCGCTGGGCATAGTCAGTCCACTGGCAGGTCTTATCGCCGGGCATTGGGGAATTGATGCTGTTTTCCTGGCAGCCAGCGTGGCAGTTGCTTTGTCTTTACTGGTGGCTGTGCGATTGTTGGGTAAAGCATCTGCAAGTGCATAGGTGTTTAAATTTTGTAGGGTGCGCCATGCGCACTATTCGCACTATTTGCACCATTCTCGATATTTGCAAAAATAAAAGCCGGTGCGCATGGCGCACCCCACAACATCGGTACTACATCAATTGATCAGGCTTTCATGAAGCCTGATCAATTTCCTTTTTACTTTTAATACTGCTCAGGTAAACACCAAACATATCTGCCATGGCGTCTGCATAGTCATCTATCCTGTCGGCAGGATAGCCATTTGACGATACATGTTCACCGGCACTGCTGAGGGTGGTGGAAATCAGTTCTTCAACGATGGAACGTGTTGCTGCTGTTGCCGTGGGCAGCAATTCCTCAATAAATACCTGCACGGTCTGGTCCCAGTATTGCCATGCTTCCTGTGCTTCAGGATCATCGTTATACTGCGGGGCGATATCGGTCAAGGCATTGCGCATCTGCGCTTCTTCACATTCTGAACGAATGAAAGCATGGACCAGGCTACGCAAGCGCTGCTGCGGTACTTGTTGGGTATCCTGTAATATTTCGCGCAACATGCCGCCAGTCTGCCGCCATTCATCACTTTGCAGGCGAAACAGAATGGCCGCCTTGTTGGGGAAATACTGATACACAGAGCCTACGCTGACGCCCGCTCTTTCTGCAACCCGCGCCGTAGTAAATTTTTGTGCGCCTTCCCGCTGCAAAACCTGGAGGGCCGCTTCCAGTATGGTCGCGACCAGATCAGCCGAGCGACTTTGTTGGGGCCGCTTTCTTGAAGAAATAGGAGGAGTCCGGAGTTTGCTCATGGGAATATGTATCACGCATTAAGGTCTAGTACAATTTTACCGCGGGTACGTCCGCGCGCGGAAAGTTCAAAAGCTTCCTTGACTTTGGCGAGTGGCAAAACGGTCTCTACATATGCCTTTAATTGACCCGCTGCAAGCAATTTGCTGATGGACTCAAGTTGTCCCGGGTCGGGCTTGCACTGTACACGCGCTACGCCTACACCATGTTGCAAGCCCTCGTCCTTAGGGAAGGCTACCGAGGTTACTAAAAAACCTCCTTTTTTAAGCGTCGAAAATGCCCGCTTAAAAGTATCACCACCAACGGTGTCGAAAACCACATCGATGTTCCGCACGACCTGTTCAAATGGCTGTGCAGTGTAGTCGATAAAAACATCCGCACCCAGGCTGCGTACAAATTTCTCGTTGCGCTGCGAAGCCATTGCAGTGACATGCGCGCCTGCATCCTTGGCAAGCTGGATCGCCATGGAACCGACACCGCCAGAACCACCCGTGATCAATAGGCGTTGGCCGCTGGCGAGTTTCGCCAGATCGAATATCGCCTGCCATGCAGTCAGGGACGCAAGAGGAACGGCCGCAGCATGAATGAAATCCAGCTGCTCAGGTTTAATGACCATATCGGCTGCCTTGACCACGGCATAGTCAGCAAAAGCGCCAGATTTGACGATGCCGTAAACCGCATCTCCTTTCTTCAGGCTGGTGACGCCATGGCCCAGCTTTACTATAGTGCCACTCAATTCGCTGCCCAGATGAATGGGCAAAGTCATGCCCATACGCTCACCCGCGCCATCCCGGATTTTCCAATCTACCGGATTAATACCGGCTGCATGCACTTTCACCAAAACCTCGCCATCTCCAACTTCAGGGCGATCAATAGCGAGACAATTCACCACACCATTGTCACCATATTCATTGATCACAATTGCGCTCATTTTTTCTCTGATGTTTTCGCTCATATTTTATTCCTCAGCTCAATTTGTTCTTAATTTGTTCTCAATTTGTTCCCGCTTGGTGCAGCCATGATAGGCTAAGGTCTTTACGATGTGATGCCAGCATGCATCGCTGAAAGGCCAATGTGCAGCAAGCATCTTTTAGTCTTCACCGTGGCGTCAAATTGCAGGGCGGCGGTGAACCCATGCATTCCCACGGGCAGGCGCAACTGACTTTTGCCGCCTCGGGGATGGTACAAGTACATACAGGAGAGGGACGCTGGCTTGTGCCCAGCCAGCTTGCGGTGTGGATACCGGCAGGGGTTGAGCACCATGTCGAGGTGCTGACGGATGCCGAACTCTGGATGGTGTACTGGGAGCCATCGATCTTAAAAGCCTGGGCTCCGCCAATACCCCTGGAGCGGGCATTTGCATTGCGGATAACCCCACTCATGCGCACCCTGCTTGATACCGCTTTTGCAAGCAATGCTACAGCGGGCAAGAGCGAACTTGTCGTCCGCTTAATGCTGCACGAACTGACTGAAACAGCACATGCACCTACGTTTATTCCCTTGCCCACGAGCGCCGTTGGGCAGCGCATTGCCAATGTCGCTTTTGGCGACCGTCGTAATCAATTGAGTGTGAATGAAATAGCCTCACGCGCCGCCACCTCAGTGCGCACCTTGAGCCGTGTGTTCCAGGCCGAAACCGGGCTCACTTTCAAACTTTGGCGGCAACGGGCGCGTATCGTGCTGGCGATGGACAGACTAGCCCGGGGAGTAGCGATTGCGCAGGTGGCTGCAGAATTAGGGTTTGCCAGTACCGCTTCATTTTCATGTGCCTTCCGTCAGGTCACCATGCTGACACCCACGGATTTTATTGGCACTGCAGATAAAAAAAGCTCCTGAAGATCAGAAGCTTTTTCTTTACGGCAACAGTATAGAAAACGATCAGGTCGCCAGTGTCATCAAACTCGCATTGCCACCCGCAGCGGTGGTATTCACACAGAGTGCCCGTTCAGCCATCAGACGCCACAATGGTATTTCTGCATGGTCCTGGGTTTCTACAACGGAGACGATGGCGTCATCCAGACCGGCAAACAACAGCTTGTAATGCGACAACAAGCCACCTTCCACCAATGCCAGTTGTGCACCGCATTGTTCTGCTTCAGCAGCGATGATGAGCTTGCTGACTTCGGCTGGCAAGCCCGCAGGCAGGATAGCCAGGGTTTGTGCAGGCAAGACAGGCAGGTTGCCAGTGGCCAGTGTTGCCGCCAATTGGTTGATGATGCAATGGACTGTAGTTGCCGCGCAAAAGATGCGGCCACGCGGCGCAAATGACAGGGTGTTGCGCTCGCCAGTTGGGCCAGGCAAGACCTGGGTCACTTTGTAAGGGCTGTTGTGGGCATAGTGTTCACCCAGCTCCGCGATTTTTTGGTGACCCTGTTTTTGCGCCCAGACCAGCAAGGCTTCGAGGGCAGGTGGTGACTGGCGTTCATACACGGTATGTCCACCCAGACCAGTGACGGGTGTGCGTTGCAGGCGCTTCAGGTACAGCGGGCCGCCAGCTTTGGGGCCGGTACCGGATTTACCTTCACCACCAAATGGTTGTACACCCACTACTGCACCGACGATATTGCGGTTCACATAGATATTGCCGACATGAGCGCGGGAGATGATGAAATCAATGGTTTCATCAATGCGGGTATGGATACCCAGGGTTAAACCAAAACCGGTGCCATTGATCTGGTCTATCAATGCGGGCAAATCATTACGCTTGTAACGCAAAACGTGCAGTACCGGGCCAAATACTTCTTTTTTCAGGTCGTCGAGATTGGCAATTTCTATGACTGTTGGTGCCACAAAAGTACCAGCGCGGCAGGCAGGTGCCAGATCAAGAGTGTAAAAAGACTTGGCCTTGCCACGCATGCTATTGATATGGCTCATCAGGTTGTTTTGTGCTTCGGCATCGATGACTGGGCCGATATCAATGGCCAGGCGGTCAGTCTGGCCTATGCGCAATTCCTGCATGGCACCGTGCAGCATTTCTATGGTCTTGTCGGCGATATCTTCTTGCAGGCACAGTACGCGCAGGGCAGAGCAACGCTGGCCGGCACTGTCAAAAGCTGAGGACAAGACATCATTGACGACTTGCTCGGGCAAGGCGCTGCTGTCAACGATCATGGCATTCTGGCCACCTGTTTCTGCAATCAGCGGGATATCGATGCCTTCAGCCACAGCACGTTTCGCCAGCGTGCGGTTGATGATTTGTGCGACTTCAGTAGAGCCTGTAAAGATCACACCCTTGACGCGGTGATCAGCCACCAACTGCGCACCAACGACTTCTCCCGTGCCTGGCAAGAATTGCAGGGCACCACGCGGCACGCCAGCTTCATGCATAAGCTGTATGGCGCGATAGGCAATCAGCGGGGTTTGCTCAGCCGGTTTGGCCAGCACGACGTTACCGGCCGCCAGCGCGGCACTGACTTCACCAATGAAGATGGCCAGCGGGAAATTCCATGGGCTGATACAGACGACCGGCCCCAAGGCCTGGGTATTTGGCAAGCTTTCTACCTGGACTGCGTAATAGCGCAAAAAATCGACAGCTTCGCGTACTTCTGCCAGTGCATTTGGCAGGGATTTACCGGCTTCGCGTATTGCCAGCGCCATGAAATCCAGGGTTTGCGCTTCCAGCAAATCGGCGGCTTTTTTCAGGGCGGCGGCACGTTCTACCGGGGCTGTGGTTTGCCAGTCCATGGCATATTGTTCTGCTGCATGCAGGGCTGTTTGCACATCCTGGGCATCGGCTTCGATGACCTCGCCAACGATATCAAGCTGGTTAGCCGGGTTATTCACAGGGCGTGCCTGGGTAGCAGATACCTGGCCGTGGAGGATAGGTGCTGCGATCAGGGTGTGTTGGCTGCTCTCAGCAAAGTGGGCGCTTATTTTTTGCAGTTCCAGCTCATTGGAAAAATCCAGGCCAGAAGAATTTTTTCTTTCCTTGCCAAACAAATCCTTGGGCAAGGCAATGACTGCATGTGGTGCTCCACCCAGTTCACGCGAAACGGCGATAGGGTCAGCCAGCATGGATTCTATCGACACATTTTCATCAACAATCTGGTTGACGAAGGAAGAGTTCGCACCGTTTTCCAGCAGACGGCGCACCAGGTAGGCTAGTAAAGTCTGGTGAGAGCCCACCGGTGCATAGATACGGCAAGGCTTGTCCAGCTTGTCTTTGCCAACGACCTGGTCATACAAGGTCTCACCCATACCGTGCAGACACTGGAATTCATAATCAGTGATACCGGCTTTTTGTGCCCAGGTATAGATGGTCGACAAAGTCAGGGCATTGTGCGTGGCAAACTGTGGATAAATCACATCAGTCGCAGCCAGCAGTTTTTGTGCGCAAGCCAGGTAAGACAGATCGGTATACACCTTGCGGGTGTACACCGGGAAACCACTCATGCCATCGACTTGCGAACGCTTGATTTCTGCATCCCAATACGCTCCCTTGACCAGGCGTATCATGAACTTGCTGCCACTGCGGCGAGCCAGATCAACCAGATAATCGATGACGAAGGGGCAGCGTTTTTGATAGCCCTGTACGACAAAACCTATACCTTCAAAACCCTTGAGGTCGGTATCAAAAGCCAGTGCTTCCATCAGATCCAACGACAATTCCAGCCTGTCGGTTTCTTCTGCATCGATATTCAGGCCGATATTGTATTGTTTGGCCAGCAACAGCAATTTTTTCAGCAAGGGCAGCAATTCACTCATCGTGCGCTCACGCTGAGCGCGTGAATAACGCGGGTGCAGGGCAGACAGTTTGACTGAAATACCAGGGCCATTTTTAATGCCACGACCATTCGAGGCCTTGCCTATCGCATGGATCGCGGTTTCATAGGCTTTGTAATAGAAGGCCGCATCCTTGCCTGTCAGCGCCGCTTCACCAAGCATGTCATAAGAATAGCGGTAGCCGCGTTTTTCATTGTCCTGGCTGTTTTTCAGGGCTTCTTCTATAGTTTGGCCGGTGACGAACTGGTTGCCCAGCATGCGCATGGCCATATCAACGCCTTTGCGTATCAACGGTTCGCCACCCTTAGCGATCAGGCGTGTCAGGGCAGAGCCCAGGCTTTGTTCGCTATTCGTGCTGACCAGCTTGCCAGTTACCAGCAAGCCCCAGGTGGCGGCATTGACGAACAATGAAGGCGATTCACCCAAGTGCTTGCGCCAGTCGCCTTTGCTGATCTTGTCGGCAATCAGGCGATCAGCCGTCTGGTGATCGGGGATGCGCAACAAGGCCTCGGCCAGGCACATCAGGGCCACCCCTTCTTCGGACGACAAAGAAAATTCATGCATCAGGGCATCAACGCCGGAAGCACGGGTACGTTGCTGGCGGACATTGGTGACCAGGCGGTGTGCCAGTTCTGCAACACTCTTTTGCTGGTCCTCATGCGCATTTACATTACCGAGCAGCCATTGCACAGCATCTGGTTCTGATCGGCGGTATGCTTCAGTTATGGCAGTCCTGAGGGGGCTGGCAGGAGGGAGCAGCTCTGCTTGCAGGGCAGAAAAAGGCGTGTTATTAGTTGGCACAGTCATCACAATCATATAAAAATAATCAAAACAAATATGATTTCATTGTATAGATGCTCTTCGAGGATTAATTCTGGAAATCAGAACATATATCGAAATTTTCTATTTTGTGAGAAAATTATGCCGAATATTATTAACCACCACACTGACGATTTTTGACTTCTTATGCTCGACAAAATCAGTAAAAGAATTCTGGCCGAATTGCAAAACGATGGCCGTATCAGTAATGTAGAATTGGCAACAAGGGTAAATCTTTCCCCTGCTGCCTGCCTGGAACGCGTGCGCAAGCTGCAAGAGTCCGGCTACATACTAGGATACACAGCCCAGCTCAATCCGCATCTGCTCGATGTGGCCCTGTTGGTTTTCATAGAAGTTGTGCTCGACCGCACGACACCAGACGTGTTCGACGCTTTCCGGCGTGGCGTACAAGCCATCCCTGAAGTGTTGGAATGCCATATGGTGGCCGGTGGCTTCGACTACCTCGTCAAGGCGCGTGTCAAAGACATGAATGCCTACCGCGACTTTCTTGGTAAATCACTGCTGCAATTGAACGGCGTGCGCGAAACGCATACCTATGCAGTGATGGAAGAAGTTAAAAATACCAGTTGTCTGCCGATTAAATAACTATTCAGCAGGCATTTCATCACTGATACTCTTCAGACTCTTTATGAGCCTGGCATACATGCCGCATTCTTTGTAGACGCGGCATGTTTTCATTTACGTGCCAGATTCCCCATCAATGCTTGCCCGATAACGCCAGCTTAATACCGAAAGAAACAAACATCACACCAATGAAACGGTTCAGCCACAGCGTGACAGCCTGATTGACACGCATGCGCTGTCTCGCAAATGCAGTCGAGATAGCGAGGAAGTGGCACCACAACATGCCATTAAAATTGAAGATGCAACCCAGGACGATCAAGGCCAGTGGCTTGTTGCTGGCATCGGCGGCAATAAATTGCGGCACAAAAGCCAAAAAGAAAATCGCGACTTTCGGGTTCAGGATATTCGTCAGAAAGCCCTGCATGAAAATCTTTCGATGGCTGAGTACCGGCAGGCTAGCTGTAGACTCCGTATTCGCTTCAGCAGATTTTGCCCTGCTTAACAGCATGGACGTACCTATATATAAAAGATAAGCCGCACCAGCCAGTTTGACAATAGTGAAAGCCGTTGCAGAAGTAGCGAGCAAAGCCGACAAACCCAGCGCCGCAGCCATGATGTGCACCAGCGTACCCGTACCTATGCCCATAGCTGCTGCTGAGCCAGCACGCCAGCCCTGCGTTGCGCTGCGTGTCATGATGAGGATGGAATCGGGCCCGGGGGCGATATTGAGCAAAATACCGGCGATGATAAACTGGACAAGGTCTTGTGTGCCTAACATGAATACTCCTAAGTAGATGGGCGGACAAGGGCTTTATTATAATCGGCAATGAAAACCAGACCGATCTTCTGTGCAGCGATTCATCAACTATCTTTCACTACATTTATGCCTATTCATCCCAGCGTCAAAAAACTTTTGCTGAATATCATGAGAACATTTCCTGATGTGGCGAGGCGTATGATGCTCATTGCAAAGCGGCATCGTAGTATCGCCATTTGCACGACAGAGATGATGGGGGAGTTCGCCAGGCTAACTACACAGGCCATGCGTGAAGATAACCGGCAAGTCGTGCAGTCGCATCTGTTGCTAATGTCCGAATTGTTGAGAACAGCCGACGAGATAAGCAGAGAATATATTGATGTATATGATGTAGAAGAATTGTTTTATGGACTACCTCTTAAGCAAAAGAAACATGCCTGGCCATGGCTGCCAGCTAACTTAAAACAACGCTATGTTGCCATGTGGGGTGATATCGCCTGACTTCTATAGTAGGGTGCGCCGTGCGCACCGGGTTTTTCTTTGTGATTCAAGCAGATGGTGCGCATGGCGCACCCTATTGGTGGAATTGATCATTTTTTTAAAAGACAGCAATGATGAAAAAGCCCCTTGACTACGACTGGGTTTGCCATGCATGTGCCGCAGAAAACGGCAAATCTTTAATGCGGTGCCAGGCTTGTGGCTGCGCTGCTTTTGCATAAAATTGATTTGCAGATATCGCGTGACCTGGCGACGACTGTGCTGTTTTGGGTTTTTACAGGCGGCATAGCGTTTTTCTTCAAGTTGGCGGCGTAGTTCTGAATCGGGCGTTTTGTGCTCCCGCAATAATCCCTTTTCCAATTTGTTGCATAATGTCGTTTTTAGCAGGCATTTTCGTTTAATTTCGAAAAATTAAAAGTGTTCACCGGGTCCGGTGGAAGCTTGCCGCTAGCTTGTTCAATTTCTCCAGTATTTCATGTCTATCTCTGCGCAAACAACCATATCCCCAGACTTATCCACAGTGCAAACCCTGGCAGAATTATTTGCCTGGCGGGTTGCACAAACCCCTGATGCAGAAGCCTACCGGCAATTTGACGAGCTAAAAAACCAATGGATATCTTATTCATGGCAACAGACACAGGGACGCATGCAGGGTTTTATCAAATCCCTGTCGCCATTGGCGCTGGAGCACGGTTCGCGTGTTGCCATACTGCTGCCGAATGGCTTGCATGCCGTCTGCATGGACCAGGCGGTGCAGGCTTGCGGTTTTGTGCCGGTACCCATGCATGCGCTGGATAACCCGGCCAGTATTGCCTATATCCTCAGTGACAGCGATGCCGCGTTTTTGATCGCGGCGACAGACAGACAATGGAAAGAAATTGCCGGTGTAGGTCTGGAGTTGCCCGCCTTGCGCCAGGTTGTTGTTCTTGAAAAAACGCTGGAGGCGGCAGCCTTGCCAGCCAGTGTTCCTGTCATGCAAATCGATGAATGGCTGGCCAGCGCAGCGCATCTGCAGCCCACTGTAAACGCCCCGGCAGCCGATGACCTGGCAGCCCTGGTCTACACCTCGGGCACGACCGGCAAACCCAAGGGTGTCATGCTGACGCATACCAATGTGGTGTCGAACGTCAAGGCAGTTGTCCACAGGGTGTCGCCTGTCATCACTGATGTGTTTTTATCTTTCCTGCCCTTGTCGCATACCTTTGAGCGCACTGCCGGTTATTACCTGCCAGTGGCGGCAGGTGCCTGCGTTGCCTTCTCGCGCTCGGTCAAGCAATTGCCGCAAGACTTGCTGGACGTGCGGCCAACGATCTTGATTTCTGTGCCGCGTATTTATGAGCGTGTGTATGGCGTGATCCAGACCAAACTGTCGGCGTCCAAACTCCAGGCGAATTTGTTTAATATGGCGATTGCCACTGGCTGGCGCCGTTTTAGTCGTAATCAGGGTTTGCTCAAGGGCGATGGCATGACAGCCTTGTTCGACAGCCTGCGCTGGCTGGTGCTGGAACCTTTGATTGCCAGCAAACTCAAGAACCAGTTTGGTGGGCGCTTGCGGGTGGCTGTCAGTGGTGGTGCGGCCTTGTCACAAACAATTTCGCAATGCTTCCTCGGCCTGGGCATACCCATCGTGCAGGGTTATGGCATGACCGAGACTGCCCCTGTGGTTTCCTTTAATGCGCCGGATGATAATGATCCGGCCACCGTCGGCCGCGCTGTTGAAAATGTAGAAGTGCGTATAGGCGAGAATGCAGAATTGCAGGTACGTGGCCCGAATGTCATGCGCGGTTACTGGAAGCGGGAAGAAGATACCGCCAAGACCTTTATCGATGGCTGGTTGCGTACTGGAGACCAGGCGTCGATAATTGATGGCCGGGTGCGTATCCTGGGCCGTGTGAAAGAAATCATCGTCACCTCGACAGGTGAAAAAATCGCCCCGGTTGATCTGGAACTGGCGATCATGAATGACGTGGTGTTTGAGCAGGCTTATGCATTTGGTGAGAACTCACCGTTCATTGCCTGCGCTGTCGTGCTGAGCCGTGCTTACTGGCTGGAATTGTCCAGCTCGCTGGGCTTAAACCCTGACGATGCTGCCAGCCTTAGGTCACCACAGGCCCAAAAAGTGGTCGTGCAGCGTATCAAGGCGTTGACGAAGAACTTTCCCTACTACGCTCAACCACGCGCGGCGATTTTGACGCTGGAACCGTGGACGGTCGAAAACACCCTGATCACGCCTACCCTGAAGCTCAAGCGCAATAACTTGCTGGCGCATTTTGCCCAAGATATCAAGGCTGTTTACACGCGTTGATAGATTGTGGTTGATCTTAATTGCTGTTGATAAGTCCAGAATTATTCACATGCGGATGCTGCTGACTCTAGCATCCGCATGAATGTTTCTAACCAAACGGGATGAAATCTATACCGTTCTGTATCTTGGCCACTACCTGTACCTGATTTTCTGTACTCTCGCTAAAGCTGGCGAGTATGTCGGCTCTTGTCATGCCCTTGCTGACCTGCCCATTCCAATAATCAAAGCCTGCCTGGTCCGGTGCCCGGTGCAGCACATTGCTGTACAGAGCTGTCAGGAAGGCATTGTCAGAGATATTCGCTCCATACAATTGCTTGAACTCCGCTGAAATGACGAAGCTGGCAGCAACTTGGTTCAGGGTTGACCCCTTGTCCATCTGCCCTATCCAGTAACCCAGGCCTGGTAAATCCGGCGTGCGGTTGAAGGCCGCCTGATAAATGCGGTAAGCCACGCCAGCCGTGCTATTGATATCCAGCGCGACCGACATGTCGGCAAATTGCAAACGTTCTACCTGGCTGACAGTATCCGTGCCCTCCGCCCCGGTTTTATCCTGCACAGTAAAATTGGCACCTGCTGTGCTAATGATGAAGTCAGCCCGTTTGCCTGCATAAATGGCGGTATCCAGGCCAGCTCCACCATTGATGAAGTCATTCCCGGCCAGGCCGTTGAAACTGTCGTTACCAGCCGTTCCGTTCAGGTTGTCATTGCCTGCCGTGCCTACAATGCCGCCTGGCACAGCCTTGGCCACCGTAGTGAACGAATAACTACTGGTACCGATGAAGTTATTGCCAGCCACGTCCTTGATCGCACCAGAAGGTATGTTCAGCTTGTAAGTGCTGCCATTATTCAGGTCATTGGTGGGGTTGATGGTGACAGTATTGCCGCTGACCGTAACATTATTGCTTTGTGCAATATCGTAGGTGGCAACCACACTACCATCGGCATTCATGAGGCTGACGGTGCCGCTGCCGGCCTTCACTGTTTCACTGAAGGTCAAGACGATGTCGCTATTGGTTGCTACACCATTGGCCAGTGTGGCCGGACTGAAACTGATCACTGACGGTGGAGTGGTATCGCCAAAAAAGCTCAGCAGGTCCAAAACATCTTTGCCGTTGTTGAAGACCAGTCTTTCCATGTTCAACAGGGTCGCATGCAACTCGCCACTGGCACCAGAGAGCGTATCGACATGCACAGAACCGTCTGCCGCTAGCGTAATTTTGTACTCCGAACGCAAGGAAGTACCCAGAATCAGCGTGTCGACACCGCCCTTGCCATCGAGCGTAAAGGTGGATGGATTAATGACGGTCCAGGTGTTATTGCCGTCGTCGCCAACTATTGTTGCCATGATGCACTCCTCAAGTTCTTGGTTCAGGCCGCAGCCTGAGTGTGTACTATGCCTTGCTGGTCAATTGCCAGAAAACGCAGTCCGGTTTGCTGCAGATACGCTAGCGCATCCGCTTGTTTCAACATGCCTATCGTCGTGCAACTGCCAGCCAATGCCGCCAGTGGCGCCAGCACGCTGATGCTGCGCCAGTGATTCACCGGCATGCCTGTATGTGGGTTAAGGATATGGCAATAACGCTGCCCGCCCACTTCACAATATCTTTCATAATCACCACTGGTTGCCAGCGCCCCTGCCGTCAAAGGGATGCTGGCCGCGATCTTGTCTTGCTGGCGCGGGTCTTGTATGCCCATGACCCAGGGTTGGCCATCCGGCTTGGGGCCAAGCACCCTTATATCACCACCGAGGTTCACATAGCCATGCGTGACGCCTGCGGCTTCCAGCACAGCCGCTGCCCGGTCTGCCGCATACTCTTTGCCAAAGCCACCAAAATCGATTTCCATGCCTGCCTGTGGCAGTCTCAGCTTGTTATTTGTTCTTTCTACCTTTTCCCAGCCTATGCGCTGGCATAAAGCCTGTAACTCATTTGCTGCTGGTACTCTCTGGCTCTTGAAATCCCAGGCCTGGCGCAAGATACCTGCCGTGATATCGAACAAGCCATCACTGGCCTGGTGCAGGGCCTGGGCATAATCAAACAGGGCCACGGTTTCTGGATCGCAGACCACGGCATCATTACCTGCCTCGGCATTGATGCGCGAGACTATGCTGTCTGGTCTGTAACGCGAATACTTGACCTCTATCCTGCGCACTTCGGCAATCGCTTCCTGTGCTTTGGCAAACATAGTCTGCTCAGCGGTATCCGCGATAACGACTTCACAGGTGCTGGCCATGGCCTTGAAAGGGATACGGTAAATCTGCATAAAACCAAATTCATTCACTAAAACTGCCGCGACAAGCCAAGCTGTATGGTCTTGGCATCAAACGGCAATAAGCCCGTGCTGCCACTGCCAAACAGACGGTATGAGGCACGTTGCTGGTATTGCTCAAATTTCACATCGACCTGCCAGTCTTCATTGATCTGCTTGGCCACCTTGATACCCACAGTGCGTGCGCCATAGGCGGATACCCTCTGGTCTTCAGAATAATTCTGGGCACCATCTGGCGGGTTGGGGGCAAACGGATAGATGTCCGGCTGCGCATCAACATAAAAACTGGCTGCGCTCTGGCTGTAAAAACGCACAAGCGGTGTGACGCTCCAGCCCTTGCCAAAAGGCTGGGTATATTCCAGATTGAAGGTATGCGACCTGATCTTCCAGCTATCGCCAAAATAACGGTAGCTGATACGCGCACTGCCGCCTGTGCCATCGAAATGGTGGTTCCAGCGTGTCAACAGTGTATAGCTGTTGCGCTCATCCGGGCGCTTGTCAAAAGCCTTGTAAGGATCAGAAAGATAGCCTTTGGCATGCGCGAGACTAAAATTGACCTGCACAATGTCATTCATGCTCATGACCTGGGTCAGACCCAGCAGGGCGTCAGTCACCTGCTTGTTTTCACCCCTCACCTTGCCGGTCGAGGCGCTGACAGTGTCATTGGCAAAACCCAGGCCCGCAGTCCAGGTGGTATTTTTATCTTCACTGAACTGGCTGCCCTGCAGTGACATGCCACGCGAAATATAATCGGATTCGCTCGATGCACTGGCACCCAGGGTCAGGGTATGGTGCGCGAAATAGCGGGTGACTTCAGCATCCAGCGCACGGCGAAAGTCCCTGAGCTTGACCAGGCCATAGCTATGGAAGGCTGGCGAGGCGCCGGAGATACTGTCCGTCACATAAGTCGCGCCGACCGACCATTCGTCGGACAAGGGCGCCATGATCTTCAGCGCACTGGCCTGTACCTTGACGCGGTCTTCACCGGGCTGGCTGTCTTTGTAATCAAGTAATTTGAGGCTGATGAGACCTTTGTCTGGCGCTGATTCTGCGTGTGCTGCCTGCATCATGGGCAAGGCCAGTGCAGCGGCCAGCAAGGTGCTGGCGAAATTGTCAGGAGTTATGGGCTTGACTGGTTTCATGCTTTTTTCCTGGTCTTAATCATGCTCATATTTATTCATTGATAGGGCTCGCGCAAAATTGTCCCAGCAAGGCTGCCGCTTTGTGAAACATCCCTTTCAAGGGATGTTTGTTTCCTCGGCAGACAATATATTGTCTGAAACCCCGACTACACCGTAGCGACGAAGACAGTACTTTAGTACCGAATCTTGCTAGATGCCGGAGCTACAACGTAGCTGGGGCGATTTTGCGTAAAACCTAATTAGTTACAACCACAGCCGCCACCACCAACACCTGCACCGCCAAAGGCAGATTCCTTGCTCGAATAGGTGTGTTCGGCGAACTTGATTTCCAGCAGGTCGTGGTCAAACGTCATTTCTTTTTTCGCCAGCTTGCCCTTTTCCCAGGGCTGCACAGCCTGCACCAGTTGCATATTGCCGCAGGCGCTGAAGGACAGAACCAGGCCAAGTAAGGCCAGTTTGCCCAGAAGTTTCCTGCTTATGAATTGTTTCATCATTTACTCCCCAAACTGCTGATGATTGCCTGTTCAATTTTTGCCTTGCTGGCTTCGTTAAATCCTGCGTGCTGCGAAATGATCTTGCCATCCCTGTCTATCAGTACACTGCTGGGCATGCCCTTGATTTCATATTGGCGCGGCATGATGCCTTTAGGGTCATAGGCTATCTGAAAATTGCCAGGCGTGGATTTCAGAAATTCCTGTGCTTCCTCAGGGTTGCTGTCGAGGTTGATCGCCACTACCTGCAAGCCCTGTGTGCCATATTTGCTTTGCATGGCATTCATCCACGGGAAGGATTGCTTGCACGGCCCGCACCAGGATGCCCAAAAATCAAGATAAACCACTTTGCCGCGATAATCAGCCAGTTGTACATTGCCTTTGCCAGCCTGAGCGCTGAATGCCGGTGCGGGTTTGCCAGTTTCCAGTGCCAGCGCTGGCAGACAGGTGCCTGCGACAATAGCCAGTGATGCGGTCGCTGCTGCTATCTTCAGTTTCAACAATGTCATGGAGCTGCCTTGCAGGATAAGTGTTTGCCAGTGCCATATCAGCTTTAGATCAGCTTGAGCGCAGACAACTGTGTTTTACATCCATCATAATCCCAGCGCAGAACAAATAAATCCTGGCTTTGGTAAAGATAGCAGGTTTTCTGTAATGAACTGTAACGGGGAAATGTCCTTAAAACAAGTCTGCTCCACAACAAGTTGCCCAAATGAATATATTTTCTATTGAAAAAGATATGACTGCCTAAAAACAACAAACTACATTGCTGTTTTGACCTTGCATACTGATCTGGCTAGCATTCATTTCATGGAAGATAACAATGGAGTTTAAAAAACAATGAACCGCCAAACCGACCAGCAATTTGACGATGGCCTGCACATACGCAAGCAAGTCATGGGTGACGCCTTTGTCGAAAAGGCATTCAGCAATACCGATGCCTTTACTGCACCGCTACAAGAGTTCGTTACCCGCAATGCCTGGGGCACAGTCTGGTGCCGCGATGGCCTGGATCTGAAAACCCGCAGCCTGATCACCCTGTCGATGCTGACAGCCATGGGGCGTGCGCATGAGATCAAGGGCCATGTACGCGGTGCCGTCAATAACGGCGCAAGTATGAAAGAAATACAAGAAGTACTATTACACGCCAGCGTGTATTGCGGCATGCCGCTGGCGATTGACGCTTACCGCTCTGCCCATGAAGTCTTGCTGGAGATGGGCAAGATAGACATCGACCAAACAATAGCCACCTGATATTCCTTAGGAAGCTGGTATGACAGAGAAAAGAAAAGCCATCGCACTCACTGAAGACGGGGTGACCCGTCCGTTTGCGGTAGAAGATGTGCCCTGGGATGAATATTCCCACGGCCAGAGTTTTGGTTCACGTTACCGCCAGCTAGGCCAATATGGCGGCTGCCAACACGTAGGTGTGTGCATGGAAGAACTGGCACCCGGCAAACTTGCCTGCCCCAACCATTATCATTATCTGGAAGAAGAGCAGTTGATGATGCTGGACGGCAGCCTGACCCTGCGCATGGGCGAGCAGACCTACCTCATGAAAACCGGTGATTACATGGTATTCCCGGCCGGGCAAAAGGTCGGTCACAGCCTGTTCAATCATACCGATGCGGTATGCCGCTACCTGGTCATCGGTGAGCGTAATCCACATGATGTGATTGTTTATCCGGACAGCAACCGCATCAGTGTGGTGCTGGCGGGCGAGGGATATGACAAGGCAGCCACGCTGCAATACTGGGAACGTGAGAAGGATTAATCACAGGCAGGCATGCACTGAAACGCCTTAAGCGCCCTTAAGTACATTTAAGCTCCTTAATTCCTCATTTGGTGTCATGACAGTGGCAGTCTGGCAAGAATTGCCGGATACTCCTGTCATTGCATCAGGTTGATGGAAAGGATGACGATGCGCCGCATGTGGCTTTTTTATACCCTGGCATGGATAGCCTATTCCATACTGATCGCTTTCGCGATACAGATTGACGGCTTGTCCAAAGGCCAGTTTGATTTGCAACTGGCGATGTATTCAGAAATCAATACCTTGCCTGCAGCCCTGACCCTGGCGTTTATCTGGCCCATGACCGGCTTCATGGAGCGCAAGGGTTTGCGGCCTCTGAGTATCGTGTTTACCCATATCCTGTTGTCGGTGGTATTCGGGTTTTTCTGGCACTATCTGGTCAGTGGTTTCATGCAAATGATCGTGCACGTCAAGGAAATCGAAGCCGTCCGGCCCCTGAGTGCCTATATCTGGCCTTTCCTGTACAGCCTCATGATGTATGGCGTGGTGGCGGCTATTTTCCATTCGGTGCGTTCCAGCGAGGCGCGCCGCGTACAGGTGCTGGCTGCGACCCAGGCCCAGGGTTTGCTGGTGGTGGCCGAGCTGGCCAGCTTGCGCAATAAACTCAATCCACATTTCCTGTTCAATACCCTGCATTCCATCATCGCCCTCATGCGCAAGGATGGCAAGGCGGCTGAGGCCGCATTGTTCCGCTTTTCTGACATGCTGCGCTATGTGCTTGATACCGAGAAAAACGGCACTACCCATGTCGCTCTCGAAGATGAACTCAATTTCGTCCGCGATTACCTGAATCTGGAAGCCCTGCGTCTCGGACACAGGCTCAATGTGCAATGGCAACTCGATGAAATGGCGGGTGGCTTTGGCATCCCGCCGCTGACCGTACAGCCGCTGGTAGAAAACAGTATCAAGCATGCCTTCAACCCGCGCAGCCAGCCTGGCAATCTGCTCATCAAAACCAGGCTCAAGGCCCTGCATGGCGAGCTGGAAATCACCATCAGGGACGATGGCCCCGGTGCGGACCTGGCCGATGTCCATGCCTCCAGCGGCATAGGTGTCAAAACCGTAGAGCGCCGCCTGCACCTTGAATATGGCAAACGCGCCAGCTTCAGCATAAATACCGCACCTGGGCAAGGTTTTGAAATATGCTTGATCATTCCTATCTCCTCAATGTGACGCTTGAGCGAATCAAATCATGAGTAAAATTAAAACTGCGTTCATTGCAGAAGATGAACCCCTGGCCCGCGAAGTCTTGCGCGATGCCGTCAGCGACAGGCCAGAACTCAGCCTCATCGGTGAAGCTGCCGATGGCGTCACGGCTCTCGCGCAAATCAATTTGCGGAAACCTGACGTGGTCTTCATGGACATACAAATGCCCGAAATGACCGGTCTTGAAGTCTTGCGCCGCCTCAGCCATTTGCCAGAAATTGTCTTCACGACCGCCTATGACCAGTATGCCGTGACAGCCTTTGAACTGCATGCCGTGGATTACCTGCTCAAGCCCTTCACCCGTGAACGCTTTGATGCAGCCGTAGATCGCCTGCTGGATGCCCCGCCATCGATGCAAGCCATGGAACATGCGCTGAATCTCGCCGCAGGCCGTGAAACCAGCAGGCTCGAGCGCATACTGGTGCGCGACCGTGGCCATATCTTCCCGGTCAATGTGAACGACATCGCCTACCTGAAGGCCGATGCCAAATACACCGCCATCATCGTCGGTGACCGGACTCACCTGGTCAGGCTGGGCATCACCGAACTCGAAACCCGCCTCGACCCGGCGCGCTTCATACGCATACATCGCTCGCTGCTGGTGAACCTGGATTTTGTCGAATCCATGAAAGCCGACGAGCAATCACAATTACGCCTGCATATGCGTGATGGCAGTGTGTTGCTGGCGAATCGCGAGGCTTCTCGCATGTTGCGGGATATGTCGATTTGAGTTTTTGTGGTTTTTTACTCTTTTCCCTTCAAGGGGAAGGTTGGGATGGGGATGGGTTTCTGTCGATTGACGATGCCCCTATTTTCTATGCCCAGCAGGAGCGGCTTCAGCTGCGAACAATACGCCGAACGCGTATTTCTGTCTGTATCGGCCATTCGCGGCTAAAGCCGCTCCTAAAGACATGGTTCCCCTGGCTCTGTAGCAGTTCGCGAACCTGATAAGCAATTCGCGCCCGTTTGGTCAGCCTTCGTCGCATACCCCGGCAAGCCTACCTCAGGCGCGGCAAGATACAGGTATCGCAAGCGGCGATGCAAACTACGGGAGACAGACGGTGAAACACTTTTTTCAATCTATTATTTTTGCGGCAGGTGTTGTATTAGCAATGACTGGCGTGGCACAGGGGGCAGAGTTGACAGTAGAAGTGACTGGGCTCAAAAGCGCCAAAGGCAAGGTCATGGTCGCTGTATATGACAAGTCAGAAAATTTCCTGAAACAACCTTACAAGGTAGCGGCTGCCGACGCCCAGGCTGACAAGGTCAAACTGCTCATTACTGGTTTACCGCCTGGCGATTATGCTCTCAGTGTGTTCCAGGACGAGAACAGCAATGGCAAGCTAGATACCAATCCCATAGGCATGCCTGTCGAGCCTTATGGCTTCAGCAATGATGCTGCGGGCAGCTACGGGCCACCCAGCTTTGCGCAGTCGCTGGTGCAATTGCCGGATGCTGGCAAGCTCATCAGCATCAAACTGCGCTAAGGGGCGAGCCATGGACAGGCGTCATTTCCTGCGCGGTGCATTGGCAGCGCTGCCAGCCGTAGTACTGCCAGCCGGAGCATATGCAGATGAAACCAGGGATGCCTTTCTGGCGAGCCTGCCGGCCCACCAACGTCTTGCTGTGCTCAGCAACCACGACGCAGATATACCGGGTGGTACGGCAGTTGTCGAAGGCCGCTGGCCTGCCGGTCTCAACGGCACTTTCTACCGCAATGGCCCGGCGCGCTTTGAGCTCGGTGATGAGCGCTATCGCCACTGGTTTGATGGCGATGGCATGGTACATGCGTGGCAAATGGAGCATGGCCGGGTACGGCATCAGGCGCATTTCGTGCGTACCAAAAAGTTTGTCGAAGAGTCTGCCGCAGGGCAGTTTCTCTATCCCGCCTTTGGTACCGGCTTCAGCCGCAGGCCAGTAGGCAATAATGATACGGTCAATACCGCCAACACCAATGCCGTGCCGCATGCAGGCAAGCTGTATGCGTTGTGGGAAGGCGGCTCGGCCACAGAGCTCAATCCGGCCAGCCTGGCGACCGAGGGTATCAAGACTTGGCGCGATGATCTGGCTGCCATGCCATTTTCTGCTCATCCAAGGATTTCGCCAGATGGTGTGCTGTGGAATTTTGGTGTGGCACCGGGTGCCAACAAATTGCTGTTATGGCGCATCGATGCCGATGGCAGCCTGGGCAAGTTCGGCATGGTCAATGTACCGCAATTACCCATGGTGCATGATTTCGTGTTAACGGCAAAGTACATGATCTTCCTGGTGCCACCGTTTGATTTGCGTAATTCACCGGACCAGAGCTATCTGGGCTCGCATGTCTGGAATGGCCAGCGCCCAATGCGTGCGGTGGTGGTAGATCGTGCAGATTTCAGCCTGCGCCGCATCATAGAAATGCCCGCAGGCATGGTCTTTCACTCCGGTAATGGCTGGGACGAAGGCAATACCGTACGGCTGGATGCCAGCATGGCGGCAGACGACAGCAGCCTCAGGGGCCTGGGTAGCATCATGCGTGGCGACACCGGGAAACTGCAAAATGCTGATACGGTGCTCATCACGCTGGATTTGAACCAGGGAACGGCACGCAGCGAAAAACTGATGAGCGCGACAGAATTTCCCCGCGTATCACCGATCGAGATGGGCATGCGTAACCGCCAGCTCTTCGTGACGACTGGCGACAAGTCATCAGAATTTGGCATGACAGGCATAGCCAGCATCGATATGGAAACGGGCCGCCAGGACAGATACAACTATGGTCAGGGTTGGGTAGTCGAAGAACACATCCCCGTGCCCAAGGTGAGGGCTAAAGGGGTATGGCTGCTGGGCGTGGCTTACCATGTGAAAAATGCGCAGACGGTGCTTAACGTCTTTGATGGTGCGCATTTGTCACAAGGCCCACTGGCCCGCGCACGCCTGCCCTATGCCGCACCATTATGCTTTCATGGTAATTTTTTGGCGGCGTGAGGCTGTCCTGAAACAGGGGCTAGCTTGCCAGCCCCTGTCCACCTGTTTAGACTGTCATGATGAAACAAGCGCCTGTCAATCCAGCCAACCCAGCCAACCCAATAAACAGT
Source organism: Undibacterium sp. Ji42W (assembly GCF_049340405.1). Lineage (NCBI taxonomy): Bacteria > Pseudomonadati > Pseudomonadota > Betaproteobacteria > Burkholderiales > Oxalobacteraceae > Undibacterium > Undibacterium sp. Ji42W. The sequence continues at coordinate 104,562 of NZ_JBMPOV010000013.1, forward strand.
TCACCCGGCATCCACAAGGCCAGCGACCATCCTCTTGCATTGATTCCTTTCTTCCGTCGCTGGCAGCCGGGCATACTGCGCGACTTGGTGTATACCTTCATACTGGGCCTGGGTTTCGCCCTGTTCTTTTTTGCCCTGTACGCATATAACCTGTCGCGAGAACGGTTTTTTGCGCAGCTATGGAATAATCTTGTCATCGCTATGTCGATTTCCTATTCCATCCATGTCTTGTTCGCGCTCAGCTCTTTTTTGCTTGGGCCAGGGCTAGAGAATATACGTGGCTGGAAGTGGGCAGCCTATTACACGGTTGTGCCTAGCTGCGGTGTTTTTGTTGGCTATTTTCTTGCTGTCATACTCATCAATCCGGCAGCACTGCATGTGAATTTTTTCAAGCCCAGCGTCATTTTTAACTTTGCCGTCGTTTCCATGCTGGTTTCTTGCGTGCTGTTGTTCGCCTATCTGATACGCGAGCGCGAGTTGCTGGACAAGGAAAGAATCGCGACAGAACAGCGGCGTGTCCTGGAGTTCGAGCGCCGTGCGCTTGAGGCGCAGCTACGCATGTTGCAGGCGCAAATAGAGCCACATTTCCTGTATAACACTCTGGCCAATGCGGTCGGCCTGATACAGCCTGATCCAGCGCGCGCCCGTCTCCTGTTGGAACGCCTGATTGATTACCTGCGCGCTACCTTGTCGGCCAGCCGTGACAGCGATACCCTGCTGCAGAGCGAGATCGATACGATCAGCGCTTATCTGGAGCTGATGAAGCTGCGCATGGGCGAACGCCTGCGCTACCGCATCGAACTGTCAGACCATGCCGCCAGCCTGTCCATCCCACCCATGCTCTTGCAGCCTGTCGTCGAAAATGCCATCAGCCATGGCCTGGAACCCAAAATTGAAGGCGGCGAAATTCTGTTGAAGGCACACGTAGAGATGGATCATCTGCATGTTGTCATCAGCGATACCGGTGTGGGTTTCCAGATGGTTGCCAGCAGCAAGCCAGGTGGCGGGGTAGGCTTGGCTAACTTGCGTGAACGTATAGCAGCACTGTATGGTAAACAAGGCAGCCTGCACATCACGGAAAATGCCGCAGGCGGCGTCAGCGTGAGCCTGCATCTGCCTTTGCCACTCCAACGCACACCTGAATTTAGGTCACGATAAAAACATGCCTACCGCACTCATAGCAGACGATGAAGTCACCCTCGTCCATTTTTTGAAAGCCGAGCTGGCAGTGCTCTGGCCTGAGCTGAAGATTATCGCCGAGGCCTACAATGGTGCAGATGCCTTGCGCCGGATCAACGAACTCTCACCTTCCATCGCCTTTCTGGATATCCGCATGCCGGGCATGAGCGGGCTGGAACTGGCCAGCCAATTGCAAGCTGCAAAGGCTGTACCGCTGGTGGTTTTTGTGACCGCTTACCACCAGTATGCGGTAGATGCCTTCGAGCGCGAGGCTGTCGATTATCTGCTCAAGCCACCGACCAGGGAAAGGCTGGACCGTTGTGTAGAAAAACTCAAGCGCCAGCTCGCTGCGGCAGACGCAGACGGTACAGCACCTGCTGCAGATGTACTTGCCAGGCTGATGTCCGTCATGACATCCATGACAGCGACGAATCCGGCCACCACACCGGGGCGCCTGGACTGGATACGCGCCGCACATGGCAATGACATCCGGCTGATTTCCATCGATGAGGTGATTTATTTCGAGGCGAATGACAAATACGTCTCTGTCTTCACAACCACGCATGAGTCACTGATACGCATGCCGCTGAGAGAATTGCTGGATGGTCTCGACAGCAGCCGCTTTTGGCAAATACATCGCGGCACGATAGTCGCCGTCAAACACATAGCAGGCACCACGCGTGACTTTCGTGGCCGCACTCTGCTCAAGCTCAAAGAGCGGCCCGAAGAATTACTCGTCAGCCGTGCTTATCTGCACTTGTTCAAGCAGATGTAGTTTGGGTGCGACGTGGATGGATATCAAGCCGCACTGCCAAACCTGTCCCTGAAAAATCCAGGCGTCGTCCCCAGATGCTTCATGAAACTGCGGTGCAGGGTATCGAGGCTGTTATAACCTGAATGGTCGGCAATCCTGGCCAGAGGCCAACTGGTCGTGATCAGTAAATTCTTGGCAAATTCCAGTCGGGCAGCATCGACAAAGCGTGCCGGTGTGCTGCCAGTTTCTTGCTGGAAGATGCGCGAGAAATTTCGCTCACTCATATGCACCCGCGCCGCCAGTGCAGGGGTACGCAAGTCACCCCTGGGTTGTGCCCGTATTTCGCTGAGTAATTGTTGCAGGCGCGGGTTGCTCTGGTTTTGCGATGAGACCTGGCTTTGCAGGGTGTGGCTGTATTGCGATTGCCCACCGGCGCGACGCATGTACAACACCAGCTCACGCGCGACCGCCAGGCTCAGTGCCGGGCCACCATCAGCTTCCAGCAGCGACAGGCACAGGTCTATGCCAGCCGTGACCCCTGCTGACGTATAGATGGGGCCGTCGGCGGTGTAGATCGCATCGGCATCAAGCTTCACCTCAGGAAACAGCTTTTGCAGCAGCGCGCAGCTATTCCAGTGGGTGGTGGCGCGGCGGCCATTGAGCAGACCGGCAGCAGCCAGCACCAGTGTACCTACGCAAACGCTGGCGATGCGACGGGTATTTTTACTGCGTGCCTGCAAGCAGAGCAGCAGGATATTCTCCGCCGCAGCTTCGCGCATGGCGGCTTCACTGCCACTGGTAACAATGATGGTATCAATCTCTGCTGGCAAATCCCTGAGTGCGCATACGCCATGTATTTCCAGCCCAGCGTGGGTGGTGATGACACCACCATGCGGGCTGGCGACGATCAGGCGGTAGGCAGGCATGCCTGGCGGCCTGTGCAGGTTGGCCACGGCAAACACTTCCATGGGGCCACTCAGGTCCAGGCTTTGTACACCATCCAGGGTAATGAAGACGATAGTGCGGGTATGCTTATTCATGGCAGAATTTGCGACAAGATTGGCACTACGGCCAAGATATTGATGATTATAGTGTGCCTGTGGATAAATCCCCGGAGTACTGATGAAAACAAAAATCCTGCTCTTCCTGTTCCTGGCCCTGAGTTTTTCCCTGGCTATTGCAGATACCCTGTCCACGCCTTTACCTGACTATCAGCCACGTTTTGGTCGCACACAGCCTGTCGTTGCCGTGGTCGCCGATAATGAAATGACAGAGCTGACCGATTTTGTCGTGCCTTATGCCGTACTCAAGGCTTCAGGTGCCGCGCAAGTCTTGTCCGTGGCAACCGGCAGCGGCGTGGTCAATCTCTATCCCGCGCTCACAATGCAGGCGGAGACGACAATGGCAGGATTTGACCAGACTTATCCACAAGGGGCGGACTATGTCATCGTCCCGGCTGTGCATAATGTGCAGGCTGCGGTACTGCAAAACTGGGTCAGGGCCCAGGCTGCCAAAGGTGCAGTCATCGTTGGTATCTGCGACGGCGTCTGGGTATTGGCGCATGCGGGTTTGCTGGAGCAGCGCCGTGCAGTGGGTTTCTGGTATTCCATGGACAGCCTGCAAAAACAATTCCCCGGCACGACCTGGGTGCGCAACCAGCGTTACCTCGCTGATGGCAAGATCATCACTACGACAGGCGTGACAGCTTCCCTACCCGCATCGTTGGCGCTGGTCGCCTCTATTGCCGGTCACGAGCGTGCCACTGCGCTGGCCTCTGAGCTGGGGATAAAAGATTACTTATCCACCCATGACAGCCAGCAATTCAAAATGCGTTTTGCCCATGCCACGACCATCACAGGCAACTGGCTGCGTTTCTGGTCACATGAAGAAATCGCGTTACCGCTGAGCGCAGGCGTCAACGATATCGCCCTGGCCCTGTATGCCGATGCCTGGTCGCGCACCTACCGTTCGCAAGTGAAAACTTATGCCAGCAGCAAGCAGGCAGTACAGAGTCGCTACGGCCTGCAACTGTTGCCGGATGCAGTGGCTAGTGTAACTGCCTTGGACAGAATAAAAAAAGAACACAACTGGCTGACAGAGATAGCGCCGGCAAGAGCCATGGACCAGGCTCTGCAAGAAATAGGCAAGGCCTATGGGCTGGCGACCAGGGCCATGGTCAGTACCTTTATGGAATATCCGCAATAGTAAGATACATCATGAAGCTGAACCAACTCCATGTAAACTGGTCAAGTATTGCTGTGCTAACGCAAAAGGACGACCATGTTTGCTTACAGATTCAAATTGCTGGCAATACTCTTGATGGGCCTTGCACTGGCGGCCAATGCCACCAGTGTCTTCCCGGGCAAAGAATGGGAGGACACTGCCAGCACCATGGCGCAATGCAAACAGGGCCAGGCTGAGCTCGATAACTATGTGCAAAAACAGGCTACGACAGCCCTGCTCGCCATCAAGGATGGCCGCATCCTGTACCGCCGTGGCCCTGTAGAAGTACCGGGCATCATAGAGTCACAGCGCAAAAGCATTCTGTCCATGCTGTATGGCAAATACGTCACCAATGGAGCTATCAATCTCGACCAGACCCTGGAGGCCGCAAATATCGATGATGTCGGTGGCCTCTTGCCCACAGAAAAACAAGCCAGGCTGCGCGACCTGCTGACCGCACGCTCAGGTGTGTTCCATGTCGCCGCCAATAGCGGCGATGATCTCGCCAACGCACCCGCGCGTGGCACGCAAACACCCGGCAGCTATTTTCTGTACAACAACTGGGACTTTAATGCAGCCGGCACTGCACTGGAAAACGCCACCCACAAAAGTGTCTATCAGCTGTTTGACGAAGACATCGCACAAAGCCTGCAACTACAAGACTACAAACTCAGTGCCCAAAAGAAATTTGGCGACAGCAGCAAATCCAACCACCTGCCCTATCACTTTCTCCTGTCCACCAGAGACATGGCACGCATAGGCCTGCTCGCCCTGCATGAAGGCAACTGGAATGGCAGGCAGTTGATACCAGCAGACTGGATGCGCCTGACCACCAGCCTCTACACCCCCTCATCCGACATGCACCCGGCCAGCACAGCCGCCCGCCATGTCGCTTATGGCTATATGTGGTGGGTACTCGAAGAACCCGCTGGTTCATCACTGCAAGGCGCCTACATGGCCTGGGGTTTGCATGGACAATACTTGCTCGTTATCCCCAGACTGGATATGGTCATTGCACATCAACGCCGCGTACCTGTGGATGGTAAGTGGGATGTGCCTAAAGTGAGTAAGAATGCGTTTATCTACATGGCGAAATTGTTGGTACAAAATTGTTCGTGATATGAATTTAAAACTTGAAGCTTGTACGATCAATGATGCCGTGCAGTTGGCTGAACTGCGCGTCCTCGCCATGCGCCCCAGTCTTGAACGCATAGGCCGCTTTGATGCAGAAAGAGCACGGCAGCGCCTGCTACAAAATTTTGCAGCCCAATTCACCAGGCTCATCAAACTGCATGACTTGCTCGCCGGTTTTGTAGTACTGCGTCCGCAGGACAATGATCTCTTACTTGACCACCTTTACCTGCATCCGGATTTTCAGCAACGCGGTCTCGGCAGTGCGGTCATTGAACTAGTACTGGCAGAAGCCGACGAACTCGGAAAGATCATCCATGTTGGTGCCTTGCGTTACAGTGGTGCCAACCGTTTTTACCTTGTTCATGGCTTTGTTTTGCATGAAGTAGCAGAGTTTGATAATTACTATTTGAGGTATCCACAGCATGGACCATTTAGAGGTGCATAGCCTTGCGTATTCGCACGCTTCATTTTAAGGTGGTCATTGATATTTTTCAGCCTCTGGTATGCGTGCGATTACGTTGCACTAATCGCACCTACGCAGGCATAATGCACTCAATTCAACTCACGAGTATCAAGGAAAATATGATTCGTTCCCTTATCGGAATTTATATATTGTTGGCGACGTTTTCTGTCCAAGCCGACACACTAAAATCAAAAGCCGAACTTAAGCCGTTATCTGAAAAAATCATGGTGCAACTTGCAAAGGGCGACGCTGCAAATGCCTTTAAAGTGATCGAACAATTTATGTCTATTCCAAGCAAGGAAATATTGACCAGTTCTCTTGAGTCACTGTCACAGCGGAAAAAAAACGATTCACGATATGGCGCGCCAGTTGGCTATGAATTGATTAAAGAAACCAACATGGGCGATTCGATCATACGACACCAATACATCGAAAAGCGAGAGCTCCACGTAATTGTATGGACGTTCTATTACTATAAAACACCTAAAGGCTGGATTTTAGATACGTATACCTGGAATGACGGAATTCAAACTTTGTTTCAACAATAGTTTCGGTATTGATTTTTCAATTTTTCTACATGCGTAGCTGCGAATAGCCACGCATACTCGCAAGCATGATTTTAAGAGGGCCAGTAGTATTTGTGGATTAGACATGCGTGCGATTACGTTGCACTAATCGCACCTACACGCAACAAGCATTCAAAGGACCTATTCTCAATAGCAGATGGCGAAACTGTTTGTCCAGTTTTGCTCGTGAAGTGAATTATGGTTTTCACAGATAATGGACGACACCCAAATGCTTATCCAGCTTCGCTTGCTCTTCCACATCCAGCGTTGCCCTGTGCGCCCTGATGGTATAGCCGCCATGCATGGCACCATCGTGATTGATCATCCAGTCGATGATGGCTGTATCCTCAAGATTGAAAGTGTCGCCAATTTCATAATCACGCAACTCTGCAGGTACTTCAAATAACTCGCCTGTGAAGCTAGTATCGCTGGTTTCAATCACTCTCAACCACATAAACATATTGCCAGTGGCAAGTACAAATTTAGTTTTGATCAGAGGGAAAAATTCTTCCTCAGTATTCCTGTGGATAAGCTTTCTGAAATGTGGCAATGATTGTTGGGCGTCTGCAAAAGCTTGCTGCATGCTTGCATCGTTTGAATTGCTCATGGTGATTTTTATACCGGGGTCGAGATCAGGCTTACGGCCCATATCTCTCCTGCACATTTGCCAGTCATACCAGCAATTTTCTGGATCGATATCGTCATAGCCGCGTGACCCGGCAAGTTCGCTAGCATCGGGTTTTTCCATCATGATGACACTGGCATTGTCACGGATTTCTATGACTTCGTCATAGCTTAAGTGGCTGCCTTTCTTGTCTTCTACATTGACAAGAATAGCGACCAGTGCCGGGATAAAAACGGGGACTAATTTTTCTTCACTCATATTGATTCCATCGCACGCAGGAGTGCCAGAAGAGAAAATTCTACTCTGGCAATCCGCAGCGTATAGAAATTATCTGTGCAAAGATAAATTTTATTGTGACAATTTATTTCCTGGGTGGCGGATTATTGTCCCTGTCTTCTGGCGGACGTGGTGGCCGCTCTGGTTTGGCAAACAGGCCCTTGGGTGAATTGGTGCAAGTCGCAGAAATCTTGCCTTCGCGTGGCGTAGTGATTTGCACTACGGCACCTTCTTTCTTGCCTTTGCAATCTTCATAGGCTTGTGGTGGTGGTTCACGCGGTGGCCTGTCATCCTTGCCAGCTTCAGGCGGCTTTTTCTGGTCACCGCCGGGTGGTTGTGCATGAACAAACAGGCTGGCACCTAATGCAGCCATGAAGATACTGGCACGGGCCAGGTTTAATAAGTTTTTCATCCTGTTTCCTTTCAAGGGTGTTGGTGACAGGATAGATCTTAAGCAAAAACTATGAAGGAAAAGTGGAGATAGCCACTTTTTTACATAGCTTTACCTTGTCACGCTCACACTGATCCTGTCATATCTTCCATAAGCATCAAAGGCAGTAATGTCATAACGCCCTGCCTCAGGAAATTCTATGATCTGTGACTGGTTGGCCAGCTTGTTTGCCACCAGATGGCCATTCACCATCCAGCTGACTTCTGCCTGTGAGCCACGGATTTCCAGCCTGGCTTTGGGTACTTCCTTACCGCTGGCCCTGTGCAGGATTTCGCCATCGCTGAGGCCGACTATCTTGATGCTTTCATCCGCATTGTAGATCGCTGCACATTCTGTTGCCCAGGCGGGTGGCAGGGCGAGCTTGCGCAGTCCTGCATCCAGCCAGGGTTCAAGGGCTGAGGGCCAGCGTGCAGCCTGCAATTTATCCATAGGGCGTTTGCTGCATTCGGGGGCTACCCGCAAGCCGCTCTGGCTATCGACAAAGTAACTGAATATAGGCGAGGCGGTTTTCAGGCGGTCAGCAAAGCTTGGTGGTGCTGCACCATTCAAGACCCAGGCCGTGCGTTGTAGCGGACAAAGCTTTTCTGGCTGCTCGCTGGCGCGTGTGCCAAGCGGCCAGCAGATTTTCTCCTGGCTGACGGTGACAGGTGGCGTACCCGGACTCGGGCTGCGGCCATCGGGGATGGCGGTGAAGATATCCACCAGCAAGGGCGCGGCCACATTCGCGCCAAAGAAGCCGGGATTGGGTGTGCCATCTGGCCGCCCTACCCATACACCTATGGTGTAGCGGTTGCTGACGCCGACTGCCCAGGCATCGCGGAAACCAAAGCTGGTACCGGTCTTCCAGGCGATACCGCGGTAACTGCCATTGCCTTCGACGGCGCGTGCCACTGGCCCGCCAGTTTCCAGTATGTCGCGTACGATGAAGGCAGCGCCCTCACTCATCATTCTTTGTTCCTTGCGCGGCGCGACAGGTGTCATGCGCGGTACGGCGGCCATGCCTTTGCGGGCTAGTGAAGAATAAGCGCCGACCATGTCTTCGAGCTTGGCTCCAGCACCGCCGAGAATGACGCTGAGATTGGGTGTGGCGCCACGCGGGAATTCCAGCTTCAAGCCACCACGCCTGAGCATAGAGACAAAGTTCGATGAGCCCAGTTGTTCCAGCACTTCAACCGCGGGCACATTCAGGGATTTCACCAGCGCCTCAGACACGCTCACCGGGCCACTGAAATTTTGCTGGAAATTGCCAGGCTGATAGCCAGAAAAAGATTGCGGCGTATCTGATAATAAAGATTCTGAATGGATCAGGCCTTCATCAAGTGCAAAAGCATACAAAAAGGGCTTGAGAGCAGAACCCGGCGAACGCGCCGCCCGCACCATGTCGACATCGCTGAACCTTTCACGGTCGCTAAAGTCTGCCGAACCGGCATAGCCGAGCACTTCGAACGTGGCATTGTCCATCACCATGGCGGCCATCGATACATGCGGTGGCAATTGCCGTATGCGGTCGGCCAGCAGGGTTTCCAGCGTTTGCTGAATTGCTGTTTCAACCGTAGTCTGGATGACGGTTTGCTGGCTTTTTGTACGCCTGACCTGTTGCTTCATACGCAGCGCAAGCAAGGGTGCCAGCAGGGGTTCACGCACAACTTGCGCTGTCACAGGCTCGGTCAGGGCATCTGCAATGATGTCCTCGCTCCAGTTACCCTCCATGCGTCGTATCACCTTGTCACGCGCCACTTGGGCACGTTGTGGATAACGGTCTGGCCGCAAGACGGAGGGTAATTGCGGCAGCACAGTCAGCAGTGCAGCTTCTGCATGCGTGAGGCGGCTGGCAGGCTTGCCGAGATAGGCGCGACTGGCTGCTTCCACCCCTTCGAGCACGCCGCCCATTGGCGCATAGTTGAGGTACAGGGTCAGGATTTCTTTCTTTGAATAATGCGCTTCCAGTTGCAGCGCACGCGCTACCTGCTTGAGCTTGCCACGCACGGTATGCGGCGTAGGGTCAATAATGCGCGCTACCTGCATGGTGATGGTAGAACCACCGGAGACGATCTTGCCATTGTGCAGCCATTGCCATGCTGCCCGCGTCAGTGCCAGTGGATTGACACCCGGATGCCACCAGAATGCGCGGTCTTCATACTGCGTCAATGCATCAACATAGTAGGGCGAGACTTCTTGCAGGCTGATGGCGTGACGCCAGATGTGGTCTTTGTCAGGGAAGGCGCGCAGGGGTGTGCCATCGCGGGCCAGGACTACCATGGCGTAGGGGGAATCGCGACCTGGTTTGGGCAGGGGGAAACAGAGGTCGGCGATGATGAAGGTCAGGGCGATGGTGATGATTGCTGCCCATTTCTTTTTATGGGTGAGCAAGGCTTTGCGCAGATAGGTGAAGTTGGCGTACTTCTTGAGATTGAGCGTCATTCGATGGAAATTTTTTATTAATCTCGGATATGGAAAAATCAAATAGACGGCAAACGAGCAATGTGGATGGTGGTCGAATTGATCTTGTTTTTGGTGTTGCTGCTGTTTTTGACTTTGATTTTTCTCTTGATCTTCAACCGCTTGGGACGTAGCAATTTGTGCTTCACAGAAAATGGATCAGAAAGCTTCGTTGTTTGAGCGTAGCGAGTTTCGAAGCTTTCCCATTTTTTGTGATGCGCAAATTGTGCTGGAGCGCAGCGCAAGCACCCGAAGGGCAAGTCTGCGGTCGCCTTTCTTTGATTCCTTTCTTTGGCGAAGCAAAGAAAGGAATTCGGGCGCCGGGCCGAGACCCGGCTGGTATCTGCGAAGGGCAATCGTTTTAGTCGAAGTACGGTAATGCAACGAACGCCGCTGGGCTCCAGCCTTCGCTGGAGCGACGTCTTTATAATTGCCGTTCATAGACGAGCGTTTCTCCGTTTTTCCTCTGTGTCTCGGTGCCTCTGTGTGAGTGGTTTTAGGTCTAACCATAATGAACGAATACGCTATTCAAAGGCCCAGTGTTGGGCTGATGAAGCGTAGCCTAGCGAGGCCCGGCCCAACCTACAGTTCAACCGCAACCTACGACTCTCAATATCTACTACTTCCCACTCTCCACCACAGTCAACACATCCGTCCCACCCGCTTGCCCGTACAAATCCGGCCTGTACATATCCTCTGCATACAGCGGCGGTATGACGAATTTACCTGGTGTTACTACCCGCACGCGGTAGAACAGGTTCAGTACATTCCAGTCCATGCGCACAGCTGCCACAAACCTGTCATCGCGGAACTCGACATGCTTGATGCGTGGGTCTTGCATGACTTCGGCCGGGTTCAGTTTGTCTATCGTTACAACACCCATTTGCTCACCCTGGACGATATTGGTATTTTCGATTTCCAGGCCTGCCGGGATGCGGTCGACGATCATGCCTGTGCCCATGGCGTTGCGGCTGCGGGCTGTGATGCGCATGATCAGGGTTTCGCCTACCTTCAAGGCACGGTTACCAATTTCTGACCCGTCCGGTGCATACATCTTGCGGCTCAGTTCTATGATGTCGTTCTTCGCAGGTGGCAGCTTGACCAGGTTGCCGGTCATGGACAATTCCACATACAGATTGTCTTTGCTGTTATTGCTGAGTTTGACACCGGCAGACAATTCACTGGCCTGCAATTCGCGGAACAGCGTGGCCTTGGCGGACAATTCATCGGTCTTGCCAGCAATCGCCAAAGTGCCTGTCCATGGCGCTGTTTCACCCGTGTTGTAAGTGCGGCCTACCAGGAACAAGGCGAGTTTTTCCTGGGTGCTGTAGTAGCGATGTTTTTCCATCTCGCTGGCGATGACAGCGATCAGGTTGTCGCGGCCAGCCAGCGTGATCTGGTGTCTGTCGAGCAGGGCATAGGACAGGGCAGCGTCGCGCAGGTTGCTGCCATAGTCATACCACCAGTAACCATTGTCACGGCCTTTCTTGATACCGTCTGCCAGTGCCACGTCGCTGCGTGCCTTGTCACCCATTTGTTTCAAGGCGATGCCTAGTTGTATCAGGCCCAGGCCGGATTGCGCATTGCCGCGGGCATCATGCATCTGGCGCAAGGTCGCCAGCGGTGCCTTGTTCTGGCGTGACAGGACATAAGCACCTGCCGCCAGTACACTGAAGCGGCCATTGTCACGCACACGGTTCTCTTCCCACAAACCAGTGCCATTGGTCGCGGATGCCGTTGCTGTCGAGGCGGGTGCAGCAGGAGCAGTGACAGGAAGACGTGCCACCCCTTCCTGCAAGCCGCGCAGGAGGAAGTCCAGGGCCTTGTTATACATGGCATCTGGCACACCAAAACCCTGTTCGCGTGCATCCACCAAAAAGCCGGTGACATAGGCCGACAACCAGTATTCATACTCGGACACATTGCCCCACAGGCTGAAACCGCCATTGGGCGCCTGCATGGTGGCCAGGCGGGCTATCGCCTTGTCCAGCATTTCTACCCTTTGCTCGCGTGTATAAGGCTTGAGTCCAAAGCGTTTGGCGGCTTCTTCATCAATGAATACATGTGGATAAGCAGTACTGGTAGTTTGCTCGGCACACCCGTACGGGTAAGTCAGCAAACCCTGGATAGCAGCGCGGATATCGATAGGTGCCTTGTTCGACACCACCATATGCGCCAGCAACGATGCCTTGTGCAAGCCTGCCAGGTCTGCTTCTTTGATATCCAGCGATTCACCGGCTTTTACCGTAAAGCGTTTGGTGATCTGGGTTTGTGGCGTAGGCGCTTGCACGGTCAGCGCAAAGCTTCTTTCCATCTTGATGCCAGAGCCGCTGATGTTGACAGTGATGGTATGCAAACCAGGAAAAGGCTTGGCTTCGATAGGAAAGCGCAGGGTTTGTTTTTCCTGGTTTTTCAGGCTCAGGCTGCGTTCTGCCTCAGTCAGTTTCAGGGCTTCGCCGCCATCGATGCTGACTTTCAGGTTTTGTCCTGCACCTGAGAGATTATGCAAATCCAGCGCGACGATGGCTGTGTCACCAAAGGACAAGAAGCGCGGTGTCGCCAGTTCGGCAATCAGCGGTGCTGCGACTGTCATCTCGGCGTCTTTGGCGCCAAAGCGCTCACCACCAGCCACCACGGCCATCAGGCGCAAGGTGCCGTTGAAGTCGGGGATGGCCAGCGGTATTTCAGCTTCTCCCTGCTCATTGAGTTGCACGGGGCCGCTGAAAATATCGATGAGTTTGACCTTCTTCGGCAAGCTCTTGGTGGCTTTTGGCGTGTTATCACCACCAAACTTCAACTTGCCTTTCTGGCCCTGCATTTTTTCTATGAGGCGGCCATAGATATCATGCTGGTCCGGGCCATAACGCAATTTGGCAAAGAAGAAGGCATGCGGATCAGGCGAGACAAACTTGGTGATGTTCAAAATGCCCACATCCACTGCTGACAATGTCACCATGGCTTTCTGGCCCTTGGCTTCTGGCACCTTGATTTTTACCTTGACAGTGCTGTCAGGCAGCACTTTGACGGGTGCTTCCATGGTCACGGCCAATTTGCGATCCGCCCTGTCCAGCGGAATATGAGCGATGCCCAGTGCGCGCGCCGGTGTCACCTTGTCGCCTTCATTGCCAGGGCGCAGGACGACGGCAGAGACATACAGGTCGTGGCGTTTCCAGTCCTTGTTGAGGGGGATATCTATCGTCGTTGCATCGGCACCTACAGCCATGCGTTTTATCCACAGGGTCTTGTCACCTTCTACCGTGATCAGGGCTTCACCTTTATGCGGTGGGGTTATCGTCAGACGTGCCGTGTCACCATCCTTATAGACGGGTTTATCCAGCTTCATGGCGACCTTGTCAGGGCGCACGCCCTGGCTTTCATCTGTGCGGGCGCTCCAGCCTACATAGAAGCGATACACGGCTTGCATCTTGGTATCCGGGTCCAGCACTTCGAGCCTGTACCGGCCATAGCGTACCGGCAGGCGCAATTTGCCACGGCCATTGGCAGGCACGGCAACGGCACTGGTTTCTACCAGCTCATCGGTTTCAGTAAAGCCAGATTGCCAGCCACGCTGGTCTTCAAAGCGCCAGTAGTAATTGCGGTCTTCGCGGAACAGGCGTACCGGCAAGGTTGGTGATGCCTGCAATTTGCCATCCCTGTCCGAACGTATGACTTCAAATTCTACAGGGCTGCCTTCAGGCGCATATTCACCGGTGAACATGGGGCGCAGGCCCACCAGCACAGGCGCTGGCCAGACTACGCGTTCCATGCTGCGCACAACAGGGCGGCCACCACTTTCCAGCAGGCTCAGGGTAGTGCGCACGGTGAATGGTGAGCGGCGTTTGGCGATAGGTGACAGATCAACATCGACAGATGCCTTGCCTTCATCATCCAGTTTGCTTTCGTCGAGTTCAGTACGGGTCTTGGCTTCGTTTTCGGTGACATCGCCAAATTCAAAACCGGGATATTGTTTGGCCAGCGGATTCTTATTGCGTTCAAACTGCGCCACGCCCAACAGGCGATTGCCCGCTGCCGGTGCGCCGTACAGATAATTACCGACGACATCGACACTGTAGTCACTATCAGCGGCCAGCGTTGCCAGCTTGCTGCTGAGGTCCAGCTTCATGCGTTCTGGCAGGAATTCTTCAACACCGAAGCGGAATACCGTGCCCGGCACCTTGTCGGCAGGGTCAGCACGCAATTCCAGGGTCCAGAAACCGGTAGGCGCATCGGCTGGTAATTCTATGCGTTTGACGAGGTAACCACCAAAGCGCTGGTCCGGCCGCCAGGTGGCAGTGAACTGATCCTTGCCATCCGGGCGTTTCAATCTGGCCTGTATGGCCTTGGCAGGCACGGCGCGGCCATCGGCATCGCGTGCCAGTACCGACAAATCAAATTGTTCACCGGGGCGATACAGATTACGGCCGGAATAGGCAAACAGACGCGTCGCCTTGTAGGGCGCACCGGTGATGTCGTATTCCGACAAATCCAGTGCTGGTTCTTTCAGCGCCAGCACAGAAATCTGATCTCCCTTGCGTGCCATCAAGACCTTGGCTGTCTTGGGTTGCTCGGCAAAAGTCACATGGCCATCACCATCGGTATCGGACTTGGCCAGCACCTTGCCTGCTTCATCCATCCAGGATACTTCGACACCACTGACTGCCTTCCCATCCGTCAGAGAACTGACAAAGGCATCCGCTGATTTGTCATACAAACGCGTGTGCAGGCCCAGGTCGGATACATAAAAATAAGTAGTCTGGTATTCATAGCGGAAGCGGCCAGGCTGGCTCATGACAGCGACGTAAACACCGGGGTCCTTGAGTTCCTTGATGTCTTCTACCGAGATATAGGTGACACTGCGCTTGTTGGCTTTTTGCTCGGTCATGAAGCGGCCAAGGTACACGCTCTCTGACATCTTGCGCAATTCATCGAGCTGGTAAACCTGGACAGCACCTTTCAGACTGCTGCGCCTGTAGTCGTAGTTGTAGTCCTCGCCAGTTTCGCCATCTTCACTATCGGTTTTTGCGGCATCGGCTTTTTTCGGTTTGCCATTGATGACGCTGTCGAGGAAGCGTGGCAACTGATCATTTTTGACACGCAGGAATTGCACATCGACTTCAGGCACATTCACTGTCACGACAGGCAACCCCCCATTTTGCTTGGCGGGCAAGACCATGCCATTGCTGGCGAAATAATAGGAGGGGGAAACCGGTGCAGAGACTATCGAATAACGTGCCTCACTACCCAGGGTCTTGCCATTGCGCGCAGGCAGGCCGGTCTGCACCTGGACTACATAGCGGGTTTGTGGCTTGATATGCGGGAAGTACAAAAGGCGCGGGTTTTCACCAACCACCCAGGCACCGGCTACCGGCTTGCCACCCTTGCTGTCGGTGTCTTCTGCGGTGGTGCTGACGGTGCTGACCTTGCCCTTCTTGGGCTGGCCATCGTCGTCATAGCCATTGTCTTCATCGCCGTTATTGGTCTCAGCTTTTTTCAGGTCGGCTGCCGAAGGTGGCATTTCGAATACCTGCAAGTATTTTTCATAAGTCTTGCTACTGTCGAGCGGAATGCTGAAGGTCAGCGCCAGCGCTGGTGCACCGTCAAGGCCACGGTCAGCTGCATCCACTAAAGTAAGCGGGGCATTCGGATCATCATTGATGACCAGAGCACCCGCATCAGATGCACCAGACGCGCCAGGGCTCTTGTTCTTGTACCAGTATGCGCCGCCTATGATAGCGATGAATAAGGCGAACAACATCGCCATTTTGAACGATTTGCTTTGCATGTGGTGTCCCTGATTGATCTGGATGATTGCTTAAATTTTGCCCAATGATTATGACATGGGCATTGTCAATATTTTCACTTGTTACGATATCTTCCGGTGTTACGATTTCTTCCGTGGGGGTAAATGCAACAGACGTTCGTAAGGAAATTTCCAGGCATATGCCGGGTAGATTCAAAAATCAGGGAGTGGGTCGCAGATAAGTGAAATAGATCACCATCAACAACAAGGCTGCGGCAAGTACGCCAGTGACGACAAAGAAAGCGATACTGGTTTTGCCGTAAGTTGCCTGGCACGCGGCACCTATGCACAGACAAATAGCGCGGATGACGGCAAGCGAACTCAGGAAAGTGATAAGCCCAAACACTTTGGCAAAGCCAAATGCAGAATCAAAGAATTCGGTGTTGCCGGGGTTGTTGCCATGCCCGCCCTGCCCGGCAAAACCAGCAAGGACGACGATGCCGCCCACGATGATGGTCGAGAGGACCAGGAAGAGCACGAAAACCGGTATCGAGATAAGCAGGGCGCGTACAGCCTGTGCCCAGGTAACGATGTGCTCGTTCTTGATAGCATTGCTGAAGTAGTCAATCACGATATTCCACCTTGTCCATGTGTAAACCGATGCAGCTTATTCATGAGGCTGATCCAGGTTACAGGATTGAAGTCACCAGCATAGTACAGAGGTGGAATACAAAAACACAGCCTACCAAAGTAGGTAGTCGCGGCGACAGTCAAAAATCAATATGGCTCAAAATTGATCTTGTGCTTTTGCAAGACATCCAGCATCAGTTGCTTCCATGGCCCGCTCGGTGTCCAGACCTTGCTGACGGATTCATAGGCTAGGGCCGGATCTTCTTTGCCGACCACCACGCGGTACAGAAACACCATGGTAGATGCGCGCATATTCACCTGGCAGTGCACCAATACCTTTTTATTTCCCAGGCCTTGCAGGATGGCGGCAAAGGTCTCGTAGTCGCTGACGGCTGGCTTGTTGAAAACTATCGGGATATTCACAAACAGCATGTTCTGGCGGCCAACGATGATGTTCTCTTCACGCACGGCATCAGAGACATGCGGTGGGGCCAGGTAGATGACGGCTTCATAGCCTTGCGCAGACAGGCTTTCCAGCGCTTTGGCGGTGGGCTGGCCTGAACTGGTCAGTTGTGCGGTGATGGGAACGACATTGGGTGCATCAATGTTTTGTGCATAGGCACCTGTGGATAAGCTTGTACATAAAGCTGTGGACAAGCCTAGAAAAGCGGTGCATAAGTATGTAGATAAGTATGTAGATAAGTATGTTGACAAGCCTGTGGATAAGCTATTGAACGATAAGCGGGAAAGTACGTGCATGCTCAGGCTCCCGGTTCAGGCTGCATTTCCAGCGTCAGCAAATTCGCATCCCGGCAGAGTCGCCAATTGCCATCGGCCAGCAAGCGCCAGATACTCAGCACATTACCGGCACGCCGCATCTGCGGGCCTGGCTGCTTCGGAATGATCTCGACTTGCAGGTAAGACCAGGTATAGGCGAGATCAGCCTGCACGACAATTTCCTGTATCTGCGAACTGGAAGCAATGTGATGTGTCTGCAAGATATTGCGCAGGTTCTGGGCAAATTGCTCGCGGCCCTTCATGGGTGGATGGCCTGCCACCAGGAATACCACGTCTTCATCCATCAAATCGAGCAACTTATCCACATCCCCGGCAGCCGTGGCATCCTGCCATAGCTGGATATTGTTCAGTATGCTCGTGGCTGCTGCGCTGGCTTGCTCGGTTCCTTCATTGTGCATGGCTGTCCTTTTGATGTTGGGGGCTGAAGCGAGCGCAGATCAGGCTTATTTGGGTGGCGGTACCTGGCTTTGCAGGATTTGTCCCAGGTCCTTGCCTTGCTGTGCCAGCAGGCTTTCCAGTGCCGGCATCAGCGGCCCCAATGTTTCTGCCAGCATGCTGCGTACTGTATCGACCACGACTTGCGTGGTTCGTTCAATTTCTATGTTCAGGCTGGCACCGGTTTTTTTCTCGGCAAAGACGGTCATGCGCAGGGTCTCGGGGATCAGCCAGACTTCAAACCAGCCTTCCTGGCGGTTGACTTCGGCTATCGTCAGGCTGGCACCATTGATGGCGATATAGCCTTTGGCGAAGATATAGCGCAGCCATTGTGGTGGTACGGCGATGCGTATCACGTAATTGTTTTCCAGCTCGCGTATCTGGGCGATATGGGCCTTGAAGTCGATATGGCCGGACAAGGGGTGACCACCGATCTCGGCACCATCCTTGGCGGCGCGCTCCACATTAACGCGACCATCCTGGGCATATTCACCGAGCGTGGTAATCGCCAGGCTTTGCTGCATGACATCAAATTCTGCGGCGTTGTCGCCATGCAGGGCAGTCACGGTCAGGCAAACGCCATCGACGGCGACGCTGGCACCGATTTCCAGGTCCTTACAAAAACCATCGGGAAATTCCAGCTGATACGTGCGCAAGCCGGTCTTGTCATTCAGTGTTGCGATGCGGGCTATGCCCTGTACGATGCCTGTAAACATGTTTTATCTTGTTGAGGGTGCTTGGAATGTCTGTGATTGTAAGCCATTCGTGCACCGGCGATATGTTTATGCCGCTAACGGCAATTCCACCATGAAGTTGCACCCCTGCCCCGCCACGCTTTCGCAATCGACCTTGCCGCCGCAGGCTTCACTAAGCTTTTTGACGATGGACAAGCCCAGGCCGCTGGAGTGTTCACCGGCTGTAGGCAGGCTCGACAATTTGGTGAATTTTTCAAACAGGTGCTGCTGGTCTGCTGCAGACAAGCCCGGCCCTTCATCCCTGACCTGGAACACACCAAATCCTGCTGTACTGCTGACATTGAGCCAGATACGCTTGCCCAGCGGTGAATATTTGACGGCATTCGACAACAGGTTATCAATGATTTGTACACAGGCATCAAAGTCTGCCCTGACCATGACGCCTTCCTGTATATCCAGTATGACCTGCAAGTCCTTGGCCTTGAGCATCTCGGTATATTGCTGGGCCACGTCCTGCAATATCCTCGACAAGTCCAGGCTTTGCAATTTCAGGTGCAGGTGGCCAGAATCGAGGGCATTCACATCCAGCAAATTGCTGATGATGCGCATCATGCGCTGGCCGCTGTTGCTGATGCGTTCGAGATAATGCTGGCGCTGGTCTTCCGGCATGTTTTGCTTCAGTTTGCGCAGCAAGTCACTCATGCCTATGATACTGGTCAGGGGATTTTTCAAATCATGGGCGGCAATGCCCAGGAAATCATTCTTGTCCTTGTCGAGTTTTTGCAGGCTGGCAACCGCTTCGTCAAGTTCGGCAGTGCGCTGCCTGACCTTGGCATCAAGTTCCTGCTCAGTGCGCTGTGATATCTCCAGCAGCTTTGCCTGGGTCTGGGCGTGCTCTTTCTTCATCAGGCTGATGTGATAGGCCTGGGCCAGAGCCAGCAAAATGGCTTCTATGGCTGAACCCAGCTGGAAACCATATTCAGTCGCCCAGTTAGGTCCCAGCAAACCCATATTGCGTATCGCCACCAGCGACAGGCCCGTGATCCAGGTGGCAGATGCCAGCAAGACGATGTAACCAGGGCGATATCCGCGCAAACCTACTAGCAGGCACACAGGCAGGATCACCATCATCAGGGCAAAGCCGGTTATTTGCATCAAGGGTGCAACCAGCTGGTAATAACCTGCCAGCACCGCCAGCGAGACAAATATGCAGACGACCTGGGCGAAGACGAACAGGCTGTTAATGCGCGGCATTTTTTCATGCAAACGCAAAAAGCTGGCGATGAACATGGTGGAACTCATGACCACCAGCGGCGACAGGAAGCTGGGTAATATATCCGCCAGTTCCGGCCAGTCAGGCAGGATATACATGGCAACATGGCCGTTCAGGCTCATGCCCGCCAGCAAGGACACGCAAGATAAAAACAGGTAGTAGCGCAGCGCTACATCACGGTAAGAAATGGCCAGCAGCAGGTTATACACAATCATTGCCAGCAGCACGCCATAGTAAATGCCCATGAACATCGAGACCTGGCTGGAGTGCTCGATAAAGGCATGTGATTCCCACAGGCTGGCGCGCAGGAACACAGCGCTGCTGCTTTGCAGCCGCAGATACAGATGCTGTACTTGAGTATCTGGCAATTGCAGCTGGAACAGCGGGTAATGGTGTTTGAGTTCCAGACTGGAAAAAGGCAGGCGGTCACCAGCACGGTGCACCGTCGTGCTGCCATCGGGGTTGACCTGGTAGAGACGGATATCATCAATGATGACTGGCGACAACTCCATCAGCCATTGCCGCGCATGAGCGGCCTGGCTGTCTTGCACATCCAGCTTCAGCCAGAATGCGGATTTGGAAAACGATACATTCAGATTGCCGCGCAGGGGCCGGAACTCTGCATTACTGGATGGTTTGAGCAGGTCAGCGATTTCCAGCACGCCACTTTTATCTTCATAGACCTGGAAGGCAGAGTGCAAAGGAATTTCATTTTGACCATCATCGAGCATGACAGTTGCTGCATGTGCAAACGTCACGCAACAGCCCAGGCAAAATGCGAGCAGTAACAGGAAGCGTAAGCAAGTATTGCGGACTGCGGTCATATTGATAACGGAAATCTCGTGCACGTTATGCTGCGAATTGGTCGCCAGGTGCGCTGGCAGCCACAATAGTAAGCAAATTCCTGTTCTTCTTCCATCCTTGCTTGTTGCTGATGCTGTTTTATCTGAATCTGGCCTCAGGTGTCCAGTGTTACCTCATGTTCGAGTTCAGTAATCAAGTTTGAGTGCGTCATATCGACCAGGTTGCCGCGTATCCACTGGTGGGCAGGGTTACGGCTATCCCGTTCATGCCACAGCATATCGACGTGCACGTCAGGCATGGCGAAAGGCAGTTCTTTCCAGACCAGGCCGCCTGTCATGCCGGTTGCGGCTACCAGATGGCGTGGTAATACCGTCAGCAAATCCGAATTGGACACCACACGCCCACTGGTAAAGAATTGATTGACTGTTAATACGATGCGTCTTTCCCGCCCCATCTGGGCCAGGGCTTCATCGACCAGACCATGGGCACGGCCAGAAAAACTCACCAGCAAATGCCTGGCATTGCAATAATCGTCGAGTGTCAGTTTTTTATTCGCCAGCGGATGGCCACGCCGCATCACGACCACATAATGGCCAGAATACAGTCTCTCATGCCGTATTGCGCTATTTGCAGCCCCCTGCCCGCCTGTGAGCTGGGCCACCACGCCCGGGAAGAAGCCGATGGCAATATCAATATCACCACGCATGAGCATGGGGCGCGGTTCCCGCGTGGTCAGTGGCACCATGCGTACATTCACACGCGGCGCTTCTTTTTCCAGGACATTCACCAGAGTAGGCATCCATAGCGCCGCAGTCGCATCTGACATCGCCATCCTGAAGGTGGTTTGTGCCTGGGATACATCAAAGCTGGTCGGGGCAATCGCACTTTCGAGGGCGGACAGGGCCTGACGTATCGCTGGCCACAGTATTTCGGCGCGTGGCGTAGGCTTGACGCCATAGGCTGTGCGTATCAGTAACTCATCACCCAGAGAATGACGCAGGCGTTTTAAGGCATTGGAAACAGCGGGCTGGGTCATGGCCAGCTTGTCCGCCGCACGGGTCAGGTTCTGCTCGATCATGACCGCATCAAACACACGCAGGAGATTCAAATCCAATGTCAGAAAATTCACGTTATTTGCTCCAATTAGTAAGTTGGCAATGAGCTACTGACAATTATTCATAAACAGCATAATTGATATGGTAAATCAAAATTAGAATTATATGATGCGCTGCAATATTATGACGCCATTACAAAGTGTTTAAAGAGTGGAGTAAATCATGACTTTCCTAAATATCGCCTTCCCAGCAGCCAGTGCCCTGCCAGTTTCTCAAATCGCGATCAGCGCCGTTGTTGCTTCCGCCCGTCCATTGCTGGGCCTGGGCATCCTCGCCACCATGCTGATCGTGTTCAAACCTATGCTGATGGGCATGTTGCGCGCAGCCTTGCTGGTGATCAGCCCAAAACAATCCCGTGAAGAAAAAACAGCTTCACGTAATCTGCGCAATATGCTGACTATCCGCCGCATCGCCAATGACCTGGACCGCAGCTCGCCTAACATGGCAGCTGAATTGCGCGCCCTGGCTGCGCGTGGCTAAGCGCCCCTCACTAAACATAGCACGATTAAATAAGTAATTGGCATTATGCAACAATCATCTGCTTATTCTTTAGCTGGTGCTTTCGCCCAGAGCAATGCAGTCGTACAAGCTCAGGTGCGTCAGCCACGCGCGGTGGCTGGTTCCCGCAGTCTGGCATCGATGCTGCCAACCATACTGACGACAGGTTTGCTCAGTTTGGTGACAACCGCAGTGTTACGCCTGATGTGGATGGGCTACAGGCATGATTTCATGGCTGCCTGGATGGAAGCCTGGCTGACCGTATGGCCTATCGCGTTTCCGGCGGCCTATATCAGCAAACCCTTGGTCAACAAGCTGGCGCGCATGCTGAGCAAGCCGGTGAGCAGCGAAGCCTTGCTGAGTGCCAGTGGCATCATGCAGGCTTCTGAAGAAGCCACGGCAAAAAGTGGCTTGAAACGCAAGCCTGCATTATTGCCAGTGCATCGTTGATCAATGTTGATGGATGTAGTCAGTTAGTTTTATTGAAGAGCCGCAGATTAATTAACCTGCGGCTTTTTTGTTTTTGGCATCCGTCAGGCCTGTGCATTGCTCCATAAACTCCTGCATGACTTCTTCCTGTATCTTTTTGATGCTGCCGTCTTTTTCCATATTGCGTAGTACTGGCTCCAGGGCGGATGCGATTTGCTGGTGTCTGGTATGCAGGAAATGGTAGCCCAGGCGCTTTTCCAGCGAGGGTTCAATTATGTGGATATTATTTAAACCCAGCTTGCGTACCAGGCAAAAGCTGAAACGGGAATCCACTGCAACATCGGTACGCCCGGCGTCTAGTTTGCGAAACAATGATTCCAGACCGGGTGCAGTTTCCTTGTGTGCTACATTCCTGAGCCTGTCTTCCAGATAGGTAATGCCGCTGACATAGCCGACCACATAGGGTTTCAGGCTATCGAAACCATCGACTGCGAAATTCTTTTTCGTAGCAAAAGCCACAGCCTCTTCATAGACCACAGGTATCTCTACCTTGATAGAGTCTGGCAGGCCGGTGTCGATGACTTTTGCGGCGACACCGTCAAGCCTGCCCGCATTCCACATGCTGACAGCCCTTGCTGCCGGGGTAGTAATGAAATTGACCTTGATGCCCAGTTGTTCATAAGCCTTGCTCAACACTCTTTGCGCCATGACCGTGCTCGGACGGTTGATGTCTGATAGTGAAATATCCAGCCTGCGTTCTTCGCGATTTTTTGTCTGAGCCAGTGTCAGGGCCGGTGACAGCAGCATGCTGCCTGTGAACATTAGCAACAGCCAGGTGGTGGGCAGGCGCATGCGGTTCCCGGGATAATAAGCATCGTGGAGTAATAGCGGCTGACCTTATTTATACACCCCTTGCGCCTGTATTTCCAGCTTGTGCAAAAAACAAAACGCGGCCGTAGCCGCGTTTTTGTCATTGCCAGAAAAAGATGGCTTATGCTGCCAGGCGTTTTTCCAGGGCAACACGGGTCGCTTCCAGATCAGCTGGCAAGTGGTAAGCCAGTTTTTCAAACAGCTCGGCATGCAGTTTCAACTCTGCGTCCCAGGCGGCTTTGTCGATGGAAGTGATGGTGTCGAACTGCGCTTGCGTGAAGTTCAAACCTTCCCAGTTCAGATCAGCAAAAGTAGGGGTGACACCAAAGATGTTTTCCACACCATTGGCCTGACCTTCTATGCGTTCCAGCATCCATTTCAACACGCGCATATTGTCGCCAAAACCTGGCCAGACAAACTTGCCGTTTTCATCCGTACGGAACCAGTTGACGCAGAAAATCGCTGGTTGTGTCGCGCCAGCAGCTTCTATCTTCTTGCCCATGTCCAGCCAGTGCTGGAAATAGTCGCTCATGTTGTAGCCCATGAACGGCAGCATGGCGAAAGGATCACGACGTACCACGCCTTGCTGGCCTACGGCAGCTGCCGTGGTTTCTGAACCCATGGTCGCTGCCATATAGACGCCTTCTACCCAGTTGCGGGCTTCCGTCACCAGAGGTACAGTCGTCGAGCGGCGGCCACCAAAGATAAAGGCAGAGATAGGCACACCAGCCGGGTCATCCCAGGCTGCATCGATCACCGGGTTTTGCGTAGCTGCGACGGTGAAACGCGCATTTGGATGGGCTGCTTTACGGCCAGTCTCTTTGGCGATTTCTGGTGTCCAGTCCTTGCCTTGCCAGTCGATCAGGTGCGCTGGCGCTTCCTTGCTCATGCCTTCCCACCAGACATCGCCATCATCGGTCAGGCCGACATTGGTGAAGACAGTGTTGGCGGTCAGAGACGCCATGCAGTTGGAGTTGGTCGCAGTATTGGTGCCAGGTGCCACGCCAAAATAACCGGCTTCAGGGTTGATCGCATACAAACGGCCATCCGCACCAGGTTTGATCCAGGCGATATCGTCACCAATCGTCGTGACTTTCCAGCCCTTGATGGCAGGAATCAGCATGGCGAAATTGGTTTTGCCGCAGGCAGACGGGAAGGCCGCTGCTACATAATGCTTTTTACCCTCTGGCGATTCCACACCGAGGATCAGCATATGTTCTGCCAGCCAGCCCTGGTCACGGCCCATGGTGGAGGCGATACGCAGTGCAAAGCATTTCTTGCCCAGCAGCGCATTGCCACCGTAACCTGAACCAAAAGACCAGATTTCGCGCGTTTCTGGATAATGCACGATGTATTTGGTGTTATTGCAAGGCCATGCCACGTCAGCCTGGCCTTCTGCCAGTGGTGCGCCCACAGTATGTACACAAGGGACGAAATCACCGTCCGTACCCAACACGTCATACACTGCCTGGCCCATGCGCGTCATGATGCGCATGTTGACAGCAACGTAAGGCGAGTCAGACAATTCCACCCCGATATGGGCGATAGGAGAACCCAGCGGACCCATGGAGAAAGGCACGACATACATGGTGCGGCCACGCATGCAGCCATCAAACATCGGGTTCAGGGTGGCACGCATTTCTGCCGGGGCCATCCAGTTATTGGTCGGGCCTGCATCTTCCTTGTTGGTCGAGCAGATATAGGTGCGGTCTTCGACACGGGCCACGTCCGACGGGTCGGAGCAGGCCAGGTAACTGTTGGGGCGCTTGGCTTCATTCAGCTTTTTCATGGTGCCAGCGGCAACCATCAGTGCGCACAGACGGTCGTACTCTTCTTGCGAGCCGTCACACCAATAGATATTGTCAGGTTTGGTCAAAGCCGCCATGTCGGCGATCCAGTTGATCAATTTCTGATGTTTCACGTAAGCGGGTGCGTTTAATGCAGCCACACCTTTCATGATGGGTTGATTCACGATACTACCTCCAATGCCATTTCAATAAAAAAACCGGTGTAGCGGCACGGCAGGATCGTCGTTAGATTGTGGCGATGCGATCGCAGGAGCGCTCAAGCAAGGCGAACACCATAGCGGCGGTTCTGTCGGATAATACGAAGACAAGAGGGTGTCTTGGCTCCTGGCTTGCGCCCGGCAGGATGGCGCGGGGCGGAAGAATCTAAAAGCTACGTAGGCGAACATTGTACACGCGAGTCTGGCCGGAAGCGAATTTTGCCTCAGTTTCATTATCATTGTTTTACGTTTTATGAAAGTGAAGATTTTTCAGCGCAAACCTGAATAAAAACAGGAATAAAGATTTTCCCGGATTTTAAAGAATGTATAAGGACAAATGAGGACAAACCATGAAAATAGCCATACTTGATGATTACCAGGATGTAGTCCGGCAACTGCCTTGCTTTCATTTATTGAAGGAACATGAAGTCAAAGTCTTCAATAATACCGCCGTTGGTACCGGCCAGCTGGCGATACGCCTGCAGCCATTTGATGCAGTCGTGTTGATACGTGAACGTACCCGCCTTAACCGTGCCCTCATGCAAAAGCTGCCAAATCTGAAGCTCATTTCGCAGACTGGCAAAGTCGCAGGCAACATAGAAATTGCCGCAGCCCATGAACTGGGTATCGCCATCGCCGAGGGTATAGGCGACCCTACTGCACCGGCTGAGCTGACCTGGACCCTGATCATGGCAGCGTCCCGCAAACTGACCAGTTATGCACAACTGTTGCAGGATGGCGTCTGGCAAACCTCCTCACTACACTCCGCTCACAACCAGCTGGGCCGCGTCTTGAAAAAGCGCACCCTGGGTATCTGGGGCTATGGCAAGATAGGCAAGATGATCGCTGGCTATGCCAAGGCCTTTGGCATGCAGGTCATGGTGTGGGGACGTGAACCCAGCCGTGCGCAGGCAGCCGCAGATGGTTTGCTGGTAGCAACATCGAAGGAAGCTTTTTTTGCTGAATGCGACATCATCAGCATGCATCTGCGTCTGAACGATGCGACCCGTGGCATCGTCAGTCAGGCTGATCTGGTGCTGATGAAGCCGGATGCCCTGTTCGTCAATACCAGCCGCGCCGAACTGGTGCAGCAAGGCGCACTGGAGGCGGCGCTCGATGCTGGTCACCCCGGCTTTGCGGCGATCGATGTTTTCGAGAGTGAACCTGTCGCTCCTGATCACCCACTTTTGCACAGGGAAAATGTCCTGGCTACCCCGCATCTGGGGTATGTAGAGCAAAGCAGCTATGAACTGTATTTCCGTATTGCTTTCCAGAATATCGTCGATTTTGCCAATGGCAATCCTCAAAATATTTTGCAGGCTGGGTAATCTGAAGGTATGGGTACATGCCGGGTCGCACACAAAATCTTGCCCGGCATGATTTGCCTGTTTTCCAACATGTGGGAAAATATTTCAAAAATAACATTGCAAATACTTTAATTTTGTAAAAAATGCACTAAACTCTAACATCAAAGTCAAATCAGAGAATAAAGTGCAGGTGCATACGCGGTATTCAATTTCAGTCATCTGGAATGTTTTGATGATTGCTGCCGAGCTATCGTTCCTGAACTGCACATTGCCTCTACAACCCCGCGCTTCGTCCATATTTACTGATGTTGGGAGAGCCTTGCGATGAGACTATCGATGCCACATACAGGAACAGTAAAGGGCGTGCTGGGTATGCTGGCCCGGCATGAGCTCAGTGTCTATCAACGCAAGCCCCATGTCAGGCAGCTTGTGTATGTGGCCTTGCCAGGTGCGCTGTTGCTGGCTTTGGCCAATTATCTACAGTCTGGCGATCCCCTGCCCGGCGTCGTTGTTGCCGTTACCGCCGTGCTCATGCTGGGTGCAGCATTTTTTATGGCCAGCCATGAAAAATTGCTGGCCACGGCCGAATCCCTGCTCTTGCTGTTTGCCCTGCTGGCCAGTGTCGCTCTGGGTTTGCTGGGCGGGATTGCTGGCAGTGGCATCTTGTGGATCTATGCTTTTCCCTTCCTGGCTTTATGGCTCAAGGGTCAGCGCCAGGGTGCGCAATGGAGCCTGGTGTGGCTGCTTGCCATGGCGTTCAGCATGCTGGCTGGCAGCAGCATTTTCCCTTTTGCTTATGCCTATGATGAAAAATTCGTATTGCAGGCCAGTGCTGCGCTGTTGTTTTATTCCGCGATTGCGCTTGCCTATAATTTCAGCCGCAGCCAGGTCGAAGAAAAACTGTATGTCAGCGAACAGGGCATGCAGGCCAAGACCCGTGATTATGTCAGCAGGCTAGAGCTGGCAGCCTATCAGGACGGGGTCACCGGTCTGCCGAACCGTCTGCGTCTGCTGGATATCCTGAGCAGGGAAATCGCTAACGCCCACGAGCGTGGCCACACTCTGCTGGTGGCACATATACGCCTGAAAAAAATGTTCGAGACAGTCAATCTCATCGGGCCAGATGCCAGCGACAAACTGATACGCAATATCGCCGCCACCATGACGGCTACGGTAGGTTCACGGGGTATTTTTGCCCGCGTCAGACGTGATGAATTTGTCTGTATTTACCGCAAGCATACCGAAGACATCAACGCGACCGGGATTATCCGCGATGTGCTGGCCTTTCGCCTTGAATACAAGATCAATGACTATGCAGTCCATATCGATCACACGATAGGCGTCGCCACTTTCCCCAGTCACGCAGGTGATGCAGAAACCCTGTTACGAAAGGCGGCCCAGGCCATGTTGCAGGCGCAGTTCGCCAACCAGGGTCTGGCTTTTTACGATGAAAGAATGGAGCTTCAATTCAACCGGCAGCAACTGCTCTTTGTACAATTGCATGAAGCCCTGCAAAAAAACGCGCTCAGCCTGCATTACCAGGGCCTGATAGATTTGCAAACCGGTGCCGTCATTGGTGCCGAAGCCCTGGCCAGGTGGATAGACCCGATATCCGGGCCCATCGCCCCCGCAGAATTCATTCCCATCGCAGAAAAATCCGGCCTCATCAAAGCCTTTACTTTGTGGACCATGCGCGAAGCCTTTGGCCAGCTTGCCAGATGGCGTGCCGAAGGCCTGGACTTGTTTGTCTCGGTCAACCTGTCAGCGCGCTGCATACTCGACCATCAACTCGTTGATGATGTGCGTGGCCTGCTCAAAGAATTCACTATACCTGCCGAAGCCATCGTGCTCGAATTGAGCGAAGCCAGCTTTGCGGATACCCCTGAGACTGCATTGCAAAATATGCTGAGCCTGCACAAGCTGGGCTTTCGCCTGTCCATAGACGATTTCGGCACCGCGCATACTACCCTGTCCAGTCTGAAAAATTTGAAGATAGATGAACTCAAGATAGACCAGAGTTTCATGCGCAGCATGGCAACCGATGCCAGCAGCCGTGCCATCGTGCTATCGACGATACAACTCGCACATAACCTCAATCTCCGGGTGGTTGCCGAGGGCGTAGAAAGTGCCAGGGCGGAGCAACAACTGAAAGACATGGGTTGTGACATTGCCCAGGGCTATCATTATTGCCGGCCCATGCCTGCCGATGTCTTCAATCAATGGGCGCGTTCCTGGCAAATTAACCGCAGGGCAGTGTTGTCGGCCTGATCGCATCTTTTTGCAATCCCCTGTGAAAAGGCTTAGCATGCGGGTTCGTCTTTATTCATCCCTAGCTTCCATGCCTTATTCATTGCAAAAGAAAATCAAACAATTCAGCCTGGGTTTGCTGATCTGTCTCCTGTTCATGGCTGCGGCCATTTCTACCCTGGGTTTGCGTGACCAGATCGCGATGGCGGATGTGGTCGTCGTACCAGGCAATACGGTTAACCCTGATGGCAAGCCATCCGAGCGCTTGCGTGGGCGCCTCGATGTCGCGATGTATTTATTTGCGGCACAAAAATGCAAAGCCATCCTGGTCAGTGGCGGCATGGGCGAAGAAGGCCATGATGAAGCTGCCGTCATGAAAAAATACCTGGTTGATCATGGTGTGCCAGATGCGGCTGTGTTTACCGACAATCAGGGCATCACCACGTTTGCCACGGCAAAAAATACCGCTGCCCTGATGAGGGAGAAAAACTGGAAAACCACAATACTGGCCAGCCAGTTTTTTCACATTGCACGCTTCCAGCTGGCGATGAAAAAATACGGTGTTGAGACTGTAGGACATGTCCATTCTACGCACTACGAAGTGCGTGATGCCTATTCGCTGGTACGCGAGGTGGTGGCATATTTTGAGTATACGTTCAGTAATCCACAGACGCAGTGAACCTGCTTTTTGCGAACAAGCAGAGTACGCATAGAGTACACATCAATGATGAAATGATCACATGGTCTGTCTTGAAACAATTTTCTGTAAGCAGATAGACCAAGGCAACGACTAATTTATATCTGTCGTATTATTCACGTATAAGCATATACATTTATAGAAAGTCCCTATCGTGAACAAAACAAAATTACTCAGTATTCTTACTGCAGCCACGCTGGCCGTGGCCAGTTTCTCTGCCGCCGCACAGGCAGGCAAAGATAGCCAGCAGATGAGTTTTCAAGGGGCTGAGCTGAATGGCAAGAAACTGGCCATCAGCGATTACGCAGGCAAAACGCTGCTGGTCAGTTTTTTTACGGCGGGTTGCAATCTGTGCGCACGCGACTTGAAGCTCATGCGTGAGTTTTATGTTAGCAATATGAAACGTAATTTTGTTTTGCTGGCGATTAATATTGATGCAGACAAGAAAGATTTTGACTCTTATGTGCAACTGATCAATCTGGCTGTGCCTGCGGAACAACGCTTTCCCATCATCTGGCGCAATGCACCTGGGTATAAAGACAATTTTGGCACTATTGTCAGCCAACCTACACACTTCGTGATTAATCCCAAAGGCCAGCTGGTCTTGAAGCGCGAAGGGAGTTTCCAGCCGAATGACTGGGATAACCTGTGGGAATCGCTGGGTTCATGAAATAAGGATGAAAAGCATGGACATGAAATACGAAGTGAGCATAGTTGATACCAGCCACGCAGAAAACGTACGACAGTGTTTCACCGTTTTTAGTTACTTGCGACCCCACCTGGATGAGGAAGAGTTCATCAGCCGGGTGCAGACCCAGGTGTCTGAAGGCTATACCATTGCCTGCATTTACATAGATGGTGAGATTGTTGCTGCTGCCGGTTATCGCGTGCAGCATTATCTGGCCTGGGGCAAGATACTCTATCTTGATGATTTGATTACCCATCCGCAAAAGAAAAACGCAGGTTTGGGGTCAGCCCTGATGGAATGGGTAAAACTGCAGGCAAAGATCTTGAATTGCAGTGAATTACACCTCGATACAGGTTACCAAAGGCACGATGCGCACAGGCTGTACCTGAATAATGGCTTCGACCTGAGTTGTCACCATCTTTCCAGAAAAGTAAGCTGAGTTATCAAAATACCGACGGTGCTGCTACACGCAGCACCAATACCTTGTAGGAGCGGCTTTAGCTGCGAATATCTGATACAACTTGACATGCCGATACGGCAAAATGTGCGCGGCTAAAGCCCCTCCTACTTAGTGACCTGCGTCGACTAAGATAGTTCTCAAAATTCCAGCGGCAAACTCCAGCTAGCAGGTATCACATCATGCCTGACCACGGCGCGCTGTTGCTGGCGGCGTTGCAAGCTGTCGGGACTCCAGGTTTTTTCCCAGCCGGGTGGATAAGCCAGGCGCTCACCTTGCCAGTCTGGCAGACGCTGGCGCACGGCGATCACGGGCAGGTATAGCGGCAAGGGCTGCTCTGGAGTATCTGCCCCCAGGCTATAGGCATAATTCGGTAGCAAGGCATCACAGACTGCGGCAAACCAGGCAGTATGGTCTTCATCCTGGCCCAATGCATTCACCAGGCCAGCCGGATCAAAGCGGGCCAGGGCCTCTATCAATTCAGCCGTGCTGGCACCGGGAGCATCGCCCCAGCCCATGACGGGGTTGAAGTTGTAATCGGCCCCTGAACCATACCAGCCTTCACGCCAGGGTCTTTGCATCCAGTTGCGCGGGCCTGTGAATAACTGCCAGCGCCAGTGCAGGCCAGAGGCCTTGGGCCAGCTATACAGATACAGTTTTTGATAACCGGCAGCATGCAAGTCCCTGACCACAGCCATCAAACGTGCATGCGGCATGCGTTCTGGCGGGGTACGGCGAAACAGTATGGGTTCACCATCGGCATGCTGGACTTCATCTGTCGATAAGTTCAAGTCCAGGGTGCGTTTTTCATCACCAAAACGCGCCGCCACCCAGCCACTGAGCAGGTTCACGGCAGTCAGTACGCCATAGCCACGATGGCGGTGAAAAATAACGGTTCCGGGGGCGATCGGTTTCATATATCTCTGGTGTATCCGGGATGTATCAACAAGCTGTATGCGATGAAATGCAACAGCTTAGTGTAGCAGTTTTCACTGGCCCCCTATGCGCGTTACAATGTGTCTAATCTAAAATTTTACAAATCCTTGACCTACAGAGACTAAACCATGACTTTGCGCATCATCGCCACTGGCGGCACTTTTGACAAACATTATGACGAACTGGCAGGCAAGCTCAGCTTTGCTGACAGCCACCTGCCTGAAGTGCTAAAACGTGCACGTCTGACGATACCTGTAGAGCTGGAAGTCTGCATGCTGGTGGATTCTCTGGACATGAACGATAGCCACCGCACTACCGTCTTGCAGGCTTGCCAGCAATCGGCAGAAAAAGCGATTGTCATCATCCATGGCACCGACACCATGCGTGAAACGGCAGAAGTGCTAGGTGCGGCCAATCTGGGCAAGACCATCGTGTTCACTGGCGCGATGATCCCTTATGAAATCGCCAATTCAGATGCTTTTTTCAATCTGGGTTTTGCCTGTAGCGCAGCGCAACTCTTGCCAGCCGGTGTCCACGTCGCCATGAATGGCAAGGTCTTCCCCTGGAACGACGTACAAAAAAACCGTGAAGCTGGCGTATTCGTTAATAAGTAAAACCAGATGAGACGAATCGAGACTACTATGAAACTGCTGCTGGCGACATTCTTGCTGTGTTTTTTCACCCTGACGCAGGCAGCAGAAACGCGTTTTGATTCCGTCTATTTTTTCCAGTCGCAAGCCGAGCTGGAAAAAAAAGGCATCAATGTCGATACCTTTGGCCGTTATACCCGTGTCTTGCAAACACAGATTTACAAGGCCTTGAAAAAAGCCAAGATGCCTGAGAGCGCAGGCTATCTGGTGGTAGCGATACGCTCGGATGGTGAAGTCACCTGCTGGCTGGACATGACACCTGCCGTGCATGAATATTACGACAACCAGATTTATGAAATCGTCAAAAAAGTCCCGCCTGTGAATGTGGAAAGCGGCATCCTGGTCTTTGGTATCAAGATGGCGATAGACACTGCCGTGCATACCAAAAAACCTGTGCCCGCCCCTGCCGACTGGGCAGAGGCAAAAAAGAAACTCAATGATCCGAATAATATAGAAGAGCTGGTGTTATCCAGATGGCCGGAGTAAGAATGCCATAGTTACGGAAAGCTTCTTGACAGCGCTGCTGCTGTCAAGCCAGCTTCAAACTCGCCCCATCTTCTTTAAGCACGGCCGCCCGCAGCTCTACCACAGCCCCGTCCGCCAGCGATACCACCCGCTCAGCCGCATTAATGGTCTCAGGCCTGTGCGCCACCATGATGCGCGTCAATTGCAAATTGCCTAGTGCCTGATCGAGCTTGTGTTCATTGTTCACATCCAGGTGGCTGGTCGCTTCATCCAGCGAGAGTATTTTGGGTTGCTTGTACAAGGCACGCGCCAGCAAGACGCGCTGCTTCTGGCCGCCAGACAAGCTGCTGCCCATGTCGCCCACCAGGGTTTGATAACCCATAGGCATCTTACTGATGTCATCGTGGATAGCCGCCAGCCTGGCGCATTCTTGCGCTCTCTGTTGATCACATTGGCCGTCAAAGACAGCGAGATTGTCCATGATGGAACCAGCTAGCAAGACATCTTCCTGCATCACCTTACCGATCAATGGTCGGTGCGTTTTAATTCCGAATTGCGTCATTGGGATATCGACGACGTGTACTTCACCCTCCGTTGGTTTGAGCAAACCGAGGATGATCTTACCTATGGTGGTCTTACCGCAAGCACTAGGGCCCACGACTGCAATGCTCTGTCCTGCGGCTATTCAACTGCATGACCGAAGCGTGACGCATCAGTTGCGGTAATGTCGCACCGTTGAGGCTGATGGAGAACTGTCGGCGTAAGTCAGCAAGATCAGTGTGATAACCGAAATGACTGGCTACCATTGCAAGACAAGCCAGGCCACATTCACTGGATTCGGTTTGGAGAATAAGCGTGATGTGATTTTTTTTAAAAACAGCAAAATGAGTAATGCTTTAAAAAGCAGTACTTATTTAATATCTTTGACTTATTGTTTCTACTTTTTAGAAATCACCGACTAATTGAAAGTCGCCGCTGATAGTTTTGGCGAGTAATTCCATTTCTTGCTTGTCTTTGGGATACGGATAGTTTTCAATCCCCTTGACACCGTACCTAACCAAGGTTTTTTCGTCAGGAAAATATGCAGTCGTTTCAGATGATCCATTGACAGTAACTGACATGCCAAATTTTTCTTTTTTTTGCATCAACTCAGATAAAAATTTTGCTGCTTCACTCTCAGAAGAAAATTTGAATTTATCTCCCCGCGCAGTTACTTCATACGTTCTTGTTTTGATTTCTGGTTCAGTCAGTGCATACGATCTTTTTAATAAATCTTTATTGAAGCCAATTTCCTGGAAAAACCTTGAGTCCTTTTTCCAAAAAGACTCCATCGACATATTACCTTTTTTGGATTTACCCGACTTTGGCCCCTGAATTGGTGCTTTTCCGTAAACGCCCCCGTGAAAACCTAAAACAGATTCAGGTAGTAGTGATTTCTTGTAAGCTGCGATAAACAAATAATTTGCACATGAAGAGAGACAATATTTGTCTACAATCAAATTGATTTTTCTTTTATTAATTTCTTTCGCGATTTCAAGGGCGCCAACCACGCTACCGCCCCCAGAGCGGACAATGATAGTCTCAATACCAGTACCTAAATACTCCTCAATTTGTTTAGCGTCTTCGTCAACAATCTCACCTGTCATGCGCAAAACCTTATTTCCTGGGTCAACCTGATATGTTGCTGACCAAGCCAGGCAAGGGAACACAATACATGTCACAAGTACGAATATTTTTCCAAATTTGATGTGGTTCATATTACTTTTACCGCCAATGAAAACACCCGTTCAATCTAAATGGGGGAAAACCTTAATCCCTCATCTAACCAAAAAACATTTACGCATCAACTTGACTTAGTTTTTTATCGTAAATGTACAAAGTCACTTTCCAGTAAACCTCCTGTCCTGGATCTTGGCCGGTAGTGAGAGTGCAAGTTGCCGAGCCTTTTGGAACAGACTTTGATGCTGTCGTTACTAGATAAAAGATCGTTACTAGAGCCGGGGATCAGGCTGGCAAGTACTTGACCAGCAGCAATGGCCTGTCCGTTCTGGTTAGTCAAGGCAGTGACGGTATCGTCTTGCGGTGCAGTAATCTGACGCGACTGCCGGTTTGCGTTTTCTGCTACTTCTTGTTTCAAGCTGGCTTTGGCCCTGTCAATTTGGGTAAGGTCCGTTGCCAAAATATTTGCCACGGTATTGAGCTCATCTTGAAGGGCAATTTTATTGGCCTTTAGCGGAGTCTTATTACGTTTCAAAGTGCTGAAGTGGGTGCTGATGTCGATCAAATCTTCCTGCTTTTGCTGCGTCTGAACGGCAGAGACGTAGCCGTTGCTTTGCAAGGCTTCAAACTTGCTGACGCTTTGCTGCGCCAATTGCTGTCGGCGCAACGATAAGGTGAGTTCTTGTTCGAACTGGCTGTATTCCTGTTTCAGGTTTGCGAGTCTTTGACTCAAGGCATGTTTCTTTTCTAGATGCTGAGATTGGCGCAGTCTTTGTTCTGCTGCCAAGCTATTCGCGCGAGAAGCAAGTTGCTGTGCGACAAGTGCTGTAATTTCGCCTTGGCTGTTTTGTCTTTCTGTACTAATTGTGAACAATACTCCACCAGTTCTTACCCGCTCCCCTTCTTGTGCATGCGTGGCGAGCAAGATGCCAGCATTGGGCGCTGCGACACTCAATTGCCCCGAAACAGGAACGGTAATGCCGGTCACGCGAGCTTTTTTGGTAATGCTGCCAAAAGTAATGTAAGCAAGCGATGTTGCGGCAATGAGAACGGATACGATGGCGACAAAACTTGCAGAAATGGGCTGAGCCAAGCGTATGGCTCCCATCCATTGGCATCCCAATGCTACGGTAACTTCGGGACGGAACAAGGGGCCGAAGTTATTCAAGAACGCTCACAGTCCAATTAGTTTGATTTTTTCCGTATGGCATCGTTATTATCGACAGCAATGTCCAATTGTTATGTATTTTACATATTGTTATTAAATAATAAATTAAAAAGGAGGTTTTTTGTTAAAAAATGTGAAAATTATTTTTAAGTAACTCGCGGTGCAAGTAAATGCTTATTGCTAAAACCACGCACGAGCGTAGGGACAGGAGCGAGTGATATGGCAATACCAACTGTTATTCGACGTTGACTAATTCGTTACCAGATTCCAATGCGGGATGGACCCGCCAGCCTATTAACCAAGGTCTGCAACTGCAGTTCAAACAGACGCACTTACGGCATAGCTGCACCTGGCGTGCATGCTCGGGCTGTGAAGAAAAATGTCTGGATCAATACTTCCTGTCGTGGCTGGATGAAGCATGCGCTGAGCGTGTGCTCAGACTAGAGGGGATTGAGCAATAGCTTCAACGCAGAAACCAGTGAGGCAGATTCTTCATCAGTGCCTATGGAAATGCGCAAGAATTCACTGATGCGTGGTAGCTTGAAATGGCGCACGATGATGCCGGATTGGCGTAAACCCAAGGCAATCTCTTCTGCCGCAAAACGAGAGTGACGGGCGAAAATGAAATTCGTCGCTGATGGCAAGACTTCAAAATCCAGCTCGCGCATCGCTGTCGCCAGTCTTTCTCGTGTCGCCATGACTGCCTGGCAAGTCTGCAAAAAATAATCCTGGTCTTCAAATGCCGCAATCGCGCCAGCCACTGCCAGCCTGTCCAGTGGATACGCATTGAAACTGTTTTTGACACGGTTCAGGCCCGTAATCAGGTCTGCATGACCAGCAGCGAAACCTACCCGCAAACCAGCCAGCGAGCGCGATTTTGACAGGGTGTGCACGACCAGCAAATTGGGGTAACGGTCTATCAGCGCAATCGCTGTCTCGCCACCAAAATCCACATAAGCTTCGTCAATGACGATTACCGTATCGCGATTGTGTTTCAGCAGGAATTCGATTTTTTCCAGCGGCACTACGCAGCCAGTTGGTGCATTGGGATTTGCAAAAATAATCCCGCCATTTTCTTGCAGATAATCTTCTACATTGAGTTGGAATTGGGTATCCAGTGGCACACTGCGGTGAGCGATTTCATACAGGCCACAATACACAGGATAAAAGCTATAACTGATGTCGGGAAAGAGCAAGGGCTGCTCATGTTTGAGCAAAGCTTGGAACACATGGGCCAGTACCTCATCGGAACTGTTACCAACAAAAACCTGGTCTGCCTGCAAGCCATGATAATTGGCGATGACGCGACGCAAATGATCCGAACCGGGATCAGGATAGAGACGCAAATCAGCATTGGTGGCTTGCTGTATCGCCGCCAGCACACGGGGTGAAGGTGGGTAAGGGTTTTCGTTGGTATTGAGTTTGATGAGCCTGGCTATCTTGGGTTGCTCACCGGGGGTATAAGGGCTCAGCTTGTGGACAACTTCACTCCAGTATTTACTCATGATCTGATCATTCTTTTTAGCTAAAAAGTTTTTAGAGATTGTTGAAAAAATAAATAATCAGACACTGTCTAAGTCAATGTGCAGGGGCGCCGTGCGCACCGCCCTCATAGCCAAAAAATGGTGCGCATGGCGCACCCTACAAGGTGTCTGGCACCGTCATCTTGCAACAGATTCTTAAGACGCAGCATCCAGATTGACTTTAACTCTTTGCAAGAGTTGCAGCAACTCTTGTTGCTCATGGCTGGCCAACTCTTTCAATGCCAGGGTATTCAGACGTTTGGCTTGCTGGCGCAATGTTGTCAATACGCTTTGTCCATCCGGAGTCAATGTCAGCCTGACATTGCGTTTGTCTGCTTCATCGGCAACGGCATCAAGCAAGCCCTGGTCACGCAAGCCTTTGATCAGCCTCGCCAGTTGCGCCTTATCACGGCCACTGTGCTTGGCCAGGTCACTCTGGGTAGCGCCGGGATAATGGCCAAAATAGCTCAATACCTTGCCTTCCATATGGGTAATGTCATGCAGGCCGTCGCGCAGAGCCTGGTATTGCATGGAACGGTATTGATGCATGACCGTATGGATAAGGTCCAGCACCCCATCCTCATTATTTTTTTGAGAATGGTTGACATTGTCATTTGTTTTGCGCATTATAGTAGATATTGTCAACTAATTTGATGGGTGAATAAATGAGTATAGCCTCTGAAACCAGCCGCGTACAACGCATACGCCATGAAATCAAACGCCGTAATCTGCAAGTTGTCCGTGTTGAAAGCCCGACCCCACACTTTCGCCGCATTACTCTGAGTGGTGCTGACCTGCCGGGTTTTATCAGTGCCTCCTTTGATGATCACCTTAAACTGATACTGGGCGCCGACAGCGATAATGTCGTCATGCGCGATTACACGCCCAGGCATTACGATGCTGCCAGAGGCGAACTGGTGCTTGAATTTTCCATACACGGTGATGGCCCTGCTGCCGCCTGGGCCAGCCAGGCAGATGCAGGCCATCCGGTCACGGTTGCCGGGCCGCGTGGCTCTTTGGTCATCCCGATTGATTATGAATGGCATTTGCTGGCCGGTGACGAAACTGCCCTGCCAGCGATATCCCGACGCCTGGAAGAATTGCCTGCCGGGGTGCGCGCCATCGTCATCCTGCAAGTGCCACCAGTCGAGCGCCGCGAATTAAGCAGTGCAGCTGATATCAGCATAGTCTGGGTAGATAGCGCACAAGAGTTTTTGGAGACCTTGCGCACCCTGCCTTTGCCAGCGGGCGATGGCTACGCCTGGTGTGCTGGTGAAGCCGCAACCATGGCAGCAACACGCCGCATACTGGCTGAGGAAAAAGGCCATGCTGGGGCAGCCATGCGGGTGGCGGCTTACTGGAAGCGTGGCTTGATAGCGCATCACGAAAATCTGGAAAGTTAAGTTAAGGATGAAATCCAGCTACAGCCGGATTTCATTTGAACTCTTCCACCAAAAAATCAATAAACGCCCTGACCTTGGCAGGTTGCTGGCGGCGGCTCAGGTAATACACATACAAGTCAGCCGCTGGCAAAGTATAGGCAGGCAAGACGATTTGCAGCCTGCCGCTTTCCAGGTATTTATTCAAATCCCATTCCGAGCGCACCAGGATGCCGTGGCCATCCAGTGCCCAGTTCAGCACCACGTCGCCATCATTGCTCGACACTGCGCCGCGTACCTTGACCAGCTCCACCTTGCGGCCTTTTTCCAGTCGCCAGGTGCCATATACATCATCATTCTGGCGGTGCAGGATGCAACGGTGGTGATGCAATTCAGCCGGTGTTTGTGGATGCCCGGCCTGTTTCAGATAGCCGGGTGAGGCGCATAAAAAGCGCCGGTTGCTCATGAGCCTGCGGGCACCCAGGCGTGAATCCGGCAATTCACCAAAGCGTATCGCCAGGTCATAGGCTTCTTCTACCAGGCCTATGGGGCGGTCAGTCAGTTGCAATTGCACTTCCACCTCTGCATGCAAATGGGCAAAGCGTGACACCAGCGGCGCGATGTGGGTGCGGCCAAAGCCCGGCGTGGCGTTGACCCTCAGCAAACCCTTGGGTATGCCGCGGCTGCTGGATACCGATTCTTCCATATCGCGGATGCTGCCCAGTATCTGTGTCGCCTGCGCCAGATAAGACTCGCCCTCGCTGGTCAGGCTGAGGCGGCGCGTGGTGCGGTTAACCAGGCGCACGCCCAGGCGCTGTTCCATCAGCATCAGGCGCTTGGTCACCGCAGGTGGGGTGATACCCAGTTCGCGTGCTGTCGCCGACAAACTGCCCAGCTTGGCCAGCAGCACGAAAAAAGTCAGTTCAGGGGCGATATCGATATTCACTTAAAGTAAATAATGGTTTAAATATGAGTGAATTATATCTCTGAAAATGAAGAGTAAGCTTTGGACCATACAGTTTCCCTTTTACACCTGTCAGGACAAAGCCAAATGAAAATCGTAGAAATCCGCGAACAAACCGTGCCCATCAGCTCACCCATACGCAATGCCTATATCGACTTCAGCAAGATGACGCTGAGTCTGGTGGCTGTCGTCACTGACGTCGTAAGAGATGGTAAGCGCGTCATCGGTTACGGTTTCAATTCCAATGGCCGCTATGGGCAAGGCAAGCTCATGCGCGAACGCTTCATTCCCCGTGTGCTGGAAGCTGAGCCTGAAAGCCTGATCAATGATGCTGGCGACAACCTCGACCCGCACAAGATCTGGAACTGCATGTTCACCAATGAAAAACCCGGCGGTCACGGTGAACGTTCGGTCGCCATCGGCACCATCGACATGGCAGTCTGGGACGCTGTCGCCAAGATAGAGGGCAAGCCGCTATTCCAGTTGCTGGCAGAACGCTATGGCAATGGCACGCCAGACCGTAATATTTTTGTCTATGCAGCGGGTGGTTACTACTACCCCGGCCAGAACCACGACAAACTCAAGGATGAAATGCGCAGCTATATTGACCGCGGCTATACCGTGGTCAAGAAAAAGATAGGTGGTGCCTCGCTCGATGAAGACTTGCGCCGCATCGATTCCGTCTTGAGCGTGCTGGGTGACGGGCAAAAGCTGGCGGTCGATGCCAATGGCCGTTTCGACCTCGACACCGCCATCAAATACGCCAAGGCACTCTCGCAATATGACTTGTTCTGGTATGAAGAACCGGGTGACCCGCTAGACTTTGAATTGCAGGCAACCTTACGCAATTATTATCCCAATCCCATGGCGACCGGTGAAGACCTTTTCTCGATGCAGGATGCCCGTAATCTCATAAGGTATGGTGGCATGCGTGCTGACCGCGACTGGCTGCAATTCGATTGCGCCCTCAGCTATGGCCTGGTCGAATATCTGCGCACGCTGGACATGTTGCGTGAACATGGCTGGTCAGCCAAACGCTGCATCCCGCATGGCGGCCATCAGATGTCGCTGAATATCGCCGCTGGCCTGGGCTTGGGTGGTAATGAATCTTATCCTGACCTGTTCCAGCCCTACGGTGGCTTCCCGGATGGTGTCAAGGTTGTCAACGGCCACATCCTGCTACCAGAATTGCCGGGCATAGGTTTTGAGGGCAAGGCGGATTTGTATGCTGAGATGCGAAAAATCGCCGAGTGATCTGATGAAATCAAGCAGACAGGCGGTGCATCGGTGATGCATGCCTGTCTGGCATCAGGTATGAGACCCCCTTATTTCGTTACCCCATCATCCTTGAACATGGTTTTCAAACCACGCAAGGCCTGGCGTATGCGCGACTCATTTTCTATCAAGGCAAAGCGCACATATTCATCGCCATATTCACCAAAGCCTATGCCGGGTGAGATGCAGAGCTTGGCTTTTTCCAGCATCTGTTTGGCAAATTCCAGTGAACCCAGGTGACGATAATGCTCGGGGATATGGGCCCAGATATACATCGATGCCTTTGGTTTTTCCACCATCCAGCCCAGTTCATGCAAGCCTTTGACCAGCACGTCACGACGTCGCTGGTACTGGTCGCGTATCTCGTTGACGCAAGACTGGTCACCTTCCAGTGCGGCAATCGCTGCCACCTGCACGGGGGTGAAACTACCATAGTCATGATAGCTCTTGATGCGGGCGAGTGCCGAAACCAGTTCCTTGTTGCCGACCATGAAACCTATACGCCAGCCTGCCATGTTATAGCTTTTAGACAGCGTAAAAAACTCCACAGCGACATCGCGTGCACCAGGCACTTGCATGATGGAAGGTGCTTTCCAGCCGTCATAGGTGATGTCAGCATAAGCCAGGTCATGCACCACCAGGATATTGTGTTCTTTCGCCAGCTTGACCACGCGCTCGAAAAATTCCAGCTCCACACATTGCGCTGTGGGGTTCGATGGAAAGCCGAAGATCATCATCTTCGGTTTCGGATACGTCTCTCGTATTGCTCTTTCCAGCTCGGCAAAAAAATCTACGCCGGGGCTCATGCGTATCGAACGTATATCGGCACCGGCGATCACTGCACCATAGATGTGGATGGGGTAGCTGGGATTCGGCACCAGCACGGTATCGCCTTTGTCCAGCGTCGCCAGCATCAAATGCGCCAGCCCTTCTTTTGAGCCTATGGTGACGATGGCTTCCGAATCTGGATTCAGGTCTACGTCATAGCGACTCTTGTACCAGTGCGCAATTGCGCGGCGCAAACGGGGGATGCCCTTGGAGGCAGAATAACCATGTGTGTCGGGGCGCTGTGCCACTTCCACCAGTTTTTCTACGATGTGCGCAGGTGTTGCGCCATCGGGATTACCCATGGACATATCAATGATGTCCTCACCACGACGGCGCGCAGCCATCTTCAGCTCAGCAGTGATATTGAATACGTAAGGGGGCAGGCGGTTGATACGAGCGAAAGAGAACTTTGTTGCAGGCACAGGTGCGCCTTCAACAGCAGAACCCCGGCCCGGCGGAGTAGTTGTATTTGTCATGATCTGAATTGTACGTAGCCCTTGTAGTCCATAAGACTGCAAGAACGGGCGCCCGGAACCGTCCGAGCGACGTTGAAGCGATTTGCCTCGCATTTGATTGTAGCGAGCAATCAAATTTTCAGCAAGATGCGTTATGCTTATCAGAACAAGTTTGTCGCAATTCGATCAATTCAAAAAAGTGGAGCAGTACATGAAGTTATTCCAGGAAGGCATATTGCAGGCTGTCCCCGCACATGCCATTTATCTCAGTCTGAATATCAAGGCAGGTACTGATGCAGCAAGCGTCAAGAAAGTAATACGCGATCTTGCAGACAAGACCGATGGCCAGAGTCTGGTCATCGGCTTTGGTGCCAGTCTCTTGCAAGTGTTGGGCAGCGAGATCGCAGGCCTGAAAGAATTCCACGGCATAGAAGGCAGCCGCATGCGCCTGCCTGCGACACCGGCCGCATTATGGTGCTGGTTGCGCCAGCATGAACGCGGTGACCTCGTGCGTCAATTGCATCAACTCCTGCCTTTGCTGGCCCCGGCATTTGAAGTGCAGCAGCAGGTTGATGCCTTCAAATACAAGGAGGGCCGTGACCTTAGCGGTTATGAAGATGGCACCGAGAACCCGCATGATGATGCCGCCATCGCTGCTGCTTTTGTTGCGGGTGACACGCCTGGTCTGGCGGGTTCAAGCTTTGTCGCCATCCAGCAATGGCTGCACAAATTTGATCGCTTTGATGCCATGGCAACAGCAGACCAGGACAATGCAGTTGGCCGCCGTCGCAGTGATAATGAAGAACTCGAAGATGCGCCAGAATCTGCCCACGTCAAGCGTACTGCGCAAGAAGATTTCACGCCTGAAGCTTTCATGCTCAGGCGTTCCATGCCCTGGTCTGCGCTGGACAAGGCGGGCCTGTATTTTGTTGCTTTCGCCAATTCCTTCTACCCGTTTGAAGTGCAATTGAAACGCATGTCAGGTGCAGAAGATGGTGTCACTGATGCCTTGTTCCAGTTTACCGTGCCACAGACCGGCAGCTATTTCTGGTGCCCGCCGATGCAGGATGGCAAGCTCGATGTGCGCTTATTGAATCTCGTCTGATTCCAGTGTTATCTCTGGTGGTTTCAACAGCGCCAGAAAGCCTTCCAGCGGCAAAGGTTTGGAGAAATAATAGCCCTGGAAGGCA
This sequence comes from Undibacterium sp. Ji42W, assembly GCF_049340405.1. Lineage (NCBI taxonomy): Bacteria > Pseudomonadati > Pseudomonadota > Betaproteobacteria > Burkholderiales > Oxalobacteraceae > Undibacterium > Undibacterium sp. Ji42W. Next base: position 147,912 of record NZ_JBMPOV010000013.1, read on the forward strand.
TAGCAGTTATGGGCAATCAAAAACGCCCGCTGGGCACTGGTTTCCACCCCTTCGGCAATCACATTCAAACCCAGATTGACGCCCAGAGAGATGATGGCGCGCACGATGGTCGCATCGTTTTCATCATGGCTGAGGTCACGTACAAAAGACTGGTCTATCTTCAACTGATTCAGCGGCAGACGCTGCAAATAAGCCAATGAAGAATAGCCAGTACCGAAATCATCCATGGAAAAAGCAATGCCGAGCTTTTTCAATTCATGCATTTTCTCGGTCGTGGCATCGACATTGTCAAGCACGGTGCTCTCGGTGAGCTCTATCTTCAGGCGTGTCGCATCAATCTTGTGCCTGTGTATGATTTCACTGAGGCTCTCAACAAAATCCGCTTGCTGGAATTGCTTGGCGCTGACGTTGACGGCCAGGGTCAGGTGGCGAGTCTCTTTGCTGCTTTCCCATTGCTTGAGCTGGGCGCAGGCAGTTTCCAGCACCCATAAACCTATAGGAATGATGAGCCCTGTTTCTTCTGCCAGCGGAATAAAATCTGCCGGTGAAATAAAGCCGCGGTCAGGATGTATCCAGCGTAGCAGGGCTTCGGCACCGATGAGCTTGCCTTCGGAATTGACTTGTACCTGGTAGTACAACTGGAACTGATTATTCGCCAGCGCCACCCGCAAATTCGATTCCAGCAACATGCGCACTACCAGTATCGCCTGCATGGCAGGATCAAAAAAGCGCACGGCATTGCGGCCTGCCGTTTTGGCTTCATACATGGCAGTATCGGCGCGCTTGAACAGATCCTTGACCGTGATATCGCCACCCTGGAACAGGCAGACACCGATGCTGCTCGATCCATGATGTTCAAAGTCGGTGATCTGATAGGGCTCGCTCAGCAACTTGCGTATTTTTTCGGCAATGCGGTCAGCCTGGCGCAGGGCGTCTTCTTTTTCTATGCTCAGCTCTTCGAGGACCACGACAAATTCATCACCACCGAGGCGTGCCACAGTGTCGCTGTCGCGTACGCAGGTTTGCAGGCGGCTGGCGGTTTCTATCAAGAGCAGGTCACCGGCATCATGACCACGGGTATCGTTGAGGGTCTTGAAATTATCGAGGTCGATAAACAGGATGGCGCTATGGGTTTCATTGCGGTTACTGATGGAGATCAGATGCTGCAACCTGTCCATCAGCAAACGGCGGTTTGGTAACTGCGTCAGCGGATCATAGAAAGCCAGATTACGTATCTCTGCTTCATAACCTTTGTGACGGCTGATGTCATTGAATGAGCCTATATAATTGCTGACGTCGCCGCGGCTATCGGTAATCGCCGTCAGGGTCACCATTTGTGGATAGATTTCACCATTCTTGCGGCGACTCCACAGTTCACCATGCCAGAAACGGTGTTCTTTCAGGGAGATATTGATGTGCTCAAAAAAATCCCTGTCCTGCTGCTTGGTCTTGTGCAGAGGGGGGTGCTTGCCTATCAGGTCTTCTGTTGTATAACCAGAAATGCGGGTGAAAGCCTGGTTTAGCCTCAGCATGATCCAGTTGGCGTCTGTAACGAAGATGCCTTCCTGTGATTCAAAGGTGCAGGCAGCAATGCGTAAATCCTGTTCGGCCTGTTTGCGTTCTGTGATGTCGGTGATAAAACAATGCCATAACATTGAGCCGCTGGGCTCAGGTTCTGGCAAACCATCGAGATACAGCCAGCGCACCGTACCATCCTTGCGATGCATGCGGAATTCACTTTGCCAGGGTGCCAGGTTGCGCATGGCATCGCGTATCAGCTCGGTGCCCTTTTCTATATCCTGCGGGTCTATGCGATCAAACAAATGCAGGGCATCGTCACGGACTTCTTCATGCGTGACTTCAAACATCTGCACAATGGCATCACTGGCAAACGGGATGGAGGCGCCATGATCAGGCCGTATGCGGTATTGCAAGACCAGGCCGGGCAGGCGCGAGGCAACCTTGTTGATGCGTTGATAAGCTTCTTCTATTTGCCGGGTAGCGTCTATGCTTTCTGACTGTAGTGCAGTGATGATCAGGGTGATCAGCACCATGGTCGTCATATACGCCCACAGTATCAGCAGGTTGGCCTGGCCACCATCATAAAAGGGCCCCATGCTTTGCGATGTTGCCCAGGCCGAGAACAAAGACGTGATCAGCACTGCACAAGAGGCACCGGTAATGCCAAAGCGCATGGCTGCCCAGATCATGATGCCCACCATGATGAAGGTCAGATGCAGATGGCTATAAGGGGACGCAAAAATCAGCCAGTTGGCCAGAGCAAACACCAGCAGGAAACCAAAAATCTCTTTCCTGCGTCTGGACAGACCGCTCAGGGACTTGAATGAAAAAGACAACAGCAAGGGAGCTGCCAGCAAGGCACCTACTGTATCGCCCGCCCACCAGGTCAGCCAGACTGCCGCCGGATCAGCGTTCAGACCATGCAGCCATAGCGTTAGCGTGCCGCCGGTCGCTGATATGCACATCCCCAGCATGACAGCCATGCCAAAGCCGATGACATCGCGCCGCCTGGAAAAATCACGCCTGAAACCCTGTTTGCGCAATAGCCATTTGCTCAGTATGGGCCCCAGGGTATTTCCTACGGCAAGGCAGCCAGCTACCAGTACGCTAAAGCCCGCCGACATTTCCAGCAACCATGCGGCAAGAAATACGGCAACAGCAGCCAGCTTGCCATAACGCAGCAAGCCAGTGATGGCGATGCCGGTTGGCAGCCAGATCAGGCTGACGCTGGGGTTTACATAGGGAATAGACAAACCAATACGCCCGGCACCGAAGTAAGCCAGCATGATCAATAGAAAATGCCCCAGCCGTATTTCCTGGCGAAAATTTCTGGTATGGGCAAATTGCTCAGGCTTGTACATGGATAAAGACTTTAAAAGACTTGAGCAATTATGCGGCAAAGCAAGATTGGCGTTAGTTAACTTTTGATAAGTCAACATTCTTTGTCATTCGTCAGCACTGACAAAAATACATCAAGACAGTCTCCCTTAATCTTAGATCAATATCCGCGCTCTTTCAATTTGCCGTTGAATTGCGAATTTTGCCGAACCCTGCCAAATTTTTACATTTTGAATTTTTACATCTTGTTTACGCCCCCCGTTTAAGTCTTTACGAATTTTTTACATACTTCTGACTATGCTTCACTGTGTAAAAACGAAGGAGTAAAGCATGGAATATCTGATGGAATTTTTATATCTCGCAGGCATGGGAATCTTCTTCCTGCTGGTCTGGGCTTTGGTGCTGGCCTGCGACACTTTGGGAGCAAAAGCATGAATCCCTTCTACATCCTGGGCACGGTGGTGGCTGCCGCCTTGTTCGTCTATCTGATCGCAGCCTTGTTGAATGCCGAGGAGCTGTGATGACTACGCAAGCAATTGTTTTATTGGTATTGTTCCTGGTCGCGCTGCTGCTCTTGTCATACCCCCTGGGCGGTTTCATCGCCAGGATCGCCGATGACAAGGCCGCAGTGCCGGGCATGGGCTGGTTGCGCTGGCTGGAAAAAGGTCTGTACCGCATCGCCGGCGTAAAGGCGGAAGCGGGCATGGGCTGGAAGCAATATGCCATCGCCCTGCTGATCTTTAATACCCTGGGCGCGCTGCTGGTGTATGCAGTACAGCGACTGCAAGTCTGGCTGCCTTTGAATCCGCAAAACATGGCCAATGTCAGCATGGATTCATCCTTCAATACCGCTGTCAGCTTTGTCGCCAATACCAACTGGCAAGGCTATACCGGTGAATCCACCATGAGTTACCTGACCCAGATGCTGGTGTTGGCCGGACAAAACTTCTTTTCCGCAGCGACTGGCATAGCAGTCGTGTTTGCGCTGATACGCGGTTTCAGCCGTCATTCCGCCACATCCATAGGTAATTTCTGGACTGATATTACCCGTTCCACCTTGTATCTCCTGTTGCCATTGTCGATTATTTTTGCAGTTTTCCTCATGGGCCAGGGCGTGATCCAGAATTTCTCTGGCTATAAAGATGTACAGTTGATTGATCCTGTCACTTATAGCCAGCCCAAGCTCGGCCCTGATGCGCAGCCTTTGAAAGATGACAAGGGCGCACCTGTCATGGAAACCCTGACGACGACGACCCAAACCCTGCCCATGGGCCCGGTGGCTTCACAAGAAGCGATCAAGATGCTGGGTACCAATGGTGGTGGCTTTTTCAATGCCAATTCGGCACATCCTTATGAAAATCCCAGTTACCTGAGCAATTTCATGCAGATGATCGCCATCTTCCTGATACCTGCTGCGCTGTGCTTTGCCTTTGGCCATATGGTCGGCGATATGCGCCAGGGTTGGGCGGTATTGACGGCGATGACGGTCTTGTTCGTGGCCATGACGCTGACCGTGATCTTGTCAGAACAGCAGACCCATCCTGTGCTGGCCAGCATGAATATTGACCAGGCGACTTCAGCCCTGCAAGCCGGTGGCAATATGGAAGGCAAGGAAACCCGTTTCGGCATCAGTGCCTCCAGTCTGTTTGTTGCTGTGACTACGGCAGCATCCTGCGGTGCGGTGAATGCCATGCATGATTCCCTCATGCCTATTGGCGGCCTGGTACCTATCGTCCTCATGCAGTTTGGTGAAGTGGTGTTTGGTGGCGTAGGCAGTGGCCTGTACGGCATGCTGATCTTCGCGATACTGGCGGTGTTTATCGCTGGCCTGATGATAGGCCGCACACCAGAATACCTGGGCAAGAAAATCCAGGCGTATGAAATGAAGATGACTTCGATCGCCATCCTGGTGACCCCGGTCCTGGTGCTGGCAGGTACGGCCATCGCGGTCATGTCAGAAGCAGGCAAGGCCGGTATTTTGAACCCAGGGGCCCATGGTTTTTCTGAAGTGCTGTATGCCTTTACTTCAGCCGCCAATAATAATGGCAGTGCCTTTGCCGGTTTGAGTGCGAATACGCCCTTTTACAACATCATGCTGGCGATCGCCATGTGGTTTGGTCGCTTTGCCATGATCGTGCCTGTGCTGGCGATCGCCGGTTCACTGGCAGGCAAGAAAAGGCTGGAAGCCAATGCTGGCACCATGCCCACCCATGGCCCCATGTTCATTGCCTTGCTGGTGGGTACGGTGGTGCTCATCAGTGTGCTCAATTATGTGCCTGCCCTGGCCTTGGGCCCGGTCGTTGAACATCTGCAACTGATAGCGAAATAACGCGCGAAATAATTTGTGGATTCTGAATGATGGCTTTGCCTGATGGCGCTTTCATTCAGACCCACCCGTAGTTTAAGGGGATTAAAATGTCACTTACCAGTGTACAAAAGTCGATAGACAGCAAAGTCAACACAGCCGCCAAACCTGGCGCTGCACAAGCTGGCGACACAACAGCGAGCGGCAAGCCACGCTTGTCGCTATTTGATAGCAGCCTGATCATGCCTGCCGTCATAGACTCATTCAAAAAACTCAGCCCACGCACGCAATTACGCAGTCCGGTGATGTTTGTCGTGTATGTAGGCAGCATCATCACCAGCATGCTGTTCGTGCAATCCCTGATGGGCCAGGGTGAAGCCAGCCCTGGCTTTATCCTGGCGATTTCCATCTGGTTATGGTTCACCGTCCTGTTTGCCAATTTTGCCGAAGCACTGGCAGAAGGCCGCAGCAAGGCCCAGGCTGCTTCCCTACGCGCATTGAAGCAAACCGTGATGGCCAAAAAACTGGCGATACCAAAACACGGCACCACCTGGTTGCCAGCCCAGGCCAATGACTTGCGCAAGGGCGATGTGGTCCTGGTGGAAGCCAATGATGTCATCCCCATCGATGGCGAAGTCATAGAAGGCGTTGCCACAGTCGATGAAAGCGCCATCACCGGTGAATCTGCACCTGTGATACGTGAATCTGGTGGTGATTTTTCTGCCGTCACCGGCGGCACCCGCGTCTTGTCTGACTGGCTGGTGATGCGTGTGACATCCAATCCTGGTGAAGCCTTCATCGACCGCATGATCGCTATGGTAGAAGGTGCCAAACGCCAGAAGACCCCGAATGAAGTTGCCCTGACCATTTTGCTGGTGGCCCTGACCATTATCTTCCTGGTGGTGACGGTGACTTTGCTGCCGTTCTCGCTGTTCAGCGTTGATGCCGCCAAGGCCGCGGGTTTTGCTTCTGCCCCTATCTCCATTACGGTATTGATCGCCCTGCTGGTCTGCCTGATCCCCACCACCATAGGCGGCTTGCTGTCTGCGATTGGCGTGGCTGGCATGAGCCGCATGATGCAGGCCAATGTGATTGCCACGTCTGGCCGTGCGGTGGAAGCTGCTGGTGACGTCGATGTATTGATGCTGGATAAGACCGGCACCATCACCCTGGGCAACCGCCAGGCATCTGATTTTTTCCCAGCCCCAGGTGTAAGCCTGCCACAACTGGCTGACTCTGCCCAACTGGCTTCTCTCGCAGATGAAACACCGGAAGGCCGTAGCATCGTTATCTTTGCCAAGCAAAAATATAATCTGCGTGAACGCGAGATGGCCAGCCTGAATGCGACTTTTGTGCAATTTACCGCACAAACCCGCATGAGTGGTGTCGATATCGGCAATCGCCAGATCCGCAAGGGCGCAGCAGATTCAGTCAAGAAATTTGTTGAATCCCTTGGCCGCCCCTTCCCTGCTGAACTCAGCAAAATCGTGGATGACATTTCACGCCGCGGCAGCACCCCTCTGGTGGTGGTGGATGATGGCAAGGTCATGGGCGCGATAGAGCTCAAAGATATCGTCAAGGGCGGCATCAAGGAAAGGTTTGCCGAGTTGCGCCGCATGGGTATCAAGACCATCATGATTACCGGTGACAACAAGCTGACTGCAGCGGCGATTGCTGCCGAGGCTGGCGTCGATGACTTTTTGGCGGAGGCCACGCCAGAAGACAAGCTCAAGCTGATACGCAGTTACCAGGCTGAAGGCCGCCTGGTTGCCATGACAGGTGATGGCACCAATGATGCACCAGCACTGGCGCAGGCTGACGTGGCAGTGGCCATGGCATCCGGCACGCAGGCTGCTAAAGAGGCCGGCAATATGGTCGATCTGGATTCCAACCCCACCAAATTGCTGGAAATCGTCGAAATAGGCAAACAGATGCTGATGACACGCGGTTCGCTGACGACTTTCTCGATTGCGAATGATATCGCCAAGTATTTTGCGATTATCCCAGCTGCCTTTGTTGCCACTTATCCACAGCTCAAGGCGCTGGATATCATGCACCTGACCAGCCCTTCGTCGGCCATCATGTCTGCGGTGATCTTCAATGCCCTGATCATCGTCTTCCTGATCCCGCTGGCTTTGAAGGGTGTCAAATACCGCGCCATTGGTGCGTCGCTGCTATTGCGCCGCAATCTGCTGATTTATGGCCTGGGTGGCATTGTCCTGCCTTTTGTTGGCATCAAGCTCATTGATGTCATCCTGGCTTTGTTGCACCTTGCCTGAATTTATATCGCTCAATAAGGAATCATCATGAGTACTATTACAAACAATGACGCTGGCAATTCAATTTTGCGCCCCGCCATCGTCCTGCTCGCCGGGCTGACGCTGGTGGTTGGCGTCATCTACCCCTATGCCATGACAGGTCTGGGTAAGGTTATTTTTAGCAATCAGGCAGAAGGCAGCCTGGTCGTACAGGATGGCAAGACTGTCGGGTCTTCCCTGATAGGCCAGTCTTTCTCGTCACCAAAATATTTTTGGGGCAGGCCATCTGCCACTGGCCCTATGCCAAATAATGCTGTCGCATCCAGCGGCTCCAATTTTGGCCCTACCAATGTGGCGCAAATTGATGCCATCAAAGGCAGGGTTGAGGCATTGAAAGCGGCTGACCCTGGCAATACTGCAAAAATCCCTGTCGATTTGGTGACCGCATCAGCCAGTGGCCTTGATCCTGAAATCAGCCTGGCGGCTGCCAACTACCAACTGTCCAGGGTGGCACGCGAACGCAAGGTGCAAGAGTCGCAAGTCAAGGCTATCATAGACCAACTGGCGCAACAGCCCACGCTGGGTTTGCTGGGTGAGGCCAGGGTCAATGTGCTGGCTTTGAATCTGGCACTGGACAAGCTGACCAAGTAATTCTAGATAAGAAGTAAAAAAAAACCGATATGGCCATCAATAGCGAACAACGCCCTGACCCTGATGTCTTGCTTGCCCATGTGCAGGAGCAAGAACGCAGGGCCACGCGTGGCAAGTTGCGTATCTATTTCGGTGCATCCGCTGGCGTGGGCAAAACCTACGCCATGCTGACTGCCGCCCGCAAACTGGTGGCTGAAGGCCAGCAAGTATTGGTCGGCGTCATAGAAACCCATGGCCGTGACGAAACCGCAGCCCTGGTCGATGGACTGGAAGTCTTGCCACCCAAGGCGATAGCCTACCGTGACAAGACCCTCAGTGAATTTGACATAGACACCGCGCTGGAGCGGCACCCGCCATTGATACTGATGGATGAACTGGCGCATTCGAATGCCGCCGGTTCACGCCACCCCAAACGCTGGCAAGATGTCGATGAATTGCTGAGCGCCGGTATTGATGTGTATACCACCGTCAATGTCCAGCATCTGGAAAGCCTGAATGACGTGGTCGGTGGCATCACTGGCATACGCGTCAATGAAACCCTGCCCGACAAGGTGTTTGATGAGGCCGATGAAGTCGTGCTGGTGGATATCCCAGCCGACGAATTGCTGGCCAGGCTCAAGTCTGGCCGCGTCTACAAGCTGCAACAGGCAGAGCGCGCCGCCAAGAATTTTTTCCGCAAAGGTAATCTGATCGCCTTGCGCGAGTTGGCCTTGCGCCGCACCGCCGACAGGGTAGAAGACGATGTACAGGCCTATCGCATAGAAAAGTCCATAGGCACGATCTGGAAGACTGATGCCGCCCTGCTGGCCTGTATAGGGCCTCATGGTGATGCTGACCACCTGGTACGCAGTGCCGCCCGTCTGGCCAGCCAGATGAATGCAGAATGGCATGCAGTGTATGTAGAGACGCCGCAATTGCAAAGGCTGCCATCGGCGCAGCGTGAACGCATTTTGAAAACCCTGAAGCTGGCACAAGACCTGGGTGCGGTAACCGCAGTGCTGACTGGCAAGGATATTGCCCTGGCTATCGTGGATTATGCGCATAGCCATAATTTTTCACGCATCGTCCTGGGGCGGAGTAAAGCAAGCAAATGGCGATTTGCATGGCATCAAACAACACATCTGAATGATATTGCCGCCTATGCACCAGACCTGGACTTGATTGAAGTTGGCAACAGCAGGGCCACAGCGACAGATAATGAGAATGATAAAAATGCGGGATCTGGCAGCACCAGCGAGTTGCCTAGCCCACGCGTACCCGCACGGCATTGGCGTTATGTGTATGCCGTATTGGCCAGTGTTGCGACCGGCCTGATTGCTACGCCTTTATTTGAGGTGTTCAATCTGGTCAATATCGCCATGTTGTTTTTATTGACGGTGGTGCTAGTTGCAGTGAAATTTGGGCGTGGCCCCTCGGTACTTTCCACCATTGTTGGTATCGCTGTATTCGATTTCTTTTTTGTGCCACCGCGTTTTTCTTTTGCGGTCAGCGATTTACAGTATTTGATGACCTTTGCCGTCATGTTACTGGTGGGCTTGATTACTGGTCACCTGACTGCCGATTTGCGTTACCAGGCCAGAGTGGCATCTCACAGGGAGTCGCGTGCGCGTGCGCTGTATGAATTCGCCCGCGACTTATCAGGCGTGTTACTGGCAGAGCAAATCTCAGAAACCACACAGCGCATTATACAAAGGGCTTTCCGTGCCCAGGCAACCCTGTTATTACCCGATGACACCGGTCGTTTGCTGCCACCCAGCAACACAGTGAGTGGTCTGGACATGGGCATAGCGCAATGGGCGTTTGACAAGGTAGAGGCAGCAGGCATAGGCACAGACACCCTGCCTGCCAGTAACTTCTTTTACTTGCCACTCGTGGCCCCTATGCGTACCCGTGGCTTGCTGGCGATACAGCCAGAGAGCAAGCGCTGGATCATGATCCCTGAGCAAAGGCAGCAACTTGATACCTTCGCCGCCCTGGCTGCCATTGCGCTGGAACGTGTGCACTACATCGAGGTCGCGCAAGATGCCCTGATCCACATGGAATCTGAACGCCTGCGCAATTCGCTGCTGGCTGCGCTGTCGCATGACTTGCGCACGCCATTGACTTCGCTGGTGGGTATCTCGGAATCACTGGCCATGTCTAAACCCGCGCTGGCAGATGCACAATTGCTCATGGCGCAAGCCCTGCGTGACGAGACCCTGCGGCTCAGCGCACTGGTGACTAACTTGCTCGACATGGCAAGAATAGAAAGTGGTGAAGTCAAACTGAATTTGCAATGGCAGACTTTTGAAGAAGTGGTCGGTACCTCCCTGCGCATCTGTAGTGCGCAATTGCAAACACATAAAGTGGAGACCAGACTGGAAGCCGCTTTGCCACTCGTCAATTTTGATGCGGTGCTGATAGAGCGGGTATTGTGTAATCTGCTGGAAAATGCCTGCAAATACACGCCAGAAAATTCTCTCATCACCATTTCAGCCGAACTTAATGGCAGCATGCTGGAAGCCAAGGTCTATGACAATGGGCCGGGTTTGCCAGCCGGGCGTGAAGAAGCCGTATTTGAAAAATTTACCCGTGGTGAACGCGAATCTGCCCTGCCCGGCGTTGGCCTGGGGCTGGCAATTTGCCGCGCCATTATCGCCGCCCACAAAGGCAGCATGCATGCAGGACATTCTCCTGACGGTGGAGCCTGCTTTGTCTTCACCTTGCCCCTGGGTACCCCACCGGCGATGCCGGACCTGGAAGAATAATCAGAAACAAAAAAAATGAATATAAGCAACCAAGCAATGCCAGTTGCACTACTGGTGGAAGACGAGCCGCAAATCCGTCGCTTCGTCCGCAATGCGCTGGAAGAAGAGGAATGGCAAGTCCATGAATCTGTCAACCTGCAACGCGGCCTGGTGGATGCTGGCACGCGCCAGCCTGATCTCATCATTCTCGACCTGGGTTTGCCAGATGGCGACGGCATCGATTTCATCCTGGATGTTCGCAAATGGTCTAACGTACCCATCATCGTCTTGTCTGCCCGCGTCAGTGAACAAGACAAGATCAAGGCACTGGATGCCGGTGCCGACGACTATCTCAGCAAGCCTTTTGGCGTCGGTGAATTATTGGCACGGGTACGTGCCACCTTCCGGCGTCAACGCCAGCCTGGTGTCAATCTGGATGGCATAGTCCAGTTTGGCGATGTCAAGGTTGATATGAAAGCCCGTCTGGTGACCAAGGCCGGCAATATGGTGAAGCTGACACCGACAGAATTCCGGCTGCTGATGGTGCTGGTCACCAATGTAGGCCGGGTCGTCACCAACCCGCAACTGCTGCGTGAAGTCTGGGGACCCAGCCATTCAGAAAGCGGCCATTATCTGCGCATTTATATGGGGCATTTGCGACAGAAACTCGAAGATGACCCGGCGCAGCCGCGTTATCTCTTGACGGAGACAGCCATAGGCTACCGCCTCCTGCTCCCAAGCTAAAGGGACTTCCGCAAAACCTCGCCAGCTGCGTTGCAGCGACTAGCCGTACTAAAGTACTGTCTTCGTCGCTACGGTGCAGTCAGGGTTTCAGACAATATGTTGTCTGCTGACGAAACGAACGTCCCTTGCAAGGGAGGTTTCATAAAAGCGACAGCCTTGCTGGGACAATTTTGCGTAAGTCCTTCCACCTAAATATTTGAATAACTGGCAGCAGTCTTTGCTCGCCGGTGGGACTTTTGCATCCTTAAATTTTGCAAATACTTTTTTGAGAGGACTCAATATGAAAAAACTCGCCATGGCAGCAGCCATCAGCACGGTCTTTTTTGCCGGATACGCCAGCGCAGAAGATGCCAAGCCTGAGAATGAAGTCAGCTTTAATGCAGCAGTGACTTCTGACTACCGTTATCGCGGCATTTCGCAAACACGCTTGCAGGCTGCACTGCAGGGTGGTGCTGACTATACCCACAACCCCAGCGGTTTTTATGCCGGCACATGGGCATCCACCATTAAATGGACCAAGGATGCCGGCGGTGGTGGCGATGTAGAAATTGATCTGTACGCCGGCAAGCGCGGTGAGGTCACTAAGGACATCAGCTATGACGTTGGGGTACTCACCTATGTCTATCCGTCAAATGGCCTGGCTGTAAGTGCCAACACCACAGAAATTTATGGCCAGCTCTCTTACGGCCCGGCTTATGCCAAATACTCGCATTCTGTGACCAACCTGTTCGGTTTTGCCGACAGCAAAAACAGCGGCTATCTGGACATCGGCGCGAATGTGGAAATGGCCACTGGTCTGACAATGAACCTGCATGCCGGTCATCAGCAAGTCAAGAACAATGGCGCTTACAGTTATACAGACTGGAAGCTGGGCCTGACCAAAGACTTCGGTATCGTCACAGGTGCAGTAGCCGTCATCGGCACCAATGCCGGTGAAGTTGCTTATGCTTCACCAGCCAATGGCAAGTTCCTGGGCAAGACTGCGTTGGTGGTTACGGTTAGCAAGACTTTCTGAGTTGGCGCCTGTTAAATCTGTAAGCTGAGTTTGTAGGGTGCGCCGTGCGCGCCCTACAAAATGCAGATCTCGTCTGGCAACCACCTCTAGTTGTTAATAGGCACATGGCAATTATGGTAAATAGATTGCCCTGTAGAGATTTTTCAACGGCATGTCATTCGTTTCATCAAGGTACATGAATCTGATATGAGAAAGGTGCTGGGATAACTGGCTGACACACCTCTGGCTTTGCATGCAAGCGATTTTATCTACCGTGATCAGCACTGGCAAATCCTTATTTTTACTGCGTGCCAGCCTGATGCATTTATAGAGTTTTGCCTGCTTTTCTTTATCCCATGTATCCATTTCTGTATGGCAGATCAGCAGATCACAGCAAGACAATGCAGCCGCGGCATCTGTATAGAATGGCTTTGGAATATCCATCACAATATCGTTAAAATCCGCATGTCCATGTATCAGCTCTGTAACCATGGCATCAGAAGAAAGAGAGCTGGGCCTTGCACCAGACTTGATCTCCAGGCGCGACCATGCAATATTCTCAGCTTCTTTCCGGTACTGGTTAAGCTGTTTTCTTTCGCAATTTTGTTTTAGCAGTAACACGTTTCTGCCTGCATGTGCCCGGCGCTCGGCCAGCCTCGCGGCTGAGTTTGCAGTTGCTGATGCAACATCTGCAGTGACTATCGCCAGTATCATGGCAGGCGCAATCCTGGCAGATTATTGACATGGAGATAGGCTGTGGAAAATTGCATATGTACACTAGACAGCAAGTCTTGTACTGCCAGCATGACCAATATCAAGGCCATCAACTTCTGCAAACTGATGAAGAGCATTACATAGTTTTTTTGACGAGCCAACTGCAGTGCCGGAAGTGCAATGAATATCTGTATTAAGCTGATAAAGATAAGTATCAGTATGCATTCCATCAGCCAGCCATTTATGCTGGCTTGATATAGCATGAGTGAAGACAGCAACGCCGCAGCCAGTAAACAAATAGAGATGTTAAAACCCTGTTCAGTTTCTTTATTCGCCGGCTTGATTCCCATGAATATGCAAATGGCAAATACCAGCAGTGCCAGTCCAGAAATCATTTGCAATCTCAGGGTTTCTATCTGCATATAGGCAAGCACAGCAAAGCCAGACAAAGTCATACTGCTGTATGCAGCCAGTGCAATAAGTAAGCGTTCCATTGCGTACGGTATTCTGCTATCGCATGTATTCAATGGCTGGCAAATACCTTGCTGGACAAGGCCTGCATGGCCTTGATCGTCATGGGATGGGCAGCAGGATATTCACAGACTGACAAGCCATCCTGATACGCCTGATGAAAACTGCCACCGCAAAATAAGGGATAGGGAAATAATTCTGTAGCGTCCAGCTTATTGACAAAATTCTTTACCCTGCTCACTTTATCGGCGGCAGCCTGAACGTCCCTGCAACTCATGACAACCAGAGTCCGCATGCGGGGATTTTCGGCTTGTGCGAGCTGTATGCGCATACCCAGCTCATGTTCATGCAACTGCTCCAATTGATCAAGGTCGATGACCAGTATGGTGACATTGGCTGCCTGCAATGCACTGCGGCTACCCATGCAGTCGCGTGCCTCTGCATCAATGACGATATCCTGATAATGAAAGCCCAGGTTTTCCAGTTCAGCCTGCATGCCTTTGCCGCTGACTCTGCGCACGGTTACTGGCGTGCAATCAGCCGTACGACGGCGGGCACTGCTCCAGTCCAATGATGAGTGACGGGCGTCGTTATCAAGCAGGATGAGTTTGCTGCCTGACAGTGTTCTCAAGGTAGCGAGATTGTCGGCCACGATGGATTTGGCGCAGTCTCCCGCGCCATGTGCAATGGTGATGATCATAGGTGTGCCTTGATTAAAATATTCAGCGCACCATGCGCAGTGTACGTACATTGTTGATAACAGGGCCAGGCAAGTTCCTGGCTTTGACAGGCAAAGGCAAATCTGCCAGTCTCTCCAGCTCATGCGCGAGTTTGATTTTTCCAGCAAGGGACATGGCTGTCATGGGCAGGCGTAGTTCTTCCTGTATCAAACCCTGCATCGCCAGTGCTGCCTTGACGGGCGCCGGATTGGATTCAGAAAACAGCAGACGTATCAGGGGCTGCATTTCAGCAAACAAGGCCTGTGCTTCGGGTAAATAATCTGCGCGCATGAGTTCATACAATTGCACAAACAGATCAGGCCTGACATGCGCCGCAGCAGAAATCGCGCCTTGTCCGCCCATGCTCAGTGTATCGAGCAACATGGCATCATCACCGCATAAGACTTTCAGGTGACTGCAATTTACCAGACCCATCATTTGCATCAGGTTGCCACTGCTCTCCTTGATTGCGACGATATTCTTTTGCTTTTCCAGCGCGATAACGGTACTCAGGTCTATGTTCACCCCCGTCCTGGCGGGAATGTTATACAGGACGATATCTTTTTCAGTCGCCCTGGCAATGCTCTCAAAATGCAGGCGCACACCTTCTTGCGAAGGACGCAGATAAGACGGTGCACTGACCAGAAACCCATGCAGATGCTGGTCATCATAGCCATGCACCTTTTCTGCCAGTGAGCGCGTATCGCTACCGCTGATGCCCATCAGTACAGGGCATGAATTTTTCGCCATTTCCAGCACGGCAGTCAGTACCTGTTTTTGCTCATTTTCAGTCAGCGTTGCGGCCTCGCCGGTAGTGCCACAGACCACCAGGCCGTGTATGCCCGAGGCTATCAATTGCGTAGCCAGTTGCTGTACTTTATCCAGCTCAGGTTTGCCATTTTTAAACGGTGTGACGAGCGGAACCCAGATGCCTTCGTGGATAGACATAGTGATCTCTTTAAAAAAGTTGAAGTTGTCGGCGTGTCTTAAAATCAGCTTGCCAGTAGCGGTGTGATTTTCCCGAATTCAGCTTGCGGCAAGGCGCGCATGATGTGGCTGATGATGATATCGACCGAGGACTTGCTCAGGCATAACCACACCTTCATCTTGCTGGCATGGTCTATCGGTTTGACGCGCATGAACAAGACCAGGTCACCACAGGATTTGAGGATCAGGTGACGTAATTCAGTGATGCTGGCAGTATCGACCGTGATACGCATGACGAAATCATTTTGTACCAATTTCGCTGACGTTTTATAGGTGACGACAGGCTGATGCAGGGCATAAGCGCTGTTGCGTTCGCAATGATTTTCAAATAAAAATTTCTCGCGCTTGCAGGATGTTAAGACATCTGCATAGTTTTCAGAGGTGTGACCGGAATGCTGATTCATCGTAATCTCGTGTTGTTTGACACAAAACAAGATTAGCAGCCACAGCGTAAAAATTCTCTAAAAAACAGGGGTGAAAATCGTAAACAGGATATAAATTCTTCACCCGTATCTTATTATTTTTTTATTGCTCTTTCGTCTCGTTCAGTAATTGCTTGAGGTTGATATGCAGGTTTTCTGCCTGTATGGGCTTGTGCATCAGTGTCAATGCAGCGGCCTTGGCAGCTTCCGACAAGTGTGGCGAGATATTGCCTGTGATCAGTATGGCGGGTATTTGCAGATTGAATTCTTCGCGCAGTTTGGCAACCAGGTCGATACCATTTTCATTGGAACCGAGACGGTAATCACAGATCAGCAAATCAGGGATCTTGATTTCTTCACTGCACAGTGCCATTGCCTCTTTGCCGGACGTGGCAGTAATGACGCGGGCATCCCAAAGCTCCAGCAAGGAACGCATGGCAGTCAGTATGCTTTCATCATCATCTATGACGACGATCAGGGCTTGCAGCAAGGAGGCACTGTTGCTGGCCTTGCTGCGGCCATGCTTGTCTGTGACTTCCTGGCTGGCAGCCAGTGGCAGGCTGATCGCAAATGTCGAACCCTGGCCAGGTTGAGATTGTAATTTGATGGGGATATGCAAGAGACGCACCAGTCTTTGTACGATGGCGAGGCCCAGCCCCATGCCTGCGGTACTGCGTCTGGATTCTGATGTCGATTCAACCTGGAAGAACTCTTCAAAGATGGTTTCCTGGTCATGCTTGGAAATACCTATGCCGGTATCTTCAATGGCGATTTGCAATTGCTGATCAAACTCCATGCATCTGACCACGACCTGACCAGCGGGGGTATACCGCAGCGCATTCGCAATCAGATTGCGCAATATCTGCTCGACCAGATCGGCATCGCTATTAACGATGGCCATGCTGTGATGGATTTCAAAATGCAGGCCCTTGGCGATTGCCTGCGGAGTGAATTCCACGTCGAGTTTGCCGAGCACTTCGGCAATCGCAAATTCCTGCAATTGCGGTTCGACGATTTGCGCATCCAGACGTGACAGGTCCAGTAAATTCGCAAACATGTCATCCATGGTACGAGCGCAATTCCTGAGATTGTTCACGACAGGGCGCACAGCGGCTGGCAACTCGAAATTGAACAAGGCACCGAGATAAAGATTCAGCGCATGCATGGGTTGGCGCAGGTCATGGCTGGCAACGGCAAGAAAGCGGGTCAATTCGCTTTGTTGCGCTTCTTGCCGCTTGTTCACTTTCAACAAGGCCTGGTTGATTTTTTCCAGCTCTTCTTTTTGTGCCTGTATTTCCGCAGTCCGTAATCTGATTTCAGTTTCCAATGCCCGCTTCTGGCGCTTCAGGGCGCGCACATGCCATGTATAAGCCGCAGTAATGATCGCCAGGGCAAGCAGGGCCAGCAATAGCCAGAACCAGATGTCTTGCCCGTGGGGTGACATAAGGTCAGCGACAGGCGCGCCCGCACTGGCTACTTGCCAGGGGCAAACCAGCATGGCAAAGACTGTTGGCAGGCAGTTGCGGGAAATAGACATCTTGAGGGCGGGTGGGACAAATAAGATGAAATAAGACATCAGTATACAGTCTTGAACAAAATTCCTGCCCTGAATGCGAAAAAGCCCCACATTGTTATTCAATGTGGGGCTTTCCTGGGCTGTACAGCGGCTATTTTTAGTATAACCAGAGTTTCTCGGCATCCAGTTGCAGATAATACTCACCCGGGCTCAGCTTGAAAGGCGAATACGCCCGCAAGCCGCCCTCTGTCTGGCCAAACAGGCATTCCCAGCGGTCACCCAGGTACATACAGGTCGTCAATGGCAGTTTGATGGCGTTGTCGGCCTGGCTGTCGGTGATCTTGACTTTTTCAAGGCGGATGATGGCGGTAGCTTCTTCGCCCACATTCTTGCCACGCACCGTGGCTTTCAACTGTGCGCCATTGACACTGATGGTGGCAGTGTCACCATTGCGCTGGATTACCTTGCCTTTGAGTTTGTTGTTGCTGCCCATGAATTCTGCAGTGAACAGGGTATCTGGCGTTTCATACATGCTTTGCGGTGTGCCCTGCTGCTCTATGACACCGTTGTTCAGTAACAGGATCCGGTCAGATATCGCCATCGCCTCACCCTGGTCATGCGTCACCATCAGGGCTGACAAATTCAGCCTGACGATCAGTTCACGCAAGAAGGCGCGCGCTTCTTCACGCAGTTTGGCATCGAGATTGGACAGGGGTTCATCCAGCAGGATGACGGGCGGGTTGTATACCAGCGCACGGGCAATCGCCACACGCTGCTGCTGACCGCCTGACAATTGATGGGGGAAACGTTCACCCAGATGACCCAGACCAAGCTGGCCCAATACATCTTTGACCTTGTCATTGATTTCGCTGGTGCCGAGCTTACGCAGCTTCAAACCATAGGCGACGTTGTCGAATACGGTTTTGTGTGGCCACAGGGCATAGGACTGGAATACCAGACCCAGGTTGCGCTGTTCTGCCGGCACTTCCAGGCCCTTGCTGCCATCAAACATGGCGCGTTCACCCAGGTGGATAGTGCCAGTCTTGGGCGACTCCAGTCCCGCTACTGCGCGCAGCAGTGTAGTCTTGCCGCTACCCGAAGGGCCTAGCAAGGCGACTACTTCGCCACGCTGCAGGTTCATCGACACGCCTTTGAGGATGGGGTTGGCGGTAGCACCAGAACCGTATTCCAGGGTTAAATCTTGTACGCTTAATTCAGACATAGTGTGCTCTCGTATTTTTTGTATTGCTATGCAATGAAATTTGATGGGATGTCATCAGTGGCTAATTTAGTGACCGACGCAATGGCTAACTCAGTGATTAACTCAGTGACTGAGCTTGACGCCAAAGCGCAAAGCCAGACCCAAACCGATGGCAACCAAGGTGATGTTGATAAACGACAGCGCCGCTACCAGATCAACAGAACCACCCGCCCACAGCGAAACGATCAATGCACCGATGACCTCAGTGCCCGGCGACAGCAAGTACACGCCAGTTGAATATTCACGTTCAAAAATCAGGAAGACCATCAGCCATGCACCCAGCAAACCAAACTTGACCAGCGGCAGCGTCACATCCCGCGTGACCTGTCCACGGCTGGCACCAACGGCGCGGGCCGCTTCTTCGAGTTCGGGGCCAACTTGTAGCAGTGCAGTAGAGATCAGGCGCAAGCCATATGCCATCCATACGACGGAATAAGCAATCCATACCGAGAAGATGGTCGAACGCAAGGCACGCAATTGCGGTATCACGTTTTCTATCAGCCAGATGCACAAGGCATTATCAAAACCCTTCAGGCCACCTTCCAGCCAGCTAGGCACGAACAAGAACACCCACAGGAAAGACAGGCCAGCCAGCAAGCCAGGTATGGCACGCGGCACCAGCACGCTATAGTCAAGCAGGCGGGTAATGCCGTCAGGCTTCCTGTGCATCGCCAGCGCCACACCAGCGTAGCAAATCACTGCCAGCGCACCACCGATGATACCAATCAGCACGGTATTGAAAATGCCGCGCATCAGCGAAGGTTGCTCCAGGATATCCTTGAAATGTTGCAGAGTAATCACATCGGCCAGCTTGACACCTTCACCCCAATACGAGACAAAGGCACGCAGGACTATGCCGGACAGTGGCAATACGATAGTGAAGATCAGCCAGGCAGCCAAAACAGCAAAAGCCAGCCATTTCCATTTACCCAGTGGCAGCGGTTTCTGGCGCGACCCCTTACCCTTGATTGATACGTATTTATTCGCTGACTTCAATAACCATCGCTGTACCATCACCAGTGGCATGGTTACCGCCACCAGACAGACAGCGGCTGCCGCCATCAGGTGATAAGAAGGTGTGCCGAGTTTATTGGTCAGCTTGTACAGATAGGTAGCCAGCACCAGATGACCTTCAGGGTCACCCAGCACCAGTACCAGGCCGAACACTTCAAAGCCAAGGAAGAACACCAGCACGGCAGCAAAAGCCAGCGCTGGCATGATCATCGGCAGGGACACATGCATGGCAACCTGGAAAGGCGAGGCACCTGCGACCCGTGCTGCTTCTTCGACGTCCGAGCCCAGGCTTTTCAACGCTGCGGATGAATACAGGTAAACATGGGGCACATGCGTCAGGCCAGCGATCATGACTATGCTGAAAAAGGAATAGATATTCCAGGGCTCAACCCCGGTCAATTGCTTGACCCACAGGGTATAGAAACCAACTGGCCCCATCGATACGACATAGCCAAAGCCCATCACCATGGGGGAGACAAAGATAGGCACCAGCAACATTGGTTCTATCCAGTTACGGCCAGGCAAATCAGTACGTATCATCAGGAATGCCAGCAAGGCACCAAGCGGAACGGCAATAGCTGCCAGGCCAGAAGCCAGGATCAGGCCATTCCAGAATGCCTGGCGAAAATCAGGATCATCAAAGATGAAGCGGTACGAATCCAGCCCCAGTTCTTTGACCGGCGCAAAGAAAGGTGCATTCAAAAAACTCTGGAACAGGATCAGTGACAGCGGCGTAAAAATCGCCAGCAGCGTCAGGGTTACAACCAGGCCACGCGGCCAGTTGAATTGCGACCACCGGCTGCGCGGAGGGAGACTCAGGGTACTCATGCTTAGCCCAATATCAAGGGTTGAGATTCAATCGGAATGCGGTTCGCCATACAGGCGGCGTGGGGAAAATATCCCGCAGGAAGAGCCGGTTGGCACCGTGCCGTTGGAAACCAGCACGGTGCCCGCAGGCTTATTTTTTGCCTGCAGCTTCTTTCCATTGTTTGAGGAAAGCGAGGCGTTTGTTTTGATCAAGGTATTGCAGCAACATAGGATTGACTGGCAAAGGTTTGAGGCCAACGCCGATGAGTTTTGCCAGATCAGAATAGGTGGTTTCACCTTTGACATCGGCACGTATCGCATACAGCTTGGCTTCATTCGCAATCATGGTCTGGCCCCGTTTCGACAAGGTGTAGTCCAGCCACAGCTTGGCCGCATTCGGGTGCTTGGCTGCCTTGCTGATGAACATCACGCGTGACAATACCAGGGTGTAGTCTTTAGGGATTTGCACGCCTATCGATGGGTCCTTGGCGGCACGCACCAAGGCATAAGAGCCGAGGATGTTATAACCGAGCAGGTTTTCGCCGGAAGACAGGCGCTCAAGCATGGTGCCGGTAGAAGACTGCACGCGTACGGCGGCATTGCCAAAGGCTTTGGCCAGGTCCCAGAACTCCTTGTTTTCACGGCTGTCCTGGGTGATGAACATGAAGCCTACGCCAGATTTTTCGATGTCGTAAGTGGTGACCTTGTTCTTGAATTTATCCAGTTTGCTATTGATGAGTTTGGCAAATTCGGCATGGGTTTTTGGTACTTCATCAGCACTGACCAGACGTTTGTTATAAACGAAAACGGCTGGTTCAAAGGTCGTGCCGTAAGCAGAATTATTCCAGATCGCCCATGGCGGTATGCCGCTGATTTCTGGCGAGGCATATACCAGGCCATAACCATCGGAGACCAGCTTGGTCTGCAAGTCCATGGCAGACGACCACATCAGGTCGGCACTGTTGCCGCCTGCGGCCATTTCCGAGATATAGCGGTTATACACTTCAGTAGAATTCATGTCATTGTATTCAACCTGCACGTCCGGGTACATGCTGCGGAAATCCTTGATCAGCGGTTCCACAGCCTTGGTGTCCGTGGCGCTATAGATGACCAGCTTGCCTTCTTTCTTGGCGCCATCGACGATCTTGCTGTAGTCAGCCGGGTAACCGGCTGGCGCCTGGGCCTGGGCCACAGTTTGGGTACTCAGCAGCACACTGCCTGTAGCCAGTGCCAGCATGCTTTTGACGAAAAATCTTTTTGTTTGCATTTGTCTTCTCCTGTTATTGTTTGTACTGGTGTACCAAGTGATGAGGGCTTACTAATGATGTGGCGCTAACGCACCATGCCAAATTCTTTTGCTTGCAGGCGGTAATTATTGACAGCTTTTTGTATATAGTCGGTCAGTTCCTTGCCTGTCATGGCGAAGGGGAAGAGGCCGTGAATTTTTCTTTGTTCATCAAAGGCTGGAGTGTTCATCGCTTGCTGGAAGTGTTCTACCCATTTCTGGTAATCACGGTCGCTGACCTGCGGGCCCATATAGACGCCGCGTATGATGGGCCAGGTCACGTCAAAGCCCTGTTCGCGTGCGGTCGGCACATTCGCCAGCGGGCCGGGCAGGCGCGCATCGGACAAGACGGCCAGTACACGAATCTTGTCATCACGCGCATGCAGGCTGGCTTCAGAGGCATCCCCGGATACTGCCTGTACATGGTCAGCCAACAAGGCAGTAAAAGATTCACCACCACCCTCAAACGCTACCAGGCGCATGGATTTGGAATCTATGCCGATCTGTTTGCCAATTTGGGCCATTTTCAGCCAGTCCTGGCTGCCAACCGTACCACCGGCACCGATGGCGATATTGGCAGGTTTGCTCTTGATGGCTTCCATCAGTTCGCGCAGGTTTTTATAAGGGGAATCTTTGCGCACGGCGATCATGCCGTAATCAGTACCGATGGCGGCCACCCAGCGCACATGGCTGGCGTCGGATTTACCAAACTTGCCCTCGGCCAGGTTCAGCAGTGACCCGCCGGAATAGGCAACCAGGGTATTTCCTTCGGCTTTTCTCTGGGTAATGATGGTGGTCCAGGCAATCGCACCGACACCGCCCGGCAGGTAATTGATTTGCATGGGCTGACTGGTGCTTGTCTGCTGAGCTTGCTGCGCGAGCTTGCAGGTCAGGTCCATGCCGCCGCCGGGTTTGGCCGGGACTATGCAGGTGGCCGCTTCATGCTTTTCTGCTGTTTCCGGCCTGGCGGCAAACGCCAGCAGGCTGGCCAGCAGGCTGCAGAGCAGGAAAGTCAGATTGGCAGGCCGGATACGCATGTTAAGACCATAGGCTAAGGGTTGCATGGATCATACCGAAATGAAACTTTCAGTAGGCTTTCACATCAAGACTGGCATAGCTTACCTTACCTTAGTATGATGCCATTTTTACCAACTATGGTCAGCTCTACAAAATGCGAGCCATCATGGTCCTTGGGGCTATAGCTGACTTCCACTCCGCCCAGATCCACATTGCGCATGTTCTCCAGTGCCTGCAACAGTTTTTTGGGGTCTGGATTATTGCCGGCACGGCGCAAGGTTTCAGCCATTAATTTTGCGGCAACATAACCTTCCAGTACAGCATAGGACAAAGGTGGGGGATTTTTTGCCGATTTCAGTGCTTTTTGCAACTCCCTGACCACAGGTATGCCTATGTCACGCGGATACGGCATGACTTGCATGACACCGATGCCACGCCCTTCTGCACCCAGGGATTTGAAAAAGTCATCAGAATTGACATTCGATAGCATCAGGAACTGCGGCTTTTTCCCCAATTTCTGCATTTGCCGTATGAAATCGGCACAGGCGGCAGGTGTACAGGCCATCAACACCGCTTGCGGATCAGCCGCCGAGATACTGGCAACGGCAGCATCGAGCTTCATTTCTTTCCTGTCATATTTGGCGATGACAGCGGCACGCATATGACGCTTATCCAGGTTGCTGACAAAACCGTTCAGGCCATCTTTACCAAAGCTGTCATCCTGGTGCAGGATAGCCAGCTTGCTGATCTTCAGCTCGGCCAGTGAAGCCACCATCTTGGCCGCTTCGTCCTGATAGCTGGCACGCAGGTTGAATACCTGGGCATGTAGCGGCTGTTGCAGGCTTTGTGCACCAGAAAAAGGCGCAATCAGTGGTATCGCATGCTTTTCCAGCAGCGGCAGTATGGCTTCTATGGTCGGTGTGCTACGGTAGCCAAACAGGGCAATTGCGTGATCATCATTGATGAGTTTCAGCGTATTTTCTTTGGTCAGCGCCGGATCACGTTTGTCGTCATAGCTGATGAATTCTATGCTCCTGCCGTGTATGCCGCCGTGGCGATTCAGTGCTTCAAAATATAACTGCGCACCTTCGCGGTTTTCCTTGCCAGTAGCCTGGCCAGATAATTCTACTGACTGACCGATGACTATTTTACCGTCTGCACAGGCAATACTTGGCCAAATGAAACAGGCGAGCAGGAAGAAACTGAGGCGTAAGGGCTTCATGATGGTAGTCTCCGGGATTTTTTTTGTAAGGGAGCATAGAGCCGGGGAGCTTTCAGTTTGCTTGCAGTGAAAGGGCTTTTGGGAGATTTGTGATGCGAGAATATTCAAGCGTTGTGTGCATTGGGATAATCTTATTAACGTCATTCCTGCGTGCTTTAGTCAGGAATCTAGTGGCGTTCGTGGTATACCGTATTGTTCGTGACATGCCACACTTTGATTAACACGGTTACCCTCCGTGGACACAAGCCGGGTCTCGGCCCGGCAGTCGAAATTCTTTCTTTACGTCGCCAAAGAAAGAACTCAAAGAAAGGCGACCCAGGCGTAGCCGCCCT
>NZ_JBMPOV010000014.1:0-162766 GCF_049340405.1 Undibacterium sp. Ji42W
CATCCCGAACAGGACCGTGAAACGATTACGCGCCAATGATAGTGCTGCAACCAGTGTGAAAGTAGGTTATCGTCAGGCTTTTATTCCGCATCCCCCCGCTTATTCAGTTAAGCGGGGGTTTTGCTTTAAGTGAGAATAGTCGATTTTGTAGGCGGTTTCGCAGATTTTAGCGAGATAAGCTGAAGGAAATGACTAGACAAGAAGCATAAAGATGAAGTATAATTTTGCTTCTGTTGATGTGGTGACACACATCAAGTTTATCTGACTAGGCAAGAATATGGGTGCTTAGCTCAGTTGGTAGAGCGGCGCCCTTACAAGGCGTAGGTCGGGAGTTCGAGCCTCTCAGCACCCACCACAGATAAACAGCAAGAACGGTTAAGTAGTTTCGGAGTGGTAGTTCAGTTGGTTAGAATACCGGCCTGTCACGCCGGGGGTCGCGGGTTCGAGCCCCGTCCGCTCCGCCAGTTATAAAGAAAAAAGACAAGCGATGCTTGTCTTTTTTTTCGTCTGCATTTTCCTGTATGTAATGCTTAGCAGTTCCTCTGCGCTTCAAATCTCACATGCTAAATCCGGCCATCAGGCACCCATAGCAATCTCTCGATGTGACTCTGTGGTGTAGCAAGGATTTCGAACGGTATACCGTTTGCCTGCGTAACGAAGGCTGCTTGCAAGCAGCCTTTCCTTCCTCTGTGCCTCTGTGTTGAGAGGTCTTCATCATGTCGGGTACAAAGCAAAACCCCGCCCAATTTCTTGAGAGGGGTCATGGGGCAGAAGCGTCAGCACATCACGCCGCCTGTGCGCTATCCATCTCACCATCTAGGGCAAATACCACATCACTGAGCAAACTCGCCAGCTCGGCAGTCATGAGTACAAAGTCTGCATCAAAACGTTCTTCTTCGTTACTGCCCTTGTCCTTGCTTTCCTCAAGCACATCGAGCGGTTTGATGCGTTTGATCGTCAATGTATCGGTCAGGACAAAGCTGACCTTGTCATCCCACGTCAATGCCAGCTTGGTACATTGCTTGCCTGCAGCGATATGTTTCTGGATATCGTCCGGTTCCAGCGTGTAGCGCACATAACGTACGGTAGCCTTGTCTTCAGTCGAAGACTTGAGTTCGGTATCCTGGTCTATGGTAAAGCCCTTGGGTGCTTCGTTACCAGCCAGCCAGCCTGTCATGGCCGCTTGTGGCGAAGTCTTGGTACGCAAACCTTCCAGTGGCAGCTTGTCGCAGCATTTCAGCAAGAGCTTGATGACTTCATCTGCCTTGGATGGGCTGGAAGCGTCGATGACCAGCCAGCGGTTCACTGGGTCTATCCAGACATTGGTATTGCGCTTGACGCCAAAGGCCCGTGGCAATAATTCTTCAGTAATGCGCTCTTTCAGGTCTTTCATGGCCTTGCGGCCAGGTGCGAAGCCTTGTTCTTCTTCTATTTCCAGCGCGCGTGCCTTGGTCACCTGATTGATAACACTGGAAGGCAGCAGTTTCTTTTCTGTTGCCAGCGAAATCAGGAATTGCTGATTCACGCTATGTACCAGTTGATCATTATTGCGTGGTGATGCCCAGCCCTGGCTTTGCATCTCGTTCGAGGCGCATTGCGCAAAGGCGATGCGTGACAATTGGGTATGTAACTCCTCGGCAGTGATCTGCCAGGGAGTTGTCAGACGAAAAACTTGCAGATTCTTGAACCACATAGTGTATCCAGACGAAGAAAACCTAGCATTCTACACGTCTGCGCTGGGCCACTCACGACCAAAAACACCTCTTTCGCGGCAAGAACTAACGCTTCGTCGCTTTCTGGCATACATAGCAGTTCAGCTTTGCAATACTTCTTCCATCGCAGCAAAACAAACCAGCGAAATAACGCTAAACCCCACTAAACAGTATTCAAGGAGATCATCATGTTGAACCAAATCATCAGCGGCACACCAATGTATGTATGGGCAATTCTGGGCTTTCTGGCATTTCGCGGCATCAAAGCCAGTGTCGATCGTGAATTGACAGTCAGGGCGGTAGTGATCATTCCCCTGGTCATGCTGGCCTTGTCTGCGCAAGGCATATTGTCCGGTTTCGGTGCTGATCCTCTGGTACTGGCAGCGTGGCTGGCAACGATGACAGCAGGTGCGGCAGTGTCCTGGAATATGGTCAGCGACAAGAATGTCCGCATCCTGGCTGCCAAGGGCACTGTGTTTTACCGTGGTAGCTGGGGCCCGTTGGTCATGATGATGTCCATCTTTGTCATGAAATATGTTGTCAATGTGGCTTTGCATGTGAATCCTGCCCTGCATAGCAACATGTTGTTCGCTGTTATCAGCACTGCATTGTTCGGCCTGTTCAACGGTTTGTTCCTTGGCAAAATGCTGCGTGTCCTGATCATGTACAAACAAGCAATGTCTTCCAACACAATATTTACCCGCTCTGCTACGGTTTAAAACGCAATCGGGCGGCAAAAGCAGGAGGATGAGTAGTAATTCGTAACAAGAAGATGCAAGATTCGCTTGCGGCATCTCAGACAGGGGCAGGGTGAGACAGTATAATGTCCCCTGTCCTTATTTTATTTATTGTCAAAATACAATAAAAATTGCGTGCCATGCTAGCTGAACAAAAACAAGAATTACTGAAACTATTCCAGAATGCGGTTGAACCTATCTTGGTCGGTTCTGAGCTCAAGCCCACGATAGCACTGGAGCGCCCGCGTGACCCGTCCCATGGTGACGCAGCTTGCAATATCGCCATGCAGATCGCCAAGCCGCTACGTAAGAATCCGCGTGAACTGGCACAGGCCATCGTTGCAGCAGTAGAAGCACAAGATAGTCCGCTGGTTGCCAGTGTGGAAATCGCCGGTCCTGGCTTTATCAATATACGTCTTGCAGCAGCTGCAAAGCAGGCTGTGGTCGCGACCGTTTTGCAAAAGGGCGCAGAATTTGGCAAAAGCCAGCGCGGTAATGGCGAAAAAGTGGTGGTGGAATTTGTTTCTGCCAACCCTACTGGTCCCCTGCATGTAGGCCACGGTCGTCAGGGTGCATTGGGTGATGCCCTGTCTGCCTTGCTGGATGTCCAAGGCTATGACGTCAGCCGCGAGTTTTACTATAACGACGCCGGTGTACAGATCAATAATCTGGCGTTGTCGGTGCAAGCCCGCGCCAAGGGTTTTGCGCCTGGTGATGCAAACTGGCCTGAGTCTGCGTACAACGGCGACTATATCGCCGAAATTGCACAAGACTTTCTTGCAAAGAAAACCGTTTCCGCCGGCGACTGTGCGCCGATCACTGCTAGTGGTGATGTCGACGATATCGAATGCATACGTCATTTCAGCGTAACCTACCTGCGCCGCGAACAGGATGCCGATTTGCTGGCTTTTGGCGTCAAATTCAATAATTACTATCTTGAGTCTTCGCTGTACAAAGACAACAAGGTCGAGACCACAGTTGCCGCCCTGAAGGCAGCAGGCAAAACCTATGAGCAGGAAGGCGCGCTGTGGTTGCGCACGACCGACTATGGTGACGACAAAGACCGCGTCATGAAAAAGTCAGATGGCACTTACACCTATTTCGTGCCGGACGTGGCTTATCATGTCACCAAATGGGAACGTGGTTACCGCAAGGCCATCAATATCCAGGGCAGTGACCATCATGGCACCATAGCCCGTGTGCGCGGTGGCCTGCAGGCCTTGAATGTAGGTATACCGCAAGGCTATCCCGACTACATCCTGCATAAGATGGTCACTGTCATGAAGGATGGTGCCGAAGTCAAGATTTCCAAACGTGCCGGTTCTTATGTCACCGTGCGCGACCTGAT
Source organism: Undibacterium sp. Ji42W (assembly GCF_049340405.1). Classification (NCBI taxonomy): domain Bacteria; kingdom Pseudomonadati; phylum Pseudomonadota; class Betaproteobacteria; order Burkholderiales; family Oxalobacteraceae; genus Undibacterium; species Undibacterium sp. Ji42W. The sequence goes on from NZ_JBMPOV010000014.1 coordinate 3,798, forward strand.
CGAATGGTCAGGTGGTGGTGATGAACAGCGTGGCCGTGATGCAGTACGCTTCTTCCTGATTTCCCGCAAGGCGGATACAGAATTTGTGTTTGATGTGGATGTCGCTCTGGCGCGCTCTGAGCAAAACCCTGTGTTCTACGTGCAATATGCCCACGCACGGATTTGCCGCATGCTGGAACAATTCTCCACTGACGAAACAGCCTATGCTGCGCTGACCTCTGTTGATTTATCACCGCTGACAGCGCCAAGTGAAGCCAGTTTGCTGACCAAGCTGGCAGAATATCCAGAAATCCTGGAAAAAGCACTTGACGAGCTGGGCCCGCACCAGGTGGCGTTTTACTTGCGCGAGCTGGCTGGCGAATTGCATAGTTATTATTTTGCTGAAAAAGTCCTGGTTGAAGATGAAGCCATCAAACTGGCCAGGTTGGCACTGGTGCTGGCAACCCGTCAGGTCTTGCGCAATGGTCTGGCACTGATCGGTGTTTCAGCACCAACACAAATGTAAATGGTTTGCCTCATCTAGCTAACGAAACTCGTCGGAGACGCATGAAATCTCAACAGAACGCCCCAAAACAAAAGAATAGCCAGCGCGGCAGTACCCTGACTGGCATTATCATCGGCCTGGTAATTGGTCTGGCTATTGCAGTAGGAGTAGCCATGGTGATTACCAAGTCATCGACACCATTTACCAATAAAAATGGTAAATCGGACAAGGCAGATATCCCTCTGACGCAGTTGCAGGATCCTAACAAGCCCCTGTATGGCAACAAGGATGCGGCCAAAGAAGCCAATAAGGAACTGACTGCCAGCAAACCGGCAGAAACAGTAGCGCCGCCAGTTAAGCCCGTAGAAGTCAAACCGCCAGAAAAAACGGCAGCAGAAAAAGCTGCCGAAAAAGCAGAGAGGGCAGAAGCTGCCGCTGCAGCCAAAGCTGACAATGCAGACGAAAAATATATTTACTTTTTGCAGGTTGGTGCGTTTAAGGAACAGGTGGCAGCAGAAAATAGCCGCGCCAAGTTGGCACTGATCGGTTTTGAAGCGCGTATTGTGGAAAAGAACTCAGACGCCGGCACCATGTACCATGTACGCCTTGGTCCGTATGCGCAACTCGAAACAATGAACCGTACCCGTGCCCGCTTGTCAGAGAATAGTGTGGATGTTGCCGTGGTTCGCACAGTCAAATAACAGACCGGTAAGTAATCAACGTGCAATTAGCGTACAAAAAAGCGATTAATAAAGGAAACGTGATGCCATTTTTCAGTCAAATCAAACGTCGCATGGTCATGCTGGCTGGCCTGTCTCTCGTGGTTGGTGTCGTCAATGCCAGCCCGACCGCACCTCAGCCTGGTGTCGAATATCAGGTCTTGAAACGCCCTCAACCTGTTGATAGTGGCAAGAAAATTGAAGTCATTGAATTCTTTGGTTATTTTTGCCCGCATTGCTATGCGCTGGAACCCTTGCTGGCAGAATGGGTGAAGAAGCAGGGCGACAATATCTCCTTCAAGCGCATCCATGTCAATTTTCATGACCTGGTGCCACAGCAAAAACTCTACTTCACCATGGAAGCCATGGGTAAGGCAGATGAATACCATATGAAGGCTTTCAACGCTTTCCATGTTGATCACAACCGTTTGCAAACAGATGCCAACATCATGGAATTCGTTGGCAAGTCTGGCCTGGACAAGCAAAAATTCGCTGATATCTACAATTCTTTCTCTATTACCAGCAAGCTCAGCCGCGCTACCCAACTGGCAAATGCCTATCAGATTGACGGCGTACCGTCGATTGCCATTGATGGGCGCTATGTGACTTCACCAGTGCTGGCCGTCTCCACCATGACCAAGGTGACAGAAGACATACAGAACCATGCAGTCATACAGGTGCTCGATAGTCTGATCACCAAAATACAAAAAGAGAAAAGTGGCGCACCAGCAGCGGTACCTGCTGCGGCCTCAGCCAGTTCAGCGGCTGCATCAGCCAAAGCAGCAGGCAAAAAGAAATAGGTAGCGATAGCGTTATAGATAGTCCGCCAACCCGGCGGACTTTTTCATTGGATATCATGAAAACAGTCTTCATCACCGGTGCATCTTCTGGCATAGGTGCCGCGCTTGCCAGAGCGTATGCCGAGCAAGGCGTTACCCTGGGCTTGCTGGCACGCCGCCAGGAAGTGCTGGAAGAACTGCGGCAGAGCCTGCCCAATCCTGGCCTGCATCATATCTATGCCGTGGATGTTACCGACCATGCAGCGCTGGCCAAGGCGGCGAATGCGTTCATGCTGGCTGTAGGGCAGGTCAATATCGTCATCGCCAATGCCGGTATTTCAGTCGGCACGCTCAGTGAATATGCAGGTGACATCAAGGTGTTTGACAGTGTGTTACAAACCAATCTGATGGCAACCGTGGCGACTTTTTCACCCTTCATCAATGCCATGAAAACCTATGCAAAAAGTGTTGATTGCCGTCTGGTTGGCATAGGCAGCGTTGCCGGTATACGTGGCTTGCCAGGTGCCGGTGCGTATTGTGCATCCAAGGCAGCGGTCATCAGTTACTGCGAATCGCTGCGGGTGGAATTGCGTGACAGCGGCATACGCGTTGTGACGATTGCACCGGGCTATATTGATACACCCATGACCAAGGGTAACCCTTACCCCATGCCTTTTCTGATGCCGGTCAAGGCTTTTTGTGCCTCTGCATTAGGGACCATTGATGCCGGCAATACTTACCGCGTGATTCCCTGGCAAATGGGTGTGGTCGCCAAGTTGATGCGCATCTTGCCTAACTGGCTGTATGACGCAGTTTTTGCCAGGGCACGCCGTAAACCGCGTGCGGCAGACCAGGCATGAGCATGTTGATTGATGCGCTAGGTACTGTGCATCAAGCCTGTGGAGCTGATACCGGTGCAGACATCAGGGTTGAACCTCGTATCGTCAGCCTGGTACCTTCCATCACGGAACTGGTTTGTGAGCTGGGGCTGTCGCCTTATCTGGTTGGCCGCACGGGTTTTTGCATACATCCCAATTCTGTAGTGCAAACTATTCCCAAGATAGGCGGCACCAAGGATGTGAATATAGAAAAAATCCGCAAGCTGGTTCCTACTCATTTGATCGTCAATATTGATGAAAATGAAAAGCCGACGGTAGAAGCACTAGCCGAATTCATCCCCCATGTCATCGTCACCCACCCACTGGTGCCACGCGACAATCTGGCCTTGTATCAATTGCTGGGCGGGATATTTGGGGTTGAGGAAAGAGCGCAGGAGTTGTGCGCGCAGTTCGAAGCTGCTTATGCTGCCGTGGACCACGCACCTGTCAGCCCTCAGCATGTTATTTATTGCATCTGGCAAGATCCGTGGATGACTGTCAGCCGCGACACCTACATCGCTGCCATGCTGGCGCTGATAGGCTGGCAAACCTGGTCGCCGCCAAACTGCATCTTGCGTTACCCGGGTTTTCAATGGGCTAGTGCAATGCAGCATCCCATCGACCGGATTTTGCTTTCTACCGAACCTTACCGCTTTACTGAACGCCATGTCGATGCGCAGGAAAAGCAACTGGGCCTGCCTGTGCAACTGGTCGACGGTGAAATGCTGTCATGGTATGGCAGCAGGGCGATTGCCGGTTTGCACTACCTGAAGCGATTGTCTGCGCAATAAGGTTATGCAATTCTGCGTATCCGCCCCAAATTCGAAATACGTCTATACAAATTACACAAAAATGCCACACTGCACAGCACAATAATTGACACTCTAATATGCCGACAACCATACTTCTGGGGATACCAGTTAAGGTTTTCTATATATTCTTGGAGAAGTTTGTTATGAGTAAGATGCGTAAAGCGATTTTACTTGCCCTATATGGTGCAAGTGCAGCAACTGTTTTCACTCCCGCAATGGTAAGTGCGCAAACTGCCCCCGCAGCAGAAAAAGCCGCAGAACCAGCCATACAAACCATGACCATTGTTGGTTCGCGCCGTGCCAATACCAGCGCCACCAATACGCCGCTGCCTGTCGATTTTATCTCGGTATCCAAAGCAGCAGAGCAGGGTGGTCAGTTTGACCTGGCTCAGACGCTGGCCAATATTTCGCCTTCCTTCAATTCCACCCGCCAGTCCGGTGCGGATGGCGCCGATCTGATCGATTCGGCCGCCTTGCGCGGTCTGGGTTCAGATCAGACCTTGGTGCTGGTCAATGGCAAACGCCGTCATACCGTAGCGCTGGTGAACCTTTTTGGTGCCCGTAACCGCGGCAATACCGGTACGGACTTGAATGCGATTCCTGTTATGGCCATCAGCAATGTGCAAGTCTTGCGTGATGGTGCTGCCGCCCAGTATGGCTCTGACGCAATTGCCGGTGTCATGGACATCACCCTCAAGAAAAATCTCGGTTGCGAAGCCAGCTTTGGCTATAGCCAGTATTCAGTTGGGGATGGTAAAAACTACCTGCCATCCGCTTATTGCGGTATCGCCCTGGGTGAAAAAGGTGTGCTGGGCATTACCGTAGAATATACCGACCGCGGCCGCTCGAATCGCGCCGACCCCGGTAATCCACGTACCATCGGCGACACCAAGATGACCGGGCCTACCGTTTACCTGAACGGCGAAGTGCCCAACGGTGGTAATGACAAACTGTATTTCACCCTGGGCACACAGCAACGCAAGGCATCTTCTGCTGCGTTTGCCCGTGGTGGCATAGGTTCTGACGACATTCCTTCGCGCAATTCTGCTGCCATGTATCCAAATGGTTTCGTGCCTTACATTAATGGCGACATCAATGATATCTATGGCACCTTAGGTTATAAATGGGATATCGGCGAATGGCGTGCTGACCTGTCGCAGACTTATGGCTTTAATGAACTCAAGTACAACGTCAGCAATACTATCAATGCATCAATTGCCAACAAGGATTTGCTGGCAGGTGGCAAGGGTATCAGCCCCAGCAGGTTTGATGCGGGTGGTTTTTCTTTCTCGCAGGCGACCACCAATCTGGATTTCAGCCGCTTCTTTGACGGCTTCATGAATGGTGTCAACGTCGCCTTCGGTGCTGAATACCGCCGTGAAAACTACAAGATCACTCCCGGTGAGCCAGGTTCTTACAATGACGTTGACGGCCTGGGTTTTGGCGGCAATGCCGGTAGCCAGGGTTTCCCCGGCTTCCAGCCTGGTGACCGTACTGACAAAAACAGAAATAGTATCGCCGCCTATATCGATGTAGAAACCGATATCACCAAACTCTTCAAGCTACAGACAGCTGTCCGTGGTGAGCGTTATAGCGACTTTGGTTCTACCCTGACAGGCAAGCTGGCAGGCAGTTACAAGGTGTCTGACGATGTCCTGATGCGCGGCTCTATCAGCACAGGCTTCCGTGCACCATCGCTGCAACAAGTGTATTTCTCATCCACCTTTACTGACTTCATCAGTGGCAAGCCTATGGATGTGGTGCTGGCGCCAAATGGCGGTGCCGTGGCCAATGCGGCTGGCATCCCCAAACTGAAAGATGAAACTTCGAAAAACTATACATTCGGCCTGACTTTCAAACCGAATAGTGCGTTTGCCATGACAGCCGATTTGTACCGTATCGATATCGCTGACCGCATCGTTTTGTCTGGCCGTTTTGATGCCGACAACTATCCGGCACTGGGCGCAAGCTTGTCCGCACTTGGAGTGGGCCAGGCACAGTTCTTTGTGAATTCCATCAATACCAAGACCCAGGGTCTGGATTTGACGGCTTCCCATAAAACCAATCTGGGTGCGGGCAAATTATCGACCTATCTGGGTTTGAACTACAGCAAAACTGAAGTCACCAAGGTGCAGGCTCCTGCATCCCTGAAAGGCTATGAAGATGTCTTGCTGTCTGAGCGTGAACGCCTGTTCATAGAGCAAGGCGGCCCAAGAATGAAAGCCACTCTGGCCTTCAATTATGACCAGGGTCCATGGTCAGGCGAGTTCAAGGTCATCCATTACGGCTCTCAAACCCTGGGTACTTTCTCAGGTACAGCCGCGGGTGTACCAAATGCTTATTACGAACCTAAAACTTCGGCTGACGTGGCGCTGACTTATGCCTTCAATGACACCACCAAGCTGACCATAGGCGGCAATAATGTATTCAACGTCAAACCTACCCGTCAAGACCCGAATGAAACCGATAATGGTTTCTACTACGACAGCGTACAGTTTGGTCTGGGCGGCGCTTCTTACTTCCTGAAACTCTGGAAAAAGTTTTAATCCAGAGATAAGAAAAGTTTAGTTCCTCTCCATCAAAAAAAACCGGCCTGCATGCAAATGTCAGGCCGGTTTTTATGATTGATGCATCAGGTTTTGTTGGTCAAAGTCACCCCGGCGATGACCAGCAAGCCACCGACGATCATTGATGGCAGAATCGGTTCACCCAAGATCAGCGCACCCAGGCTGATACCGAATACTGGCACCAGATTATTGAACACCGCAGTGCGTGCAGGGCCTATGCTTTTCACGCCTTCGTAATACCACACAAAACCAATGACCGTGCCAAAAGCACCCAGATACACCAGGGACGCGAGCACTTGCCAGCTCAGGCGGGCGGGTTCAAAACGCGGCAATTCCAGTACCGCACCCAGGCCCAGCAAGAGCAAGCCCCAGAGCGATGCATAAGTAGTGGCAGCAATCGGTGACAGGCCTTTTAAGGCGTGCCGGCCTATGATGGTATAGGCCGCCCAGCCACAAATCGCCACCAGCATGAACAGCTCGCCCTTGCCTAGTGATTGCGACAAATCATGCATGGCACCCATCAGGTCACCTCGGGTAATCACGACTGCCGCACCAGCAAAGGCGACCATGATGCCGAGCCAGCGTATCTTGCTCAGTCTCTCTCCAAATATCAGCGCCAGTGCCAGCGCGGTGACTATCGGGTTCAAGGCCACAAACAGGGCAGTGCGCCCGGCCGGCATATTCTCCAGCGCTGCGAAGAAACACAGGTTATACAAGAAGATGCCGGTCGCACCCAGCGCAAAGGTGGCATGCATTTGCTGTTTGCTTAGTTTGGGCAGACCACCTTCGAGGCGCCATGCCAGCAATAGTAATAAGGCACAGGCAACGGCAAAACGGATAAAGGCTGCGATCATATGCGGTATTTCTTTGGCGACCAGGCGCCCGGCAATGAAAGTGCCACCCCAGAACAGGGCGACACAGACAAGTTTCAGATAGGTAGAGACAGGGGCTTTGTTCACGATAATCCAGGCGATGCAAAAGCCTGTTAGCCTACACCAAAATCACGCCCCTGGTTTTCACTTGTGCATGCTGCGCAAGCCTTGCTCATAGATCACTTCGGCTATCTGTATGGCATTCAGCGCAGCGCCCTTGCGCAGATTGTCGCCACTGACGAACATTGCCAGACCATGTGCTACAGTAGGGTCAGGGCGTACCCGGCCAACGAATACAGGATCGCGGCCAGTCGCCATCAAGGGATTGGGCACTTCAGTAACAACCACACCAGCAGCGCCATGCAGTAGCTCAAGCGCGGCCTCTGCAGAAATACTCTGCTCAAACTCAGCATTGATGGACAGTGAGTGTCCTGTAAAGACAGGCACACGCACACAGGTGCAGGAAACGCTCAATTCCGGGATGCCAAGTATCTTGCGGCTTTCATTACGCAGCTTGATTTCTTCTTCGGTATAACCGTCTTCAACAACCTTATAATTGTAAGGCACGACATTATAGGCAATCGGCACCCGCCATTTCTTCGGTGCGGGAAAGTCTATGCCTTCACCATCATTCACCAGTCTGGTGCAGTCTTCTCCGGCTTTTTGCATCTGGCTCGCCAGCTCTTCCACACCCGCAACACCACCGCCCGACACTGCCTGATAAGTGCTGACGACCAGACGCCGCAGCACAGCCTTGTCATGCAGGGGTTTCAGCACAGGCATGGCCGCCATGGTCGTGCAGTTGGGGTTCGCGATGATGCCCTTGGGGATATTTGCCAAGTCATATGGATTGACTTCTGCCACCACCAGCGGCACGGCAGGGTCCATGCGCCAAGCGGAGGAATTATCGATAATCAGCGCACCCGCAGACGCGACCACCGGTGCCAGTCGCAATGAAGTGTCTCCACCTGCCGAAAAAAAAACCACGTCCAGACCAGAATAATTAGCCGTCGCCGCATCTTCGACGGCGATCTGCTTTTCTTTCCAGTTTAGTGATTTTCCGGCAGAACGCGCAGACGCAAACAGGCGCAATGAGCTGACCGGGAAATTGCGTTCTTCCAGCAGTTTGAGCATGAATTCACCGACCAGGCCAGTTGCGCCAACGACACCTACATGCATGCCATGTGGGTAATGTTTGAGCGACAAGGCAGAGCGTGCCGGTCGTGGTGGACTGGCAACTGAAGCCTGATGATCTTGACGGTCTTGATGATGAGAATCTGACACCATGTAAATCTCCTTAAAGTGGCCGGGAGACAGGCATCAATTGATATGCACCCGCCTCGTAGGCGGGTTGCGAAAAAATGAAAAAGCGCTAACCCACCATTGCGATAATGGTGGTCTTAATGCTCAGCGTCGATGCAAATGGGCTTTTCATGAATTGATGGTAACAGACTTGATAACAGTGATCAAGCCGGGTTTTGCCAGCCCAAGTTTACATAATTTCCAGCAACAGGACACCGCGCGCAGGCACTTTGATTTTTTGCGCCAGTTCAAATTCCTGTCCACTGTACAGATCTTTTGCCTTGGCGTTTACAGGTAAAATCTCTGCGAAGCGTGCTGTCGCCAACTCTGTCTCAGTAGTATTCTTGCTCATCACCACCATGAACTTATGCCGATGGTCATATCGGAAATACACATACATGCCATCTTGTGGTGCAAAGTGCATAAGTTTGCCGTTGTGGATGGCAATCTGGTTCTTGCGCCAGTTCAGCAGCTTTTTGACAAAGGCTTGCGCTTCCAGTTGTTTTGCATTGAGACCAACGCCTGTAAAAGCATTCACTGCATCACCTGTCCAGCCACCGGGAAAGTCTTTTCGAAAAGCGCCGTCATCCCTATGCTTGGTGCTGGTCATCAAAATCTCTGTGCCATAATAAAATTGCGGCGTGCGCGGCATGGTGGCAACATAGGTGATCGCCATCTTGAATAAATCCAGGTCTTCATCAAGGGCGCTGTACAAGCGGCTGACATCATGATTGCCTTCAAATAACACCATAGCTGATGGCTTGGGGTAGAGCTGATCATTGACCAGGGTTTCATACAAAGTGGCAAAACCGGAATGCAGATTCTCTGGTGCGACCAGGGATTTACGCAGTGTATCGTGCAAGGGATAATCCATCATGCTGGGCATGTACGAGACATAGCCGTTCGCATTCTTGTGCCCGCGCAACCAGTGCGCCACCAGGTTGGGGTTATCTGACCATTCTTCGCCGACCAGTGTCAGGTGTGGGTATTCGTGCATGACGCGGCGCGACCACTCTGTTAAAAAGGCATGGTCAGAATAACCATAGGTATCTGCCCGTATGCCCGCTAGCCCGGCATATTCTATCCACCAGATAGTATTTTGTATCTGGTAGTTCGCCACCAGCGGGTTATGCTGGTTCATGTCCGGCATATGAACTTCAAACCAGCCCTGGGTGTAATTCTTTTTATCGATGGCAGAAGCATACGGGTCACTGGCCGTGGTACGCGCATGATAGGTCGGAGTAAATTCACTGTTGTAGCTGAGCCAGTCCTTACTGGGTAAATCCTTCATCCACCAATGGCCGTCACCGATATGGTTGAGCACGATATCCTGGATTACGCCTATGCCCTGTTTTTTTGCGTCTGCTACCAGTTGGAGATATTCTTCATTGTTGCCCAGGCGGGCATCGACCTTGTAATAGTCAGTAGCTGCATAGCCATGGTAAGAATAAGTTTGCTGATTATTCTCCACTACTGGAGTAGGCCAGATCATGGTGTAACCCATGCTGGCAATGTAGTCGAGATGATCCCGTACACCCTTGAGATCACCACCGTGGCGGCCGGCGCTGGCATCAGCGCGGTCCAGTTTGTCGGCAAAGCCGGGCAGGCGGTCATTGCTGGTGTCGCCATTGGCGAACCGGTCTGGCATGAAATTCAGGATCGCATCTGATGGACCAAAGCCGCGCCGTTGCGCCGAGCCTTTTTCACGAGCCCTGAGTTCATAGGGAATGCTAAATTTTAGTTCCCCATGCTGCAAGCTGATATCAAATTTACCAGCGCGGGCGGATGGCGCAATCTGTAAATCCAGAAACAGATAATTGGGATTGCTGAGCTTGTGCACGCCCTTGATTTGCACGCCTGGGTAATTGATATGTGCCGTGTACGTGGCCACTTCTTTCCCGTGCAACATGACTTGCAGCTTGTCGTTCTTCATCCCTATCCACCAAAAACCGGGTTCTACATGTTCCATGACAGGCTGGGCCTGTACAAATAGAGGTAGCAAGGCTAGCAAGTGAATGCATAGGCGTGCCAAGGCGCTGGTTTTCATGTCATCTCCTGATGGGTAAGTCTTATTTTGTGTATTTAAACTACATTTAATCAATTATTTTAATTTACCAAGATTAAATAAAGTATTTTTATTCATCGTAATTATGTATTTTAGGTACATTTTTTCGGCGGCTGGAAACGGCATCTTGTTCCAAAGCTGGAACTGGCGCTGGAAATTGCCTCTTTTTTGAGCTTCACCCGGGCACTTTGTTTGATATTTTCTAGCTTATCAAATCAGGCTGAGCGATCTCAGCAAAAGCAAGGGTGATCGCGTATATAAAGCGCAGCCCCATCCCGGGAGGATATATGCAGGACATTTCAAACTTAAATTCGATTTTTGGCGATGTGCAGGCTTTGCAAAGCAAGCTCAAATCCAGGCTGGCTGATGCTGAGCAGAGCGCAGATAAGTTCAAAGCGGCATTGCAGGCAGCAGTCAAGCCAGAAACCAAAGCAGATCTGGTGAGCGCCATCAAGGAAAAAGCCGCTGGCCTTGGTGCAGATACCCAGACCACAGACCTGGCTGCGCAGATACAGGCCACACTGACAGCCTTGCGTGAACAATTGCAGGCACCACCGCCTGTGGCTAACAGCACCTTGACAGCAGTGACTGGTGTGTCAGCGAGTTCAACAGCAATTGCCAGCGTTGGCGACACAACTGCGAGCAGTAAAACCACTGCTGTTGCGAGCAAACCAGCCGCCACGTTGCCAGCCGCACCCACCACGACCATCGCAGCAGTCAACCCTACTCATGCTGCTTACAGGGTATATGACCCGGCTAATCCATCGGCTTTTGCCTCCCCATCCAATCCCGGCGGCGGCCCCAATCTGCTGGCGGCAGACCTAATCTTCAATACTGACCCCAGGCCAGATTCAGTCAATTCTATCAAGCGACCGACAGCGGAGCAGGGCACTGCCGAATGGGGTGATCAACTGAAAAACTATGAAGTCACTTATGAAAAATTAAGCAAAGACAATACTGACTGGAACCAGAAAAACATACAAATGCGCAACCAGACGCTGGCAGCTTCCCCCTATGCGGCATTTGTCACAACCAGTGGTGGCGTTAATCTGGCGGCACAGACTGATCCGTATTACCTGGCTGCACTGGCTGACCCGACCAGGGCACCAGGCTAAGCCTGCTGAAGTTCTAAAAACTGTGAGAACCCGCCAGCACTTCCGGCGGGTTTTTGCTTTCTTGTCTGGCAATCCAGGCAGGCCAGGCAAAACTACCTGAAAAATATTTTTTAAATTGCTGGAATAAAGACTAACAGGCTTACGTATATCCTTGTGTAAGCAGTTTAAGCGCGTGATGCTGCTGACAGTCGTTTATCCATCTATACTTATTTCAATACTCAGGAGTCCTTTGATGAAAACCAGACAAATTTGCTTCGCCCTGCTGACCAGCGTCACATTTATCGGCGGGTTTGCGCAAGCCCAGTCCGCGCCCAAGGTGGCTGACGGTGTACTCGTCAGTGATACAGGCATGACACTGTATAGTTTCGACAAGGATGCTGCTGGTAGCGGCAAAAGCACTTGCAATGGGCCATGCGCAACAAACTGGCCGCCAGTCGCCGTACCTGCCAAGCTGCCATCTGGCAAATATTCTGTTGTCACCCGCGATGATGGTAGCACCCAACTGGCCTATGATGGCAAGCCTTTGTACCTGTATGCGGCAGATAAAAAGGCGGGTGAGCGTACTGGTGATAATTTTAAAAATGTCTGGCATCTGGTCAAGGAATAAAGCATGCCAGGCTTTGTCCGTTTCACGCTCCATTGTGGCTGAACAATGACGCAGGCAGACAGCCGCAGCCAGTTACTGGCCTGTATTCCCCGCCTGCGCCGCTATGCTCGTGCGCTGGTGGGTGACAAGCCAGGTGCGGATGATCTGGTGCAAGACACCATGGAGCGTGGCTGGCTAAAGCTGGGATCATTCCTGCCTGATGGCGATATGCGGGCCTGGCTGTTTTCCATCATGCACAATCTACGGCTGGATCAATTGCGCAAGCCGGCGCTGAGTACAGTAGCGCTTGAATATGATGATGCGTCCTTGCCAGCACAAGCCGCCTGCCAGACCCATGGCCTCGAGTTGCGCGACCTGCAGGCGGCATTGATGCAATTGCCATTAGAACAGCGCGAAATATTATTGCTGGTCGTGCTGGAAGAAATGCGCTATGAAGACATTGCCCTTACTTTAGATATCCCTCTGGGAACCGTGATGTCGCGCTTATCGCGCGGCCGTGAAAAATTGCGTGCCATCATGGAAATGCGTCCCACCAGTACAGTCTTGAAAGTCGTCAAGTGAACAAGGCCAGAACATGAAACACGAGCCCGTCAGCGAAGCAGACTTGCATGCCTATGTCGATGGACAGTTGCCTGCCGTACGTCTGGCAGAGGTAGAGAGCTATCTGCAGGCGTATCCGGCTGAGCAGCAAAAAGTGTCCGCCTGGCGCAGGCAAAATGCTGACCTCCATGCCTTGTTTGATGCCGTTGTTGATGAACCTGTTCCTGCCCGACTCAGTTCAATACGCGGGCCAACTACTGCTGCAGCCAATCAGCCTGTCTGGGGCTGGCGTCATCTGGCAGCCGGTATCGCCATTGCCTTCGTTAGTGCCAGTAGCGGTTGGTGGTTGCGCGCAGGCAGTGATGCAAGTGCGGTGCTGGCACAGGCTGAGGTGCAAAAAAATGGTGTCCATGGTGCGGCAGGCTTTGCCCACCAGGCTGCAGTTGCCCATCTGGTTTACAGTCCTGATGTACGCCGCCCGGTAGAGGTGGGTGCCGAGCAGGAAGAGCAACTGGTCGCCTGGTTATCCAAACGCATGGGCAGCCCCATGCGTGCACCCAAGCTTGGCAAACTATCGTATGAGCTGGTTGGTGGCCGACTTTTGCCAGGTGGCACCGGCCCGGTGGCACAGTTCATGTATCAGGATGCGACGGGTCAGCGTCTTACCCTGTATGTCAGCAATGATCAGGTACAAAACAAGGATACTGGTTTCAAGTTTCTGCAAGATGGCAAGGTCAATGTGTTTTACTGGATAGATGGCAAGTTTGGCTATGCCTTGTCGGGTAGTATCAGTAAAGCTGAACTTGCACGTATTTCCAATGCTGTGTATGAGCAATTGGAAAAACCTTCCTGAATCAGTTCTCCTGACAAGAGATTTGTCACGCTAAGTAAATTCAGGTGACAGTTATGCAAAAAATATCTATTCTTTCCTCCTTCTATGCCAAAGCTTTCTTTGATGACGGCGCTTGGTAAAATTCAGTAACAGAGGCGGCAATGCTGTTGCCTGCCAAGGATGGGATATCTGCATGCGTAAATGGAAGTTAACAGGGTTATCGGCAAGCTTGTTGTCGGGCGTATTATCCGGCTTGCTATTGAGTAGCGCCGTATTCTTGCCTGTGACAAGCGCCCAGGCGGCATCTGCAATTCCAGGCTATACGTATGAAGTAGTGCATACCTACCCGCATGACCCGAATGCCTTTACCCAGGGTTTGTTTATCAAGGATGGCTTCCTGTTTGAAAGTACTGGATTACAAGGCCGTTCTACCGTACGCAAGGTCAGGCTGGAAACCGGTGAAGTCCTGCAAAAAATGGATTTGCCCAGGCAGATTTTTGGTGAGGGCATTACCTGGTGGGACAAACGCATCATAGGCATCACCTGGACTACGCAGGCGGGCTATGTGCTTGATCTGGACACTTTCGCCTTCCAAAAAGAATTTACCTACAAAGGTGAGGGCTGGGGTCTCGCGCGCAATGATAAAGAAATCATCATGAGCGATGGCACCTCGGAATTGCGTTTTCTTGACCCAGTCACTTTGCGTGAAACCCACCGCATCAAGGTCACCGCAGATGGCAAGGCAGTAGATCAGTTGAATGAGCTTGAATGGGTAAAGGGTGAAATTTTTGCCAACATCTGGCAAACCGATAACATTGCCCGTATTGATCCCAAGACTGGCAAGGTCATAGGCTGGATCAATTTGAATGGCTTGCTGCCCATGGGCGACCGCATACTGGGTAACCCCGATGTGCTGAACGGCATTGCCTATGATGCGGCGAAAGACAGGCTGTTTGTGACGGGTAAGTTGTGGCCCAAATTGTTTGAAATCCGTTTGATCAAACGCTAGACCTGATTATGATGAAAAAAATCCTGCATTGCCTTTTGAGCGGCAGTTTGTTGCTGGCCATGTCTTCATCTTCGAGTCTGGCGGCAGAGTCAGCACTGGAAAGCCAGCTGGTAAATGCCCTCAAAATCAAACAAAATACTGAGGTAAGACAGACCAAATCCAGGCCTGTGATACAGGCTTATCAGCAAGCAGGCATACTGAGCAAGAAACCAGATCAGCGTGCTGATTACGTCGATTTTTACCTTGTGCGCAAACCAGCCAACTTTATGGGTCATAAGCTGGTTTTGCTGGAAGAAGAGTATATGGATACCTATGTAGGTTGCTGCGTCAGTCCTGGTCTTGGCCTGGTGCTGCAAGTAGAAGCTGATACGCGCCCACTGCAGGATTTTGCCGAGAAAAACGCCTGTACCTTCAAATCACATGCCGATGTGTTCGATACGCTGAAGACCTATGGCATCAGACATACATTACCCAAAGCCGACTACGCTTCACTCAGTTGCCGTGAGCGGGATGCGCAAAAATAAATGCGGGCAGTCTAGTCTACATGGGGATTGATCGCTTGTATATGATTGCCTTTTTGTATATAAAGTAAGTCTCGTCGGTCCCGTCGTTTCCATCCTAAAAGGAAAGCGTCATGTCTGAGTCTTACCGTACCCCGTCTGATATCCATCCCAGCCTGATTTATGATGATGCACCTGCTGCCATCGACTGGCTGGTCAAGGCCTTTGGTTTTACCTCCCGCTTTGTCGTGCCTGGAGAAGGCAATCGCATAGAACATTCAGAACTGAGCCTGGGCACAGGTATCGTCATGGTGGCGTCGCCCAAGGCCGAGACGCATCATGTCAGCCCCAACTCATTGACCGGTATTTCGCAGGCGCTCAGCGTCTATGTAGATGACCCGGATGCCCATCATGCACGGGCAATTGCCGCCGGTGCCAAGCTGGTGCGGCCATTGCAAACCGAGGATTATGGCGCCAGGGGTTATATGGTGCTCGATCCTGAAGGGCATCTCTGGTATTTTGGCAACTACCGGCCCGGTGAATACTGGCAAACCCAGACAAGCTGAAGCCCGGTTTTATCTATCATTTTCGGAGACATGCTCATGCATAAAGGCAGCTGCCATTGCGGCAAAATCGCATTTGAAGTAGAGGGTGAAATAGACAGCGGGCTCGCCTGTAATTGTTCCATCTGCCAGCGCAAGGGTTCGCTGCTGTGGTTTGTGCCGTTTGCTAATCTGCATCTGCTGACGCCGGAAGAGGCCGCCAGTACCTACATCTTCAACAAGCATGTGATATTGCATAAATTTTGCTCCACTTGCGGCATGCATCCATATGCCGAGGGCGTCGATCCCAAAGGCAACAAGGTGGCTGCCATCAATTTGCGCTGCCTGGAAGATATAGACCTGGCAGCTATACCCGTGCATCACTATGATGGCCGTGCTTTATAAAAAGGATGAAGATGTTCAAGAAATATTGGGGAGCGGCCAGTGTATTGCTGGCCATTGCCAGTCTGGGATTATTGCCTGCACATGCAGCCGACTCCACTGATGCAAAAAACGCCGCCCTGGTCGCACAATTGACGAAATTGTCTGATGACTGGGATGCTGCCATCGTCCGCAAGGACAAGGCGGCGATAGAAGCCAATATGGCGGAAGACTTCCGCCAGATAGATGGCGACGGTGATCTTGAAACCAAGACCAGTTTCGTCAATGGCCTGGTATCAGACAAGCTGACAATAGACCCCTACAAGGTTGAGGATTTTGAAATACGCCTGTACGGCAATGTCGCCCTGCTCAGTGGCCGCACCAAGATGACTGGCCGCTACGATGGCAAGCCTTTCAAATCACATTACCGCTATATCGATATCTATGCACAGCGCGATGGTAAATGGCAGATCGTTAGCGTGCAGATCAGCAGAATACCCCAGCAATAAAAATATCGCCCCTGCGTACCTTGGAGAGCGTGGGCGGGAGCGATATTTCTTTACACTTATTTCACAACGAAGCGCAGCACCCCATCGTCACCTGTTTCCCTGCGCAAGACACCGTCATACCAAAGCTTGTGCAAATGCGCCAGTGCTTCGCCTATGGCGAAAGTCAGTTGGTGAGAATCAAGCGGGCGGCGGAACATCATGGGGACGATATCCATCGCTGACTGTGGAATGGCGCAGGCAGTCTTCACTTCTTCCAGCCGCTCGGCATGATGGTCTTGCAATTGCTGTACGCGGGTGTGCAAGCCCTTGAAGGGTTTGCCATGCGAAGGCAGGATCAGCACGTCTTCTGGCAGCGGCAGATATTTTTGCAGTGAATCCATATACTGCTGCACGGGATTGGCTTCCGGCTCTATCGCAAACACCGAAACATTGGTGGAGATGCGCGGCAATAGCATATCGCCAGAGATCAGGATATTCAGCTCTGCGCAATATAGCGAAGCATGTTCAGGCGAATGCCCAAAACCGACGATGACTTGCCAGTGGCGTTGGTTGATGATGACATCCAGACCTTCTTGCATGCGGTGGTAGGCAGTTGGTACAGTAGGCACCAATCGCGTGTAATGGGGTTTTCTCTCCTGTATCTGTTCCTGCATGCCGTTATCGACCAGGCCATGCTTGCGAAAGTGCGGGAACATGGCCGTGCCGTCCGCACCCGGCAGGCTGGCCGACATCATGCGGGCAAAGGCATATTCGCCTGCCGTCATCCACAGTTGCACATTCCAGCGGCTGCACAGCCAGTCAGCCAGGCCTATATGGTCAGGATGGCAGTGGGTGGCGAGGACACGGATGATGGGCAGTCCACGCAAATGGTTGTTCAGGTCGCCGAACAAGATCTCCCAGGCATCTCGGGTGGCGTCGCTGGCGATGCCGCAATCGACTACCGTCCAGCCACGCACCTTGCCCTGGCTGGTTTCGAGCTCATCTTCCAGCAGCCAAAGATTGATATGGTTCAGTGCAAAGGGCAGGCCCATGCGTATCCACAGCACGCCGGGGGCGATTTCCATGGTCTTGCCGGTGTCGGGCAAGGTTTCGCCAAAAGGGTAGTGGAGTTGTTGTTCCAGTAAGTTCATGGTCGTCTCTGTTGTTATTGTGGTGGCCAGGGCGTGTTGCCATCTACTGCCTGTTTTCTCATTATGGATGACTCCAGAAGCACTGGAATAGCCTACAATGCGATTTAAAACTATTTGACGTTAACGTCAACTGCATCAAGTGCAGATTGTAATCAGAAAACTGTTTCTGTGTTTTTTCACCAGATTGACCATGGCCACCTATACCATTACCGAACTTGCCCGCGAATTTGATATTACCCCGAGGGCGATACGATTCTATGAAGACCAGGGTTTGCTGAGCCCTACGCGTGAAGGGCCGGGCGGCCGCAACCGTGTTTATACAACGCGGGAACGTACCCATTTGAAGCTGACCCTGCGCGGCAAACGCTTGGGCCTGAGCCTGTCGGACATTAAAAGCCTGGTTGATATGTACCGTTCGCCCAAGGATACCGAAGTACAGTTGCAGAGTTTTCTGGTGGTGCTCGCCAGACACAGGGCGGCGCTGGAACAACAGCGTGAAGACATAGAAATCATGCTCGCAGAAATCAGCGCGCATGAAGCAAAGAGCCGTAGTTTGCTGGGGCAACTGGACCATGCAGAAAAATAAGTCTGGCCTTGTCTTATCTTGTTTAAACCGGAATGTCATGGAGTGCATGCGCAATTTAATAAGATTCATGCTGAGCTTGCAGTAGAAAAACATCAAATCAGTGAATTGACGTTTACGTAAACGTCAATTGGACGTATTATTTTTGCCTGAGATGATTTTTCCTGGCTAATGGGGGTTTTATGAGCAATCAGGCAACACAGCAAACCACAGCGACGCTGGATCACAAACTAGCCTTGAGCTTGCTGGAAAGCTTCAATGCACAGGGCGCATTGATGGCCTGGAATGCCCGACTGACCAGTATCACCCCCGGCGCCTGTGAAATCAGCTTGCCGTTTAGCGACGCAGTCAGCCAGCAGCATGGCTATTTCCATGGCGGTGTCATCGGTACGATAGCTGATGCGGCTGGTGGCTATGCAGCGAATACACAATTGATGCCAGTGAGTGAGTGCTTAACTGCAGAATACAAGATCAATATCGTCGCACCCGGCAAAGGTGATACTTTGATCGCCCGTGGCAAAGTCTTGAAGGCAGGAAAAACTTTGGTGGTATCTAGTGCAGAAGTGTTTGTCGTGCACGAAGGACAGGAAAAACTCTGTGCCATCATGCAACAGACTTTGTTTGTGATACCCAAGGCAGAATCGAAGATATAGGCTATAGGCTATAGGCTTAACAAGGCTGGCATGCTTGATCAAAAGTCAGCATAAGTCAACATAAACCAGCGAATTTCAATTTTATAAAAGTGTGAGGACGACATGCTGCATTTACCAGGTTTGACTTTTGATCACGGCGAAGATATCGCCGCTTTGCGCGAAGCCGTGCAGCAATTTGCCCAGGCAGAAATCGCCCCACGCGCAGCCGAGATAGACCGTAGCGACCAGTTTCCCATGGATTTGTGGCGCAAGATGGGCGACCTCGGCATCCTGGGGGTGACTGTCAGCGAAGAATACGGTGGCGCGAACATGGGTTACCTGGCGCATATCATTGCCATGGAAGAAATTTCCCGTGCATCTGCCTCGGTTGGCCTGTCGTATGGCGCTCACTCCAACCTGTGCGTGAACCAGATCAAGCGCAATGGTACGGAAGAACAAAAAGCCAAATACCTGCCCAAGCTGATCTCTGGTGAGCACATAGGTGCGCTCGCCATGTCTGAGCCAAATGCCGGTTCCGACGTCGTCAGCATGAAGCTGCGCGCCGACTGGAAGGGTGACCGCTGGGTCTTGAACGGCACCAAGATGTGGATTACCAATGGCCCTGATGCCGACACCCTGGTGGTCTATGCCAAGAATGACCTGGAAGCCGGCCCGCGTGGCATGACAGCCTTCCTGATAGAAAAAGGCTATAAAGGTTTCAGCATTGCGCAAAAGCTCGACAAACTTGGCATGCGCGGTTCCCATACAGGTGAGCTGGTGTTCCAGGATTGCGAAGTCCCGGCAGAAAACGTACTCGGCGGCTTGGGCAAAGGCGTGAATGTATTGATGTCTGGCCTGGATTTTGAACGCACTGTTTTGTCTGGTGGCCCTTTGGGCATCATGCAAGCCTGCATGGATGCAGTTGTCCCTTATGTACATGACCGCAAGCAATTCGGCCAGCCTATCGGTGAATTCCAGCTCATGCAGGGCAAACTGGCGGACATGTATTCCACCATGATGGCTTGCAAAGCCTATGTCTATGCAGTTGGCCAGGCTTGTGATCGCGCCAAGACACCAGAAGCAGTACGCGCCCTGCGCAAGGATGCTGCCGGTGCGATTTTGTATTCCGCAGAAAAAGCCACATGGATGGCAGGCGAAGCCATACAAACCCTGGGTGGCAATGGCTATATCAATGAATACCCGGTAGGCCGCCTGTGGCGCGATGCCAAGCTGTATGAAATCGGTGCAGGCACCAGCGAGATACGCCGCATGTTGATAGGCCGTGAATTGTTTGCAGAAACCAAATAAGCCATTTGCGCTACACTGGTCAATTTATGACGCAATTACATGTCGCTACGCCCTTGCTTGAGCATCGGCGTCTGTCTGCCAGCCTGGCCAAACAAGTCTGGCTGAAGATGGAAAATACCCAGCCTTCCGGCTCTTTCAAGTTGCGCGGCATAGGCCTGATGTGCCAGCGAGCTGCTGCCAATGGGGCCAGACACTTTGTTTGCCCTTCTGGTGGCAATGCCGGTTTTGCCGCTGCGGTGGCAGGCGTGGCGCTGGGTGTGCAAACCACTATCCTTGTGCCGCAAACCACGCATGAAAGCGTGCGCGCTGCCATACGTGCCATCGGAGCCACCGTCATCGTTGAAGGCGGTGTCTGGGATGAAACAAATCTGGCCGCCTTGCGCCTGTGTGAACAACCAGGTGCAGTGTATATCCCGCCGTTTGACCATACCGACATCTGGGATGGCAATGCGACGCTGATTGACGAAGTGGCTGGCAAGCTCGATTTTGATGCTGTCATCTGTTCCGTCGGTGGTGGTGGCTTGCTGAGTGGCATTGCGTTGGGCCTTGAGCGCAATGGCCTCGGCCACATCCCCATCATCACGTCGGAAACTGAGGGCGCAGCCTCGCTGCATACCGCAGTGCAGGCAGGCGAGCTGGTGACTTTACCTGCGATTACCTCGATTGCCAGCACACTGGGTGCGCGCAAGGTGGCGCAACAGGCCCTTGACTGGACGCGCAAGCGCACTGTCCACACCGTCACCGTCAGTGATGCCCAGGCTGTTCAGGCTTGTCTGGACTTTGCCGACGATATGCTGGCCCTGGTGGAACCCGCATGTGGCGCTGCCTTGGCTGTTGCTTACCAGAACTTGCCAGTACTGGCTGAGTTCAAAAAACCATTGATCGTAGTTTGTGGTGGCATTGCCGTGGATTTGGGTAAACTACAGGCTTGGAAAAACCAGTTCCATCTGACCTGAGCGCCAACCATGCCCCACACCTATTTTCCCAAATTGCTGTCTTCGCAAATCGCCTTCGATATCGCCAGGTCGATACTTGATGGTTTTGACAAGCATTACCGTTTGTTCAGGGCCAGTAGCCAAAGGGCAAAGCAGCAGTTTGAAGCAGGTGACTGGAAGGCCGCACAAGTTGCTGCACGCGAACGCATAGGTTACTACGACACCCGCGTGCGTGAATGCGTGCAGGCACTGGAAGATGAATACGCAGAAGAAGACCTCAGTGACGAAGTCTGGCGCGAAGTCAAACTGCATTACATGGGTATGCTCATCGATCATCTGCGCCCCGAGCTGGCCGAGACATTTTTCAATACCGTTTGCACCAAGCTCTTGCACAGAAACTATTATCACAACGATTTCATCTTTGTGCGCCCGGCAACCTCGACCGAGTATCTGGAAAGTGAAGATACACCGCCCAGTTACCGTGTGTATTACCCGGCAGCAGATAGCCTGAACTTTACCCTGAAGCGTATCGTCACCAACTTTCAGCTGAACGCAAAATTTGAAGACCTGGACCGTGATGTTGCCCTGGTGGAAGCACGCCTGCGCGAGAATTTCGGCCCCGCCAAGCTTGAGCCAAATCACCAGATACAGGTATTGGCCAGCCTGTTCTATCGCAATAAGTCAGCTTACATCATAGGTAAGGGCATCAATGGCAATAAGGAATATCCCTTTGTCATTCCCGTCATGCACAAGCGCAAGGCAGAACTGGTGCTCGATACGGTGATCTTTGACACCACGCTGATCACCGTGCTGTTCTCTTTCACCCGTGCTTATTTCATGGTGGATATGGAGGTACCGTCTGCCTATGTGCAATTCATACGCAGCATCTTGCCCAAAAAGCCACGCAGTGAAATCTACACCATGATAGGTCTGCAAAAACATGGCAAGAATCTGTTCTATCGTGACTTCCTGCATCACCTTAAATATTCATCCGACCGCATAGAAGCCGCACCCGGCATACGCGGCCTGGTGATGCTGGTGTTTGCGCTGCCATCTTTCCCGTATGTGTTCAAACTCATCAAGGACAGTTTCCCGCCACCAAAGGAAACCACCAAGGCCCTGATCAAGGAAAAATACCTGCTGGTGAAAAACCATGATCGTGTAGGCCGCATGGCAGATACGCTGGAATACTCGGATGTGGCATTTCCACGCTCGCGATTTTCAGAAGAATTGCTGGCTGAAATTAAGCAATATGCCCCGTCGCTGCTGGAAGTAAATGATGATGAAGTCGTCATCAAACATCTCTACATAGAACGCCGCATGACGCCGCTGAATATCTGGCTGACCGAGGCTGAGCGTCATGGTGACATGGCTGCGATGGAACATGGCCTGAAAGAATATGGCAGTGCCATCAAGGACCTGGTGGCAGCAAATATCTTCCCTGGTGACATGCTGTATAAAAACTTCGGCGTTACCCGTCATGGCCGTGTCGTGTTTTATGACTATGATGAAATCGAATACATCACCGACTGCAATTTCCGCAAGATACCTTTGCCACGCAACGAAGAAGAAGAGATGTCAGCCGAGCCCTGGTATCCGATAGGCAGGACTGATGTTTTTCCCGAGCAGTTTGGTACCTTTCTGCTGGGGAATAAGAACGTCAAGGAATATTTCATGAAGCATCACGCTGACTTGCTGACCGCCGAATATTGGCAGGCCCGCAAGAAGCGCATAGTCGATGGCAAGGTGGATGATGTGTTTCCCTATCCGCAGGAAATCCGCTTTTGCAATCAGGCCAGCAGTACAACTTAGTAGTTGCGTGCCGATTTATTTTATTGCACGCAGACCCTCATTAGTCAGGCAGTGAATCTGCTTTTATTTTTGGAGAACAAGATGAATGATCCTATCGTAATCGTTGGTGCAGCCCGTACCCCCATGGGTGCTTTTCAGGGCGATTTTTCTTCCCTGACAGCCAGTCAGCTCGGCGCAGTTGCCATCAAGGCTGCCGTTGAACGCGCTGGTGTCAAGCCAGAACTGGTAGAAGAAGTCTTGTTCGGCAACTGCCTGATGGCAGGCCAGGGCCAGGCCCCGGCGCGCCAGGCTTTGCTGGCTGCGGGTTTGCCAGTGTCAACGGGTGCCGTGACCTTGTCCAAGATGTGCGGCTCGGCCATGAAGGCCACCATGATGGCCTTTGATTCCATCAATGCAGGCAGCAATGAAATCATCGTTTCCGGCGGTATGGAATCCATGACTAACGCCCCTTACCTGATCCCCAAGGCACGCAGTGGCTACCGCATCGGCCATGGCATGATGTATGACCACATGATGCTTGATGGCCTCGAAGATGCCTACGACAAGGGCCGTTCCATGGGTACTTTTGCTGAAGACTGTTCAGCCAAATACAACTTCAGCCGTGAAGACCAGGACGCATTCGCGATTGCCTCCGTCAAGCGTGCACAAGCCGCAACTGCCGATGGTTCTTTCGCATGGGAAATCGCGCCCGTGACTGTATCTGGCCGTGGTGGTGATGTTATTATCGACAAGGACGAAGGCCCGCTGAAAGCCAAGCTGGATAAAATTCCCGCGCTCAAACCCGCCTTCAAAAAAGACGGCACGATTACCGCTGCCTCTTCTTCTTCCATCAATGATGGTGCTGCGGCACTGGTCTTGATGCGCGAATCCAAGGCCAAAGAACTCGGCCTGACGCCGATCGCCAGAATCCTTGGTCACGCCAGCAATGCGCAAGAGCCAGGCTGGTTCACGACCGCGCCAGTAGGTGCCATCCAGAAGCTGTACAAAAAACTGGGCTGGACGACAGACGATGTCGATCTGTTTGAAATCAATGAGGCTTTTGCCACCGTACCCATGGCCGCCATGAAAGAGCTGGGTATACCTCACGACAAGATCAATGTGCACGGCGGTGCTTGTGCGCTGGGTCATCCTATCGGTGCATCGGGTGCGCGTATCATTATTACGCTGATCGGTGCTTTGAAAAAGCAGGGTAAGAAACGTGGTGTGGCTTCGCTTTGTATTGGTGGTGGTGAGGGGACGGCTTTGGCAATTGAAATGGTATAAGGCCGATTAAGCTAAAGCGAAACGCACTCCTGAGCCTGCGATGCCAGTTGTGCCTGGGTACTAAAGTACGAAGGGCTTCTTAACGCAATATTGCGCCGCTCGCTACGCTTACTCGACCTTATAGAATACCAGTGGTCACAATTTTGTAAATCGAAGGAAAACCATGCCAGTCGCTTTAATCATCGGTGCTTCACGCGGTATAGGCCATGAACTGGCCATGCAATACAAGGCAGCTGGCTGGCGTGTCATCGCCACTGCACGCAAGGAGGAAGATTTGGCTGCATTGCAGTCAGCGGGCTGCGAGGCGCTGCAGTTGGATGTGACAAGGCTCAATGACTGTGGGGGTCTTGGAGAGCGACTTCAGGATGAGAAGATTGATGTCGCAATCCTGAACGCCGGTGTTTTTGGCACCCGCACTGAAGCATTGACTGCACCGCCGCAATCCGAGTTTGATGCGGTCATGCAGACCAATGTCCTTGCTGCGATGCGCATACTGCCGCTGGTTTTGCCATTGGTGGAAAATGCTACGGGCAAACTCGCGGTTATTTCTTCCACCATGGGGTCAATCAGCATGCGACAAAACTCTTATGGCTGGTTATACCGGGCCAGCAAGGCAGCGCTGAACTCGATATTGAAAGATGTATCCCTGGAAGCAGAAAAATCTGCATGCGTGAGCTTTCATCCTGGTTGGGTACAGACTGACATGGGTGGTGTTGGTGCCGATATTACCGTTAGCGAAAGTGTCAAGGGCATACGCAACACGCTGGCGTCTTTGACGCATGCAGACAATGGCAAGTTTTTGAATTACGACGGCAGCAGCCTGAGTTGGTAATCTCCCGGCGATTCCGCAAACAAATATAAGAAGCTAGGTAGAAATCACGATGTTACTCACACCAGAACACGAAATGATCCGCGACGCCGTGCGCGCTTTTGCCCAGGAACGTCTTGTGCCCAATGCCGCACGCTGGGATAAGGAGCATCACTTTCCCGCAGAAGAATTGAAGGAACTGGCACAAATGGGTGCCTATGGCGTGGCCGTGCCAGAAGAGTTTGGTGGCGCGGGCATGGATTATCTGTCGCTGGCCCTGGTGCTGGAAGAAATTGCCGCCGGTGATGGTGGTACCTCTACTGTGGTATCCGTCAACAATTGCCCGGTGTGCAGCATCGCCATGATGTATGCCAATGATGCACAAAAAAAGCAATGGCTGACACCACTGGCGCGAGGAGAGATGCTCGGTGCTTTTTGCCTGACTGAACCACATGCAGGCAGTGATGCGTCTGAATTGCGAACGACAGCAAAACGGGATGGTGATCATTACGTCATCAACGGTGTCAAGCAATTCATCACCAGCGGCAAATATGCTGATGTGGCGATCGTCATGGCTGTCACCGATAAAGAGGCAGGCAAGAAGGGCATCAGCGCCTTCTGGGTGCCAACCAGCACGCCTGGTTATATCGTCGCCAGCCTGGAACAAAAAATGGGCCAGCATTCATCCGATACGGCACAAATCCTGTTCGAGAATTGCCGCATTCCGGCAGAAAACCTGATAGGTATTGAAGGTGCGGGTTACAAGATTGCCCTGTCAGGCCTCGAAGGTGGACGCATAGGCATAGCCTCGCAATCAGTGGGCATGGCGAGAGCTGCTTTTGAAGCCGCACTCAGCTATGCCAAGGACAGGACCAGTTTTGGCAAACCTATTTTCGAGCACCAGTCAGTCCAATTCAAACTGGCCGACATGGCGACGCAGATAGAAGCTGCCCGCCAGCTTATCTGGCACGCCGCCAGCATGAAAGATGCAGGCAAGCCATGCTTGAAAGAAGCGGCAATGGCAAAATTGTTTGCATCAGAGATGGCAGAAAAAGTCTGCTCGGATGCGATACAGATACACGGCGGCTACGGCTACGTCAGTGACTTCCCGGTAGAACGTATTTACCGCGATGTGCGGGTTTGCCAGATATATGAAGGAACGTCAGATATACAAAAGATTTTGATTGGGCGTGCACTGGCTGGCTGAGTGGTTTCGCTTCTTAAAATAATAACGGAGACAGCATGAAAAAAGGTTACAAGCAACTGGTCGATGAAGCCAATGCCGAAATCAAAACCTATAGCGTGGCAGAAGCCCAGGCCAGGCTGGCAAACAGCAATGTGCAGTTCATTGATGTCCGTGATGTCCGTGAGCTGGAACGTGAAGGCATCATCCCTGGTGCCTATCATGCTCCGCGTGGCATGATAGAGTTTTGGGTTGATCCAGATTCACCTTATTTCAAACCTGTCTTCGGCGAGAAAAAAGAATTTATTTTATTTTGTGCCGCTGGCTGGCGCAGTGCACTGACAACCAAAACCGTGCAAGACATGGGTCTGGAAAATGTTGCCCATATCGATGGTGGTTTTACTGCCTGGAAAGCTGCTGGTGCACCAGTCGCCATCAAGGAAAGCAAGAAGTAATAATGAGCAGTCAAGCATGCCCCTGTGGCTCGAATAAAAACCTTGAACAGTGCTGCGGCCAGTACATCAACGGCGCTGCCCTTGCACCTACGGCAGAAGCGCTGATGCGTTCGCGCTACACGGCCTATACCCTGAATGATGAAGCTTATCTGCGTGCGACCTGGGATGAGCGGACTTGTCCCAAGGAACATATCACGCATGATGAGCCAACCAGATGGCTGGGGCTGGAAGTAAAGAAATTCAAAGCTGATGGTGACGCGGCGACAGTGGAATTTGTCGCCCGTTACAAGATAGCTGGCAAGGCGCGCAGGCTGCATGAACTCAGCCGTTTTGTGCGCTATGAAGGCAAGTGGTTTTACGTGGATGGCAGTTTTCCAGAAAAGTGAAAAAGATAATGACAACTTTAGATTCCAAACTCAATCCCCGCTCTGAAGAATTCAAAGCCAATGCAGCGGCCATGCAAGCCGTGGTCGATGACCTCAAAGAAAAGATCGCCAAGATTGCACTTGGTGGTGGCGATGAAGCGCGCAAGAAACATCTGGCGCGTGGCAAACTCTTGCCGCGTGACCGCGTACAAATGCTGCTCGATGCTGGTACGCCTTTCCTCGAGTTTTCGCAACTCGCTGCCTACGACATGTATAAAGAAAAGAATGATGTTGATGCCGCGCCATCTGCCGGTGTGATTACTGGCATAGGCCGCGTAGCCGGGCAGGAATGCATCATCGTTTGTAATGATGCGACAGTCAAAGGCGGAACATATTACCCTCTGACCGTCAAAAAGCATTTGCGTGCGCAAGAGATTGCCGAACAAAATAATCTGCCTTGCATTTACCTCGTCGATAGCGGTGGCGCGAACCTGCCTAACCAGGATGATGTCTTTCCTGACCGTGATCACTTTGGCCGCATCTTCTACAACCAGGCCAATATGTCGGCCAAGGGCATACCGCAGATTGCGGTCGTCATGGGTTCCTGTACTGCCGGTGGCGCCTATGTGCCAGCGATGAGCGATGAATCCATCATCGTCAAGAACCAGGGCACGATTTTCCTTGGTGGCCCACCGCTAGTGAAAGCCGCTACTGGCGAAGTCGTTAGTGCCGAAGACCTCGGTGGTGGTGATGTGCATACCCGCCTGTCTGGTGTGGTAGATCATCTGGCGCAAAATGATACGCATGCCCTGTCACTGGCGCGCATTATCGTTTCGCACCTGAACCGCCAGAAGCCACAAACCGTGGTCATGAAAGAAGTCGAAGAACCAAAGTTTCCGGCATCAGAATTGTATGGCGTGATACCGGTCGATACCCGCAAGCCTTTTGATGTGCGTGAAGTGATTGCCCGCATCGTCGATGGCAGCCATTTTGATGAATTCAAGGCGCGCTACGGCACGACGCTGGTCTGTGGTTTTGCCCATATCCACGGCATGCCAGTGGGCATCATCGCCAACAACGGCATTTTGTTTTCTGAATCTGCCCTGAAAGGTGCGCATTTCATAGAACTGTGCTGCCAGCGCAAGATACCTCTGGTCTTCCTGCAAAACATCACTGGTTTCATGGTTGGTCGCAAATATGAAAACGAAGGCATCGCCCGCAATGGTGCCAAGATGGTGACTGCAGTGGCAACAGCAAACGTCCCCAAATTCACTGTCATCATCGGTGGCAGCTTTGGTGCCGGCAACTATGGCATGTGCGGCCGCGCTTATTCACCACGCTTCATGTGGATGTGGCCAAATGCGCGTATCAGCGTCATGGGTGGTGAGCAAGCCGCCAGTGTATTGGCAACTGTAAAACGTGATGGCATAGAAGGCAAGGGCGGTAGCTGGTCAGCCGAAGAAGAGGCGGCCTTCAAACAACCCATCAAGGAGCAGTACGAACACCAGGGCCATCCTTACTATGCCTCAGCACGCTTGTGGGATGACGGTGTCATTGACCCGGCAGATACTCGCATGGTCCTCGGGCTAGGTTTGTCGGCAGCCTTGAATGCACCTATACCGGATGTCAAGTTTGGCGTGTTCAGGATGTAGAAAACAATCAGATGATGAAAAAAAACTTTATTTCTAGCTTGTGTGCCTTAGTAACCAGCTTGATGTTGAGTGGCTGTTTGAATGCCCCCTATGTAGAACCGCAAAGTGGGCAGACTGCTGAGATGGTCGTCAGGATCAGGCCCGCGCGCGGCACCCTGTTCTATGTGAACAACTACGAAAATGCCGAGACCTGTTCTGGTGAGCAAGGCATTATTAGTGATGCCAACAGGATCAGTATTTCCAAGTTCAAATTCGCTGCTGAGAAACTGACAACACTGCGTTATATAGAAATGCAGGGATCGGCTTCTTGTTCGATGAAATTCAGTTTTTATGGCAAAGCTAATCACGTTTATGCACTTGACAGTGTGACTACGACAGGCCATTGCAGTGTCAGATTATGGGATGCGACTGATATGAAAACGCTGGTACCAGTTGGTATCATCAACAGGGACAAAGGCGAAAATGCCTGTCCGAATTTCAAACGCTAGTTTCTGCCTGTAAAAAGGCGGCATGCCGTGGATTGGGTAGCATTAGTAAAGGTTGTATGAAAATGGAAACTTTAATTGTAGAAATCACAAATCGACTGGCGACGGTTACATTGAATCGCCCCGATGTACGCAACGCCTTTAATGAAAACACCATAGCCGAGATCACCCAGGTTTTCCGCGATTTGGATACGGATGACAGCATTCGTGCTATTGTGCTGGCCGCGAATGGTCCTGCTTTTTGTGCCGGAGCAGACCTGAACTGGATGAAAAAGATGGCCGATTACACGCATGAAGAAAACCTTGCGGATGCTGGCCAGTTGGCAGACATGCTGCATGCCATCTATCGCTGTAGCAAGCCAGTAGTTGCCAGGGTGCAAGGTGATTGCTATGCCGGTGGCATGGGCCTGGTGGCGGCCTGTGATATCGCGGTCAGTGTGGATACAGCCAATTTCTGCCTCAGTGAAGTCAAACTGGGCCTGATACCGGCAACGATTTCGCCGTATGTCATCAAGGCTATGGGTGAAAGCGCGGCACGCCGTTATTTCATTACTGCCGAGCGTTTCAGCGCAGCAGAAGCACAGCGCACGGGCTTTGTGCATGAAGTGGTGACGGCAGATGCGCTGGATGGCAAGGTGGCCGAGATCGTCAAGGCCTTGAGCAGCAACAGCCCGAATGCTGTGAAACAGGCCAAGCGTCTGGTGCAGGATGTCGCGAGTCGTGAATTGACGCCAGCGTTGATAGCGGCAACTGTAGAAGGCATAGCGCAGATCCGTGCGTCAGATGAGGGGCGTGAAGGTGTACGTTCCTTTCTGGAAAAACGTAAACCAACCTGGTTAAGTTGAATCCGGCTTCAAGAGTAAATGTTGGATAGTTAGCAAGAACAGAATGGAAAGGGATTGGCAAAGATGACAAAACGCAGACTGGTATTGACAAGCCTGGGCGTATCTTTGTTGGCCGCAGCGGGCGCTGTGACTTATCGCAAGTCCACAGTCACCATTACTTCAATAGCAGAGATGCAGGCAAAACTTGCTAATCTGAAATTGGATAAATTGACTAGCCTATCCGGCTGGCAGCCCTTTAAAGTCTTTGCGCATCTGGCGCAGAGCATAGAATATTCGATGACGGGTTATCCGGAAATGAAATCGGCAGCCTTCCGGCACACGGCAGGTAGCGCGGCCTTTTATGCTTTTTCAGTGGCTGGTGCGATGACGCATAATCTGACTGAACCCATACCAGGTGCACCAGCAATTGCTGAGAGCGGCGAGGTGAATGCCGGTATCGATATGCTGATTGCGGCATTACAAAAATATGAAAA
The DNA here is from genome assembly GCF_049340405.1 of Undibacterium sp. Ji42W. NCBI lineage: Bacteria > Pseudomonadati > Pseudomonadota > Betaproteobacteria > Burkholderiales > Oxalobacteraceae > Undibacterium > Undibacterium sp. Ji42W. Next base: position 34,240 of record NZ_JBMPOV010000014.1, read on the forward strand.
CCATGCGGGTGACATCAAGCCGCATTTTGCTTATGGCAGTTTGAGCAAGGCAGAATTTGCCCAGGCCCATGTCATGCATATAGAAAATCATTTGAAGCTCATCAAGTCCACGCAGTCCGTGGCTTGAGTCTGGTAAGAACTGAGCTTCAATCGTAAAATTTGTCTGGAATGAATTTGAATCAAGAAAATGACTGGGTAGCACGCAGCCTGCAACATGTATGGCATCCGTGTACCCAGATGCAGCATCATGAAACCGTGCCGCTGATCCCCGTCAGCCATGGCCGCGGTGCATGGCTGTTTGATATGGAAGGCAAGCGCTATCTTGATGCCATCAGCTCCTGGTGGGTCAATCTGTTTGGCCACGCCAATCCACGCATCAATGCAGAATTGAAAGACCAGCTCGACAAGCTGGAACATGCGATGCTGGCCGGTTTTACCCATGCGCCTGTGGTCGAATTATCAGAAAAATTATCGGCTCTTACTAATCATGCACTCGGTCATTGCTTCTATGCGTCTGACGGTGCATCGGCAGTCGAAATCGCCCTGAAGATGAGCTTTCATGCCTGGCGCAATGGTGGCCAGAATGAAAAACAAGAGTTTATTTGCATACAGGGCAGCTACCATGGTGAAACCGTGGGTGCGCTGGCGGTAACCGATGTCAGCCTGTTCCGCGAAGCCTATGGCCCCATGTTGCAGCGTGCCCACGTTGTCGCTTCACCCGATGCGCGTCTGGCCGAAGCTGGCGAAACCGCTGCCGATGTGGCCCTGCGTGCAGCCGCTGCACTGGAAGCAAAATTGCAGGAACGCGCAGGCAAGATTGCTGCTGTCATCATAGAACCACTGGTGCAATGTGCCACCGGCATGGCCATGCATGATCCCGTGTATCTGAAGCGCTTGCGCGAATTGTGCGACCAGTATCAGGTCCATCTGATCGCCGATGAAATTGCTGTAGGCTGTGGTCGCACGGGTACTTTCTTTGCCTGCGAATCAGCCGCTATCTGGCCAGACTTTCTATGCCTGTCAAAAGGTATCAGCGGTGGCTATCTACCCTTGTCGCTGGTAATGACGACGGATGCCGTGTACCAGGCTTTTTATGATGCCGATGTAAGACGCGGCTTCCTGCATTCGCACTCTTACACAGGTAACCCGCTGGCATGCCGCGCAGCGCTAGCGACACTGGCGATATTTGAAGACGACAAGGTCTTGCAAAAGAACCGCGTCAAGGCAGAGTTTTTGAACACAGCATTTGCAGACTTGAAACAGGATGCACGCGTGCGCCACTTCCGCCAGCAAGGCATGATCCTGGCTTTTGATGCCGTGGTCGATAATGCAGAACGCGCAGCGACATTTTCACGCCGCTTTTTTGCTGCGGCTCTGAAGCAGGAATTATTAATGCGGCCCATAGGCCGCACAGTCTATATGATGCCGCCCTACATCCTTGAGCAGGATGAAATGCGCTTGCTGGCACATAAAACCAGACTGGTATTTGAAGAGGTAATGGCATGACAGATGCTAATAAAAGTAATCCCGGCATAAATAATCCTGGAATAAGAATAGCCACGCAACGCAAATCCCTGATACAGGGTTTGCAGCAAGAGCTGGCTGTGCTGGATCAAAAGCATTTATTGCGCCAGCGGCGCACGGTAGAAACGCCGTCAGCACCAAATATGAAAGTCGATGGCCGAGACTTGCTGGCTTTTTGCAGCAATGATTACCTCGGTCTGGCAGCACATCCCAAACTGGCAGAAGCCATGCAGGAAGGTGCCGCGCTGTACGGCGTAGGTAGTGGAGCCTCGCATCTCATCAGTGGCCATAGCCGTGCCCACACGGTGCTGGAAGACCGTCTGGCCGAGTTTGTCTCACCACATATCGATAATGCCCGCGCCCTGTATTTTTGCACAGGCTATATGGCCAATCTGGCTGTCATCACGGCGCTTGCCATCAATAAAGACACGACCGTATTTTCTGAAGCACTAAACCATGCATCCCTCATCGATGGTGCGCGCCTCTCGCGTGCCACCGTGCAGGTATTCCCACACCGCGATTACACAGCGCTGGAACGCATGCTGCAACAATGCAAGACCAAGCACAGGGTAGTCGTCACCGACAGCGTCTTCAGCATGGATGGCAATATCGCTGAACTGGGTGCCTTGCTGGCAATTTGTGAGCGATATGACGCCTGGCTCATCGTCGATGATGCCCATGGTTTTGGTGTCCTTGGTGAACATGGCCGCGGTGTGTTATCGCACCTCAATATCAAGTCACCGAATCTGGTCTATATGGGTACGCTGGGCAAGGCCGCCGGTGTCGGTGGTGCCTTTGTCGCCGCCGATGCAACGGTGATTGAATGGCTGGTACAACGTGCCCGCGCTTATATTTACACGACCGCTGCCGCACCGGCACTGGCGCATGCACTGCTCACCAGCATTGATATTATTGCAGGCGAAGAAGGTCAGCAAAGGCGTGCACATTTACAGAAACTGATAGGCCTGTTTAGCGATGGCCTGCATTTGCAAGTCTGGCAGGGCATGCCATCGAATACTGCGATACAACCCGTACTCATCGGTGACAATGCCGCCATGCTGAGGGTAGCTGGTAATCTCATGGACCAGGGTTTGTGGGTAGGTGCGATACGCCCTCCTACCGTGCCTGTCGGTACAGCGCGCTTGCGCGTGACCCTGTCTGCGGCGCATACAGAAATCCAGGTGCTGCAACTGGTGCAGGCGATTAACCGCCTCGACCAGATGAGCTATGTGGCTCAGTGTTTTGCCGAGGTGGCCTGATGCAAAAACGGCCGCATGACTTTTTTGTGACTGGCACCGATACCGAGATCGGCAAGACCCTGGTCAGCGCTGCCATGCTGCATGCAATGCAGGTACAAGGTTTGCAGGCAGTGGGCATGAAACCGATCGCCGCCGGTGCAGAAAAGCGCGATGGCGTCTTGCATAATGAAGATGTAGACATGCTGGTCGCCGCTGCCAGCGTCAAGGCAGAGCTGGCTCTGGTATGCCCTTATCTGATGCAGACTCCAGCGGCACCGCATATCGTCGCTGAACTGGAGCATGTGAAAATTGAACTGCCTCATATCGTCGACAGTTACCAGCAGTTGCGTGAACAGGCAGATGCCGTGGTGGTGGAAGGCGTAGGTGGTTTTTGCGTGCCCCTGAATGCACAGGTGACAACGGCTGACATGGCGCAAGCCCTGGATTTACCCGTGATACTGGTGGTTGGCATGCGTCTGGGTTGCATCAATCATGCGCTGTTGACTGTTGAAGCCATCGCCGCCCGCGGTTTGAGGCTGGCAGGCTGGGTTGGCAATACCGTTGATGCCAGCATGCTATACCCGCAAGAAAATATTGCCGCCCTGCGTGAGCGCATAGCCGCACCCATGCTGGGACATATTCCCCGTTTGAATGCTCCCGATCACGAGAAGGCAAAAGCTGCTGCCTCGTATCTGGATTTGAGTCAATTGAAGTAAAAGGAAACAAAGATGCAAGCTACTGATACGACTTTGCAAGCCATGCAATTCCAGCCACCGGTCAAGAAAATCGAAGCCGAGACCTGGCCCGTGGATGAAGTACTGGCCCTGTTTGATTTGCCCTTCAATGACTTGATGTTCAGGGCGCAAACTGCACACCGCGCCAACTTCCCGGATGGTGATATAGAACTGGCGACCCTGCTCTCCATCAAGACCGGTGGTTGCGAAGAAGACTGTGGCTATTGCCCGCAAGCGGCACGTTATGACACTGGGGTAGAAGCCAAGAAATTGCTGGATGTACGCGAAGTGCTGGACGCCGCCAAAGCCGCCCGTGAAAACGGCGCAACCCGTTTTTGCATGGGTGCCGCCTGGCGTTCACCGAAAGACCGCGACATGGAAAAAGTAGAAACCATGGTACGCGAAGTCAAGGCCATGGGTCTGGAAACCTGTGCAACTTTGGGCATGCTCAAGGAAGAACAGGCGCAGCGTCTGAAAGATGCGGGCCTCGATTACTACAACCACAATCTCGATACTGCACCTGAGTTCTACAGCAACGTTATTTCTACCCGCGATTATCAGGACAGGCTCGATACGCTTGGCCATGTACGCAGTGCCGGTCTCAAAGTCTGTTGTGGTGGCATCGTCGGCATGGGTGAATCACGCCGCCAGCGCGCTGGTTTGATCGCGCAGTTGGCGAATTTGAATCCTTATCCAGAATCCGTACCAGTCAATCATCTGGTGCAAGTGGAGGGCACCCCTTTGCATGGCCTGGACCCGCTTGATCCGCTGGAATTTGTACGCACTATCGCTGTCGCCCGCATCACCATGCCCAAGGCGCGTGTGCGCCTGTCTGCTGGCCGTCGTCAGATGGGTGAAGCAGTGCAGGCCATGTGTTTCCTGGCTGGCGCGAATTCGATTTTCTATGGCGATAAATTGTTGACTACGGCTAATCCTGAGGCGCAGGATGATCGCGTCTTGCTGGATAAACTGGGCTTGAAAACCCGAGGCAAGGTTGAGGCTAAAGCTGGTAGTTGTGGTTGATTAAAACCATAAGTCTTCAGCACAGAGGCCACAGAGAAAAGATGGAGACACAGAGAAATGCATGTTTTTATTTAGCATTTTTTTGGTGATTGATTAAAGAAAAATTATCGCAACTGATACATCCACCCAAAAGGTTAGAGACATGTTTACCAAAATCCTTATCGCCAACCGTGGCGAAATTGCTTGCCGTGTTGCTGCCACCGCACGCCGCATGGGCATCAAGACTGTCGCTGTGTATTCCGAAGCCGATGCCAATGCCAAGCATGTCGCGGTTTGTGATGAGGCAGTTCTGATAGGCTCTGCTGCCGCCAAGGAAAGTTATCTGTGTGCCGACAAGATCATACAAGTCGCATTGGCGACTAGTGCGCAGGCGATACATCCTGGTTATGGCTTCTTGTCAGAAAACAGTGACTTTGCTGAAGCTTGCGCCAAAAATGGCATCGCCTTTATCGGCCCACCAGCTTCGGCGATTGAAGCCATGGGCAGCAAGTCTGCGGCGAAATCCCTGATGGAAAAAGCCAATGTGCCACTGGTGCCGGGCTACCATGGCGATAACCAGGATGCTGACTTTTTGCATACAGAGGCTGACCGTATCGGCTACCCCGTCTTGCTGAAAGCCAGTGCCGGTGGTGGTGGCAAGGGCATGCGCGTCATCGAGAAATCTGCTGACTTCAAGGATGCGCTGGCCTCCTGCAAACGCGAAGCCATCAACTCTTTTGGTGACGATAAAGTGCTGGCAGAAAAATACCTGCAAAGACCACGTCACATAGAAATACAAGTGTTTGCTGATACCCACGGTAATTGCGTCTATCTGTTTGAGCGCGATTGTTCAGTCCAGCGCCGCCATCAAAAAGTATTGGAAGAAGCACCTGCACCCGGCATGACAGCAGAGCGCCGCGCCGCGATGGGTGATGCTGCCGTGGCTGCTGCAAAAGCGGTTGGCTATGTCGGTGCTGGTACGGTGGAATTCATCGCCAACCAGGATGGTTCTTTCTATTTCATGGAAATGAATACACGCCTGCAAGTCGAGCATCCGGTGACAGAAATGATCACCGGTACTGACCTGGTAGAGTGGCAATTGCGCGTTGCTGCCGGTGAAAAACTGCCGTTGCAACAGCATGAATTGCAGATACATGGTCACGCCATAGAAGCACGCGTGTATGCAGAAAATCCTGAGAAAGGTTTCCTGCCATCGATAGGTACTTTGCGGCATGCCCGCACACCCGTCGCAGTGAATTTTGAACTCGGTGGCGCGACTGATCCTGCGGCTTTCCGTATCGATAGTGGTGTGCGTGAAGGCGATACAATTTCACCTTTCTATGACCCCATGATCGCCAAGATGATCGTCTGGGGCAAGGACAGGAAAGAAGCGCTGGCCCGTATGGCGCAAGCATTGGCGCAGTACCAGATCGTCGGCCTGAACAGCAATATTGCTTTCCTGTCACGCCTGGTCACCAGCACAGCTTTTTCTGGCGCTGACCTCGATACTGGTCTTATAGAGCGCAATCAGGCAGAACTGTTCCCGGCACCGGTAGACGCGGACCTGACAACGCTGGCGCTGGCGGTTGTGTCCCTGCTGAATTCAGAAAAATCTGCAGGCAATGACCCATGGCAATCCAGCCACGGCTGGCGCATGAACAGTCTCATGCAACGTAGCCTGCAATTCACTGAAGAAGAACAGACGCACGATGTGCAGGTGACTTATCTGGCTGACGGCTGGCAAGTGCAGGCAGGTGCAGCAACAGCGCAAGTCAGACTGGCGCTGGCGCATGAAAATGATATCGTCATCAAGATCGCAGACCAGACCGTGGCCGCCACGGTAGTGCGCGATGGTGAACATTTCCATGTCTTCAGCCAGGGCAGACATACTGACCTGCATTACATCGATGCGCTGGCACATGCGGGTGAAGCCGAGGCAGAAACTGGCCGCCTGACTGCCCCTATGCCAGGTAAGATCGTTGCCGTGCTCGTCAACAAGGCGCAGGAAGTGAAGAAAGGCGATGCCCTGCTGATCATGGAAGCGATGAAGATGGAACACACGATTTCAGCACCGCATGATGGTGTCATTGATGAGGTCTTATATGCAATTGGTGATCAGGTGACTGAAGGGGCGCAGTTGCTGGCTTTCCACCAGTAAGCCATGCCTGGAGTTTGTACTTGAAAGCCAGCACAATTGTGCTGGCTTTTTTACTAAATGTTCAGCAAAAATACGATTGGATTCCCTCCCTTGAATGGGACGGAGCAAAAAAAACAGATACGCCAGCAAATCACCCCGCTGTGTTACTTGTACAAATTCACAAGCAAGTCCATGATGAATACTTGAACAAGAAAAATCTGCAACGATTATTTTTTATTACTTGCCCAGACTTTGGAATCGCCATGACCGCACTCTCCATCAACATCAACAAAATCGCCTTGCTGCGTAATTCACGCGGCCGTAATTATCCTGATGTGCAGGCTTTTGCTGCGCGCTGCCTGGATCTCGGTGCGCGGGGCATTACCCTGCATCCGCGTCAGGATCAAAGGCATGCGCGTTATAGCGATGTGGAAACCCTGGGCGTGTTGTGTCAGGCGCGTGGCGTGGAATTGAATGTCGAGGGTTATCCCGCGCCAGACTTTCTCGAAGTTGTGAAGCGCAACAAGCCTGCGCAATGCACGCTGGTGCCTGATGCGCCAGATCAGCTGACTTCTGACCACGGTTGGGATTTGCGCAAGGACGCTGATTTTTTACGCCCAGTGCTGGCTGAACTCAGGGCGCTGGGCATACGCAGCAGCCTGTTTATTGATTACGACAATCAGGATATGCATCTGGCCAGGGAACTCGGTGCAGACCGCGTCGAGTTATATACAGAACCTTATGCCGAGCATTTTGGCACAGCAAAGGGTGACGAGATTTTCCAGGGTTTCGTGGCCGCTGCCAAGCGCGCTCAGGATGCCGGCCTGGGTGTCAATGCCGGGCATGATCTGAACCTGGACAACCTGATGAAATTCCTCACTATCCCTGGCATACTCGAAGTCTCCATAGGCCATGCCGTCATCGTTGAATGTCTGGAACAGGGCGTTGCTGAAGTGCTCACAAAATATGCAAAAATTTGCCAGCAAGGCTAAATTTTGTATTTTTTACATAAAAAAAGAAAAAGCAAAAAAATGTTAACTTTTTCCTTGTAGCCTTCAAATTCTTGAACTACATTGGGGTAACGGTGCTTCGCATGAGGCGCTGTGGTTGATGTACCGCCCTACGAAGTAAGCATAATCCATAGGGCGAGCATTAGCGTTGTTTAAAGGCAAACCACCCGAAAGCGTGGGACGCAAAACTATAGGGCCCTCGCTAAACATGGCAGGGTAGCCAGGTACCGTATTCCGCATAGCGGTTTTTCGTTAAGAGGCATGTGCTCATGAACAGCATTTCTACGGCGCTTCCCGGCGCCTCTAAAAAAATTCTGATTAGTGTATTCGGTTTGTCTGAGTATGAATTGCGTCTGGTGCGCAGTGTGCTCAGCTTGACCATGGCGAGCGGACGCAGGCATTCCTATGCCTTGTGCGATGCCAGTCAGGCTGCTGACCCTGACATCGTCATACTCGATCCGGATAATAGCCAGGCCAGAGCAGCTTTACAGGAGCTTATAGCAACACACAATATTCCCGAACCTGCCACGGTATTCATTTCCAATGCAGGCAAGGCACAGCCAGGCAAATATCATTTACTGCATCCTCTGGTACCAACCAAGATGCTGGCCTTGCTCGATCAGGTAGCAGATGAACTGGAAAAAGTTTTACAAACAGCATTTCCACTCAGTGCAGCAGTTGCTCATAAGGCAGAAATGGACAAAGCAGCTATTGTGCAGCCCCTGCTGCAAAAAAATCCCTCAAGCTCGGTCTTGCAGGGTGGTCACCGCGCTCTCATCGTAGATGACAGCCCTACTGCAAGAATCAAGATAGACCTGGAATTGCGCTCGATGAAGATCGCCTCTGACTGCGCTGAGACCGGTGAGCAAGCCTTGCAGATGCTGGAAAAGAAAAACTACGACATCATCTTCCTCGACATCGTCATGCCTGGTGCTGATGGCTATGAAATCTGCAAGATCATACGCCGCCATCCACAAACCAAGCGCACACCCGTGGTCATGCTGACCAGCAAGTCCTCTCCGTTTGACCGTATCCGTGGCTCTCTGTCTGGTTGCAGCAGTTATCTGACCAAGCCTGTAGAACACCTGAAGTTCCGGGCCGTTGTCGAAAAGAGCCTGAGCGCAACTGAGACAGCGCCTGACATGGAAAAGAATCATGGCCTGGCGATGGGTACCTGAAACCAGATCAGCCCAGTATTTTTACCTTTGCTCTGGGGACCAGAGCGTTTCACTTACACATCTCGGGAGTACATCATGGGTATGAAAAAAGCACTCGTTGTTGACGATTCCACTACTGAACTGGCCAACATCAAAAGCATATTGACTGATGCTGGTTATGTGGTGATCACCGCCTCCAGTGGCAAGGACACGCTGGAAAAAGCAAAGGCTGAAAAACCTTCAATTATTTTCCTCGATATCGTCATGCCCGAAATGGATGGCTATGAAGCCTGCCGCAGCCTGACACAAGACCCGGCAACCAAAGACATCCCCATCATTTTTGTCAGCAGCAAATCGCAAAAAGCCGACAAGATCTGGGGTCAGTTGCAAGGTGCCAAAGGCTATGTCGCCAAACCCTATACAGCGGATCAGATCATTGATCAACTCAAAATCGCTGCCTGATTTTAAATTTTCGTCTGATTTCATATTCTTTCCATCACCCATCAACGGGGGCGCTCATGAGTCTAGTCATTTCCAGCAATACCGGACAGTCTAAAGAATGGCTACCACCCAGTGTTGCCCTTGAGCGCTTCACGCCGCCTGGTGATTTGTTGTGGAGCGATGTGGCACCCTTGGTCGAAAGAAAGCGTTATGGCTATCGTGTGGGTTCGTTGAACTTGCTGATCAGGGCCGAGGTGGGGAGTGAAGTGATACGGCCACAGGCGCTTGCTCCCTTGCCTGGTGCGGCAGCATTCTTGCTTGGTCTGATCAACCTGCGTGGCAATCTGGTGCCCATTTTTGATTTGGGTCTGGTACTCAGTGGCCGCAGGTCTGAAGTCACTGCATCTAAATTATTTTTGATTTTGGACAAGGCAGAAAATGCCGTCGGCATGCTGATAGACAGTTATCCGCAACCGCTGACGGAATTGCGCATCATCACCCAAATGCCGCAATTGCCTGCCACGCTGGAAGCCCATGTGCCAGCCGCCTTTGTCAAGGATGACAAAGTCTGGCTGGACTTCAATCATGAAAGTTTTTTTGAAAGACTCAGCCGTAGCGCTTAAAGCATAAAGCCAAAGCATAAAACTTTAAGTGACATCTGGTTGATCCCTTGCTGTTGATTTGACCAAGCAGTCTTCGATGTTTTTCTTGTGGAGAGCAAAATGAAATTACGTACTCCGAATATTGGTATCCGGCTCAGTCTGGGATTTACAGCAGTGTTACTGCTGTTGGCGGTAACGGCCTGGCTGGCGATGACCAACCTGAAGAGCATCAATGATGGTACCCACCGTATTGTGGATGGTAGCTACCCTAAAGTGGTGCTGGCTTACAAGATGCTCGGTAACGTCAATGCCAATGCGCGCTCCATGCGTAATATGCTGCTCCTGAACGAACAGTCAGCAATTGAAAAAGAACAGCAACTGATTCTATCGCGTAGACAGAACCAGGATGAAAACATTGCCGGTTTTGAAAAGCTGATTGCCAGTGAAGAAGAAAAAGGTATTTTCCAGACAGCTACCGAAGCACGCAATAAATACGGTGCTTCACAAAGGGAATTTCTGCGCCTGGCGACGGAAGGTAAAAAAACTGAAGCGACCGCGTGGTTGCTGGGTAATTTACAAGCCGATCAGGAAAAATGGTTCTCTTCCATGGATAGTCTGATTGACTACCAAACCAAATTGGTGAACAAGGATGGTGCCTCCGCCGACAGCACTTACCTGAGTGCGAAAAACGTCCTGGCGCTGGTGGCGGCTTTGTCCATCTTGCTGGCAGCCGGTGTTGCTTACTGGATGACGCGCAGTATTACCAAACCGGTATCGCATCTGATCGGCGTTATGCAGAAACTGACACAGGGTGATGCCAGCGTCAGGGCGCGCAGCACCCAGCCGGATGAAATCGGCAAACTCTCACGCCAGTTTGACAAGATGGTGGATGAACGTGAAGCCAGCCGCAAATCCATCGAAGATGAAAATGAAAAACTCAATGAATCTGTCTTGGTCTTGTTGCAGGCAGTGGCGCAACTGGCGAGCAGGGATCTGACTGTCAAAGTGCCGGTATCTGCCGACGTGACAGGCGCAGTATCTGATGCCTTGAACATGCTGACCAGTGAAACGGCCAAAGTGTTGCGTGATGTAAGTAATATTTCTGCCGACGTGACCGAGGCCACGCTGAAAGTGAAAGCACAGTCCGATAACGTGATGGCCGCGGCAGCAGAAGAAAGGCTGGAAGTGGAACATACGACCTTGTCACTGTCCACCGCTTCTGAAGAAATGCGCAATATTGCCGACCTGGCACAAACCTGTAACCGCGCTGCTGACAATGCGATACGTTCAACCCAGCTGGCGATGGATACGGTGAACAGCACGGTGGGCGGTATTAACAGTACCCGCGACATCATACGTGAAACAGAAAAACGGATTAAACGCCTGGGTGAACGTTCACAAGAAATTTCCGGCGTCGTCGGTCTGATTAATGCGATTGCAGAACGTACCCACATCCTGGCACTGAATGCGAGTATGCATGCGGCATCCGCCGGTGAAGCTGGTCGTGGTTTTGCGGTGGTTGCGGATGAGGTGCAAAGGCTGGCAGAAAATGCGCGGCAAGCGACGCTGCAAATTTCTGGCCTGGTCAATAACATACAGCTGGAAACTTCAGACACGGTCAACACCATGAACTCGGCAATTGCCCAGGTGGTAGAAGGTAGCCGTTTGGCAGAACAGGCCGGCCTGCAAATGCAGGCAACGCAAAATGCGACGACTGAACTGGTGGAATCGGTACAGCAGATTGCCATCAAATCCCATGGTCAGGCCAAGGCCAGCCAGGAGTTGCTGGACAGAGCGATACAGATCAAGAAAACCAATCAGGAAACCAGCTTGCAACTCGATGAACAATCTGCGCAAACCACCAACCTGGTGGAATACGCAAGAATGTTGTTGTCCACCGTACGCGTCTTCAAACTGGCAGCCTGATACCACCACTCAAACCTGCGCAAGGCTTTGCGCAGGTTTCTCTCTTTCCAACTTACCCGTCTGAGGCAGTATGGAACAGCTAGAAAACCAGGCTACAGATTTCAGCCATGTCGTCCTCGGTGCCCTTGATGAGGTATTCAACGCGCTGGAAACAGATGCCACTCACTCAACGGATGTTGCGGTAGTCACCCGTGCGCTGGCTTGTTATATCGAGCAATTGCGCCGCATACGCGCGGCAGCCAGTGCTGCTGATATGCCTGGCCTGCACTGGGTATGCGCGCTGATAGAACGTAACCTCATCAGTCTGTATAACCAGAACCGTCGCCTGACGGATGAAGAATATCATCTGCTCAGCGAATGGCCAGATTTGTTGGCCAGCCATGCCCTGAATCATGGCGACAAGAATATAGAAACCCTGATAGACCATCTTTCGACAGCCAGCTGGCCCATGCCTTTGAGCCTTGGTGATTCCTGTGAGCTCAGGCAATTGCTGAATAGTGATCCGCTGACGCCAGTAGCTGAAGTGGAAGAGCCTCCCCCTTTGTTCCTGGTGCCAGCGCCAGCTACGGCAGAGATCGCTTTATTGAATCAAGCAGATGCAAACAATGCACAAGCTGCACAAGCTGACACTGCAGAAATCACTGAGCCAGAAACATCTCCGGTAGCCGTAGATACAGTAGATACATCAGCTTCAGCATTACATGAAGCGCTGGACGCCCTCATCATGAGCCTGGCAGCGGATGAACATTTTGCCCAGGGTGGTGACAATGATGCGGCTACTCTACAAGCTTATGCGGCGCAATTGCTGGGCTTTTCCAGTTGTGCGAGTCAGTTAAACCTGCATGTCGTGGCTGATGCCTGCCAGGCTTTTGCTGATGTTGTTATCATGAGATCCGCAGATGCAGACACCGTCAATGAAACTGAACTGGGCTTGCTGCAACGCTTCCCGCTGATGCTCATGGATAGTATTGCTGCTGCTGAAAACCCGGAAATCGCAGCCAGTCTGCTTGATGTCGTGTATGACCCGGCATGGAACAGGCAAGAAGCAGTAAGTGGTGCCACCTACACTGAGTTGCAACAGGCTGCCAGCAGTGCAGACAACAGCGCTGATGAGGGTGCTGATGCAGGCATAGCTGAGCACATAGAGGATGGCGCAGAAGAGGCTGTAGAAGAAATTGCGTATGCGGGTATAGATGTGAGTGACGTGCAGGCGAGTGCTGCCGCACAAGAAATCAGCAGCGATATGTTGACCCTGTTTGCCAGGGAATTCAGATTGATGAGTGACATGCTGGCAGAAGACCTGGCAGCAGTGATCGCTGCTGGTGATGATGAAGAACAACGTGGCCTGGCATTGCAAAACTATGTCGAAGCCTTGCTGCGTATTGCCTCTACTTCAGAATCCATAGGTCTGACTGCGTTGCATCAATTTTTGTCCTTGCTCGCTGGCCTGGTGGCCGCACAAACCCAGGCGCTGGATGCGCAGCAGTCCAGCCTGCTGGCAACATTACCAGCCAGTTTGAATAACTACCTGCTGGCACCCAAAGAAGAAATCGCCGCACTGGAATTATTGTCACTGTTGATGGATCCTTGCTGGTCGCAGGCCGCAGTCATGGATGGCAATGAATCGCTGTTCGCCGAACTCATCAATATCAAGCTGATAGCAGACCCTCATGATGCTGAAGCTGCTGCGATTGCCATCACTGAGAGCGATGTCTCCATACAACTGCCAGATGATCTGAATACAGAATTATTCGATGGTCTCTTGCAGGAACTGCCTGTGCAGGTAGGTAATTTCACCAGCGCCATAGAAAAATTTTCAAATGGTGCTGGCAACATGCAGGACATAGAGCAAGCCAAACGTGCCGCGCATACGCTGAAGGGCGCTGCCAATACCGTGGGTATAGCGGGCATTGCCAATCTGACCCATCACCTGGAAGATTTGCTGATTGCCCTCACTGATAAACAAAGCCTGCCTGACAATGCACTGGCAGAATTGCTGACCGAGGCCGGTGATTGTCTCGAAGCCATGGGTGAGGCCGTGGTCGATGGCGGCGCCGCACCGGCACAGTCGCAACAGCTGCTGCAACAGATTTGCGACTATGTCAGCTATATGCATAGTGGTGAATTTGTCGTCCACAGCGAAGCTGTCGCAGTCGCTATGCCTGTTGCAAATACCCCGGTCCCGCAATCTTCTGGCGCTGTACTTGACCTGGTCGAACCTGGTTCTCATGCGGCTGAACCGATGTTGCGGGTACCCGCGAAAGTGGTGGATGAACTATTGCGCCTCGCAGGTGAAAATGTTATCTCGAATGCGCAAATCCAGGAACAATTGAAACAAACGCAAAAACAATCGAAAGCCATACAAAAACACGATGTCCTGTTCCAGAAATTGATTGCTGATCTCGAAACCCTGGTCGATGTGCGCGGCATGAGCAGCCCGCAGAAAAAGGCCAGTATCAGCACTACCGATGGTGATTTTGATCCACTGGAATTTGAACGCTATAGCGAGCTGCATACCATCACCGCACAACTGGTAGAGGCACGCACCGATGCTTTCGAGATGTCCAGCCATATCGATGAACAACTGCATGGCCTGGCGGAATTGCTGGAAGTGCAGCGCCGCCTGCAAATGGAAAACCAGCATGCCGTGATACGCACGCGGCTGGTGCCGGTCACGACCATCGTCTCGCGCCTGCAACGCAGTGTGCGTCAGACTTGTCGCTTGCTGGATAAACAGGTCAACTTGAACATCCTGGGTGCGAATACCAATATCGACAGCAATATGCTCAATGACCTGACAGACCCGTTGATGCATATCCTGCGCAATGCAGTTGATCATGGCATAGAGACACTTGCCAGCAGGCTGGCTGCGAATAAACCGGCAGATGGCCTGATAGAACTGAGCTTTGCCCGCGAAGGTAATTCCATCGTCGTGCGTTGCAGGGACGATGGTGCGGGTCTGGATTATGCGGCGATACGCCGCACTGCATTGAAACGCAAGATAATCAGCACCGAGCGCATCTTGTCAGAAGAAGAACTGGCCAGGCTGATCCTGGTGCCAGGTTTTTCTACCCGCGACAGCAGCACCCAGACTTCTGGCCGTGGCATAGGCATGGACATGGTGCATGCACGCATACTTGAAATGAAAGGCTCGTTGAACCTGCGTTCTGTCGCTGGTCAGGGCCTGATAGTGGAATTACGTTTGCCGGCCAGTCTCTTGTCCGAGCATACTTTGATGGCGCGAGTTGCTGGTCACATGATGGCCATCTCCAGCCGCCGCATCATTGACATCCATTACATCACTGATGCACAAATTGATACGCTGGCTGACCAACCTGTCTATCGCGTTGGCGATGCCGTGCATAAATTGCTGAAGCTCGATAGCTTGCTGGGCATGCAAGACCATCGCAAGGAAGCACGCAGCTATGGCTACCCGGTCTTGCTGGTCAGCACCGATACCGGCTCAACCTGTGCAATACAAGTGCAGGAACTGGTTGATGGCCGTGAAGTCGTGGTCAAGAAATTTGGCCGCTATGTACCAAGAATCCAGGGCACGATAGGTGCGGTCATCCTCGGTGACGGTAGCGTTGCACCAGTGATCGATTTGCCGGAGTTGTTGCGTGCATCGACCCAGCAGTACATCAATATCGATGATGCCCATGCTGGCTTGCCATCGCAGGCAGATTCCCAAGCAACACATGTGCGCACTGCGCTGGTGGTCGATGATTCATTGTCAGCCCGCCGTGCCACTGCCCAGATCATGCGCGATGCCGGTTATGAAGTGCGTACTGCCATAGATGGCCTGGATGCGGTTGCCATACTCGATGAAGTGATACCCGACGTGATGTTGGTCGATATGGAAATGCCGCGCATGAATGGCCTGGAGCTGACCAGCCATGTACGTGCCCGCAAGCTCGACAAACGCATTCCCATCATCATGATCACTTCACGCTCTACGCAAAAACACAGACAGCAGGGCGATGCCGCCGGGGTGGATGCCTACCTCGTCAAACCCTTCAGCGAAGATGCCTTGCTGCAGCATATTAACCGCCTGACGGGAGCCTGATCATGGGAGCGATGATGCCGGGGATGAGTACAGAAATACGCAACCGTCTGTTGCTACGTATTGATAATATGCAGCTCATGCTGCCGCAGGGTGATGTCTGTGCGGTGGAGTCAGTTGTTGATCTGGTCAGCCAGGATGCAGTTGCGCCTGCCATAGGGCGCATCGCTTACCTGGGACAAAGCTGGCCAGTATTGAGCCTGAATGGTGAATTGCAGACCCTGGACAAGATACCTGCAGCACGCCGTGCCTGCGTCATGCTGGCTACCGGCAAGGGTTTCCTGGGCTTGCTGTGTGATGATGTCAGGGTACTCAATCAGCAATCCGGCAGCGACTACGCCTTGCCTGTTGCCATGCGAGCCGGCTACACGCCAGTGCAGGCTGTCATGCCATTTGAAAACGGCCTGGCCTGTCTCAGCGATGCGCGGCATTTAATGCAATATGGTGCCTTCGCACAAATCACTGCTACTCATTAATGGAGCGCAAATATGTCTAGCGCAAATGCCTGGTTACTGGACGTAGGCGATGGCAGGCAAGTCGCCATCGGCCAGCGTGAACTGATACAAATCATGGATGCGCAGGACAGCTTTGAGGTGCCTCTCGCACCCGCGCACATGCGGGAGATCATCTTCTGGCAAAAACGTGCCGTACCCGTCATGCAACTCCCTGTGCGCCTCGGGGGCAGGGCGTGCACTGGCAATATCCTCGCTTTGGTGGCCTTCCATGATGCAGCCAGCAATACCGCAGGACTGGGTGCGATACACCTCGCGGCACCGCCGGTACGTGTGCTGGTTGATGATAATCAGGCCAGCAGTCTTGATGAAGCAGGCTGGGAAGGGATGGCGATTTCCTGTTTTGAGCAACAGGGGCAGAGCATACCTGTGCTGGATTTGAGCCGCCTTTTTTCTGCCGCACATTAATGCTGAGTAAGCGTTGATAAAGTGCTGGTGACCAGGCATCTGAATTTTGTAGGAGCGGCTTTAGCCGCGAACGATCTGCCTTGGCTGCCATTTTTTCAGGATCAAAGATTCGCGGCTGAAGCCGCTCCTACAGAGTTGGCATGCATTGCTTACTCACGCAAACCATACCTGCGCATCTTGTTCAGCAAGCCTACGCGGGATATACCCAGTTGTTTTGCTGCATGCGTATGGTTATGCTGGTTGTCATTCAAAGCGCCGACGATAAGGCGCTTTTCCAGAGCCGCCACCTGTTCCTCCAATAAACCGGTATCCACCACAGGCGCATCGCTTGCAACTTCACCACAGGCCAGTGCCAGGTCATCGACGACGATCTCGTTCATCTCACCAGCCAGTGCCATTGCCGTTTGCAGGCAATGCTGCAATTCCCTGACATTACCAGGCCAAGCATGGGATACCAGCCACTCTTGCGCTGAAGCCGTCAGGCGTTTTGGTGGCGTTGATCTCGCCGCAATTGCCTGGGCTATCAGGGCAATATCTTCTGCCCTGTCGGCCAGGGCCAGGGTGCGCATCTGTATGCCTTTGAGGCGGTAATACAAATCATCCCTGAAACTTTTTTCTTCGACCATGACGGCCAGATCACGATTCGTGGCCGCGACTATGCGCACATCGACACGTAATTCGGCGCGTGCGCCTATGGGAAAGAAACTGCCAGACTGCAAGAAGCGCAGCAACTTGACTTGCATGGGCAGGGGCATTTCACCTACTTCATCAAGGAATAGCGTGCCGCCATCAGCCGCAGCGATCAAGCCCTTGCGGTCACGGTCGGCGCCAGTGAAGCTGCCTTTGCAATGACCAAATAATTCACTCTCGAATAATTCTGCCGGTATGGCACCGCAATGCACAGCGATAAAAGATTTACTTGCACGCTTGCCCTGGGCATGCAGGGCGCGTGCTACCAACTCCTTGCCGGTGCCGCTGGGGCCGGTAATCATGACGGGCACGTCGGTAGGTGCAATGCGGCGTATCAAAGAACGCAATTCCGCCAGCTCGGTACTGATGCCTATCAGGCCCATGCTATTGTCGTCTGGCAGAGCGCGGGCGCGCCATACGACGAGTTCACGTTCCAGGCGGCTTTTGTTGAGGGCGCGGTCAACCACGACGCGCAAGATATCGGGATCGAGTGGCTTGGGCAAAAAATCCCATGCTCCCAGACCTATGGCACGCAGCGCCAGTTCACGGTCTGCATGACCAGTCATGACGACCACAGGTACAGGTGCAAATGCTGGCAATAGCGCCAGGCCTTCATCTGGTGTAAACGTAGGCGGCAAGGCCAGGTCCAGCAAGACCAGGTCAAAGCTGTTCTCCGCCAGCAAGGCATGTACCTGTTCTGCCGTGGCCGCGACCTTGACGATATAACCGAGGCTGGCCAGCCAGTTGCCACACAGGCGTTGAAAGGCTGGTTCATCATCGACCAGTAAAATAGTTTGCATGCTCATGGTGTCATGGTGATGTGGGTAGATAAAATTCAAAACAGCAATTCCAGCCTGGATAAGTGATCAGCGCAACGCTGCCGCCATGGGCCTCCACCAGCCTGCGCACTATCGCCAGACCCAGGCCTGTGCCACCAGGGCGGCGGCTCTTGAAAGCCTGGAACAAATCGGCTTTCTGTTCCGCCGGTATGCCGGGGCCGTTGTCGCAGATGCGCAGCCTCAGCATCTGCTTGTCTGTAGCTGCTTCGATATGGATGCGGGCATCTGCTCTGCCGCGCAACATCGCCAGTGCATTGTTGAGCAGGTTGTTCAGAATTTGCTCAGTGCGCATGTGGTCTATATGGCCGTGTAAATTTTCTTCGATATCGCTCTTGATTTGTACACCATTCGCCATGGCAGAAGGGCGAAGTTGCGCCACGATGTGATTAATCAGTTCTGCCATATCCACTGACTGGCAATTCAAGCGCACCTCACCGGAATAACTGAGCAAATCCTGTATCAGATGATCGGCTCTCTCTATCTGCTCGCGTATGTCATTTCGTACATCAGCAGGACAAGAAACGGCAGCCATGCTGATGATGTTCAGGGGGTTGCGTAATTCATGGGCGACGGTGGCCGCCAGCCCACCCAGTTCCGTCAGATGTGCCTGTTGCAGGCGCTGCTTTTCTTGATCGGCATAACGCAATAATTGCTCGAGTCGCCCGGCGGCGGCGGCCAGCAGGGCGCCAAACACTGCCCCCACTCTTTGCACACTGGGGGTTGCTCCTTCCCAGTGACGCAATTCGTAATGCCATTCTGCGTGGGCAGACTGTGCTTGCTGCCGGGAGCAGATGACGCAGGTTTGCTCAGCAGCGCTGCTGTCGGGTGCACCAGCGTGGAACAGCAAGACAGGCATGGGCTGGCGCAGATGGGTTTCCAGCAATGCAGAGGCGACCGCCTCCAGCTCTTGCCAGCTAGCCGCCGCTTCGAGTTGCAAGCGCCAGTTACTCAGGACTGCTGCTTCCAGATGCGCGCCGGGGAAGATCAGTTTTTCCATGAAGCTGCGCATGGGTCTTTCCAGTATCAGCATGATGAACAACATGCCTGTACCCAATAACCATAACTGCCACAGTGGCAAAGCTGCCAGTGGGCTAAAGCCGGTTTGCGCCACCAGGCTCAGCACCAGACCCGCAATGGCTACCGTCAACACACTTAAGGCGAGCCAGGCCAGGAGGCGGTTGGCCCAGAGGTTCACTGCCATCATGTCATAACGCAAGATGCCAAGTACCAGCAAGACTGCATAAAACGGCAGCAAGATAACGCTATACGGGAAGATGGCTATGCCAAACGATGCATTTAAAAACATGAGTGTGGAGGCCGAGCCCCATACCCCGGCCAGGCAAACTGCCAGGATTTGCCCGCGCTTCTTGGGGGCAGCCGCAGGCCATGCCATCAGCAAGAGCAGGTAGGCCCAGGTACTCAGGCCACTGACAAAGATGCCGGGTATCCAGCCCCAGGCTGGAAACACGTAATAGCGCTGGAATTCCAGCCAGGGCAAGAGACTGCCCATATCAAAGATGGCAATGCCCAGCATCAGGATGAGCGCCGCTGCATACCAGGCAATGATATGAGCAGGCCGTAAACGACCCAAAAAGCGCAATACAAAATGCAGGAAGAACACGGCATTCACAGGGCCGGTATTGACCAGTATCTTGCCCAGTTCACTGATCCTGGCATCGCCCAGATTGATGGCCAGTTGGCCTGTCGCCCACAGGCCTATGCTCACGCAAAACAGCGCCAGCGCCTTCATACCTGGCTGTTGCCCTGCCTTTACCCACAGCCAGATGGCCAGCAAGGGGCTGATGGCGCCCTGCAAGGCGAGCGAGAAAAAATAAAGTCCGTAGGCATTCATGGCTGATAGCTGTTAAGCATCTTGATAGCAAATTTCAGTCAACTATATAGCAAGCTTACAGTTTTACTGAGGCATAAATTAAATTTCCTTAAGAAACAAGGGCTTATGAAAGATCTTTGACTGGCACGCAGCTTGCGAACAAAGGGACAGGCAGTTTTCATACCTGCCACTCCAAAAAAACGGAAACAAGCAAGCACTGCAAAAATCATGAATGCATTTACTTCCAGATTCACACATTTCAGTTTACTGAGCAAGGCTAACTGGGTCAGGTTCAACCGATGCCTGGCGTGGGCCATGGTCGTTACACCTGTAGTGCAGTTTTTTTTACAGAAAAATCACTTTCTTGCAATACTGGCGGGTTTTGGGTTTTTTGTCGCACACGGGATTTTGTCGTTAATGCTGTTTGGTTTGCCCAAAGTCAAACATAAAAATTTTATTTTTTCCATGCATGTCATGGGTTTTCGTCCGCATCCTCTGAGCCCGCGTCATGATTTTCTCCTGACAGGTTACCGTTTGGCATTGGCTAACTTCGCTGGTTGGCTGTTGCTTGTACCTGATGTCAGATGGCTGGCACTGCTGTTTTTATATCCTTTATTGACTATGCCATTTTCTTTTGTGCGGCACTTAAAAGGAGCAATCAACTATGCACTTAAGCGTTGGGGTTTGAAAGACAGATATAGCGGCCTGATAGTGACTGCCTACATTATCTTTTCTGTCATTAACTTGCGGCACCTCTGATCAGGAGTATGAACATGAACCATAGTGCTACCCTGACTAAGACGGCATTTCCTGGAGCTCACCGTAGTGCAGTCGCATCCCGCGAACATACTGCCACAAGCACGCTCAACCGTCGCCAGGCTGGCTTGCCGAATCTGAGCAGCCTGGGGCTGGACTTGTTGAATGCCAGCAAATTACAAAGCCTGATCTGGCCAGTGCTGCCACTACTGACCCTGGCTGTCTATGCCATGGTTTTCTCCATGCAGTATTACCTCTTGCTGCCGCTGGTTTTCGTCTTGCATTTTCTGGTCTCGGTGACTTTCACCCACGATGTATTGCATGGCGCTGCCGGTTTCAAGCCGCGCAGCACAGAATGGGTATTGTTTGCCATGAGTATCCTCTTGCTGGAAAGTGGTCACGCCTTCCGCCAGGCGCATCTGTACCACCATAGCCATTGCCTGGAGCATGATGATTTTGAAGGTAGCCCTGCACACCTGAGTTTGTTGGGCGCGCTGAAAGCCGGGCCTACCTATCTGGCCCGTCATTGGCTGCATGCTTACCGGCTCGCCAAAAACCCGGTGCAAAGGCGTTGGATGCTGGCCGAACTGTGCGTTGCCATTCTCGGAATTGTGATTGCCATATTTGTTTTGCCCTGGACTGCTGCGCCGCTGACTTATTGCGTATTCATGTACATAGGTTCTTGCCTGTATCCTGTCACTACTGCCTGGTTGCCACACTTCAAGCCTGACAGCCGCATACTGGGTCAAGCCAGGAGCTTGCGTGGCAAGATCATACCGGCTTTGTTGTTCAATCTTTCTTATCATCTTGAACACCATCTGTACCCGCAAGTGCCCAGCTATAACTTGCCGCAACTGGCAGGCAGGCTGGATCCGTATTTCGATAAGTTGGGTGTTGCGGTATTGCATGTGGTTTGAGTTGGTCTTTTGGCACAAGTAGAAATACGGGGTGAGTTCAGGCTTTCGCCAGCTTGGGGGTAAAATGGTGCTATTGCCTTCCAAGGAAAAACAACATGAACGCATCACTGCCCAAGCAAGTCAAAATCGTCGAAGTAGGCCCGCGTGACGGCTTGCAAAATGAAAAAGAAAGTATACCCGCCGACGTCAAGATAGAACTGGTGAACCGTCTGACCGCGGCTGGCTTTGTGAATATAGAAGCAGCCTCTTTTGTCTCGCCCAAATGGGTGCCACAAATGGCAACCTCGGCAGAGGTCATGGCAGGCATTACACGCAAGCCTGGTGTCATCTATTCTGTACTGACGCCGAATATGAAAGGCTTTGAAGCAGCACTGGCAGCCGGTGCTGATGAAGTAGTTATTTTCAGTTCAGCCTCCGAAGCCTTTGCGCAAAAAAACATCAATTGCTCGATTGCAGAGTCAATAGAACGTTTCCGCGAAGTGGCCGAAGCCGCAAAAGCAAACAAGATACGCTTGCGCGGCAGTATCTCTTGCGCTTTCGGTTGTCCTTATCAGGGTGAAGTTGCTGTTGATAGTGTTTCTGACGTGGTACAGCGTTTGCGTGATCTCGGTTGCGATGAAATCGACATCGCTGACACCATAGGCGTAGGCACGGCGCGGCAAGTGCAGAACGTCATGCAGCGCGTCGCACAGGATTTTCCCGTTGCGGCTTTATCCGGCCATTTTCATGATACCTACGGTCAGGCGCTGGCGAATATCTATGCGAGCCTGGAAGTTGGTATTTCCATTTTTCATTCTTCCGTTGCCGGTCTCGGTGGTTGCCCGTATGCCAAAGGTGCAACCGGCAATGTATCGACAGAAGATGTACTCTTTCTCATGCAGGGTCTGGGCATACAAACCGCCATAGACTTGAATACCGTGGTGGATGCAGGGCAATTCATTTCTGCCCATCTTGGGCGCAAGGCGGTTAGCCGTGCTGGTAATGCTTTGGCGGCGAAACGTCTGGGCTAAAACTAATGTCGCCTATCATGCAAGCGAGTTGTGCTTGCATGATGTCATGTTCAGGCAGAAACTTCTACCCCGCGCCAAAAGGCGATGAATCCGTTTATTTCTTTCGCCGCATCCTTGGGCTCTGGGTAATACCAGGCAGCACCTGAGTTCACTTCACCATTGACCACGACATCGTAATAGCTGGCTGTGCCTTTCCATGGACAAACTGTGTGTTTGTCACTGTCACGCAAGTGTTCAGGATTGACGCTTTTTTTAGGGAAATAGATATTGCCTTCGAGCTTCACAATCTCGCCATCACTGGCCTGGGCAATGACGGTATCTTTCCATTTTGCGGTAGGCATGAAATTACTCCTCAATAAGTGACCGGGCCAGGCGCAAGCCTGTCAGTTGCCAGCGTGCGGTTGCCGGGAAAAAATTCCGGTAAGTGTTGCGGCTATGGCCTGCCGGGGTAAAGGCAGAAGAGCCGCGCAAAACATATTGGTTGACCATGAATTTGCCATTGTATTCACCCACTGCACCTGCAGCGGGGACAAAGCCGGGGTAGGGACTATAGCTGCTGCTGGTCCATTGCCAGCAATGATCAAATAACTGGCTTAGCTGGCCTTCGAGTTCATGCTGTTGTGCCGCATATTCCCACTCTGCTTCGGTAGGCAGGCGTGCTCCTGCCCAGGTCGCAAAGGCGCTGGCTTCGAAATAAGAGATGTGGCCCAGCGCCTGCTGTGGATTCAGCGGTAGCAAGCCATGCAGGCCAAATTCCTGCCAGTTTTGCTGGAAATCATAACGCCAGTACAGTGGGTGACGCAGGTCCTGTTGCTGCACCCAGTCCCAACCTTCTGCCAGCCACAGGGCGGGATTCTGGTAGCCGCCATCTTCTATGAACTCCAGGTATTCAGCATTGCTGGTCAAGCGCGTCGCGAGCTGGAAAGGCTCCAGAAACTGACGATGGCGCGGCCCTTCATTATCAAAGGAAAAGCCCTTGCCCTCATGCCCAATTTCGCACAGGCAGGCATCATAGTCTTGCCAGCTCAGGGTGCTGGAGGCGGGCATGGGTTTGCGCATGTCTGCTGCTGGATACAAAGCCGGGAATAAAGGATTGCATGACAGCAGATGCTTGATGTCCGTCAGCATCAGTTCCTGGTGCTGCTGTTCATGTTGCATGCCCAGCTCCAGCAGCGAGGCAAAGCGGGCATCGTTGAGCTTGTCCTGGCAACGCAGCATGCGTTCATCGACATTGCGCCTGTAGGCCAGCACAGTGTCCAGCGATGGCCGTGTCAGCAAGCCACGTTGCGCACGCGGGTGTTTGTCACCGACACCGTTGTAATAGGAATTAAAGAGTACCCGGAAGTCAGTGTGAAAAGCCTGGAAGTCGTCTTCAAACTGTTCAAGGATAAAGGTCTCGAAAAACCATGTCGTATGCGCCAGATGCCATTTAATGGGGCTGGCGTCGGGCATGGATTGCGCAATGCAATCCTCGGCAGAAAGAGGCGCAGCAATCGCGACTGAGCGCAGGCGGATTGCTTGCCAGCGTTCAACTGTACCTGCCTGTTGCAGGTTTTGCCCAAGGTCTGTGAGAGGATCAAGCAGCTTTGGCATGGATAACGGCGAACCATTCATTTTTGTCCGTCCAGTGACAGCTATGGGAAAAACCAGCATCGGCCAGCAAGGCATTAAAGCCCTGTATGCTGTATTTATAGCTGTTTTCCGTGTGTATGTGTTCACCCTTGATAAAATTTCTTTGCCCACCCGGCCAGTTGACCTGGATATTTTCCCTGGCGCGCAAATGCATTTCTATGCGGGATTTTTCTGTATTGAAAAAAGCCTCATGCTGCCATTGATTGACATCAAAATCAGAATGCAGCAAATGATTGATGTGGCGTAACAAATTCAGGTTAAAGGCCGAGGTAACACCCAGGCTGTCGGCATAGGCGGCATCCAGCAGGGCTTTGTCCTTGATCAGATCTACACCTATCAGTATGCCCGCATCATTGTCACACGCCGCACGCAAATGGCACAGAAATGCCAGTGCCTCTTCCGGTTCAAAATTACCTATGGATGACCCGGGATAAAAGAACAGGCGTTTGTCACGCCTTACTTCTGCAGGCAGTTTCCAGTCCTGTGCCAGATCCAGCCCCAGCGCCGTCATCTCAATATGCGGGAAGCGCTGTTGCAGGCGGCGCACCGCATCCTGCAAATGATGGACAGAAATATCAATCGGCACATATTGGTCAGGATGCAGCACTTGGAACAGCCGCGCTGCCTTGGCGCAATTACCTGCACCCAGATCAATCAGGCTGCCACCCAGACCAATGACCCGTGCCATATCGCCCATGTGTTGCGTAAAAATTTCTGCTTCAGTGCGGGTGGGATAATATTCCGGCAATACGCAAATGGCTTCAAAAAGGACTGAGCCTACCGCATCATAAAAATACTTGGGTGAGGTATGGGCGGCGTCTGCAAGCAGGCCGTTTTCCAGCTCGCGGATAATATGGGGTGCTGTGGTGCGTGCACTAGAGAAGCTGTTGGCCGTGTTAGCCAGGCTATTGGATTCGGGCATGGTGTTGGGGCTAAGAAATTCAATCGGCAGGCCAACAGGTTTTGGTCTGTGCTTGATACTTAATACGGCCTTGCTTTCGGCCCGCATTATGCGGAGCTTGCCTGTGAGTCTTGTTGTGGACTCTGGTGTGGCACAGTGTACAACTTATTGTTTGAAAAATCTTGGGACGGTGTTTTTTCGGGTGATTTTCCTACAAAGTGGGGTAATCTCAATAACGTAGTTTATGCGTATGCCTTTCAGCAGTTTGCCAGAGTAGCTCGTAATGCAGATTGAGCTAGAATCTGACCTGGCTGCGAGCCCTTAGATTAGTGAAACCTCAGTTAGCGTCATTCCAGCGTGTTTTTGGCTGGAATCCAGCGACGTTCTTGCATACTGGTGCAGCTTTTAATATCAGATTCGTATTGCTCAAGTCTTCGCTATCAAATACCTTCACAAGTTATTTGCGAGTGCAGGCCGGTGGTAGACCGGCAGCTACACACCTTTTTACTTCGCCAAAAAGGTGTGCCAAAAAGGCGACCCAGGCATAGCCGCCCCTAAAGGGGTTTCCGTTTGTGCAGTACAAAAAATGGGAAGATCCGAAACTCGCTTCCCTTGCAGGGCGCACAATCGCTTGCAAGCGATTGCCGTTACGCAGGCGTGGTGCATGCACCACGAAACCCCTGCTACACCTCAGACAGCGGCTCTTCTTGATCCATTTTCTGTACTGCACAAACGGCGGCTACACATGGGAACTGCAAAAAATCAAAGGCAATGTCAAAAACAACGTCAAGGTCAAAAGCAACACCAAGGCCAAAAGCAACGTCAACACGACCTGAGTCCATATTTTTGAAAACCAATTGATTTTATTCAGGCATCCATCAACTCAAAATGAAACACCTTACTCACAATCTGCCACCTGCCATCCAGTTTTACCAGCGTTAAAAAATCAGTAAAAAACTTGTTGGCAATTGCGCATTCGACGCGGGCGAAGGCGGTGACCGGGCCTGCCATTTCCAGGGAGACGATGCGGTCGCGGCGGGTTTCATTTTTGCTGGCGGGGGCGGGGCGTTTATCGACGACGGGGAAGTATTGCTGCATGTCCAGGTGCAGTAGGTGGCCTTCGGTGGCGCAGTAGTAATGGGCTTCGGGGTGGAATACCTGGGCGAGTATGCTGGTGTCGCTGTGGTACAGACCATCGAAGTAGCGGTTCAGCATGGCGATAATGTCGGGGTATGCAGTTTCCATTGTTGCCTTTCTCAATGTGAATACGGTAGCGTCATCCATGAGCTACCGTATTGTCTGCTGTTTCGGGATTTTTTGCCGATGTGGCTTTCGTTTCAGATTCAGGCAGGCAAGCCTTCTGCTTTCAGTGCAGCTTGTACATGCGGCCTGGCCTTGACGCTGGCGAGAAATTTTTGCAGGTGGGTAAAGTCACTGATATCAAGGTTCACATGTTTGCTCCAGCCGCTGACGGTGAACAGATAAGCGTCGGCGACGGTAAAGGTGTCACCGGTCAGGTAAGTGCGGCCTTCGAGGCGGCTGTCGATCCAGGCGAATTTTTTGCGCAAAAGTTCTGCGACACGCGTCTTGCCTTCGGCAGGCATGTCAGCATCAAACAGTGGTGCGAAGGACTTGTGCAATTCTGAGCTGATGTAGTTTTGCCACTCAAGCACGCGGTAACGTGCGAGGCCGGATGCTGGCAACAGATCGCGGTTTTCTGCGTTTTCAGCAATGTACTGGGCAATGATGGAACCTTCAGTCAGTATTTCGTCATTATCAAGTTCTACCGTGGGCACCTGGCCTTTGGGATTGATGGTGTAGAAATCCACTCCATCGGCAGTTTTGTGAACATAGGTATCAACTTTTTGCAAAGTGAAATCCAGGCCAGCTTCACGCAGGATGATATGTGGAGACAAAGAGCAGGCACCGGGGGAGAAATAGAGTTTCATGGTTTGGGCTTTCGATAAAGGGGTTTGACTGGCGGCACTGCCTTGATCAACAAGGCGTGACGGCATACTATGCCAAACGAAATAGTTGATAAACTAGGCGAAAGTTACTTTATAAATTACATGGTGTAATGTGAATCGACATTTTGCGGATGTATTGCTAGGCAGCATAGAATTGTTTTGCCTGGCAGCAGAGCTGGAAAGCTTCAAGGATGCGGCTAATGCGGCAGGCCTGACGCCAGCGGCGGTCAGCCGTTCGATCGCCCGGCTGGAAGAGCGTATAGGTGTCCGCCTGTTTGTGCGCACCACGCGGCAATTGCGGTTGACCGAGGCCGGGCGTGCCTATTTTGTACAGTGCCGGCAGGCGCTGAACCAGTTGGTGGAGGCCGAGCGCGAGGTGTCTGGTCAGCAGATGCAACCCGCTGGCCTGGTGCGCATCAGCATGCCCACACCTTATGGACATTACCGGGTGCTGCCTCTGCTGGCAAAGTTTCGCCAACTATACCCGCTGGTCAAACTGGATTTGCAACTCAGCAACCGCAATGTCGATCTGACCGCCGATGGCTTTGATCTGGTCATACGAGGCCGTAACCCGCCGGATTCAGGCATGATTGCGCGCCGCCTTGAAGATACTGAAATTGTCGTCTGTGCCACGCCAGAATACCTGCAGCGTTTTGGTGTACCGACCAGGCTGGAAGACCTGGACAGGCATGAATGCCTGCAATTTGTCTTGCCCAGTGCCGGGCAAAACATCGTCTGGATATTCAGGCGCGATGATCAGGATGTCGATTGGCCGACCAAAGGTGGCCTGACCTGTTCAGAAGATTTGCTGGGCATCATCACCCTCGCAAAAAATGGCGCTGGCCTGTTGCAGGCTTCCCGCTTCATGGTCGAAGATGATTTGCGTACGGGTCGCATGGTCGAAGTGCTGCAAGAATTCGAAGGGCGCACCCGACCATTTTCGTTACTCTATCCGCGTGACCGGCACCTGCCCTTGCGCGTCAGGGTGTTCATTGATTTTCTGGTGGCAGAGCTGGCGCAAAATTGACATCCACCTGCCAGTTCAAAACTTGTTGCATGACCCAGTCCGCATCATCGAGCGGCAAGTCATGGCCTGCCGTGGGATGCAAGTACAGAGGGCAATGCCATAAACTTGCCAGTTTGCGTGAGCAAGCTGCATTGACGAGTTTGTCCTGCTCTCCCGCCAGCAAGAGCAGCGGAACTTTGCCCGAATAGGGTGGCGCACGAAAGCGCATGGCGGCCAGCAATTGTCGCAGGATGTTGCCAACGCTAATAGGCATTTCCTGCGCATATGCTGTCCAGCGCGTGATGATCTCTTTGGCCTGCTCTGCAGTTTGTAAATTGCTGGTGATATGCAGAATCAGATTTTCGCGTTGCATGTTCGAACCAAATAACATGGTCGTAATCAGCGCAGGATAATTTGACGGCCTCAGCCTATGGTAAAAAGGATTATGCGGTGCCACGCTGGTATTGATCAGCACCATGCGCTGCATATCATTCGGGTATTTATCGGCCCAGGCCAGTGCTACCATCGCCCCTAGTGAAACTGCCAGTACATGCACAGGTTCTGCTATCCCTTCTACCTGCAATTGCAGGTGGCAATGATCTGCCATTGCGTCTACCATGGTCAGACTATGCTCCGCATGTAATTGCCCGTTGCCAGGAAAATCCAGGCACAGCAAACGTTCAGCTTCCACCGCCTGCTGGAAGCGCGCAGGAAAATCTCCCCAATGCCGGCTTTCGCGCATCAGGCCACGCAATAATATCCAGGTTGTCATGGCCTGTACCAGCGAGCCACGGCGCGCTCTTGCAAACGCAAGCGGGTAGGACCTTGCGCCAGCCATTGCGCATGGCCGCAAGTTGCCCGCATCAGGAAATCCAGCCAGGAACTATGCCTGCGCAACACGCGGCTCAGCCTGTGCTGTGCTACCGGGTTGAACATGCCATGCCGCGAAAATAACTGGCGCGGGTTTTTCTTGACCCATAGCCATGACCCCATTTCCAGCGTCAGTGGTAAAAAGGTTTTACTGCTGTCCTGCTGAGCCTGTAAATACAGGTAATCCCAGACATCCCCATGGGTGCGGTATTGCAGGCTTTGCGGCTCGAACAGATAAGAATGATTGGGATGGGTTTGTTCAAATAATTCTTCCAGCGCCAGGATGTCGGCCAGATGGTCGATGGGATGCACGCTGTGTGCATGCGGGAACCAGACGCGGTCACGCAAGCCAAAGCCAGAGTGGCAATCTATCGCCATGCTGAAAGGGCGGGCCAGCAATTCCTGTTGCACAGTGCGACATAGCGCAAGGTTCTCTGCTTCCATCTCTGCACCGGCGGCACCGCGGTACCAGGGCAGGCGCGGGCTATAGCGATGTCCACCGAGCAGGAAAGGCACCTTGTCTTGCGCTTCGACCGGCGCATTGCGCATCAGATCGACGCCGCTGGGGTTGCAACGCGTCGCCTGCCACATGCCACCCGGATTAATCAGCGGCATGAACACCAGGCGCACATCCTGCAACATGTGTTGCAGGCTCTTGTCCCAGGACAACCGTGTCAGCAGGCCGCGCAGGAAAGTCAGCAAGACTTGCGTGCCTATGCGTTCCAGCCCATGGATACCACCAAAAAAACCGATGGCGGGCAAGCTGGGATCAGGATTGCCGAGCGCCAGTTTATAGACCGGGAATTGCCTGCTCTTGACGGCGACCTCGCACAAGACATCCACCTCCAGTTGTCCGCGGCCAAGGGCGATAATGCGTTCCAGTTCATTCAGTTCAGGCAATGCAGACATGGCGCGCGCTTAAAAGTTAACCACGCCATGCTAGAGGAGCTATAGACAGAATGCAAGAAACAAGCGCCGTAGACATCAAACTCGGCAATTATGACCAACACATGACAGCATTTAGGCGCACGGGGGAACTTTTCATGCATCCCGGCTTCTGCATATAGAATGGCGCACAGGATTTACACAAATCAAACGAATTGAAGGAGTTGCTTTTGTCGAGTCAATTGAAAACTATCGCTGCTGATGATGAGGCCTACTGGTCAGATATCCGTGACCAGTACACAGTCTCACCAGATTTTATTAACTTGGAAAACGGCTATTTCGGCGTGCAGGCGCAGCCTGTATTTGAAGCTTTCCAGCGTTACCAGGCGCAGGTGAATGCCGAGACTTCGTATTTCTTGCGGGTGCGTTATGCGCCGATGTTTGTGCAAGTCATGCAGGCTCTCAAGGATTTTTGTGGCGTGGATGAGGGCGAGCTGGTACTGACCCGCAATCTGATTGAGGGCATGAATATTCTGTTGCAAGGTTATCCCTTGCAGGCGGGGGATGAAGTCATCCTCGCTACCCATGATTACGATCTCGTCATTGATACTTTGCTGATGCTGGAACAGCGCAAGCAGATACAACTGCGGCATTTGCAATTACCTTTCGACCCTGTCAGTGATGAAGGAATCGTGGCCCAGTATGAGCAGGCAATTACACCCAAAACCAAGCTGATGCTGGTCACCCATATCGTGCACAGGACAGGGCAGATCATGCCAGTTGCCAAAATCACTGCCATGGCGAAACGTCACGGTGTTGATGTCATGGTTGATGCGGCGCATTCCTTTGCTCATCTGAACTATCGCATGACTGAGTTGGGGGCTGATTTTGTCGCCGTGAATTTGCACAAATGGCTGGGTGTGCCGCTGGGCGTGGGCATGCTGTATATACGCAAGAACCGGGTCGTGGATATTGCGCCGTTGTTTGGCAATGCCAAATTTGCCGACAATGAAATTTTCAAATTCACGCAAGTTGGTACGGTGCCGCCAGCAAATATCCTGACGGTGCTGGATGCGCTGCAATTTCATGCATCCATAGGTTCGGCCAACAAGGAGGCGCGCCTGCGCTACCTGACGCAATACTGGGTCAATCAGGTACGTGGCTTGCCCGATGTGCGCATCATGACACCGACGGACCCGCAACGCTCTTGCGCGATTGCAGGGTTTGGTATCGCTGGCAATTCTGGACATGCGATTGTCGATTACCTCATGCGCGAGCACAAGATATTCACTGTCACGCGCGATCTGGATGGGCATGACATCGTCAGGGTGACGCCGCATCTGTATACTAGTCTGGAAGACCTCGACAAGCTGGTGGTAGCGATCAAACAGCTGACGCAAGCCTGATCACGGCTGGATGTAGTCGCAAGGGAGTAACGAAATAATTTCCATTTTACAGGATTTAATTATCCTATATAATGGAAATTATGGATATCAATACGATTATTGCCCGCAGGGTGCGAAACTTGCGCGATCAGCAAAAACTCTCGCTCGATGCGCTGGCCAAGCGCAGCGGCGTCAGCCGTTCGAATATTTCGCTCATAGAGAGGGGCGAGAGTAGCCCCACTGCTGCCGCGTTAGACAAGCTGGCTGTGGGCCTGGGGGTGACGCTGGCGTCCCTTTTTGAGGACAGCACGCCTGCTGCCGCAGCTTTGCCAGTCTCGCGTCTGGCCGAGCAGGTATGTTGGACTGATCCTGATTCCGGCTACAGGCGTCGCAATCTCTCCCCTGGCGTGCCTTCGCCCCTGCAACTGGTCGAAGTTGAATTCCCGGCGGAGCAAACCGTGCGCTATGACAGTTTCCACCGTGATGTCGATATACAGCAGCAAGTCTGGATAATGGCGGGCCAGATGCGTCTCTCCGTTGGAGAGCAGGTCTGGGACTTGCAGACTGGCGATTGTCTTTCCATGGGCCTGGATAAACCTATCACCTTCCATAATCCTGGAAAAATTACGGCCCGTTATCTCGTGGCGCTGTGCAAGTAGCGGCCTCTTTCAGTTTTCAACTCATGGAGTACATCATGTCCGAGCAAGTCCACATCCAGATTCTCGATGCCGCAGCAGCGCAGGCGAATATAGCTGCATTGACCGAGGTATTGACGGACTGTGTAGCCGGTGGTGCATCTGTCAGTTTCATGTGGCCTTTGCCACGCGAACGTGCGCTGCAATTCTGGCAGGGCGTGGCTGAAGGCGTGGCGTGCAAGGAGCGGGTCTTGCTGGTTGCCAGGGATGACAGTGGTGATATCTTGGGCACGGTACAATTAATTACCGCCATGCCAGACAACCAGCCGCACCGCGCCGATGTCGCCAAGATGCTGGTACACAGGAGGGCGCGTCGCAAGGGCATTGCACAGGCACTCATGGCGGCAGTTGAGCAAGCTGCCAAAACAGAAGGCAAGACCGTGTTGGTGCTTGATACAGTCACTGGCGGTGATGCCGAACGCCTGTATGAACGTGCAGGCTGGCAAAAGGTAGGCGTGGTACCCAATTATGCCCTGATGCCGGATGGCGAATTTTGCGGGACGACTTTTTTTCACAAGCAGATTTAGCAGATTCAGCAGATAGAGCGGAGTAAAGCAAATGCGCATCGCAGTGATTTCAGATATACACGGTAATCTGGCCGCACTTGAGGCAGTAGCTGTTGATCTGCGCTTGCGTGGTGCTGATCAGGTCGTCAATCTGGGCGATAGCCTGTCCGGCCCCTTGCTGCCAAAAGAGACAGCGGATTTCCTGATGGCGCAAGATGGTTGGGTACATCTGGCTGGAAATCATGAACGCCAGATACTGGAATTGAATGAGCATTCGGGCTCTGGCGATAAGTATGCGCACCAGCAAACCACGACAGAACAAAAAGCATGGATGGCGGGTTTGAAGCCAGTACTGCAATTGAATGCAGAAGTCTTGCTCTGTCATGGCACACCAGCCAGTGACACCACGACCTTGCTGCAGGTGGCAGACAGGAACGCCACTGCGCAAGAAATTGAAGACAGGCTTGGACAGCAGACCTCAACTGTCATCGCCTGTGGCCATAGCCACGTCGCCCGCAGTGTGCGTACAGCCACTGGTCAGCTTATTGTCAATCCTGGCAGCGTTGGTCACCCTGCCTATGAATATGATTACCCTTACCCGCACAAGATAGAGTCAGGCTCACCCGATGCGCGTTATGCCATCCTGGAAAAGAGGCAGCATGGCTGGACAGAAAGCCTGATCAATGTTCCGTATGCCTGGCAACACATGGCAGAACTTGCGGCCTTGCGTGGGCGTGAAGACTGGGTCAGTGCCTTGCAAAGTGGTTACGTGAATCAAGTCAGTCACTCAGTCATCCAGTAGGTCAGTCTCAAAAATACTTATGAAAAATCAAAATACGGCACTCATCATCATCGACATGCAGCGTGGCATGGCTACCCCAGAAGCTGGCCCTAGAAATAACCCCGGCGCTGAAGAAAATATACGTCAGTTGCTGCTGGCCTGGCGTGAAGCTGGCAGGTCCGTGGTATTTGTCAGACACATGTCGCGTTCACCAGGTTCATTATTCTGGCCGGGTCAGCCAGGTAATGAGTTTCAAGAGAATTTGCTGCCACTTGCCAGTGAACATGTAGTCGAAAAAAATGTGACAGATGCCTTCGCTCATACAGGGCTAGAGCGCTGGCTGCATGTGCGTGCCATCAAAGACCTGGTCATCGTCGGTGTCAGCACCAATAATTCAGTCGAGGCAACAGCCCGCAGTGCTGGTAACCTCGGGTTTAACACCACGGTAGTGGCCGATGCCTGCTTCAGTTTTGACCGATTGGATTTGCGTGGCAAGCCGCAGACGGCAGAAGAAGTGCACATCAATGCACTGAGCAATTTGCAGGGGGAATATGCCACCGTGCTTGATACTGCTGAGTTGCTGCACTAAATACGATCTTGCTATCTTCGGTATTTGCAGCGGTAATTTCCATCAAAGATTACCGCTGCTTAGCTCTACCCCTGTAGCTAAAAATTTCATAAAATGCCCAGCACTGCCGCATGGGTCTGCGGATTAATTTACAGTATGGGAACTATCATGGCGATGGATGTCATAGATTACGAAATTTTTGGCGACGATATGCAATTCGTCGAAGTTGAACTTGACCCAGGCGAAGCCGCCATAGGTGAAGCCGGGACCATGTTCTACATGGAAGACGACATACAGATGGAAACCATCTTTGGTGATGGTTCTGCTGGTCAGACAGGCATCTTCGGCAAATTGCTGGGTGCTGGCAAACGCCTCGTGACGGGTGAATCCCTGTTCACCACGGTCTTCATGAACGGTGGCGCAGGTAAGAGAAAAGTCGCCTTCGGTGCAGCATATCCTGGCAAGATCATCCCCATGCATCTGGATCAACTCGGTGGCACCCTGCTGTGCCAGAAAGATGCCTTCCTTTGTGCCGCCAAAGGCGTGTCACTGGGCATCGCCTTTCAAAAACGCCTGGGCGCCGGCTTCTTTGGCGGCGAAGGCTTTATCCTGCAAAAACTCGAAGGCGATGGCCTGGCATTTGTGCACGCAGGTGGCGCCATCATAGAAAAGACCCTGCATCCCGGCCAGACCCTGCGCGTTGATAGTGGCTGCGTCGTGGCTTTTACCCAGGAAGTGGATTTCGACATCAAGTTTGTCGGCGGCGTTAAAACAGCCTTGTTCGGCGGTGAAGGCATATTCTTTGCCCACCTGCGCGGCCCTGGCAAAGTCTGGCTGCAATCTCTGCCTTTGGCACGTCTGGCTAACCGTATTGTTGGTGCATCAAAAGTCGGCGGCAGCCATGGCGGTGAGCAAGGCTCGGTACTCGGTGGTCTTGGCAATTTGTTTGAAAAAGAATAAACCGTTTTCTTTGTGAGACCAGCCCGCTTATGTTCTGCATAAGCGGGCTTTTATTTTTTGACTGGATAAAGAATCTTTGCCGGAACTAAATTCGGCTTACTCCTGTCTATCTTCGAGCTTATAGCGGATTACTACTTTGATTCAGCAAATTTACCCAAGTTACCATGTTTAAAAAATTACTCGCCCTGTCCTTTATACTTTCCAGCCAACTAGCCATGACAGGCTGTGCCGTTGTCTATGACATTGGGCAGGATTCCAACCAGCGTCAATGTGAAAAACTCCAGGACTGGAATGAGCGCAAGACTTGCCTGCAACAAAACAAGACGACTTACGAGCAATATGAAAAACAGCGCGAAGACTTGCGCAACAAGGGGACTGAAAAGAAATGAGGCAGGGGCTGGTGGCAACTGGCAAGGTGCGCACCAGCCCCTGATAATAGAGAGGAAATGAGTGGAAATGAGTAGAAATCAGTAGAAATCAGTAGAAAAAGAAGCTGAAGTTAATTTGCAGCTTGCGTTTCGATATTTTGCAGCAAGGATGCCTCATTAAAGGAATCGCAGCATATTTCGCTGGAAGTGCGCGAGCCGTAATGCGAAATAAACTCATCAAAGCTACCGCTTTGTGTGCTTTCCATTTCAGCTTGTTCTACCCGCGATTTTTCTGCCATGTTGGTATACAAAGCCAGTTGTTCAGGGGCCAGCGGGCGGGCGCGGAATTCATTTGCCAGCAGCGTACTTTGTTGCAGGGCAAATTGTGTGAACGAATTATTTGCTGCGCGTATCGCATCCATTACCTTGGCTGATGGTGTCAGTTCAGGGTGATGCAGTTTTTCGGTCTGTACCTGCATTGCCTGCGCGTGACAGTTGTCGCCACGCTGGGCATCAAGCAGGGCTGCTACCGGGGCGATACGTTCCAGTAATTCCTTGCCCCAGTCTTGCAATGAAATGGGCTCGCCATGGCGGGACAACATCAGTCCTGGACGACGGCCCTGTTTGACGGTCAGGGAAAAATTCTCTGCATTTTCATCACCTTCAGCCTGATTGGTCGGTGCACTTTCTTCGAGAGCACAAAACAGCAGGAAGGCATCGAGGAAACGTGAAGTCTCCAGGCTGATACCCAGCGGGTCGAAAGGATTGACATCCATGCAGCGCACTTCTATGTATTGCACGCCACGCGCGCACAGTGCTTCTACCGGGCGCTCGCCAGTTTTGATGACGCGCTTTGGCCTTATCGTGGCATAAAATTCGTTTTCTATCTGCAGTACATTGGTATTGATCTGCACCCATTCACCGTTTTGCCGCGTGCCTATCTTTTCATACTCAGGATAGGGCTGGCGCACTGCCAGCGACAGGCTGCGCATGTATTCCAGCAGGGTGTTATATGGTGGCACCAGGCCAGACTGGGCATTGTTCTGGTAACCCAGGTCACTCATGCGCAGGCTGGTCGCATACGGCAGGTACAGGGTATCGTCTGACAAAGTTTCCAGTTGATGCGGGCGGCCACGCAGGAAAGGCGTCGATAGTGCAGGCGAGGCACCGAACAGGTACATCAGCAGCCAGCTATAGCGATTGAAATTGCGTATCAAGGCGATGTAACTTTCAGACTGCACATGCATGGCACTGCCGCTGCTATGTTCTGCCTGCTGCAAGACTTTCCATAAATCTTCAGACAGCGAATAATTGTAATGGATGCCAGCAATGCATTGCATGCTCTTGCCATAGCGCAGCGCCAGGCCGCGGCGATACACATGCTTGATCATGCCTATATGTGAATTGCCGTACCAGGCGATAGGGATATCTTTTTCTTCCGGCAGGCTGCAAGGCATGGATTGATGCCACAGCATTTCATTGCCCATGACGGTATAGGTAAAGCGGTGGATATTGTCGAGTTCCTCCAACGCGGTGGCGATATCAGGCTCAGCCGGGGTGATAAACTCCAGCAGGGATTCAGAATAATCCGTCGTGATCTGTGGATTGGTCAAGGCCGAACCCAGAGCCGGTGAATGTGGCGTCAAAGCCAGCTTGCCATCCGCATGCACGCGCAAGGTTTCGCGTTCTATGCCACGCAGGCCACCAGCAAGCAAAGGACGGTTTGCATCACTATCTAGTAGCGCCAGGCGTCGGTTTAACAGAGTGCTCACGGTGTCTTCCTTCAAGATTTTGTTGTCTTTGCAATCAGATTTGCAAAAAATATCGAGCAAGCATAGCCGAAAAATGAAAATGGCATACGACAGCGCTCAAATTTCAAATATGAAAACTTTTTTAGTTTATAACAGTCTCATGACTAGCCGGTTTCAAGGTCAATGAAGTCCAATCAATCCCGCATCGCAGCAATGCGAGAAAAGTTTCCTTGTTTTGTTGGCATCGCTTTAGAATGTCCTAATTAATTTCATACAGGAGTTGAAGTGTCTATCAAAAAGATGTCTGTACTCGTGTCAGCCAGTGTACTTGGTCTGGCAACTTCCGGTCTGGTGCTGGCCGCTGAGCCCACCCCGGGCTCTTCTCCCGTGCCACCCGTGGCAGCAAAGGTCAAATGGCAGGAAACCCGGCATGGCGAAGTTGTCACGGATGATTATCGCTGGCTGCAAAAAAAAGAAAGTCCTGAAGTCATCGCCTATCTGAATGCAGAAAATGCTTATACCGAAGCACTGACCGCAGACATCAAGCCTCTGTCGGAAAAACTGTATGCAGAAATCAAGGGCAGGATGAAAGAGGTGGATTTGTCTGTACCTGTGCGCCGTGGCAATTACTATTATTACTCGCGTACCGAGGCGGGCAAGCAATATCAACTGTATTGCCGTCGCCGCGCAGGCTCTGACATGGCATATGACGACAAGGTCGCAGAAGAAATCCTGCTGGACCAGAACGAAATGGCCAAGGGGCAAAAGTTCTTTGCCGTTGGCGGCAGCTCCATCAGTCCGGATGAGCAATTCCTGGCTTATACCACAGACACGGTGGGTTATCGTCAGTACCAGTTGCAAATCAAGAATCTGCGTACCGGCGACATACTCAGCGACAGCCAGCCGCGTATCACCTCAATGGCCTGGGCCGCTGACAACAAGACCCTGTTCTATGTGCAGGAAGATGCCACCACTAAACGCTCTGACCGCCTGTTCCGCATGGAGATAGGCAAGCCTCCAGTAGAAGTCCTGCATGAAGCCGTTGAGCAGTTTGACCTGCAGGTCAGCACTACCCGCGACAGGAAGTTCATCGTTGTCAATATCCACGCCACTGATACCAGTGAAGTCATGCTATTGGCGGCAGATAAACCGCAAGAAAAATTCCACAGCGTACTGGGTCGTGAGAAAGGCCATCGTTATCTTCTGGAACATCGCAATGGCGATTTGTATATTGTCACCAATAAAGACGCCAAGAATTTCCGGGTTGTGCGCGCACCGCTGGCAACGCCTGACAGCAAGCACTGGCAGGAAGTGGTCAAGCATGATTCTGAGGTACTGGTCTTTGGTGCCGACCTGTTCAAGGATTATATGGTTGTCACTGAAAAGACCCAGGCCCTGAACCGGGTGCGCATCTATGACTTCAATAACAAGCAATGGAAGACAGTGAAGTTTGATGACCCTGTGTATCTCGCCACCGGCGCAGGTACTCCTGAGTTTTCTGCCACCCGCTTCCGCATGTCGTATCAGTCACCGGTAACACCAGTGACCACGCTGGATGTGGACATGGCAACAGGTCAGCGCTATGTACTCAAGCAGCAGGAAGTCGTCGGCGGCTACGATGCCAGCAAATATGAGAGCCGCCGCCTGTGGATGACGGCCAGGGATGGTGTCAAGGTACCCTTGTGGGCGGTGTATAAAAAGGGTGTGAAACTCGATGGTTCTGCACCTTTGCTGTTGTATTCGTATGGCAGCTATGGGTATTCCACCGAAGCGACCTTTACCTCCAGCCGCCTTAGCCTGCTGGACCGTGGCGTTATTTATGTGCAGGCACATATACGCGGTGGCCGTGACATGGGTGAACACTGGCATGAAGATGGTATGCTGATGAAAAAGAAAAACACTTTCTATGATTTCATCGACAGTGCTGACTACCTCATCAAACAGAAATGGACCAGTGCAGACAGGCTGATCATACAGGGCGGCAGTGCAGGTGGTTTGCTGATGGGTGCAGTCGTGAACATGCGTCCTGACTTGTTCCATGCCGTGCATGCTGCCGTGCCTTTTGTCGATGTCATGAATACCATGATGGATGCCAGCCTGCCTTTGACCACGGGTGAATACCTGGAGTGGGGTAACCCGAATGAAAAACCGGCGTACGACTATATGCGCAGCTATTCACCCTACGACAATATCGCGCGCAAGGCTTATCCCGCCATGCTGGTGACCACGGGTTTGAATGACAGCCAGGTCATGTACTGGGAGCCAGCCAAATACGTGGCTAAATTGCGTGATTTTAAAACCGATAAAAATCCTCTGCTGTTGAAAACCAATATGGCGGCAGGGCATGGTGGTGCATCAGGTCGTTACGATGCCCTGCGCGAAAATGCATTCAATATGGCCTGGATGCTGTCGCAATGGGGTATCAAGGAATAATTGGTTTGTTATTAAACTGGTCTCGTCCTTCATGATGAGACCAGCTTCATTCTGTTGAAAAAATAAGGCATGAGACATGAACTTCGCTTACACCATTATCTACGTCCCTGACGTTGCCGCATCGCTGGCTTTCTTTGAGAAAGCCTTTGGATTTGCTACCCGTTTTTTGCATGAATCAGGCATGTATGGTGAACTCGATACCGGTGCCACGACGCTGGCTTTTGCTGCGCATGCGATGGGCGATATGAATTATTCCTGTGGCCATGTGGCTGCACACAGTTCAGAAAAACCATTGGGAATGGAAGTCGCGTTTACCACCGCCGATGTAGCTGCCGCCCATGCGCAGGCGATTGCTGCGGGTGCCCAGGAATTGTCTGCCCCGGCTGAAAAACCCTGGGGCCAGGTAGTATCTTATTTGCGTTGCCCTGATGGCAGCCTGGTGGAATTGTGCACGTCCATGGGTGGCTAGTACAATTCAAAACGATGATGAGAAAATCCCGCTTGATAATGAGCCGAAGCTCATCAGCGGGATTTTTATTCCCATGAAAAATATTTCTTTTGCAGTTTTTGTACAGTGCCATCTTTTTGCAAGTTTTCATAAGCCCTGCGCCAGGCACGCTCTTCGTCTTCGCTAACGCCTAAAGAACTCGCCATATACAGCTCGGCACCACCCATGGTCAGCCCGGTTGCAAAGTCCTCAAGACGATAACCAAATTCTTCTATTGCAGAGACCATCACCGGATAGCCTGAATAAATCGCATCAAGCCCGCCCAGTTGCAATAACTTCAGCAGGCTTTGATAATCTTTTTCAAAGCGAATATTACGAAAATTTTGCGCGTGTAGTTCTTGTTCCAGCGAAGAGCCGCGCACGATGCCCACGCGCAAACCGCGCAATTGCTCCAGCGAGGCAATTTCAATATTGACACTGCCAGTGGCTCTCGTACGTTTGCCAAAAAAACGGTTGGGTGTCGAGGTCAAATGGATCAGCCACTTGAAGCTGGCTTCCCGCTCTGCCGTTCTGTCCAGAGGGAAAACGCCATAGGTCTGGCCGTCTTTGGTCATCTTGACTGCCCTGGCCCAGGGATAAACACTCAGGTCGGGTTTGCGCCCCAATTGTGCTGACATGGCCGTAATCAATTCATGCACATAGCCTTGCGGAGTATTATTCTGCAGCCATAGATAAGGGGGGAGTTCGGCAGAGACCCATTTGATTTGCCCATCGGCAGCGGGTTGCGCCTGACTGGGCAGGTTGAATAGCAAAGCAAGCAGGAAAATGAATTTTCTCATCTTAGTCCCATACTGCAAATGTAGCCAAAATGTAGCCCAATATAGCTTGATGTAGCCATTTTTTGGTCGTTTTACCAAGCGTGCAAGTCTGGGTAAAAATCATGTTCCCAGAGAAATTCCAGTATTCAGGCTATGGCCGGTCAGGTCAAGCGAATTTTTATCACGTAGTCTGATTTTTCTGCCAAATAAGTGTTCAGAACGAGAGTAATTTGCCATTTTTATTTTGCCTGGAATTGTCTATAACAATGATTAAGGCAGTTGCACATCCTGTCGTTTTTTCTGCTGGAGATTGTTGCAAAACCAAGATGGCCAGACAAGCTTGAACAACGGGCCAGGCTGATCTTGCAAGCAACCCGGCAGAGCATACGATGCTTGCTGTCTCGTCCCCTGACCATGGTGGTCACCGCGATATTCTCGCAACTGCCTCAGTACTTTCTTACCTTGATGGAGATAGTCATGAGACGCAGAGTGTATTTCATGTTGCCTGATTTGGCCAGCGCGAGGGCCATGTTGGATGAACTTTTACTTGCACGCATAGATGAGCGACATATGCATTTTTGTGCCAGGGAAGGCATGCTGCCAGCCGATATGCCGGAAGCCAATTCCTTCCAGAAAACGGATCTCATACATGGTGCTGAGGTTGGCATGCTCATTGGCGGTATCGCAGGCTTGCTGGCAGGTGGACTATGGATGATCTTCCCGCCTGAAGGCATGGAAATGCGCATACTGGCGGTACTGGTCTCTGCGATAGGTGGCTCGCTGTTTGGCTCCTGGGCATCTGGCAAGGCAGCCAGGTCCATACCCAGTTCCAGCCTCCAGCCTTTCATGGACGACATAGAAAGCGGCAAAGTCTTGCTGATGGTAGATGTACCCTTCAAGCGGATAACAGAAATTCAGCAGCTCGTCAGTAATCGCCACCCTGAAATCCGCTTTGGTGGGGTTGATCCACATGTGCCGGTGTTCAGTTAACTGAAGCTTTCTGCATGCGCGCACCTTGTCCGCACTTCGTCATCAACGGCCAGGGTGCGGCATCATTATTTCTCCAAAACGACTTGCTTGCATAAGCGCCAATTCGGCATACAATGACTGGTTTTTAGACAACATTGCCGAACATGACCGCCACTGCCCTGGAGTTGCACGCGCTTTGCAAGAATTTTGGCCGCCCCGCCGTTGAGAACCTGAACCTCACCGTGCGCCGTGGTGAACTATATGCCTTGCTGGGGCCTAACGGGGCAGGCAAGACCACGACATTGCGAATGGTGGCAGGGCTGATCTCTGCAGACAGTGGCAGCATACGCATACTGGGGCATGAACTGGCGGCCGACCCCGCACTGGCCAAGAGCAGGCTGGCTTATTTGCCCGATGACCCCATGTTATATAACAAACTCAAACCTTTTGAGTATCTGGAATTTGTCGCAGGCCTGTGGGGTGTCGCAGCAGAAGTCGCCGAACCCAAGGCGCGTGAATTGCTGGACTGGCTGGATTTATTGAAGCATGCAGACGAGTTGACCGAAGGTTTCTCGCGCGGCATGAAGCAAAAGCTCGCGCTGGCCGGTGCCCTCATACACCAGCCTGAACTGATCATCCTTGATGAACCACTAACGGGTCTGGACGCTGCCGCTGCCAGACAGGTCAAAGATGTCTTGTTGAACCATGTCAAACAGGGCGGCACCGTTATCCTGACCACTCATATTCTCGACGTGGCCGAGCGCCTGGCAGAACGCATAGGCATCATACAAAACGGCAAGCTTATTGCGGAAGGCACGCTGGAAGAATTGCGCAACCAGACCAGCCAGACTGCGGGCACGCTGGAAGAAGTTTTCCTACAATTGACGGAGCCCGCATAATGGCGCGTGTTTTGCAATTCAAACCAGGCAGTGCCGCCTGGTTGCTGGCGCACGAGTGTCGTCTGGCTTACTACGACATGGGCGAGAACAAGCCTGGCCGCAAGGCGGCGCGTGGCATGTCAGCGTTTGGCATGTGGGTGATCAGCCTGATGTATATTTTTTCCCATGTCGGCGTCTGGCTGCTCATGCGCAAGATGCCGCCTCTGCAAGATGCGATACCTGGCCCTTTGCTGATGGGCGCTGGCATGGCCATGCTGGTGTTAATGAGCTTCATGCTATCGCTGGGTTTGACGCGCAGTGTGCGGGCCCTGTTTGAGCGTGGCGATCTGGATTTGCTGCTGTCTTCACCCTTGTCATCGAAAACTATTTTCCAAGTCAGGTTGACGGGCATTATTTTTTCTGTCGGCTTCTGGTTTTTCGCCTTGCTGACACCGGTGGCAAATGTAGGTCTTCTACTGGGCCAATGGCGCTGGCTGGGTATTTATCCTGCCTTGTTTGCCATGGCTGTACTGGCCGCGGCCCTGTCCATGTTATTGACGCTGACCCTGGTTAAAAGCGTGGGTGTACGCAAGACCAAGACCGTGGCGCAAATCCTTGGCGCACTTACGGGTGCCAGCATGTTTATCATTACTCAGCTATTTGGCAATCTCGGCAAGGAAATGCGCGAGGGTGTGCTGCAACATATCTTGCCTTGGTTCCAGCCTGGCGGCATGCTCGATGCCGATAGCCTCGCATGGGTACCAGCCAGGGCCGTGTTTGGATCTCCCGCGGCAATCAGCGGCTTCCTGATTTTTAGCGGCGTGATCTACTGGTTGACGGCGCAATCCACGCATCGCTTTTTTATCACGGGTGTGCAGCAAGCAGTTGGCCAGGTGCGCAAGACGACGCTGGCAAACCAGGGCAGCGCACAGCATGCTGCCCACTTTGGCCGCAGCTTGCGTGCCACCATTATTTTCAAAGAATGGCGTTTGATTGCCCGTGACCCTAATCTGATATCGCAGGTACTACTGCAGTTACTGTATATCGCCCCTCTGTTCTTTTTGATCTTCAAGTCCAAGTCCCTTGTCCCTGGTGTAGCCTCGGGCCTGGTTTTTCTGGCAGCTTCGCTGGCTGGTTCACTGATCTGGGTCATTATTGCTGCCGAAGATGCGCCCGACTTGCTGCGCGCCGCGCCGGTCAAAGGCCATATCATCCTGACCAGCAAATTGCTGGCAGCGATTTTACCCATACTGATCCTGATTGCACCTGTATTGCTGTGGTTGCTCATGCAGCAATTTGTGCTGGGTTTTGCGGTTGTACTTTGCGTCCTGGCTGCCATGTTGAGTTCAGCATTGATACACCTGTGGCAATCCAAGCCAGCTAGCCGGGACCAGTTCAGGAAGCGTGGACATACGCAAATAATGGCGGGTTTGCTGGAGACCTTGAGCAGTTTCGCCTGGGCTTCCTGTGTGTATGTCGGCAAATTATATGGCTGGTGGGTATTGGTGTCTGTCGCGGCCGCCATGCTGGCTCTGGTAATAGCCTGGTTTTTTAGAATTGAACGAAATCGTTGAGGGCAGGTCTATCTGCGTGGTTTATTTGCCTATTTGCCGTAAATTTATTTGAGTATTGCCCCTATTGATGCATTGAACTACAACCACCCGGGATAGTGATAGCCATGCTTCTGTTGACCAAGAAACGCGTTTTTGTAGCAATCGCCGTATTGCTGGCCGGCGGTGCTGCCGCCATGTACTATCAAAAGGAAAACAGCAAGGCCAAGGAAGAAGAACCCAAGTACAAAACTGCTGCCGCTGACAAGGGCAATATTACCCAGACTGTCACGGCCAGCGGCACGCTCAATCCGGTGGCACTGATCAATGTCGGCTCGCAGGTATCTGGCACCGTGGTGGAATTAAAGGCCGACTTCAATGACCGCGTCAAGCAAGGCCAGGTCTTGCTCAAGCTAGACCCTACCATCTTCAATGCCCAGATCAAGCAGAGTGAAGCCAGCCTGGCATCTGCCGAGGCATCAAAGCGTCTGGCGCAAGCCACGCTGGAACGTAACCAGAAACTGGTTTCGCAAAACTATATCTCTGGCACTGCCATGGACCAGGCCAAACGCGAAGTCGAAGTGGCAGATGCCAATATCAAACTGGCGCGTGCGCAACTTGACCGTGTCAATGCTGACCTCAACAACAGCGTGATACGTTCACCCATAGATGGCGTCATCATCAAGCGCACCATCGACATGGGGCAGACTGTGGCAGCCTCTTTCCAGACGCCTAACCTGTTCCAGATTGCGC
Organism: Undibacterium sp. Ji42W; assembly: GCF_049340405.1. Taxonomy (NCBI): domain Bacteria; kingdom Pseudomonadati; phylum Pseudomonadota; class Betaproteobacteria; order Burkholderiales; family Oxalobacteraceae; genus Undibacterium; species Undibacterium sp. Ji42W. The sequence goes on from NZ_JBMPOV010000014.1 coordinate 79,161, forward strand.
GTGACCTGACCAAGATGCAGATCGATACCAGCGTCTCGGAAGCCGATGTCGGCTTGCTTAAAGATGGCCTGCCAGCGCGTTTTGTCGTCGATGCCTATCCTGACCGTGAATTTGAAGCCAAGTTGCGCCAGTTCCGCCTCGCGGCGAATGTGCAGCAGAATGTGGTGACCTATAACGTGGTGCTGGATGTCGATAACAAAGATGAATTGCTGAAGCCCGGCATGACAGCACAAGTACGCCTGGTCGTTGGCAGCCGTGAAAACGTCGTGCGCATTCCTACCGCTGCGCTGCGTTACAAGCCCAGCGAAGAAGAGCAGGCCAAAGAGGCCAAGGCACTCAAGGACAAGGAAAAAAATTCCAGTGGATCAGCCACAGCCTCAGCTGCCGCCAGTGCCAATCTGCCAGCGCCTGACGTTGATGATGACGTGGCCTTCCGTACCAAAAAAGATCTGACCCGCACTTTCAAACTTTATAAACTCGATGACAAGAACCAGGCCAAGACCGTGGATGTCAAAATTGGTTTGTCGAATTTCAAATATACAGAAGTCATTTCCGGTGATTTGAAACCTGGTGACAAAGTCATTACCCGCGCACTGGATAAAGCCGGAGCACGCTGATGATCGATACCCTGATAGCGATACGCCAGGTCAGCAAGAGTTATTTCTCGGGTGGCGTAGAAACCAAGGTCTTGCATGGCATAGATGTGCAGGTGCCGCGCGGCGATTTTCTGGCCGTCATGGGCCAGTCTGGCTCCGGTAAATCGACGCTCATGAATATACTTGGTTGCCTCGATCAGGCGACCAGCGGTTCTTACCTGCTCAATGGTGTCGATACCCTGAGTCTGTCGCGTGCTGAACTGGCCACAATACGCAACCGCACCATTGGTTTTGTATTTCAGAGTTTCAACCTTATCAAGCGCATGAGTGTGGCAGAGAACGTCGCCTTGCCATTGATCTATGCAGGTGCGGGGCGCGACAAGGCACACAAGAAAGCGCTGGTGGAGCTCGAAAGAGTGGGTCTCAAGGAGTATGCCAAACGTCTGCCAAATCAATTGTCTGGTGGCCAGCAACAGCGTGTTGCCATCGCCCGTGCCCTGGTGGCTGATCCGCCCCTGATTTTGGCAGATGAACCCACTGGCAACCTGGATACCCAGACCAGTGAAGACATCATGCGCTCGCTACAGCAATTGAATGCCGACCGTGGCATCACGATCTTGCTGGTCACGCATGAGCCGGATATTGCGGCCTATAGCAAACGCCTGGTACGGCTCAAGGATGGCCATGTTTTATATGATGGCCCGGCGGCAGAAGGTTTGCGCCAGTTGGCAGCATCACATGCCGAATACTCAGAAGCACAAGAGGAGGCAAAATGAATTTCCTCCAGGTTTTTATAGAGGCATTCCGTTCCATGAATGCCAACCGCTTGCGTACTGCCTTGACTATGTTGGGCATTATCATCGGCATTACCTCGGTCGTCATGATGCTGGCCGTTGGTGAAAGTGCGAAAAAATTCATCTCCAAAGAGCTGGAAGTATTGGGCAGCAATCTGATGATTATTTCACCAGGTGCCAACCGCACCCAGGGCGTGCGCGCACGTACTGGTACTGCACCTTCATTGTCGGTAGAAGACGCATTGGCATTGAATGATTTAAGCAGCTTGAATGGCGCTGCACCTGCCTTGCAGGGCTTCTTCCAGTTGACGGTGGGTAATGATAATTCTAATAATGCCGTGCTTGGTGTCACGCCAGAAATGTTCAAGGTGCGTAACTGGAAAGTTGATCAGGGCAATGAATTCAGTGATTCCGACATCCGTGGTGCGGCCCGCATGGTCATCATAGGCAAGAAGCTGGCGGACCAGTTCTTTTACAAGGACAACCCGATAGGGCAATTTGTGCGCATCGACAATGTGCCCTTCCAGGTGGTTGGTGTCTTGCAGGGGGAGGGCCGCATGTTTGATGGTGGTGACCTCGGTGAGATGGTGCTGATCCCGATTACTTCTGCCCGCGCGACCCTGATGCGCAGCCCTTTCCCGCGCAATGTGCATTATGTCGTGGTGCAGGGCAAGAGCGACAAACAATTGAAGGAAGCAGAAGAAGACATCAAGGACATGCTGCGTGACCGCCACCATATCAAGGCCGGGCAGGAAGACGATTTCCGCATCGACAATCTGGCCTCGATAGCCGAGACTGGTGCCAAGATCAGTGCCGGTCTGGCCGCAATGCTGGGTGCCATTGGTGCCATCTCACTCATCGTGGGTGGCATAGGTATCATGAATATCATGTTGGTGTCAGTTACTGAACGTACCCGCGAGATAGGCATACGCATGGCGATAGGTGCCAAGCCGCGTGATGTGTTGTTGCAGTTCCTGACCGAGGCTGTGGTGATCTGCCTGGTCGGTGGCATCATAGGTATCTTGCTGGCGATGGCGGGTGCGGCGGCGATTACTTCTACCGGCAAACTCGAAGTCGTTATAGGTTTGCAAGCCATGGTGGTAGCCTGTGGCTTTGCCAGTTTTGTCGGCATCTTTTTTGGCTTTTATCCGGCACGGCGCGCTTCACGTTTATTACCCGTTGATTGTTTGCGCTATGAGTGATGTAAGAGCCGGTTCCTGATTCACATATCCACCACCAGCAAATGAGAAAAAAATAAGGAGTCGAGAGCGATGAGTTTATTAGGAAATATTCTGTGGCTGATACTGGGTGGATTTTTCACTGGCCTGGCTTGGTGGTTTGCAGGCTTGATTGCGTTTATCAGCATCATAGGCATACCCTGGGGCAGAGCCTGTTTTGTCATAGGTCAGTTGAGTTTTATGCCTTTTGGTAAAGAAGTCGTCAACCGTGCCGATGTCAGCGGGCAGGAAGATATAGGTACCGGGGCACTGGGCATGATAGGTAATATCATCTGGTTCATCGTTGCCGGTATCTGGCTGGCGCTGGCCCATCTGATGTCTGCCCTGTTTTGCTTTATCACCATCATAGGCATACCTTTTGGCCTACAACATCTGAAGCTGGCAGCAATTGCTGTCGCACCCATAGGCAAGATGGTGGTAGATAAATAAAACCAGCAGATAAAAAAATTGCGAAAAAAAAGCTCAGGATTTTTAGTCCTGAGCTTTTTTTGTTTTGGTGCAGCTGATTATTTCTTGCTCTTCGCCATCAGGCCTTCCAGCACCTGCATGGTTGCCTCGCCCAACTGGTCCCGTGAGATATTGGCATTGGCCCCACCTATCATTGAAGGATTGGTCAGGAAACGGCCATCGACAACAAAGGTTGGGGTGCTATCGACCTGGTAGTTGGAAACCAGCTTGCCCAGCCCTTGCAGTTTGCCAAGGACAGAGAAAGAATTATAAAAGCTCACGAACTTGGCCTTGTCTATACCATTCTTGACTGCCCATGCAATATTGTCATCATCGCTGGACAAGCGGTTTCTTTCCACATGCCAGCTAGCCAGTACCTTAGCATGCAGGTTGGCTTCCAGATTCATTGCTTCGAGTGTCAGGAACAGATGTGCTTCCGGGTCTTTGGCACCTGTCAGCGGTAAATGAATACGGCGGAAAACAATACTATCGCCCTGTTTTTTCACCCATGCATTAATGGTCGGCTCCAGCGCATTACAAGCCGGGCAGTGATACATGAAGAATTCTATGATTTCAATTTTCTTTCCCGTAGCCTGGGTGGTTTGCGGGTTTTTCAGGGTAATGAAATCGGCGCCTTCTTTTGGTGTAGCAGGCGAGGCGAGCGCTGTCGCAGAGACAAAGCCCAGGGTGACAAGTAATAAGCGTAAGAAGCGCATGGATTTCCTTTAATCAGGTAGCAAAAATCAGGTAGCAAAACAAGGCGCTGAGCTTACCAGTATTTTGATAATTTGGCAGCGTTTCAGCACATCAATGGTTAAGGTCTGCTGTTGGACATGCAGTTGGCCGAATTGTTCACGGATATTGAACACGAATATGCAGGGAGTATTAATACAGAGAGACTATAAATTGCGACATATTCATGAAATATCTTTAAATAGCAGTACAAACTGCCAAAATCTTGCGCAAAAACTTGCATGACGCCGGTATTCGTAGAAAAATGAAACCGTATTCCCCGCTCCTGACCGGAGTTACGGAAGAGATATTAGCCCAGCAGCAATCACCGCTTTAGCCCAGATTAGCCCAGACTTTGGAACATCTGCAATGATGACCGTGCCCATCGTGATTGACTTCGAAGCCTCAGGCTTTGGCAAAGGTAGCTACCCTATCGAGGTAGGTTACTCGCGCCGTCATGGTGAAGGCTGGTGTACCCTCATCAGGCCAGAATCGGACTGGCAGCATTGGGATATCCATGCCGCCCGCATACACTGCATTCCCCGCGAAATCCTGGTGGAAAGAGGCAAATCAGCCAGTCTGGTGACCGAGCAACTGAATACCGAACTGGCTGGCATGACGGTGTATACCGATGGCTGGACCCAGGATTATGTCTGGATGGCACTCTTATATGATGCTGCCGACAGGGTGCCGAATTTTCGCCTGGCCGATTTGCGCGAGATCATCAGTCCGCAGCAGGAAAGCCTGTGGCATGCAACCAAGGACCAGGTGCAGGAAGACTTGAATATTTCGCGGCACCGGGCCAGCAATGACGCACGGATTTTACAGATGACCTGGTTGCGTACCTATGATGCCGTGCGCTGTCACGGCTGAGAAACTTGATCTACCTTTGTTTGTCTTCTCGCAACATTCCTTAAAATAAATATCAAAATAATATTCAGGCAGTGCAAAATACACGCTTGCTTGGATTTTCCTGCCGGAAATCCTGTTGCGTTGTCAGGAAATGCGAGGAGATGAGTGTTGAAAAAATGGATCATACGCCTGTTATTGTTGGTCATTGCCCTGATCGCGATCCTGGTCGCCTATCTTTTGCTGGCACCTGTGCCTATCAATCCGGTTGCCTGGCAGGCGACGCCTTTTGCCGGTTATTCACCGCCACATGCACGTAATGAAAAACTGGCTGCGCTGAAAACCATAGACATAGGTGAAGAAACCGGCCCTGAGCATATCGCCATGGGCCCGGATGGCAAACTGTATGCCGCTGTCACCTCCGGTGCGATTTTGCGCATGCAGCCAGATGGCAGCCAGCGTGAAGTCTGGGTCAATACTGAGGGCAGGGTGCTGGGCTTCATGTTTGATGCGTCAGGCAATATGATTGCGGCAGATGCGTTTCGCGGCATACTCTCGATTGCGCCTGACAGGCAAATTACTATACTCGTCGACAAGATAGGCGACAGCCCTATCCTGTATGCCGATGCCGTCGTCGTTGCCAAATCGGGCAAGATTTATTTCACGGATGCCAGTCAGCGCTTTGGTGCCAAGGAATCTGGCGGCACTTTCCACGCCAGCGTACTCGATATCCTCGAACATTCAGCGACCGGGCGGGTATTGGAATATGATCCCGCCACCAGACAGACGCGCCTGATTGCAGATGGGCTGTGCTTTGCCAATGGTCTGGCACTCAGCGCTGATGAACAAAGCCTCATCGTCGCCGAAACCGGTGAATACCGTATCTGGAAAATAGCGGTCGCTGCCGACTCCCTGCATATCAAAAACAAGCCGGATAAAAAACTGGCCACTATCCTGCTGCGTGATTTGCCCGGTTACCCCGACAATCTCATGCGTGGCCGTGATGGCCGCATCTGGCTGGGGCTGGCCAAGCCACGCGGTGCGGCAATTGATAACATGGCAGAGAAACCCTGGCTGCGCAGTATTACCCTGCGTCTGCCGCGCGTATTGTGGCCAGTGCCACCCGCTTATGGTCATGTGCTGGCATTTAATGAAGCAGGCAAAATCGTCGCTGATTTGCAAGACCCGACCGGGCATTATCCAGAAACTACCGGTGTCACCGAGACCGAAGACCGCCTGTATATCCAGAGCCTGCATGCGCATGGCATAGGCTGGTTACCGAACCACCTGGTCAAGAAATGAAAAGCATGCCCGCCATTCCTGAGGTCGATGTACTCGTCATCGGTGGCGGTATCAATGGCACTGGCATCGCCCGCGATGCAGCCGGGCGTGGCTTGAGTGTGCTGTTATGTGAGAAAGATGATCTGGCCTCGCATACTTCATCGGCATCCACCAAGCTCATTCATGGTGGTTTGCGTTACCTTGAATATTATGAATTTGGCCTGGTGCGCAAGGCCTTGCAAGAACGTGAAGTGCTCATGCGTTCTGCGCCGCATATCATCAGCCCTTTACGCTTTGTCATGCCGCACGACAAAGGGCAGCGTCCGGCCTGGATGATACGGGCGGGTTTGTTCTTGTACGATCATCTGGCAAAGCGTGAATTGCTGCCCGGTGCAGAATCCATCAATCTGCAAAAACATATCGCCGGTCAACCCCTGCTGGCAGACTTTCGCCGTGGTTTTGCCTATTCCGATGGCTGGGTCAATGATGCTCGTCTGGTTGTCTTGAATGCCATACAGGCGGCAGAAAAAGGCGCCACCATCATGACGCGCACCCGTTGCATCTCGGCCAGAAGGCAGGCGGAACACTGGCTGGTGCAATTGCAACAGACCGATGGCAGCATGATGATGGTGCAAAGCCGCAGCCTGGTGAATGCCAGCGGCCCCTGGGCCATCAACACCTTGCAGCAGGTCCTGCATCAGGGGGCGGTCCAGCATTTGCGTCTCATCAAGGGCAGCCATATCGTCGTGCAGCGCCTTTTCCATCACCCTTATGCGTATATCTTCCAGCATCCCGATGGCCGTATCGTGTTTGCCATTCCCTATGAGCAAGATTTTACCCTGATAGGTACCACGGACCTGGATTACCAGGGCTCGCTTGATGAAGTAGCGATCAGTGAAGCGGAAGTCGCCTATCTGTGTGAGCTGGCCAGCCATTACTTCACCCAGGCCATCAGCCCCGCTGATGTGTTGTGGTCATATTCAGGTGTACGCCCGCTGGTGGAAGAAACCGTGGAAGCGGGTAAGGAAAAAGCAGCCGCCCTGACCCGCGATTACCGGCTCGAACTTGATACTGCTGGTGCACCAGTGCTGAACGTATTTGGTGGCAAGATCACCACTTACCGCAAACTGGCCGAGGAGGCACTGGCCATGCTGGCACCCTTGCTGAATAATGCCAACTCTGCCTGGACGGAACATGCCTGCCTGCCCGGCGGTGATATTTATGGCGAATCGCCAGAAAACCGCGCCGTCAGTGAATTTCATTTATTCATACAACAATGCCAGCAGCAATATGCATGGCTGCCACCGCATCTGGCAGAACGCTATGCCCATGCCTACGGCAGCCGCATCCACGTCTTGCTTAAAGATAAATATTCACTGGCCGACATGGGCGAGATGCTGGTGCCGGGTCTATATGCAGCTGAAGCCGCCTATCTGGTCAAGCATGAGTGGGCACGCACGGTTGATGACGTACTCTGGCGCCGCAGCCGCCTGGGCCTGCATTTGCTGGGTGAAGACACTATCCATCTGCAGGAATGGCTGGACCTCCATACTGCACCAATCCAGTTACCCGCTCTCTAGCCCGCATCAGCCTGACATTCAGCCTGACATGCCGATGTCATAGCAAACTACTATCATCCTCGTTTCCTGGTGCCGCATACGGCTGCTGACTATCCCCGAGTTTCGCAGTTTATCCCCAGAAATTTGCGCACTGTCGCAAGTCTGTGGCTAGCTTTCCCGGCTTTGCTTATTCTGATCATACCAAATCAAAAAACGGGAGATGGCCATGAACAAGACTGCATATATGAACGCGCTGCGTCAGGCGCTGGATGGCTTGCCCGCCAGCGTCATTGAAGACACCATGTGGGAATATGAGCGCAAGTTCGTCGATGCCATGGTGGCTGGCAAGTCTGAAGAAGAAATCGCTGCGGGCCTGCCCAAGCCTGAACTGCTGGCGGCACAAAAGAAAACCAGCATACGTTATCAGGCATTAAAAACAAATTTCAGCATCGGCAATGTGGCAGGTTTGCTGGTTGCCCTGATAGGTCTGATGATTTTCAATCTGTTCATGCTGGTCCCGGCTGTGGCCTACTTCAGTCTGCTGTGCTCAGCCTATATAGTGGCCATGGTGATGTATGTGGCGGGCATAGGCATCACTGCTGCCAGTATCTCTGGTGTTGAACAGTTCAACTTTGATATCCCCGTTGGCAGGCACCATGTGCATAATCACAACGATAATCATCGTATCCGCAATCACAATGTCAGGGTGGATGTGACAGAAACAGGTATCCTCATTGATGGTGAAAAACAGGATGAACATGGCCAGGCGGCAGCTTCAGTACCTGCCGCACCGGTAGCCGCTTCGGCTACATCAGCTGCCTCAGTTGCATCGGCTGCAACAGCAACAGCCTCAGCCGCCTCCGCAACGGTGGTCACACGCACAGTCAGCACAGAAAGCCAGACAGAAAAACTGCATGTAGAGCTTGGTAATCACTTTTCCGGCACCAAGTTATTCTCAGGCCTGGGTTTGCTGCTGGCTTCGATTGCCCTGATGATGTTGAGCATGTTCATGACCAAATACACCTTCATCGGCTTCAAGCATTATTTACGCTGGAACTTGTCGCAATTACAGCTGGGTCATGCAGCCTGATGAGTTCGCAGTTTTCGATTTTTAGTTTTACTTGGTTTTGTAGTTTCATTTAGCTTCAGGAGGAAAAAATGAAAAATATCATACGCACAGGCATAGGCATGTTGGGTCTGGCCGTCGTGTTGACCGCATCCAGCGTGGTATTCATGAGGGCGCATGCCAGCAATGTCGTCAGTAGCGGCTCGGCAGCCAGTGAAGTCCGTCCCGTGACGGCATCCATCGTCAATATTGTACTCAGCGGCCCTATAGACCTGGCGCTGAAACAAGCTGCAACGCCGGAATTGCTGGTCAAGGGCGATGCCAAACTGGTGTCGCGGGTGACCACGAGGCTGGAGGGCAATACCCTGTTTGTCGGTACCCGCGGGATCTATATCTCCGTTGGCAAGACTGAACAAACCAGGATAGAACTGAGTTTGCCCGGCCTGGAAAAACTGCAAACTTCTGGTAGCGGTGACGCCGTCATCAAAGGATTCAAGGGAAACAAGCTCGAAGTAAGCCTGCAGGGCTCAGGCAATATCAATCTTGATGGCGACTACCAGCAGGTATTTGCCAGCCTGAATGGCAGCGGCGACATGAATCTTGGTCTGGGTAACAGTGAGTTGCTGGAGCTTACTTCCAACGGCTCTGGTGACAGTATCCTCAAAGGACAGGTCAAAAGCTTCAATGCCAGATTGTCAGGTTCCGGCGATTTGAAAGCATCTACATTGAAGAGTGCTGTGGTCAACCTGAATTCCATGGGCTCATCCAGCAGCAAAGTATTTGCCAGCCAGGAAATCAAGCTCAAAGTCACTGGCAGTGGTGATGTGCATGTGTCTGGCAACCCGGCAAAACGTAGTGTAGAGCGCCATGGTTCAGCAGATGTGCATTGGGAGTAAGCAGCTTATCGCACGTCAATCACATGATTATCAGGTGTTTTAATACCGGATAAACCCAAATTGGTGCAGTTTGAACTGTTGTTAATTGGTTCGCCTTAGTAGGTGTTGTTAAAAAGAATGAAATTTTCTACAGGAAATTTTTACTTGTGGAGAATTTTATTCTTTATATCATTCATTTTTATGCTTAATATTCGACGCTGAGTCCCTGGTACGGAAACTCTATTTACTTGATGCTTTTTTCTGCAATAATCATTGCGCAGTTGTAAGTATTTGTTTCAATCGAAAAAATTAAAGTTTGTGTGTGTGCTATGTGCATATGCAAATTTTTCTGACCAACCTGACCTGCCAAGAATCATGACTGCTACCAAAAGTAAGTGCCTGACCGCGTTATTTGTTGTGTTCAGCTTTATTAGTGCTGCCGCTGCACAAGAAAATCCCATGCAGTTTCTAAGTCGTGCCAATGCCAAAGTGGCCAGAGCCGCGTCTTTAAAAAACCGCTGGGAAGGCCCGGTTGATGGACCTGCACTACACAAGAAAAAGAAAATCGTTTTCATCGCAGCAGACTTGGGTGATGCGGGCATCAGCAGTGTGTTTAATGGCGTGCGCGAAGCCAGCACCGCTGCAGGTTGGGAAGTTTTGCCCATCAACTGCCGTGGCCGTTGCAACCAGGGCGCATCCATCATCAGCCAGGCGCTGGACATGAAAGCCGATGGTATTGTCCTGGCAGGGGTGGACGTTACCAGCCAAAGCAAGGGCATGGCCGCAGCAGTCAAGGCCAAGATCCCCGTGGTTGGCTGGCATGCCTCGGTGAAAAGTGGTCCGACTGACGGCTTGTTCACTAATATCGCCACCAATCCCAAAGAGGTTGGGCAACTGGCTGCCTTGTATACCGTGGTCGATTCGAATAACAAGGCTGGCATCGTGGTCTTCACTGACTCCACCAATCCCTATCTGTTGGCCAAATCCACTGCCATCGTAGAAACCATACGTCAATGCGAGGGCTGCAAATTGCTGAGCCTGGAAGACGTGCCGCTGGCAGAGTCGCATATCAAGATGAAGGCGGTCGTTGAAAGCCTGGTCAAACGCCATGGCGCGAAGTGGACCCATGTCATTGGCGTCAATGATTTCTATTTTGACTTGCTGGAAGTGCCAACCACAGCCAGCCTGGTTGCCAGCAACAAGCTAGTCGCTGTCGCTGCCGGCGATGGCTCGCCCACAGCCTACAAACGCATACGTGCCAACAGCCTGCAAACCGCGACCGTGCCTGAACCTCTGGGCATGCATGCCTGGCAAATCGTGGATGAACTGAACCGTGCTTTTTCAAATGCCGAGCATAGTAATTATGTGAGTGCCCTGCATTTGGTGACAGCGCAGAATATTGCGTATGATGGCGGACAAAAGAATATGTTTGAGCCGGCTAATGATTTCCGGACTCACTATCAAAAGTTCTGGTCCAAATAGGCCTGATTAAGCTACTGCGCGACCTTATTTTGAGCCTGCGATGCTCGACGTACTAAAGTACGACTGCGCTTCTTAACTCAAATTAAGGCCGCTCGCTACGCTTACTCAAGCCTCTTTGACTGCTGCTGAATGTAAATGCCGGATTGCCGGCTTTTGTTTTTTTATGCTCTTTGGGTTACTGCAGCGAGGATGTTTTCTGGCACTGATTTGTCGATGTACATGCGTTGGTCGGCGGTTTGCATGAGTTTGTCGGCGCTGTGACCGTCGGTGGGGAACAGGGCGCTGCCGAGGGCGGCTTCGATTTCTATGGTGTGTCCCTGTATGGTGCAAGGGCCTTCGAGTATTTTTTTGAGGCGTAGCAGGGTGCTGTCTAGCTGGGATTCCTGGTTGACACCAAAGGTCAGGGCGACGAATTCATCGCCGCCTATGCGGCCTACGAAGTCGGCGTGGCGGCAAAAGCTTTTGAGGCGCTTGGCCACTTCCTTGAGTAGTAAATCCCCGGCCTGATGGCCAAAGCGGTCATTGACTGATTTGAAATGATTCAGGTCTATCAGGATAAAGCCAAAGCCTTGCTGGTTGCGCCCGCTCTGGGCAATCGCCTTGTCCAGCACTTCATCCACATGACGGCGGTTAGGCAAGCCAGTGAGTGCATCTTCCCTGGCCATTTCCAGTATGCTTTTCTGTGCCCGCAGATTGCAGCAGACGCTGACGCCATAAGTCCAGCCCAGCAGACACAGCACCACGATAAGATAGATAAAATTCAATAGGGGATGTTTGGCCAGTTCAGCATTGTTGTTGGAAATGAATGCCAGATGCCAGCGCATGATAAAACCTATCGCCATGATGCTTAAAGAAATCGCGCCTATGCAGGCTGCCAGCAAGTCAAGGTCGCGGGTTTTCCAGATCAGAATAAATGCCGTACTCAGCATCAGGCTGGCAGCGATGACGTCATGGAACAAATAACGGCGTATCATATCGTCCCGGTTGATGAAGGCCAGCAGGACAAATGCCGGTATCAGTACCAGACCCCAGCGCCAGCGTATGTGGGATGGATAGCCGCGAAAACGCAGTGTGCCTTCCAGCATCAGCAGGGTAGTGGTCAGGGTCAGGGAATTGTTAAAGGCAACGATCAAAGACATGGGGATGTCGATGAGGGGGATCAGACGTATCAGCAAAAAAGCCGGTGCGACCATCGATGCCGCTGCAGCCCAGACGCCGGTGCCGGGTATGTCGCGGTTGATATGCCAAACCGCCAGCATGACCAGCATGGAAATCACGCTGATGCAGGCAACTACTAAATCTAGCGTAGCACGATCCAGATTGACCATAGGGAGACCTGGTTGTAACTTCTGGTGAATTCAGGCAGATACACATCAGCTTTGCTTGCAGGAACTGGTGCCGGAAAGCAGGACCTGCAAAACCATATTATGACGCAAACTTATGCAAACAAAAGTGAGTAATTATCATCATCCGCAAGCCAGCAGCGTTGCCGTTATCGGTGCCGGGCCAGCGGGACTGATGGCTGCCGAGACTCTGGCCCTGCGGGGCATCGCTGTCGATGTCTATGATGCCATGCCTTCAGCAGGACGCAAGTTTTTAATGGCAGGTAAAGGGGGCATGAATCTCACACATTCTGAAAATTCTGTCTCTTTCATGACACGGTATGCTGAACGGGAGGCACAACTGGCCCCCATGATAGGCCAGTTCGATGCAGCAGCCCTGCGTGCCTGGGTCAAGGACCTGGGCATAGAAACTTATGTAGGCAGTTCTGGCCGGGTGTTCCCGGTGGATATGAAGGCGGCACCGCTGTTGCGTGCCTGGCTGCACCGCCTGCGTCAGCAAGGTGTGCGTTTTCATATGCGGCATCGCTGGCTGGGCTGGAATGCGCAAGGCCAATTACGCTTTGTCACTCCGGATGGGGAAATCTGCCTGCCTGCAAGGTCACAGGTATTTGCACTTGGTGGTGGCAGCTGGGCCAGGCTGGGATCGGACGGTGCCTGGGTAAGCCTGCTCAGGCACCGTGGCATGGATGTCGCAGATTTGCAGCCCGCCAACTGTGGCTTTGATCTGGACTGGACAACATTTTTCAAGGACAGGTTTGCCGGCCAGCCCCTGTTGACAGTGGCAGCCAGAGTAAAAGACAGTACTCAACCCATGCGCAAGGGGCAATTCGTCATCACTTCTACGGGCGTAGAAGGCAGCCTGATTTATGCGCTCTCTGCTGCGCTGCGTCAGCAATTGCATAACCAGGGCCAGGCAGTGCTGGAACTGGATTTATTGCCAGATACGCCGCTGGGAAAAGTGCTGACAGAGCTTGAGCATCCGCGTGGTTCACGTTCGCTTTCCAGTCATTTGAAAAGCCGCCTGGGTCTTGACGCATTAAAAACGGCCTTGCTGCATGAATGCCTGGATAAAACAGAGTTTAGCCAGGCACAGCTATTGGCGCAGGCCATCAAGGCCCTGCCGGTCGTGCTTAAGGCTACCCGCCCCATCGATGAAGCCATCAGCAGCGCCGGTGGCCTGCGCTTTGAAGCCCTCAATGAAAACCTCATGGCGGTACTGCATCCCGGCCTGTTTTTTGCCGGAGAAATGCTGGACTGGGAAGCACCCACTGGCGGTTACTTGCTGACAGCCTGCTTCGCGACAGCCAGACAAGCTGCAACAGGCGCAGCCAACTGGCTGGAAAACAATCTTGATATCCTGAAATAGTTTCTACTGGCAAGCGCAGAAATCGGTACAATAATAGTTTCCGCGCTGCATCATTTGATTCTGTTCATGAATTTGCATTTCAGGTATTTGTCCGTATGAGTGATTCCCATAACACTGCGCGCGCCAACGTTACGTGGCGCGGTGCTATACAGGTAGTTCCTGGCAAGATCGTACCAGCTAAGATAGTCAGCTTTACTTCTGCCAGCATACAAATGCAGTGCAGTGCTGCCCTCAAAGAAAAGCAGACTTACCAGATGATGATGGAAGTCCCCAAACCGGGTGACGCTTCGCAACGCACCCAGGTCGTGTGCAAGGCTACCTGCATTTATTCCATCTTGAGCGGCAATGAATATCGCGCCGCCATGAAATATTTTGAAGTGCCTGAACAGCATACTGCTCTGCTGGCCCACTGGCATGGCTGAGGCTTGATTGAGGTCCAGACATACCCGCATGATGAGCAGACTGACTTTGCTTATGATATAAACAGGCTTTGATTTATTTGCCTGCGCATCATGTCCAAAGATACTGTTTTACCCGAAACCGCCCAGCGCGTTGCTCAGTTACTCCACAGCCTCGGGCATGACCAGGCTGTGGTCATGTTGCCGGAAACCGGCAAGACTTCTGCCGAGGCAGCAGCAGGCCTGGGTTGCCAGGTTGCAGAAATCGCCAAATCCATCGTCTTCCGCCGTCTCGCTGATGACGCTGCCGTGATGGTTGTTGCCAGCGGCATCAACCGCGTCGATGAACACAAGGTCGCGGCCATCGTTGGCCCGCTGGGCAAGGCTGATGCCCGCTTCGTCAAGGAAAAAATCGGCTATGCCATAGGCGGCGTCTGCCCTATCGGCCACGTAGAAAAAACTGTCATGCTCATCGATGAAGACTTGCTGCAATACCCGCATGTCTGGGCTGCTGCTGGTCATCCACATGCAGTCTTCAGACTGACACCCGAGCAATTGAAAAGTATGACAGGCGCACCTGTCGCTGATGTGGCTTTGCGCGCATGAATATCCTGTATGAATTTGACCCGGCCCAGTTTGTCATGAAGCCTGGTGCGACCGTACCTTCACCCTGTGTGAATATCTGCCGCATGGATGAGAAGACAGGCTTGTGCACAGGCTGCTATCGCAACATCGATGAAATCATTTGCTGGAGCAAGGCAGACAATCACAAGAAGCTGGAAATCTGGGATTTGGTGCAGCAAAGAATGCTGCCCTGAATATTGCTCAAGGCGCGCTTATGCCGTACTTGGGTCGTACTTAAGTCGTACTTACAGCGCACATGCCATCACGAAAGGATAGCGAGTGAAACAACTGGACTGGTATTTCGATTTTATTTCTCCTTTCGCTTATTTGCAGAGTGAAATGCTGCACCAACTACAAGGTGTGAAGCAGATCAATTACCGGCCAGTTTTATTCGCTGGTTTGCTTAATCACTGGGACAATAAAGGCCCGGCAGAAATCGCGCCAAAGCGTCAATGGACCTTTGAGCATTGCGTCTGGCTGGCACACAAGCATGGCATCCCTTTGCGCATGTTGCCTGAACATCCCTTTAATCCCCTGCCTTTGTTGCGCCTGTGCCTGGCTCTGGGCAGCACGCAAGTCGTGGTACAGCGGTTATTCCGTTTTGTCTGGCGCGATGGTTATATACCGGCGCAGTCAGATCATTGGCAAGCCCTGCTGGATGAATCGCAAGTAACACCCGCCATGCTCGATGATGCCGCCGTCAAGGACGCCTTAAAACGCAATGGCGAGCTGGCCATTGCTGCCCGCGTATTTGGCGTTCCGACCGCCATCGTTGATGGCCGCTGTTTCTGGGGGCTCGATGGTACAGACATGTTGCAGGCTTATCTGCAAGGCGATGCCTTCTTTGCATCGGCAGAATTGGCGGCTGCCCAAACCATGCCTTATGGCCAGCAACGCAAGATAGCAGGCAAAACATGATGCAACTGCCTGACTGTATGCAAGTGTTTGAACGGGGCTGGTTGTCCTCGAATAATATCCTGTTCATCGATGAGCAGCAGACCGCTCTGGTTGATAGTGGCTACTTCAGCCACGCTGCTCAGACCATGGCGCTGATACAACATGCCCTGAATGGCCGCAAGCTGGATTTGCTGGTCAATACCCATCTGCATTCTGATCATTGTGGTGGTAATGCCAGCCTGCAACGTCACTATGGCTGCCGCACCCTGATCCCGGTTGCCGATACGCCCGCTGTCGCAATCTGGGATGAAGAAGCTTTGACTTATGCTGCTACTGGCCAGCGCTGCGAGCGCTTCAGTTTTGATGCAGCAATACAGCATGGCGATGAATTGCAACTAGGTGGCATGGACTGGCAGGTAATGGGTGCTCCCGGCCATGATCCGCATTCCATGATCCTGTACTGCGCACAGGAAGGCATACTGATTTCTGCCGACGCCTTGTGGGAAAACGGCTTTGGCGTGATCTTTCCCGAGCTTGAAGGTGAATCCGGTTTTGCCGAACAGACGGCGATATTGCAAGTCATACGTGAACTCAATCCACGCATCGTCATCCCCGGCCATGGCCCGGTCTTTGACAATGTGACGGCAGCCTTGCAAAGGGCAGAATCACGGCTCGATTATCTGCGTACCGACCCGCGCCGCAATGCCCGCAATGCAGTCAAGGTCATGCTGGCTTTCATCTTGCTCGAATCACAGCAAATGAGTCTCGCTACCGCCATCACACAACTCGGCGGCACACGTACCATAACATCTTCTGCCAGCCTGCTGGGCATAGAGCCGCATGCGCTGATACCGCAAATGGCTGATGAACTGGTCAGGGCAGGGGCCGCAAGGCTGGAAGGCGATATGCTGATCAGCGCACGATAGTCCATTCAATTAATCTAGACTGGAAATACCATGCTGCATCACATCTCTCTGGGTGTCCGCGATTTGACGCTGGCTGGCGCATTTTATGATGCCGCCCTCGCTGCCCTCGGTTACCGCCGCGTATTTGAAGACGACACCGCGATAGGCTATGGCCTGCACGATGATAAAGATATCCTGTGTCTGAAATTGAGACCAGATGCAAGCCCGCCGGGCCCAGGTTTTCACCTGGCGTTTACTGCCAGCACCCGCAAGGTAGTTGATCATTTCCATGCGGCGGCACTGGCCATCGCTGGCAGTGATAATGGCGCACCGGGTTTGCGTCCTGATTATGGAGAGTATTACTATGCTGCTTTTTTGATTGACCCGGATGGTCATCGCATAGAAGCAGTGACCAAGGTCACCGAATAGAGCATGAAGCCCACTGTACACATACGGCCTGCAATAGCAAGAGAGAGGTACGGCAATCATTCTCAGTATCTGCCATCTCCAGTCTGCTGGATCAACATGCTACTTTCTTTCATGTCGCCGAACGTGATGGACATTACTGGGATTTTCCCAGATCACCATAGGGCGCACCCAAGAGCTGGTCAGCGCCAAATTTCCTGCCGAACTCGACAGACTTTACGTGCAAGAGTTTTTTACCCGCATAGGGCAGGGCAGCCAGCTTTTACGTGCGGCGGAAACCAGCGCTGCCCGGCATGGTGCCGACGTGATGTGGCTGACACCATGGGCGCATAACGCCAGGGCATTGCAGTTTTATGCCAGGCAGGCTTATGCGGGTAGAGGCAGCACCAGTTTTCTAATGGATAGCGAGGCACATGAAAATCGTGTGCTCTGCAAGCAACTTGGCCGCTAGTCAAGACCTCTATTTTTCAAACCCAATACCTCGATTTTTTCTATGCTGGGCGGGCCGGTAAATAACTCTTCTGCCTTTGCCATCAATGCTTGTGCAATAGGCCCTTGCAAATGCGCCTGTCGGCCTGCTTCAGTTTCAAACGCATCGAAGACACCAAATACGCTTTCAGATAATTGCAGGGCAAACCAGATGGGCGTCGTGCTTTCCTGATTGGCCAGGGCCAGGGCCATTTCCAAAAAGGCGGCGACATCGGCGGCTTTGCCGGGTTTGGCTTCAAAACGGGCGAACAGGGCGTGCTTGATCATGATTTATCTCCATGTGCTTGAATCTATACTTGCATCGCAGGATTGCGATGAAGGGAGACTTTACAGATCAAAGGACTTGCATGATACTGGCGCGATTGACATCTTTGGTATGAATATTGCCATGAGCCTTTCATGAACATCAACGTCCTCGCCCTTGATGGCGTTTTCGATACAGGCCTTTCCATCGTCCTTGATGCACTGACGACAGCCAATGAATTATCGTCTTTGCAGGAGTATCCTGCACCGCCCTTCAAGGTCTCATTGGTAGGTACGCGACGGCGTGTACAAACTGCACAAGGCATGAGTGTGACGGTAGCGCGGGCGGATGAAGTGCCTGGGCCTGATCTGGTCATCGTCCCTGCGCTGGGTTACAAAATGCCGGATACCCTGATGAAGGCACTGGCGCGGCCTGATGTGCAAGACGCGAGTGTTGCCTTGCGCGACTGGGCTGATGATGGTGTGCGTATCGCTGCGGCCTGCATAGGCACCTTCGTACTCGCAGAAAGCGGTGTCCTTGACGAGCGGGATGCGACGACTACCTGGTGGCTCAATCCTCTGTTCCGCCAGCGTTATCCATCTGTACGCCTGAATACCAGCCACATGATCGTGCAATCCGGCCAGTTCCTGACCGCCGGTGCAGCCTTCAGCCATATGGACATGATGCTGTGGCTGATACGCCAGAGCAGCCCTGAGCTGGCAAATCTGGTGGCCAGTTACTTGGTGGTTGATAGCCGTCCATCACAAACGGCCTACATCATTTCTGATCATCTGTCGCATGCTGATCCCACGGTAGAGCGTTTCGACCGCTGGGCGCGCAGTCATCTGGAGCAAGGTTTTAATCTGGATGAGGCAGCCGCTGCACTAGCAACCAGCAAGCGTACTCTGGCGCGACGTATTCATGAGGTATTGGGCAAGACGCCCGTGTCGTATGTGCAGGATTTGCGTATAGAAAAAGCGGTGCATTTGTTGAAGACTTCAAATCAAAGTGTGGAGCAGATTGCGGGGCTGGTGGGGTATGCGGATGGAGTGACTTTGCGGACTTTGTTGAGGAGGAAGTTGGGGAAGGGGATACGGGAGATCAGGGTAGGGTGAGGGACTTGCTGGCTTGTCGGCGACACGCAACCGAGTTAATGATCTTTGATTCGTGACTAATCTCATTCACGTCATTCCAGCGTGCTTTTGGCTGGAATCCAGAGGCGTTCGTAGTTTGCCGCGTCGTTTGTTACATGTCGTACTTTGACCAAATAAATTGCCCTTCGTCGACACAAGCCGGGTCTCGACCCGGCAGCCGAAATTCTTTCTTTGACGCAAAGAAAGAATTCAAAGAAAGGCGACCCACGCGTAGCCGCCCCTAAAGGGGTCCATTTGTGCGGTACAAAAAATGGGAAGGCCCGAAACTCGCTTCGCTCAAACAGCGGTCCTTCTGTTTCCATTTTCTGCACAAATGGCGGCTACACATGGGAACTGCAAAAGTCAAAAGTAACCCCAACGTCAAAAGCAACACCAATACGGCCTTTCGCGTAGGTTGGGCCGGGCCTCGCTACGCTTCATCAGCACAACACTGAGCCTTAAATTAACGTAAATATTTATTGAAATTCATAGAGTGACTTAGGCGTTCTTCAACTGCCACCTATTTCAAACGATAAGCCGCCTCAGAAAACGAACTAACCGGTGCCAGATCCGCATACTCCGTAGTCCTGCCCTGCTGTTTCGCCATGAAAGCTTCCATCAAATTACTGCTTTGCCAGATACCTGATTGCAACCAGCCCATTTGTTGCAGAGCGTCGTGGGTGCTGTGGTCGCGGGCGTAGTGGATGGCTTGCTTGCTGCCCCAGATGGCGACTGGGGGTTTTTCGGCGATTTCTGTGGCCATTTGCAGGGCGGCTGCCAGCATGTTTTCCTGGGTATCGAACAGCTCATTGAGCAGGCCAACTGCTAGCGCGCGTTGTGAAGGCAGGCGGCGACCGGTATAGGCCATTTCGTGGACTATGCCTTCGGGAATCAGTTTTGGCAGGCGTTGTAAAGTACCCAGGTCGGCGGTCATGCCTATGTTGATTTCCTGTATGCAGAAAAAGGCATCGCTGCTGGCCAGGCGTATGTCGCTGGCGCAGATCATGTCTACTCCTCCACCTATGCAGCCACCGTGGATAGCAGTGATGACAGGCATGCGCAATGATTCGATAAGGTTGAAGGCATGGTGCATGTCTTTCAATGCCAGGGCAATATTGGCGCGGCCAACGGCGCTGGCATCATCGAGCGTGATGCCGCCACCGGCAAATACATCCAGCGCCATGCCAGCGGTGAAATGCTTGCCCGTAGAAGAAATGATGAGTACGCGGGCATTCGCCTGGTTTTGCAGGTTTTGCAAAAGCTCTGTCAGCTCACGAAAAAACACGGGCTGCATGGTGTTCAATGCGGCAGGGCGGTTCAGGCGCAGGTGGGCGATTTTATTGCTGATACTGAAGTCAAAGCATTGATAAGTCATGGTGTCTCCACAGGATTTTTATTAGCACGGTAAAATCATACCGGATATGTACGTCCATCAAGCATTCTATGCTCACCGTTAGAGGATATTGACTATGGCTCTCGATTCACCCGCATCAAATTCAATTTCACGCCTGCCATCAGCTTTGCAACATCTTAGCCTGCCCGTCATTGGTTCACCCCTGTTCATTGCCAGTGGCCCCAAACTGGTGGCGGCGCAATGCAAGGCTGGCATAGTAGGCTCTTTCCCTGCCCTGAATGCCAGGCCGGCCGAGCTGCTGGATGTCTGGCTGACCGAATTGCAGGCTGAGCTGGCAGCGCATCAGGAAGCCCATCCAGATGCATTGATAGGACCTATTGCCGTGAACCAGATCGTTCATCAGTCAAATGACAGGCTCGCGCATGATGTAGAAGTCTGCGTCAAGCATCAAATACCCATCATCATTTCTTCGCTACGTGCACCGCCACCAGAAATGCTGGACGCGATACACAGCTATGGCGGTATTGTCATGCATGATGTGATTTCAATACGCCATGCGCAAAAAGCGCTGGAAGCCGGGGTCGACGGCCTGATCCTGGTTGCCGCCGGTGCTGGCGGTCATGCTGGCGGCCTGTCGCCGTTTGCCCTGGTCGGTGAAGTACGGCGCTTCTTTAACGGCCCGATTGCCCTGTCAGGCTCTATTGCGACTGGAGATGCAGTGCTGGCAGCACAAGCCATGGGAGCGGACTTCGCCTACATCGGCTCGCGCTGGCTGGCCACAGTTGAATCAAATGTCGATGAAGCCTATCGCCAGGCTATCCTTGATTCGGCAGCGGCTGATATCGTCTACACCAATCTGTTCACCGGTGTACATGGCAATTACCTCAAGAAATCCATCATCGCTGCTGGCCTTGATCCAGACAATTTGCCAGTAGCTGACAAGAGCCAGATGAACTTTGGCTCTGGTGGCGGTAGCAAGGCCAAGGCCTGGCGAGATATCTGGGGAGCTGGTCAGGGGGTAGGCTTGATGGATGATGTACTGACCGTAGCAGAAGTGGTAGCACGCTTGAAGATTGAATACGCCGCTGCCAAGGCACGGCTATTGTCATGATAAAAATTTTCAATGACCTCATTAATTATTTACATATCAGAAATATCATAGGAATATCATGAGTAAAGCTTATGTCGTTGCCGAAATCCACGTTACCAATCCAGAACCTTATGCTGAGTATCGGGTACTGTCTACCGCCAGCGTAGACCAGTACGGCGGCCAGTTTTTGGTGCGTGGCGGTACACGCCTGCAAAAAGAAGGCGGAGATGATCAGCATCATGAAGGCTCGCGCACCGTGATTGTCGAATTTCCTTCCCTAGCCCAGGCTCAGGTTTGGTACAACTCGGTCGAATATGACAAGGCCAAGGCAATTCGGCAGGCCAATTCCATAGGGCGCCTGTTTATCGTTGAAGGTGTGTAAGCTGAGATAGTTGTGGCTTGAGGGCGAAAAAACCACAAATTGCCCGCAGGATTCAAGTTTGCAAAGAGACTTGCCGTAACTAAGGTATCTCTCTGCAAACTGCATCCCAAACATAATCCACTATGCGCCGCTCTCTCGCCCTGCTGCTTCCCTTGCTGTTGGTTTTGTCCGCTCAGGCGAACGATCCACCGCCATCCAAACCTATTAAACCGGCATCAGCCAAAGAAGAAGCATCCGGTTCAGCTTCAGCTTCAGCTTCAGCCTCTGCCCCGGTCAAGGAAGAACGCAAGCCTTCTTCCAAGGAGAGCAAGGAAAGCAAAGAGTCCGCGAAAGAAACAGCGATCCGCGCCAAGGAGGCACTGGCCGCCGATGAACTTGCCGCCCGCATAGCCGAGCGCCTGAGTGTCATCCGCAAGGACAAAGATGAAGCAGCAGCGCGCAGTGCACCCAAGCCCGTCATGCGGCCTTCTTATGCGCCGCCGATACGCAGACCTGAAACGGCTAAAGCAAAGAGTGAGCATGGCACCAATAGTGCGGCCGCCGCCGGTGGCCTGGCTGCCAGCCATGCCGACATACACTGGAGTTACCAGGGCGAGGGCGGCCCTTTGAACTGGGGCAAACTCAATACTGCCAATGCCAAATGTGATGTCGGCGAAAGACAGTCGCCTATCGATATCCGCGATGGTATCAAGGTGGACCTGGACCCGATTGCCTTTGACTACAAACCCAGCCGTTTCTCTGTCATAGACAATGGACACACCATACAAGTCAATATCGGCGCGGGTAACTATATCAATGTGCTGGGCCATAATTATGAGCTGGTGCAATTCCATTTCCATAAACCATCCGAAGAACGGGTGAATGGCAAGAGCTTTGAAATGGTCGCCCATCTGGTGCACAAGGACACCGATGGCAAACTGGCAGTAGTTGCGGTCTTGCTGGAA
This sequence comes from Undibacterium sp. Ji42W, assembly GCF_049340405.1. NCBI lineage: Bacteria > Pseudomonadati > Pseudomonadota > Betaproteobacteria > Burkholderiales > Oxalobacteraceae > Undibacterium > Undibacterium sp. Ji42W. Next base: position 101,675 of record NZ_JBMPOV010000014.1, read on the forward strand.
CGTGGCAAGTCGCATAGCCTGGTGCAGCACGTCTGGAATAATTTGCCGCTGGAAAAGAATGATCCGGTGCAGGCTTTGACGACCATGGACATGAATGACATCCTCCCCGTCAAGCGTGATTACTATACCTATATGGGTTCGCTGACGACACCACCTTGCAGCGAAGGTGTGTTGTGGCTGGTCATGAAAGAGCCGGTAGAAATTTCACCAGACCAGTTGACGATATTCAGCCGCCTGTACCCCATGAATGCACGGCCTATACAAAAAAATTCAGGGCGTTTGATCAAGGAATCAAATTAAGCTGTTGTCACTATAATGATGTGATGAGGCCGGCTAGTCCGGCCTTAATTCTTTGCGAACCACCCGCTTTAAACCTGACCATATATCACTGACAGCACAGACCTTGATATCGACGTAAGCCATCGGCAGGGCCACCTCTCTTATCGTATCTTCCGTGATATCGGTAGGCACTTTCGAGGCTTTCTTGGGCCAGGATACCCAGATTGCGGCATCACTTCTCAAGCTTTCTTTACAGGTCAGCAATTCTTTGACGAGGACAGCTTTTTCGTCAGTGAACAAATGGAGGATATCTGTCACAGGTGTCGTCTTCTTGTCAAATACGACAGTACCTGGCAAGTCAGACAGCAATCCAGATAGTTTTCAGGCGCATGTCTGGCGCAAACATGGCTGTCAGGCTGTATGCCAAGTTTTTTTTGTCAGTGGTGTACCTGAATAGCCAGTAGATGTCGGGTTGATCGTAAACAAAAATTAAAAAGCAGCATCCTTTCAGACACTGCTTAACATCAATCAGATGAGCTTGAACAGCATTTACTTATAAATGCCACAGCCAACGACGACATCATCATATTTCTCAAAATAGGTGGATTTTAATTCTATGGCCTTGGTAGTCGGATTTGGCCATTTATAATCTATCCAGCCTTTGCCTTTGCTCTTCGCGGTTGCCAGGAGTTCTTCAATAAAGGCTTTGTTATCGACATCTCTCAGCGTACTGATATTTTTTCCCAGAAGCTTGGGATTGGCACCATGGGCCAAGGTTTTGCCACTCATGTCGAGTACAAAAATATACAGGTCACGGTCACTGAAGCTGCCTTTGGGATTATTAAACTCAGGGTAGGCTGCATCCGCGCCCTTGGATTTGATATGGGCAATCGCTTTTTTTACCATGGCCTCAGCTTCTTGCGCCGTACCATGGTCTGCAGCGAATACACTTTGGCTGACAAAAATGCTGAATAAAGTCAGTGTCAGGAATTTAATGAAACTACGCATGATAAGTCTCCTTTATTGTGGGATACCAAATTTCAGCAGTTCATCAAACTCCTGGAATCTGATATCCCTCAACATACAACTATCTACGTCTGATTACTACACGCATTGCAAACAAGTAACAAAAGTTAGCTTTGCTTGTACGGCAGTTCACGCCAACGCTTGCCACTGACCCTGGCGATGGCATTCGCAAAAGCCGGAGCCAGCGCTGGCAAGCCAGGCTCACCCATGCCGGTAGGTGCATCCGCACTAGGGACGATATGCACGGCAATCTGTGGCATATCGGTAATGCGTGGCACGACAAAATCACTGAAGTTGCTTTGCTCAACCACACCATCCTTGAGCGTAATGGCAGCACCTGGCAAGCACATGGACAAGCCCATCAGCGCGGCACCCTGCACCTGCGCCTCTACGCTTTTTGGGTTGACGGCAAGATTACAGTGAACACCGGCAGTGACCTTGTGCAGTTTGGGCTGGCCATTCTTCATGGAAGCTTCAACCACGTAAGCGACGACAGACGAGAATGATTCATGCACAGCCACGCCATAGGCACGACCAGCAGGCAATTTCTTCTTGCCATAGCCAGACCTTTCCACGGCCAGTTGCAATGCCGCTTTATGTCGTGGATGTTTGTCACCCATGAGTTTCAGGCGGTAAGCCACTGGGTCTTGCTTGGTAGTCTGGGCAATTTCATCGAGCAGGGTTTCCATGACAAAGGCAGTATGGGTAGAACCCACGCTGCGCCACCACAGAACCGGGACATTGATCTTGGGATGATGGACAGACAGACGCATCGGCATTTCATACGGTTCTTTCATGCCTTCTACAGCGGTGATATCTACCCCATCCTTGACCATCATGGATTCAAACGGCGTACCACCGACGATGGATTGGCCGACGATCACATGGTCCCAACCCAGGATATTACCCTGCGCATCAAAACCGATTTCTGCCTTGTGCACATGCATGGGACGGTAATAACCACCCTTGACATCGTCCTCACGGCTCCACAGTGTGCGTATAGGGGCATCCAGCTCCGCAGTTTGCGCGGCCTTGGCGACATTGCAGGCTTCGACCACATAATCACTGGTGGCTATCGCGCGGCGACCGAAACCGCCACCTGCATACTGGGTGTGGACTGCGATATTTTCCGGTTTCAAACCCAGGGTCTTGGCTGCTGCGAAACCATCCAGGCCAGGCATTTGTGTACCCATCCACAAATCTGCCTTGTCGCCCTTCATGGCAACCGTGCAGTTTAAAGGCTCCATCGGTGTATGGGCAAGGTAGGGGAAGACAAATTCAGCATTCAGCTTATGCGGTGCTGTCGCTATTTTTGAGACATCATCATTGAACTTCAGTGCGCCTTGCTTCTTGGCCAGTTCTTTATAGGTAGCCAGCATTTTGATGGAGTCAACTTTTTCCACGCCATCAGTATCCCATTCCAGCTTCAGGACATCGCGGGCCTGCTTGGCTGGCCAATAACCGGTAGCGATAATTGCCACGCCTTCGCCACCACGGTCTGTCGGCACGCGCAAGACCGCCTTGACACCCTTGATGGCTTTGGCGGCAGTGTCATCAATAGTCTTGATCTTGGCACCGAATACCGGTGGTCGTGCTACTACCGCAGTCAACATGCCGGGCAAATGGGTATCAATACCAAAATCCTGGGTGCCAGTGGATTTGGCTTTGGCATCCAGACGGCCTGTGGGTTTGCCTATGAGGCGGAAGTTTTTCGGGTCTTTCAGTGTGACTTTTTCTGGTACTGGCAATTTCATGGCGGCGTCTGCCAGCTCGCCATAGCCAAGCTTTTTGCCACCGGGGCCGATGACATTGCCATTTTCGGTACGCAGGCTGGCAGGATCGACTTGCCACTGGTTGGCTGCAGCTTGCACCAGCATCGCACGGGTGCGGGCACCGAGTTCGCGGTATTGGGTATACGAGTGGGCGATGGAGTTTGAACCACCCGTCAAATGCATGCCAAATGCGGGGTCAACATAGGCTGGGTGATTATTACCATTCGCGCTTTGAACCTTGGACCAGTCGGCATCGAGTTCTTCTGCCAGTATCAGAGGCAGGCTGGTTTGCACACCCTGGCCAAATTCCAGGCGGTTGAAGGTGACGGTAACCGTGCCATCTTTGGCTATTTGTACGAATGCACCGGGTTGTTCAGTCGGCTTCAGACCCGCAGGTGCTTTGGCGGCGGCATCCTGCGCTGTTGCCAGCATGGGGTAGCAACCCAGGGCAAAACCACTGGCTGTTGCCATCTTCAAAAAGCTGCGGCGGCTCAGACCGGCAGATGTTGATTCTGGCGTGGATTGCAATAGGGATTGCAAATGGCGTGGCATCTCATCGAGGCGGGCTTCAAAATGCATGTTTATTCTCCTCAGGCCAAAGTGGATGCAGCATCATGGATGGCAGCACGGATGCGTACATAGGTGCCACATCGGCAGATATTGCCAGCCATGGCACCGTCAATGTCGGCATCGCTGGGTTTCTTGTTGGTTTTCAACAATGCCGTGGCGCTCATGATCTGGCCGCTTTGACAGTAACCGCATTGCGCAACATCATGCTTGATCCAGGCCGCTTGCACGGCTTTGCCGACCTTGTCCTGGCTCATAGCTTCTATTGTCGTGATTTTTTGCCCAGCGACAGAAGATATGGGCGTGATGCAAGAGCGTATTGCCTGGCCATTCAGGTGCACGGTACAGGCGCCGCATAATGCTGCGCCGCAGCCAAACTTGGTACCGGTCAGGCCCAGGGAGTCACGCAGGGCCCATAGCACGGGCGTGGACGGATCAACATCAACCTGATGATCTTTACTATTGATATTCAGTGCAGTCATGGAACGAATCTCCATCGGGTGAGGTGGTTGCAGGTCAAAACAGGAAAAAATCGGGGGAAACAGGAAGGCACATCTGGCTGGCAGGTTCATCTATATTCGGTTTACTTAACTACTATAGAATATTTTTGGCGTTTGGGTGCAAGAGACGAAAAAACCACGAAAAAGCGGTGCTTTCCGTGGTTTTATTTGCAATAATGTCTGCTTAAGCGCCCGCTAAGCGCGCTTTATTCATATTTTCTAGCATCGTCTATGACCTTGCCATCATTCGCCAGACTGCCAACCGCCACAAACTGTACATCGCCGCGCAACTTGGTGACTTCACGCAGGCTGTCGACAATCGCAGCTTGCAATACAGGGCTAGGCGCCACAGTTTCACAATGCAGACGCATGACATCGTTTGCCATTTCACCCGTCACAACTAATCTGGCCTTGATGATTTCCTGGTGACGCTTGACGACCTCCGCAACTTGCGAAGGATGGACGAACATGCCCTTGACCTTGGTCGTCTGGTCAGCTCGTCCCATCCAGCCCTTGATACGCTGGTTGGTACGGCCACAAGGTGAAATGTCCGGCAATATCGCCGACATGTCACCAGTACCAAAACGTATCAGGGGGTAGTCAGGATTAAAGGAAGTGATGACGACTTCACCGACCTCACCTTCCGCCACCAAATCACCCGTGCCGGGGCGCACGATTTCGAGTATCAAATCCTCATCCAGTATCATGCCGGGATTAACCTGGCCATCGGTCATGCTTTCATAGGCAATATTGCCGATATCGGCAGAGGCATAGATTTGCAATACATGGGCTACGCCATGTTCCTGCAGCCATTTGCGCAGGGAGGGTGGCAGGGCTTCTGCACCGACAATGGCGCGCTGTACGCTGGAAATATCCGCGCCCATGTCCAGCGCTTTTTCCAGGATGATCTTCAAAAAACTGGGCGTACCTATATAGGCATCAGGCCGCAATTCAGCCATGGCCTGTACCTGCATTTCCGTCTGGCCTATACCAGCCGGGATGACGGCGCAACCTATGCGGGCAGCGGCACTTTCCACCATGAAGGCAGCAGGCGTGAAATGATAGGAAAAGCAGTTTTGCAAGAGATGACCTGCCCGCAAGCCTATGGCATGCATGGGGCGGGCAAAGCGCCACCAGTCCTGGCCGCGTCCTTCAGGATCAAAGATAGGGCCGGGCGACATGAAGATATGGCCCAACTGGCGCACTGGTGTGGTATTCAGGCCACCAAACGGCGGCAGGGCCTTTTGCAAATCCTTGAGGTCCGATTTGCGTGTCACCGGCAATTGCGCCAGTGCGCTGCGGCTCTTGATGTCGTGCGCATCCACACCCTGCAATATCCTGCCCCAGCCTTCTGCAGTCTGGGCGTGGGCAATCAATTGCGGCAGCTTGTTCATCAGCGCTTGTTCGCGGCTTTGTGGATTGCGGGTTTCCAGGGCGTCCAGATAGTCACTCATGAGCATGCTCTATAGTGGTTGATTTATTTTTTGTTGCATTTTTTTAGACTTTTTTGAACCTGTTTACGATCTGTAGCGAGCGAGTGTCAGCGGGGTGAAGAGCAGCGCAAAAAGCGGAATGTACTTAAGTACATGAGCATTTTGAGCCGCACATGAGCCCCACATAAGCAACAACCGCGCTCGCGCTTAAGATCGTAAGCAGGTTCTCATGCCAGCCAGCGTTTGCGTCTTCTATAAAACTTCATGTCCTTGAAGCTCTTGCGGCCTGCGCCTGAGACGCCGAGGTAAAATTCCTTGACGTCTTCATTGCTGCTGAGGTCTTTTGCCTCACCTTCCATGACGACTCTGCCGTTTTCCAGGATGTAGCCAAAGTCGGCATAGCGCAGGGCGACATTGGTGTTTTGTTCGGCCAGCAAAAAAGATACTTTTTCTTTTACATTCAGACTTTTGACGATTTCAAAAATCTCTTCCACCAGTTGTGGTGCGATCCCCATTGATGGTTCATCGAGCAAAATCATCGAAGGCTTGGCCATCAGCGCACGTCCTATCGCACACATTTGCTGCTCACCACCCGAGGTATAACCAGCCTGGGAATGACGGCGTTCACGCAGACGTGGAAAGTAGTGGTACACCTTCTCCAGCTCGGCCTTGAGTTCACTACGTGACAGGCTGCGCGTGTAGGCACCCGTCAACAGGTTTTCTTCCACCGTCAAGTGCGCAAAACAATGGCGGCCTTCCATGACTTGCGACAGGCCACGCTTGACCAGTTCATTCGGCGTCAGGTGATCAACCCTCTGACCGCGGAAAGTAATATCGCCCTTGGTGATATCGCCACGCTCATTTCTCAGCAGCGTCGATATTGCCTTCAGCGTGGTTGATTTACCTGCGCCATTGGCACCCAGCAAGGCAACGATTTTTCCTTGCGGTACTTGCAGGGAAATACCTTTCAATACCAGGATCACATGATCGTAGATAACTTCGATATTATTGACGCTGAGATAGGCGATATCGGTAGCTGCCGCTTGTTCCGTTTTTGCCATTTCTGCGGTAATGCTGTGTATGCTCATGATCTTGTCTTGCAATAAATTGGTATTGCCAATGCGACGGATTTTTACCTCCGCCGCTTGCTGTGGCGTACTTTCGCTTACTCCGTTTTATTTCAAACAGGCAGGCGTAATTTTTTTCTCAGCTGCATATTTGTTGGAGGACTCTTCCAGCATGGCGCGTGTCAAAGCCTTGTCACCGGTGACCCAGTTAGGCGTGATGGCTTTCCACTTATCACCTGTCCATTGTTGTACCTTGACAGCGCCGGAACCTTCATGATCTTCGCAGGAAGTTTTCACCGGCGGGAACATGCCCATCGCCCCCAAAGCTTTTTGGCGTGCTTCATCCACGTTCAGGTTTTCAAAGCCCCAGCGGATTTGCTCGGATGTCATAAGTTTGCCCTTGCCGTATTTTTCCTGCGCTTTCAGGATAGCTTCTGTCCACAAGATGGCAGCAGTCACACCGCGCATGTGGTAAACAGAACCGATGCGGGATTTGTCACCCAGATTACCCTTGCCAGCCGCATACACCTTGCTGCGAATTTCATCCAGCACTGGGTAATTGCCCGGTGTATTGAAAGTCATCGAGGTATAGCCTTTTGCCGCATCACCAGCCGGGATTGCGTCTTCTTCTGAACCCGCCCACCAGACGCCCAGCATCTTTTCACGCGAATAGCCGTTGCGTTGCGCAGTCTTGATCGCCACTGCATTCATGACACCCCAGCCCCACAGGATCACGTAATCAGGATTGGCCTGGCGGATTTGCAGCCATTGCGATTGCTGTTCATTGCCGGGATGGGCAACCGGGATCTTGATGAGCTCGAACCCATATTGCTTGGCTTGCGCTTCCAGTACCGGGATAGGTTCTTTACCAAAAGCAGAATCATGGTACAGATGGACGATTTTCTTGCCCTTGAGTTTGTCCATGCCGCCAGACTTGTCGCCCAGGTATTTGGTCATGGCCGCAGCCTGGTTCCAGTAGCTGGTGATGAGCGGGAATACGTAAGGGAAGACCTTGCCATTGGCCGCATCAGAACGGCCATAGCCCAGCGTAGTCAAAGGGATTTTATCTTCTGCAACACGGTCGAGGATGCCGTAGGCGATGCCAGTGGAAAGTGGTTCTACCAGTGATGCACCGCCTTGGTTTTTCTTCAGACGCTCGTAGCATTCGATGCCGCGCGAAGCATTGTATTCAGTCTCACATTCTTCCCAGGAAATCTTGATCCCATTCAAACCACCTTTGGCATTGACCAGATTGAAATAATCGATGGCACCACCATAAAAACCAGAACCGCCGGCCGCGTATGGACCGACGCGATACGACAGCATGGGAATGAATTGATCATTCGCCTGGACTGCATTGACAGCACCCAGAATTGCCGAGGCCATGAGCAGGGATTTCAGAAATTTCATATTGTCTCCTTGTGGTTGGATGGGTATTGCGTGACGCTTTTCTACCAAATTCTTCGAAGGCGAAGCGTCTTTATTATGAACTTAATTTTTTTGTCCTGACTAGTCTTATCTGTCATCAATGCGGAAAGGGCCAGAGGCGCAGCTTTTCTTTCGTGATTTGCCACAACCTCGCCAGACCATGCGGTTCGACGATGAGGAAGAAAATAATCAGCGCGCCAAATACCATCAATTCAAGATTCGATGCCACATTGGTTGGCAAAGATAAACCGTGTGCAATCAGGTTCAGCACGATGGGGAGCAGGATAATGAAAGCCGAACCCAGGAAAGAACCAAGTATGGAGCCGACACCACCGATGATGATCATGAACAGGATGCGGAAAGACAGGTCGAGGTTATAGGCCTCTGGTTCCACCGTACCCAGATAGGCATAGGCATACAGGGCACCGGCGATGCCGCAGTAAAACGAGGACACTGCAAAGGCCAGCAATTTGGTGCGCATGAGGCGAAAGCCTATGACCTCTGCCGCCACGTCCATGTCACGCACCGCCATCCATGAGCGGCCTACGTTGGATCTCACCATATTCTTGGCCAGCATAGCCATGACACAGACTACTGTCAGCGTCAGCAGGTATTTTTTGACTGGGGTATTGATCGCTGTACCGAGTATGACCATTTCCTGTGCCGTGATCACGCCGGAGGAACTGTAATTGGTAAACCACTGTATCTTGGTCAGGCACCAGACCACAAAGAATTGCGTTGCCAACGTCGCCGCCGCCAGGTAAAACCCCCGTATGCGCAGCGAGGGTAAACCAAAGGCAATACCCACCAAAGCTGCTGACAAACCGCCCAGTACAAAAGCCAGCAAGACCGGGATGCCGGGTATGCGCAAGACAAAGTTATAAGACGCGAAAGCACCTACTGCCATGAAAGCTGCAGAGCCTAGTGACAATTGCCCCGCATAGCCAGTCAGGATATTCAAGCCCAGTGCTGCCAGGGAGAAAATCAGGAAGGGAATGAAGATGGCGGAAAATGCGTAATTCGTTGCCAGATTGGGTACGGCGATGAATGCCGCTATCAGGACAATGGCGATACCGATACGGTCTTGCCGTATCGGAAATATCTGGTTATCTGCCTGATAGCTTGTTTTAAATTGTCCTGCTTCACGGTAGAACATGGTGTTCCTCTACGCTGCTAATGATGCTTGATTATGTTGAACTACAGGACATTAAATCCTGCGTATGATTTTTTCACCAAACAAACCTTCGGGCCTGACCAGCAGGAACAACAATGCCAGTACATAAGGGAACCAGCCCTCTATGCCACCACCGACCAGCGGGCCAATATATACTTCAGCCAGTTTTTCAGATGCGCCGATAATCAGGCCACCGACAATTGCGCCGGGCACAGAAGTGAAGCCGCCCAGTATCAACACCGGCAAGGCTTTCAAGGCGACAAAGGTCAGTGCAAACTGCACACCATTACGCGCACCCCACAGCAGACCTGCTACCAGTGCGACAAAGCCGGCAACCGCCCAGACTATGCCCCAGATCTGTTGTAAGGGAATACCAACTGCCAGTGCCGCCTGATGATCATCTGCCACTGCACGCAGGGCGCGGCCTATCTTGGTTTTGGAAAACAGCAGCGCCAGGCCAGTCACCAACAGCGCACAGATCAAGGCCGCAATGACATCAAATTGCGACACCAGGATATTGAACTTCTCCATAAAATATTCTATGGGTACATCGTCGATAGGCAATGTCAGTTTGTGCGGTTGTGAACCCCACAATAATTGCGCCAGGCCTTCAATAAAAAAGGTTAGGCCTATGGTCGCCATGAACAGGGTAATCTCAGGTTGATTGACCAATGGACGCAATACTACCCGTTCGATTGCCAGGCCCAGTGCCACCATCACCAGCATAGTCAGCGGTATCGCCAGCCACAGTGACATCTCAAATTTCTCGGTCAGGCCTACGCACGTCAGGGCGGCAAAAAACACCATTGCACCCTGCGCGAAATTGAAGACGCCAGAAGCTTTGTAAATCAACACAAAACCCAGCGCCACCAGCGCATACATGACACCGGACAACAAGCCACCGATAAACACTTCAAAGAAAAAACTAATATTCATTTCAACCTCTTGTTCACATCAACTTGCGCGAATGACTGGGGTGATCAAAGAAGACCTCTCAACACAGAGGCACAGAGACACAGAGGAAAAACATGAGAAATGCCTCTCACATTCAGTCTTTGATTTTCTCAATGCTTTTCTCTGTGTCTCCGTGTCTCTGTGGTTAATGGTTTTAAAGATTTCGATCTTCAATGCGCCACACCAAGATAGGCATTGATCACTTCCTGATTAGCCAACACTTCCGCAGGTGTGCCGTCACCGATTTTCTTGCCGTAATCGAGTACGACCACGCGGTCTGAGATATCCATCACCACACCCATATCATGTTCGATCAAAACGATGGTGGTGCCCAGTTGATCATTGACATCGAGAATGAAGCGGCTCATGTCCTGTTTTTCTTCTACGTTCATGCCAGCCATGGGTTCATCGAGCAACAAAATTTCTGGTTCAGCTGCCAGCGCACGCCCCAGTTCCACACGTTTTTGCAAACCATAAGAAAGACGGCCTACCGGTATCTTGCGTATATGCTGGATTTCCAGGAAATCGATAATCTCTTCCACCTTTTCACGGTGGGCAATTTCTTCTTTTTGCGCAGGGCCCCAGTACAAGGCCTGCATGAGGAAATTGCTTTTCATTTTCAGGTTGCGGCCCGTCATGATGTTGTCAAGCACGCTCATGCCTTTGAACAAAGCGATGTTTTGGAAGGTACGGGCGATACCGCTTTTTGCTGCCGCATAGGTATTCATGTCCTTGCGATGCTGGCCGCGATAAGTGATATCACCTTGTTGTGGGCGATATACGCCATTGATGACATTCAGCATCGAGCTTTTGCCAGCGCCGTTGGGGCCTATGATGGCGCGTATTTCATGTTCCCTGACGTTGAAGGAAATATTCGTCAAAGCCTTGACACCGCCAAAGGCCAAGGAGATGTTTTGCAAGTCCAGGATGACTTCACCGATTTTTCTGTTATCTGCCATTTTTTCTTAGTCCTTCTTATGCAGCCAGCTTTTAGGCAGAAAATGTTTTGACATCGCTGATATGCAAATCGGCACTGACCTTGCCCTGGCGGCCATCTTCAAACTTGACCAGGGTTTCTATGAATTGTGTACGCTTGTCTGAATACAGGGCTTCTATCAATACGGCATATTTTTCAGCGATGAATTTGCGTCTGACCTTGCGGGTACGGGTCAGCTCATCATCATCGGGATCGAGTTCTTTGTGCAGCACCAGGAAGCGATGTATCTGTGTGCCTGCCATCAAGTCTTCGCTGGCGAGATCAGCATTGACTTTTTCGATGCACGACAGTATCAGTTGGTACGTCTCTGCCTTGGCTGCCAGATCGGTGTAGCCAGAATAAGCAATGCCGCGTCTTTCTGACCAGTTGCCGACTGCTTCCATATCGATATTGATGAAGGCACAGACGGTATCGCGTTCATGACCAAAGGCCACGGCTTCCTTGATGAAGGGGAAGAACTTGAGTTTGTTTTCTATGTAGTTGGGCGCGAAGATATCGCCCTGGTTCATCTTGCCTACATCGGCTGCGCGGTCGATGATTCTCAGATGTCCATCCTGGTCAAAGACGCCCGCGTCACCAGTGTGGAAATAACCCTGTTCGTCCATGACTTCTGCTGTTGCATCGGGGCGTTTGTAGTAGCCTGTCAGCATGGCATCTGACCTGACCAGTACTTCACCATTCTCTGCCAGTTTTACTTCAACACCAGGCGCGGCGGCACCTACGCTATCAAACTTGATCTTGCCGTCCGGCTGCAGGCAGACATAGGCACAGGTTTCAGTAGAACCATATAACTGCTTGAGGTTGACACCGATGGAACGATAGAAACGGAACAGGTCAGGGCCGATGGCGGCACCGGCAGTGTAGGCGACGCGTACGCGTGACAAACCAAGTACATTTTTCAGCGGGCCATAAATCAACAGATTGCCTAGTGCATATTGCAAACGGTCCATGCCGCTGACGGTTTTGCCATCAAGAATGTCAGAACCGACACGACGTGCCAGGTCCATGAAATGGGCAAACAGTTTGCGCTTGATGCTGCCTGCATCTTCCATGCGTATCATGACTGTGGTCAGCATATTTTCAAACACGCGTGGTGGGGCGAAATAATAAGTGGGGCCGACTTCGCGCAAGTCCGTCATGACAGTTTCGCTGGACTCAGGGCAATTCACTGTAAAACCCACAGCCATCGCCTGGGCGAAGGAAAACAGGTGGTCACCCACCCATGCCATGGGCAGGTAAGACAGGATATCTTCCTTTGCCGTGAGCTGGTCAAATTCCATGCCGCCCATTGCCGCAGTCATGAAGGAACGGTGTGACTGGCAGACGCCCTTGGGCTTGCCTGTGGTGCCTGAGGTGTACAGCATGACAGCCGTGTCATCTGGCTGGCCAAGCTCTACTTCTTTCATGAAAAAATCAGGATGGGTGATATCAAAAGCACGCCCCAGCTCCTGCAGGGCAGCATAGGATGTCAACTCTGGCTGGCGATAATGGCGCATGCCACGATCATCATCAAAGGCGATATGTTGTATACCTGCATACTGTTGTTTGATGTCGAGCAGCTTATCAACTTGTTCCTGATCTTCGACGATAGCGAAGACGATTTCTGCATTTTCCAATACATAGGCCATGTCGGCAGCTGGCGCATCCTGATACAAGGGCACAGGTATGCCACCCAGGCATTGTGCGGCAGCCATGGCCCAGTACAGGCGTGGGCGGTTGTCACCGATGATGGCGAGGTTCATGCCACGTTTAAAGCCTTGCGCCGCCAGGCCGCAGGCCAGGGCGCGCACTTCTGCATTGACTTGCTGCCAGTTCCAGGTTTGCCAGATACCAAGGTCTTTTTCGCGGAAGGCCGGATGTTGCGGCCGTGTTTTCCCATGCTGCAATAGCAACCTGGGAAAAGTCGAATTCGCTGCTTCTTTTTGATTCATGTCTCCACCACTAGCCTGTCATTTATGGGGCTTATTCTATTGTGAGTGTCCTGATGCGTCCTTACTGCTTACTTACGATGTCTGCGCAGAGGGACTTTTTACGGTAGGTATTGTAGTGGCATGCTGCAATGAATTGCCTTGGAATGCCTACAGTCTTCGCTGTAATGGGCAAGTCGCTTACAATGTCTCCGTAATTCTTTTTGTTGATGGGAATAGTAGACCCTTCATGCGCCGGCGGTTGTCATTCGACCGACAATCTGAAAATTTGACCCAATTATCTGTGGTGCGTTGCACAAATATGACAAAAAAAATCAGCGACCCGAAAGAGCGGTTTGCCAAGTCCTTGTGGGCCAGCATGCTGTCGCCAGAACACATGCAAAAAGTGGAAGACGAAGTCGTTGAACGCTTCATTCCGGCAGGCGGCTATGTCTGTCGCAAGGGCGATCCGGTAGAGCACTGGATGGGTGTGATTGAAGGTTTCCTGAAGATGAGCAGCATTTCACCGGATGGCAAGACGGTGACTTTCAGTTGCATGCTGGCGGGCGGCTGGTTTGGTGAAGGCTCGTTATTGAAAACTGAGTTGCGCCGTTATGATGTGGTGGCATTGCGTGATACCCGCGTTGCCTATATGCCGCGTACTACTTTTACGCACCTGCTGGATAACAGCATCCCATTTAACCGTTTTCTCTTGCATCAGTTGAACGAGCGTCTGGGACTGTTTATATCACTGGTTGAATACGACCGCATGCTTGATCCTGACACCCGCGTCGCCCGTTGCCTGGCAGCCATGTTCCACCCTTATCTTAACCCTGGTTTGAGGGATGGCAGCAGTATGCAAATCCAGATATCGCAGGAAGAAATCGGTTATATCTCCAGCGTCTCGCGCCAGCGTGCCAACCAGGCACTGCAACTGCTGGAAAAGAAAAAATTGCTGAGTGTGGATTATGGTGGCATCACCATACTTGATCTTGAAGGCCTGCGCCGTTTCCCGGATGAATGAAGCATGAGGACCCTGAATATCATTGGTGCCGGTAAAGTCGGCAAGGTGCTGGGCAGGAATTTCCAGCGCCAGCAACAGTTTGCCATACAGCAGGTGTTGAACCGCACGCTTTGCAGTGCCAGCAATGCAGTAAGCTGGTTGGGTGCTGGGCAGGCTGTGGATGATATCGCACAACTGCAAGCCGCGGATATCACCATGCTGACTGTCAGTGATGACCAGATTGCCAGCGTTTGCCAGCAACTTGCGAAAGCCGGTTTGCTAAAGGCAGGTAGCGTTATTTTCCATTGCAGTGGTGCCAAGGCATCGACAGAGTTACAGTCTGCCAGACTGGTAGGTGCAGCAGTCGCCAGCGTCCATCCTGTACGCAGTTTTGCCAATGTCGATCTGCTGGCGGAACATTTCGCCAGTACGATATGCAGCCTGGAAGGCGACGAGGCTGCGCTGGCTGTATTGCTGCCTGTTTTGCAGGCCATAGGTGCAGAGACAGTGATTATTCAGGCAGATAATAAATTGCTGTATCACGCAGGCTCTGTGTTTGCCAGCAATTATCTGGTGACACTGATGGACGTCGCCTTGCGCACTTACCAGGCGGCGGGCATACCAGCAGAGATCGCTCAAAAGATGGCGGCACCATTGGCAAGGCAGTCGCTGGAAAACGTCTTCGCCCTTGGCACGCAGGCAGCGCTGACTGGCCCTATTGCGCGAGGTGATATGCAGACAGTCGCTTTACAGCAAAGCAGGCTCATTAATTGGGATCAGCAGGCAGGCGACTTGTATCAGGCATTTACGCAGCCGACCATAGACCTGGCGGCTGCACGAAATTCTCATTCAGAGAAGTAAACGCTGTTGCGGCCATTTTCCTTGGCTTGGTACAACGCCAGGTCTGCACGTTCAAAGACGCTGGCTTCGCTTTCCTTATCCTTGCATTCAGCCACACCCATGCTGACGGTGATCGACAGACGGGTACGTGTCAGGTCAGTGGTGCGCGAGAAGTCATTGTTGGCGATGGTATTGCGCAGGTTCTCGGCTATTGAAGTAGCTTTTTCCAGCGTACAGTTTTTCAGCAAGATCAAAAATTCTTCACCACCCCAACGGCAGATGATGTCGCTTTCGCGTAGCGAGCGTTTGGATATCTGAGAGATTTCCTTGAGTACATGGTCGCCCACCAGATGGCCTTGTTTGTCATTCACTTTCTTGAAGAAATCGATATCCAGCAAGATCACGCACATAGGCTGGCGGGAGCGTTCGCTATCTAGCAGGGCTTGCTGGAAGACAAAGTCAAAGGCCTGGCGGTTCAGCAAATTAGTCAGGGTGTCGGTGGAAGCGGATTTTTCCAGGCGCTTTTGATAACGTCTTACAGTGAGCAGCAAGATCACCAAAATGATCAGAGTAATGCCAGCGCTGATCGCGATATTGATGAGGAAAATATTTTGCAGGGGTTTGATCTCCCCACCCATTTCCTGCTCTACCAGCAAATACCAGCCCAGCTCGGGGATGAAGCGGGCATTGACGAGGATGGTTTCATTCTCGCTCTTGTATTCCAGATGCTGGGATTCACTCTTGCGGTTAGCCAGGATTTGCGGTGCGAGGTTGCCCAGGCCCGGCATGACACTCAGGTTGCTGCGTATCTTTTTCATGTTATTGCCAGCCAGGGCAATATTGCCTTTCTGGTCGACGAAAAAGATATTCCTCCGAAAGCGGGTCTGATAACTGTCTATCAGGTTTTTCATGGTGTCCAGCGTCATGCCTATGCCAGTGACACCGATGAATTTGCCTGAATAATCTAGGATGCGGTAATTGATGAAGATGGTCATGGTGTCGCGATTGGCCATGTCTATATCGACATTGGTTTCATAATCGCTTTTCAGGCCGCGTACCCGGAAGAACCACTGATCGCGCGGATCAGTATCGCTGATGGTTTTCAGCACACCGTCAGCATGATAATAATTGCGGGTATGGTCAGATATCAGAAAGCTGGAAATCGCGTGGTTTTTTTGCTTGATTTCTTTCAGATACTTGATGATCTGGTCTTTGTCTTCTTCACCATTGATGATCCAGTCACGCAAAAAAGTGTCATGCGCCATTTGGGATGACACAAAAACCGGGCGTAATATATCTTTCTGGATTTCAGAATAGACATTGTCACCAGTAATGGGCAGGGTTTGCTCGGAAATGCCTTGTTGTATGGCATCGCGGGAGACCACAAAAGATGCCACGGTCGTGGAGACAAACCCTGCAATCAGGATCAGAGATAGCCATACCAGCAGACCGTATTTTTTTAACATTATTTGCATGAATGATAGACGGAGCATGAGCGTGAGGTTTGCCGCAAGATAATACTATAAACCTATGCTGATTCTGGTCATTTTCGAGGCAAACGACTGTGTCTTGCAGTAGTTTTGAGCACAATCAGATGATATTGCATGATGTTTCATGCAGTGTGTGCGTTTTTTAAGGAGTGTTGTGATTTAATTCACAGGCGGGAAATAAAAAATGCCGCTAAAAGTGGTATTTAGCGGCATTAATGCAGTAAGAATGACAGAGCTAAACCTGTTTGCGATCTGTAGCGAGCGGGCGTCAGCGGGGTAAGTGTGACAAAACGCAGCGCAAAAAGCGGAATGTACTTGAGTACATGAGCATTTTGAGCAGCGCATGAGCCCCGGATCACGCACGCGCAGTAAGATCGTAAGCAGGTTTTAAGGGCGTGGCGTCAAAGATACATGGATACGCAGGCGTGAACCTGGATCATAAGGCATGACAGAAGTATAAGTACGGTTATGGTACTCATAGGTCACGGCATAGCCATTGGTACGGGTTTCCCAGCTATCAATATTGCGGCACTGGCGCACAGGGCGGCTTTCATAGACAGGCTGATTATTATTGTAGTTATTGCCGTTATTGCCATTATTATCGACACGGTCACCGACGATGGCACCAGTCACTGCACCAACGGCAGCCGCAGCAATACGGCCATTGCCGCCACCTACCTGGCTGCCCAGCAAACCACCGGCCAGACCACCGATGATGGCACCGCCATTGCTGCGTTCTGCCTGTTGCTGGCGTGGATAATTGCGCTGGCTGGTTTCATATTCGGTACGGCATTCCTGGCGCGGCACATTGACTTGCTCAACTTGCGGGGTGACGCTGACAACGCGGGCATAATCATCAAAGTCGGCAGCATGGGCAGCAGGAACCAGGGCAGTGGCAGAAAATGCCAATATGGATGCAGCCATGGAGAATTTTGTGAATGTCATTTTTTTACCTCTTTCGGTTTGGATCATGTGATCAACATTGCCTTGGCCTCTGAATTTGTCAAACTGGCAAAAACGGGCAGCTGGGTTCTGGTAATTCTCTGTATGTCCTGTGATAGTCTCTTGCTAGTGTGTATATAACGCCCTGACCATAAAAATAGAAGACATGAAAATGTAAGTGTCTGTTTCAAGGTACTTTTGGTATTGTATTCTTGTACTTTACACCATTGGCCTCATCTATGCTGCTTGCATTCCCCCTATACATACCCTCTACTGGAGAATTTATGCACTTGCAATGGACATCCTGGTTAACGCTTGCAGTACTCTGCATGTATGTCTGGAATGTGATGACAGTAGGGCGCTTGCGCATGAAGCTGGGGGTCAAGGCACCGGTGATGGATGGCCCGCCAGAATTTTTGCGGGCGGTAAGAGTGCAGGGCAATACGGTAGAGCAAATGGTTTTTTTCTTCCCGGCACTGTGGTTATGCGCGATGTGGGCTAGCGACATACTGGCAGCGTCCCTGGGCCTGGTATGGCTGGTCGGGCGCATCATGTATGCACGGGCTTATCTGCAAGAGGCTGGCAAGCGTTCCACGGGTTTTCTGATTTCTGGCCTGGCCGCAGTTGCGCTGTCGCTGGGCACGGTGGCTGGTTTGATTGGAGTGTTGAAATGAAAGATAAAATTCTTTCCAGTTCTGCCCGTGCTGCCAATGTGCCTGGTCAAGCTCATCAAGCGCTCACACCGTCCGCGTATGCCTCATATATCCTGATGGGTATCGCCTTGCTGCTGGTATTAAAGGCAGGTTTGCTGGTGGCGCTGTTTTCTGGTTTGCTGGTGTTTTCCATTATCCATGTGCTGGCACCGGCCATCGCCCTGCGTTTCAGGCACAAGCAGCCGCGCATGATTGCTGTGGTGTTTTTATCCTTTATCCTGATTACTGGCCTGATCCTGATAGGCTGGGGCATCCATGCTTTCTTGCGCAGTGATGCCGGGAACCTGCAAAACCTGCTGCAAAGGCTGGCAGATATCATTGAAGCTTCGCGCCATCAACTGCCTGAGTGGGTAAGTACTAACCTGCCGGAAGATGTTGAATCCTTAAGAGAGATGATGACGCACTGGCTGCGCGAACATGCTGGCGAGGCCAAGCAGATAGTGCCGGAAGCAGGCCATCTTATCGTACACCTGTTGCTCGGTATGATCATAGGCAGCATGGTTGCCCTGCGTGATGTTACTGGTGACAGTAACCACAAACCCTTTGCTGCCGCCATGTTGAGCAGAATCAGTAATCTGAGCCAGATCTTTCACAAGATCGTGTTTGCCCAAGTGCAGATTTCCCTTATCAATACCGTGTTTACGGCCATTTACCTGGCTGCCATCCTGCCTATGGCTGGCGTCCATCTGCCACTGACCAAGACCATGATCGCCATTACCTTCCTTGCAGGTTTGATTCCTGTCGCAGGTAATATCATTTCCAATACCGTGATTGTGATCGTGGGTTTATCGCAATCACTGAATGTGGCCATTGCCTCCCTGGTATTCATGATTGTGATCCATAAGGCAGAATACTTTTTGAATGCACGCATCATTGGCGCGCAGGTGAATGCCAGGGCCTGGGAATTGCTGACTGCCATCCTCGTCATGGAAACCTTGTTCGGTGTCCCAGGTGTGGTTGCGGCGCCGGTGTTTTATGCTTATATCAAGAAAGAGCTGAGTGACCGGGGTTTGGTTTAAAAGTTGATGCAGAAGCAAAGTAGCTATTTTTTCATTTCAAAGAGGTCAATATGATTTTGGAGTTAGCTGATTTACGCATACAAGCTGGCAAGCAAGCCGAGTTTGATGTCGCCATACAACGTGGTCTTGATGAAGTGATACGTCATGCCCAGGGTTTTCTCGGTTTCAAGGTACAAAAAGGGATAGAGTCGCCAGAACGTTACCTGCTCATGATCTATTGGGCAACGCTGGAAAATCATACCGTTGATTTTCGTGAATCTGCGGCGTTTGCAGAATGGCGTGCTATCGTCGGTCCTTATTTTGCCAGTGCCCCTGTGGTTGAACATTTTGATCTTTTAGCCAAGTCTGCGTGATTTTTTGTGTGGCCTGGGATAATTCCGACTTGATTACGGGCATTTCATCCCAAGCTTATCAAGTCATGATTTGCCTGTGGCGCTGAGGTCGGCGTTCATTTTTGGCAATAGCTTGCTCTCCAAAAGGTCATTATGGTTCCGCATCTCGTCACCGCTCTCAACGGCCCCCTGCTCGATCTTGAAAAAAAGATATTAGAAGCGACACCTGCGATAGAACGCTGGTTCCGTCTTGAATGGCAGGAGCATACGCCGCCATTTTATTGCTCAGTTGATCTGCGCAATGCCGGTTTCAAACTGGCACCGGTTGACACCAATTTATTTCCTGGCGGTTTTAATAACCTGGCATCAGAGATGTTGCCACTGGCCGTGCAAGCGGCGATGGCGGCGATAGAAAAGTATTGCCCGGATGCTAAAAATCTTTTGGTCATCCCTGAAAGCCATACCCGTAATGTGTTTTATTTACAAAACATTGCACGCATGATGCAGATTTTCCGCCAGACTGGCCTGAATGTGCGTCTGGGTTCGCTGTCAGCGGATATCACCGAACCAACTCCTATAGATTTGCCAGATGGCAGCCAGTTGATACTTGAACCATTGGAGCGTTCTGCCAATGGCCGCCGCCTGGGCCTGAAGAATTTCGATCCTTGCACGATCTTGCTGAACAATGATTTGTCAGCGGGCATACCGGCAATACTGGAAGACATCAACGAGCAAACCTTGCTGCCCCCGCTGCATGCCGGCTGGGCTTTACGCCGCAAGAGCAATCACTTTCATGCCTATGATGAAGTAGTCAAGAAGTTTGCCAAGATGGTGGACATCGACCCCTGGATGCTGAACCCTTTCTTTATCAAGTGCAAAGATGTTAATTTCCATGACCGCACTGGGGAAGATACGCTGGTGGCCGCAGTCGATACCATCCTCGCCAAGATACGCAAGAAATACAAGGAATACGGCATCAAGGAAAAACCTTTTGTCATCGTCAAGGCGGATGCTGGGACTTATGGCATGGGCATCATGACGGTGCATGATTCCAGCGAAGTGCGTGACCTCAACCGCAAGCAACGCAACAAGATGTCGGTCATCAAGGACGGCATGGAAGTCAGGGACGTCATCGTGCAGGAAGGCGTATATTCCTTTGAGCAAATCAATGAATCCGTGGCGGAGCCTGTGGTGTACATGATAGACCGTTATGTCGTCGGTGGTTTCTACCGCGTGCATGAAGACCGAGGTGTGGATGAAAACCTGAACGCACCTGGCATGCATTTCGTGCCGTTGGCTTTTGCCCAGCAACATGCGGTGCCGGACATGAAAGCAAAACCTGGCACGGCAGCACCAAATCGTTTTTACATGTATGGTGTAGTGGCGCGCCTGGCTTTGCTGGCAGCGTCACTGGAACTGGAAAAAACTGATCCAAATCCTGAGGTTTATTGAATATCAAATCAGCAACCAAATTATTATTTAGCCAAGAGTATTGAGTACATTCATGAAAATTGCTTTCCTGACCGACCCGCTGTCACAATTCAAGACGTATAAAGATTCCACTTACGCCATGATGGTGGAGGCAGACAAGCGCGGTTACGCGATCTACGCCTTTGGTCCTGACGATATTGCGCTGGACAGCGGCAAAGTGATAGCCAATATCAGCCGTATTACATTGACCGGCGATAGCCAGGACTGGTTCAGGTTGTCTGAGCCTGCGTCATTACCCTTGAGTACTTTCGATGCGGTACTGCAGCGCAAAGACCCGCCATTTGATATGGAATATATCTACGCGACTTATTTGCTGGAACTCGCAGAGCAGCAGGGCGCTAAGGTATTCAATAAACCCGCAGCCATCCGCAATCATAATGAAAAGCTCAGCATTGCCCAGTTCAGCCAGTTTACGGCACCGACACTGGTGACGCGCGATGAGCAACGCATCCGCGCTTTCCATAGAGAACACCAGGACATTATTCTCAAGCCACTCGATGGCATGGGCGGGACCGGTATTTTCCGCATCCGTGAAGATGGCATGAACCTGGGTTCTGTCATTGAAACTTTGACAGTGAATGGCAGCCGTACCATCATGGTGCAGCGCTATATCCCTGAAATTGTCCATGGTGACAAAAGGATATTGCTCATCGGTGGCAAGGTCGTGCCGTTTTCCCTGGCGCGTATTCCGCAAAACGGTGAAGTCAGGGGCAACCTGGCCGCTGGTGGCCTGGGTGTGGCGCAAGACTTGTCTGCCCGTGATCTTGAGATTGCACAGACTTTGGCACCTGAACTTTATCAAAGAGGCCTGTTGCTGGTAGGATTAGATGTTATTGGCGCGAATTTGACAGAAGTCAACGTCACCAGCCCCACCTGTTTCCAGGAAATCACCCAGCAAAAAGGCTTCAATGTTGCTGGCATGTTCATTGATGCACTGGAAGCCGCCATTGCAGCTTAATTTGCAACTGAATTTGTAGTTTAAATAAATGAAAGAGGACGGCCAGCGCTGGCCGCCACAAGAGAGTTAAAGAACGATGGTTGGCATACTTTTAATGACGCATGCACCCCTGGGCACTGCTTTTATGCAGGCTGCCGCACACGTATTCCGTGGCATGCCCGAGCGGTTTGAGGCGATAGACGTGATTGCCGACCAGAATATCGATGAAGTCAATCGCCTGGCGCGTCAAGCAGTATTGCGTCTGGACGATGGTTCCGGCGTGCTGGTGATTACCGATGTCATGGGTGGCACGCCTTCCAATTGCTGCCGGCAACTGGGTGACCCTGACAGGGTAGCGATTATTGCCGGTATCAGCCTGCCCATGTTATTGCGGGCGATAACTTATCGTAGTGATGTACTGGATGTTGTGGTGGAGATGGCGCTGGCCGGTGGCCAGAATGGCGCGATCAGACTCGACAACAGAGTCCGCCTTTCCCCCGGTTAAAAAAGAAAGAAAGTGAAGCATGATCCAACAAGAAATCGAAATCATCAACAAGCTGGGTTTGCATGCCCGCGCATCGGCAAAGTTTACACAAACCGCCAGCAAATTCAAGGCTGAAGTATGGCTGACCCGCAATAACCGCCGTGTCAACGGCAAGTCCATCATGGGTGTCATGATGCTGGCAGCGGGCAAGGGCAGTAAAGTGTTGTTAGAGACCGATGGCGCTGATGAGCAAGCCTGTTTTGATGCGATACAAGCGCTGATCAATGACAAGTTTGGCGAGGGTGAATAAACGAAAAATGACCAGGCATGAGCAACCATGTGTGGCTGATTTTGCATGTCCAGTTCACCAGCGAAACAACTGGTAACTGAGTTGGCAACCAGGTCGGCAACATATCGCAACATATCGCAACATATTTCTCATTGTCGTTTTAACTCTATTCGTTTACCTTGTCCTTCTTTGATTGAATCAGCAAAATCTCTTGCAATAAATGTTGCATGAAGTCTTATGCTTAGCGAACATCTGTACACTAGAAATAAGACAGGGCAGTAGCAGCATACTGCCCGAAGATAAAGAATTTTGGGGGACACAGCATGGCATCTTTTACACTGCAAGGCATCCCCGTTTCACGCGGTATAGCAATCGGGCGCGCCCACTTGCTGCGTCCTGCGGCGCTGGATGTACAACACTACCTGGTCGGGCAAGAGCAGATCGAATCCGAAGTGCAGAGATTGCAACTGGCCATTGCCCAGGTACATAAAGAATTACAGGCTATCTGGTCGGATTTACCGGCAGATGCGCCGACAGAACTTGGTGCTTTCATCGACGTTCATGTGCTGATCCTGTCTGACCCCATGATCTCGGAAGCACCACTCGATATTATCCGCACCCGACACTACAATGCCGAATGGGCACTGGTTAGCCAGATCGATGAATTGTCAGCCCAGTTTGATGAAATTGAAGATGACTATCTGCGTGAACGCAAGGCTGATATACAACAGGTCGCAGAGCGGGTACTCAAGGTATTGACTGGCACCGCTGGCAGCGCCATACGCTCAGAAGGTATTGATGAACGCAATGCCAATATGATCGTGGTTGCCAGGGATATTTCTCCGGCAGACATGATGCAGTTCCGCGATGTTGCTTTCACCGGTTTTGTCACGGATGAAGGCGGACACAATTCTCATACCGCCATCGTTTCGCGCAGCCTCGGTATACCTGCTGTGGTCGGCATGGGCAATGCATCACGCCTGATAGAGCAGGACGACTGGCTCATCATCGATAGTGATGCCGGTGTCGTTATCGTTGCCCCAAGTTCTCTGGTGCTCGAACAATATCGCGACCGTCAGACCATACTGGCCAAAGCCAGGAAAAAACTCCACAAACTTAAAAAGACACCGGCGATTACTCAGGACGGCGTCGAGATCACCTTGCTGGCGAATATAGAATTGCCGCAGGATGCCGCTCATGCGCTGGAGGCTGGTGCCAGTGGAGTAGGCCTGTTCCGTTCAGAGTTCTTGTTCATGGAAAGCAGCGGCCAGCAACACAAGCTGCCGACAGAAGAAGAACAGTTCGACGCTTACCGCACGGCAGTACAAGCCATGAAAGGCAGGCCAGTGACGATACGTACACTGGATGTCGGTGCCGACAAACCGCTGGATACGACTGAGCACAATATCCTTAATCCGGCGCTGGGCTTGCGTGCGATTCGCTATTGCCTGGCAGAGCCACAATTATTCCTGACGCAATTGCGCGCTATCTTGCGTGCGTCGGCCTTTGGCAAGGTCAAGATACTGATACCAATGATGGCCCATGGTTTTGAAATAGACCAGAGCCTGGCCATGATAGAACAGGCCAAGACTGAGTTGCGCAAGGAAGGCAAGGAGTTTGATACAGAGATCGCCATCGGTGCCATGATAGAAATCCCGGCGGCAGCCTTGTCGTTGCCCATGTTTGTCAAGAAACTGGACTTCCTGTCAGTTGGTACTAATGACCTGATTCAATATACGCTGGCAATCGACAGGGCAGACCATGAAGTTGCCCATTTGTATGATGATTTGCATCCGGCTATTTTGCAGCTCTTGCAAATGATCATTACGGCAGGTGAAAAAGCGGGGATTCCCGTCTCCATCTGTGGTGGCATGGCGGGGGATATACGCCTGACCCGTCTGCTGGCAGGCATGGGTTTCCGTGAATTGTCGATGCCGGCAGCGTTGTTGCCAGAAATCAAGCAAGAGATATTGAATACCCGTCTCGATGCCCTGCAAGGTCACGTTAAAAAAATCCTGCGCAGCTATGACTCGGCCACCATCAGGGAAACTCTGGCGGCCATGGGTGCGCAGTTGCCGACTATACATTAACAAGGCTGCACTAAAATTGTAATGCTCTGGTGCGCGGGGTTTGACCTCGGTGCCAGACTTGGTTTATCCTTCACCTATTGCGCCGATTTGAAAATCAGCTTGCGGGCGCGTTTCGGAAAATATCCCGAATGATAAATACGGCTAAAGCGAGCTTGAATGCAGCTTCCCCTTTCCACATTCAGCCCACCTTTTAGCCTTCCTGAGTTTTTTGATAACGGGTTCAATCCCGATGGAAGAGTGTATGTCATCCTCACCTGGATCAGTCGGAGTTGTGGCGCCACAGGCGTTTCAGTTCGACGAGCCTTTGGCCTTACAAAACGGTACCTCAATTGCGGGTTATACCCTGATGGTAGAAACCTATGGTCAGCTCAATGCCGACAAATCCAATGCAGTCCTGATTTGCCATGCCCTGAATGCTTCGCATCATGTCGCCGGTGTGTACGCCGATGAGCCCAAGAACGTGGGCTGGTGGGACAATATGGTCGGGCCTGGCAAACCAGTTGATACCAACCGTTTTTTTGTTATTGGCGTTAATAACCTGGGCTCGTGTTTCGGTTCTACCGGCCCCATGCACACCAATCCTGCGACTGGCAAACCGTATGGTGCAGATTTTCCTGTAGTGACAGTCGAAGACTGGGTCAATGCCCAGGTCAGGCTGGCAGACCGGCTTGGCATTACACAATTTGCCGCCGTCATGGGTGGCTCACTCGGTGGCATGCAGGCACTGGCCTGGAGCATTTTGTATCCAGACCGTCTGCGTCATTGCGTAGTGGTGGCTTCTACGCCCAAACTGTCGGCGCAAAACATTGCCTTTAATGATGTGGCACGCCAGGCGATTTTGACTGATCCCGATTTTCACGGCGGAGACTTTTATGCACATGGCGTAGTACCTCGCCGTGGTTTGCGGGTGGCACGCATGATAGGGCATATTACTTATTTGTCAGACGACGACATGGCCGAGAAATTTGGCCGTGACCTGAAAGGTGGCGACTACCAGTTTGGTTATGGCGTCGATTTTGAAATTGAATCTTATTTGCGTTATCAGGGCGATAAATTCTCGGATTATTTCGATGCGAATACGTATCTGCTCATCACCAAGGCGCTCGATTATTTTGATCCGGCCCGCCATACCGGTGGTGATCTGGCCAAGGCACTCGCGCAGACCAGGGCCAAGTTCCTGCTCGCTTCGTTTACTACTGACTGGCGTTTTTCACCAGAGCGTAGCCGTGAAATTGTCAAAGCCCTGGTCAGCAACAAACGCACCGTCAGTTATGCAGAAATCGATGCACCGCATGGCCATGACGCCTTCCTGCTGGATGACTCGCGTTATCTGAACCTGATCGCTGCGTATTACCAGCGCATAGATGCAGAATTGCAAGCTGAAATACAGGCAGAACTGCAAGCCGAATCGTTGGGAGCCGCAGCATGAATTTTTCTGAGTTAAACGTCTTGCGGCCAGACCTGGCTTTTATTGCTCACTGGATCAAACCGCAGGCACAAGTACTTGATGTCGGTTGCGGCGATGGCGTCATGCTCGATTACCTGCAAAGCGACAAGCAATGTAATGGTTATGGCATAGAAATTGCTGACGACAAGGTGCTCGCCTGCGCCACGCGCGGTGTGAATGTCATACAACAGGATATGGAAAATGGCCTGGGCATGTTTGAAGACAATGCCTTCGATACTGTCATGTGCCTGTCTTCATTGCAGATGATGAAGCATGTAGAACCACTGTTACGTGACATCGCCAGGGTGGGGAATGAGGCCATCGTTTCTTTCCCCAATTTTGGCTACTGGCCACACCGCACTGCCTTATTGCGTGGCAAGATGCCTGTCTCAACATCATTGCCGTATGAGTGGTATGACACACCGAACGTGCGCTGCGCAACGATACTGGATTTTTCTGACCTCGCGACAGAAGTCGGCCTGGACGTACTGGAATGTGTGGCTCTCCATGAAGGAAAGCCAGTGACCTGGTTGCCGAATTTGCGTGGCAGCCTGGCGGTTTTCCGTATGCGAAAAAAATAGGCTGCCTTTCCATCAGGTATTCTTAAAAATCACATGTGAACCTTCATGTTGCTTATTGGTGGTAGCGAACTTGTCTGGCGTTGCCGGGTAAGTTTTTTACCCAGGGCGATGGAGGGTTCTTCCAGCCAGCGGTATGTGCAGTAGGAAAAGGCAATCGTCAACAAGGCAGACATCACAAAGAACAGGTTAGGGTGCGATTGCCAGTCAGTAGGCAAGCTCCTCCAGACGTAGGTGTATAAAGGATAAAAAATCACCGGATGAAACAGGTACATGGAGTAACTGATTTTTCCTAAAAAGCTACCCAGCTTTCCCTGTATCTTGAATACCGTCGTCGTCAAAATGAAAATGGTGATCGCAATCAGTTGTGCAGCCGGGGATCTCAATTGTGCGGTATCCAGTGTCCAGAAGTGCAGGATGTCCCGGCCGGTAAAGATTAAAAAAGTCCAGACCAGCACAAACAAGGCTTTCATTCCAGACGCACTGTCCTTGTTCAGCAACCAGTCGCGGTACAACAGCCCGAAGAACATATAGCCTATGTAACGCAGATAAAACAGGACATTCGCGGAATAGGCCGATACAGTCATCAGGCGATGGAACAATTTAGGTAACAGCAAGACTGCCAGCATCAAGAGCACTATGTTCTTTAAAGAAGTCATTTTTCCGCGCGAAAACAGATAGATACAGAAAAAATAAAACAAGAGTTCCAGTGCCAGGGTCCAGTAAGAACCGATGATGTTGTCGATACCCACAAAAGCCTGGAACATGGTCAGATTGGTGAAAAACATGAGCCAGTCTATGTTATTACCCCCCTGGCTAACGCCAAAACGCCACCACACAAAAATCAGGCCAAGGACAACTGATAGCCAGTAGACCGGATACAGGCGGAAAAAACGGTGTATCACGAAGGTTTTGACTGGTTCTACTGGATAAGTGGACAAGCTGAACGGTACGACAAAGCCGCTAACCATGAGAAAAATACAGACGCCTATTTCTCCTATGCCAATTTGTTTGGAAAAAAAATGCGCGATGGCGACTTCTACGGCATTCAACTGCACATTTGCTTGTGCCATCGAAGCAAAATCAATCGTATGCTGGTAAATCACGAGCAGGGCTGCAAAACCTCGCAGGAAATCGATGTACTGATAGCGCCCTCCTGGGGGCTTGTTGGCTAGGGTATTCATAGAGCTCTTTTCATATTTATAATATTCCTCTCGCTTTCAGGCATGCGTTGCCACGGCGAAAGATGATAAGTAGAACATATATGAAAGTATTTTATTCCAGAAATAGTTATTTTTTTATCAGAAATGTCTATGTACGCTATTTGCATCGGCGATCTGGAGAGCGTTCGCAATCTCTTGTGAACTGATGGATAAAGGATGAACAGGTGATATGACGAGGCTTGTGTTAAATTTTTAAAGAGGACAGGTCTTTAAAAAAACGCGGATAGCTCCCATTTGCGCTTATCATCTTGCGTATCTTCTTTCTACAACCCATCATGAAACTGAGTCACTCTGCCGTCGTATTTGCCAGCCTGTTTGCCCTCGCTGCGCCCGGTTACACGCAAAGCAATGCGCAGCAGGATGGCGTCAAGGTGGGCGAAATGTCTATCTTGCGAAAACTGGCCCCGACTGGTG
Source organism: Undibacterium sp. Ji42W (assembly GCF_049340405.1). NCBI lineage: Bacteria > Pseudomonadati > Pseudomonadota > Betaproteobacteria > Burkholderiales > Oxalobacteraceae > Undibacterium > Undibacterium sp. Ji42W. Next base: position 130,071 of record NZ_JBMPOV010000014.1, read on the forward strand.
CTCTGGAGAGTCAGGCGGCGGCGCAGTATGCGCAGACCATGCAGGTCGCTGAACAAAAGCATGCTTTGGGACCTGCCAGCCACCCGCAGGTGATACGCTTGCGGGCAATTGCACAAAAACTGATACCGTATGCGCTGAAATGGAATGAACGGGCGAAACAATGGAAATGGGAAGTCAATCTGATTGGCTCAAAGCAAGTCAATGCGTATTGCATGCCAGGCGGCAAGATCGCGTTTTACACCGGCATCCTTGATACCCTGAAACTGACTGACGATGAAGTTGCCATTGTCATGGGCCATGAAATTGCCCATGCCCTGCGTGAACATGGCGCTGAACGTGCTGGCAAGGCGACAGTTGCAAATGTCGGCATCAAACTGGCCGAATTGTGGGCTGGTGCGAAGGGCTATGACCCCAACATTGCGGGCGGCGTAGCTGGTGGGGTCGCCAAGTTTGGCATGCTGGCATTTTCCCGTGGTGACGAAACGGAGGCTGACATCGTTGGCCTCGATATTGCCGCCAGGGCGGGTTATGACCCGCGTGCTGGTGTTGCACTCTGGCAAAAAATGGGCATGGTCAGTAAAGGTGCTCCACCACAATGGCTGTCTACCCACCCCGCAGGTACTACCCGTATTGCAGAAATCCGCAACCACTTCCCGGAAGTCATGCCTTTATATGCGCATGCCAAAGGCGTCAGTATCAGCGCCTTGCCGCCCTATCAAACCAATGTCAAAGGCATTGCTCCCGTCGTATATTTGGGAAAGTAAGTATTTTTCAAACAAAAACAGTATTCAAATGGCAATTTGTCGCACAATTGTGACAAAAACTTGCCCCTAAGACCACTTTGTCATCATCCTTTAATAATTGGATGGGACACTCTGCAAGTTCAAAATTTTATGTGATAGACTATTTTCACATATCAAAATATCTGATCGACAGACATTTGCCCCGGCAAATTGCTCAAGTTTAAAGATGTCACTAGGAGATAGACGCACTGTAAAAAGGTCCGTCTGTTTTTTGTTTAGAAATAGCAATCGTTTGCGTCATTTGAAACTTTCAATTTTCAAAAATAGCAATCGTTTGCGCGGAAAAATTGGCCGAGATTTTTTCTAATGTGACATGTCATCGCAGGTGTTTGTTGTGGAATTACAACCAGTTACAAAAAAAAGCCAACATATTTGGCAAAAAAACGAGCGGTGAAGGGGATGTCATCAGGCAGTTGCGGTGGCTTGAGATGATAAACGGGGTTTTGCACTATTTTTTTATTTCCATTTGTAAAATGATTCGGGAGCTTCAATGAAACAATCAAACAAATCGTCCGCATTTCCATCGCGCTTGTCGATGGTTGCAGTCGCATGCCAACTGGTATGCCTGAGCATGTCCACTGCTTATGCGCAGCAGACAGAATCCACTGAGCAACCTGATGCAAATCGCGTCACCATCACCGGCAAAAAAGTCGGTATGGGCTTGATGGTTCAAGAAAATGCACCAAAAGCACGTAGTACGATCACTGCAGAAGAATTGGCCAAACAGCGTCCTACAGGCAATGCCTATGAAGCGCTGGAACTGATGCCTGCGGTCAATAGTTTCAACTATGATGCAACTGGTTTGTTTGGTGGCGGTTTGACACTGCGCGGATTTAACAGTGACCAGATCGGTGCCACGATCAATGGTGTACCAGTCAATGACTCTGGTAGCTTTTCTGTGTTCCCACAAGAATTCGTGGATCAGGAAAATACCTGTACTCAATTCGTGACTCAAGGTTCAACTGACGTTGACTCTCCACAAATTGGCGCAACAGGCGGTAACTTTGGTATCGTTACTTGTGATCCAACCAAGGAAAAACGTTTCCGCGTTATGCAAACACTGGGTGGTTTGAAACTGTCCAAAACTTTCCTGCGTTACGATACTGGTTTGTGGGCTGATGGCCGTTCCCGTTTCTTTATCTCTGCTTCCCATGCGCAAGCTGACAAATGGAAAGGCGAAGGCGGTGCTGACCGTAATCACGTAGATGTTGGTTATCGCATCGATTTCGACAAATTCAATTCCATCAATGCAATTCTGTTGTACAACCGTGCAATCAACCAGAACATCAGTACATTCAATCTGGCTGATCTGGCAAAAAATGGTTACTACTACGATTATTCAACCAAATTTGCTGGTCATGTCACACCGACCAAAGGCAAGGCTGACAATGATCCTACTGTAGCCAATGCTGACACGTACTACCAACTGACAAAAAATCCGTTTGAAAACGCGATTTTCTCTGTCACTGGCAAATTCCGTATCAATGAAAACACCGATGTCAAAGTCATTCCTTACTTCTGGTATGGTTATGGCACGGGCGGCGTACAACAACGTCTGCAAACTGAATCTGCATTCCTGAACCCTGCTACAGGCAAGTTGACAGCTGGTGTCGATTTGAACGGTGATGGCGATACATTGGATAAAGTGATTGTTGCCAACAGTAGCGTGACACGCACTAACCGCCCTGGTGTAACAGCTTCCGTTGTTCACACTATCGACAACCACCAAATCCTGGCTGGTGTCTGGTATGAACGTGCAACGCATGAACAGTTCGGCCCTATGGTTGCTGTTGATGCCAACGGCAATGCATCTGACATCTGGTTGAAGGATGGCCGTATCACTCGTCCTGATGGCACGCCTTTCCAAAGCCGTGACTGGAAAACCATCAGTACTGCTTACCAGTTCTCCTTGCAAGATACAATCAGCCTGTTGAATGACAAGCTGAGCATCAATATTGGTGTACGCGTTCCTACCATGAAACGTGACTTTACTAACTATGCGAATGAAGGCACCAATTCAGGCGTCACTTACAATATTGAACGTACTTACACCAAAGCTTTGCCGCAGTTGGGTGCACGCTATCAGCTCGATAATAACAATCAGATCTTCGCCAGCCTGGCGCGTAACATGAAGGTACCGCCAAACTTTGTCTATTCAACGACAAATAACGCGAAAATCAATCCTGATGGTAGCGTAGGCTTCGCAGAAGTTCCACCAGAAACTTCTTACAACTTCGATTTGGGTTATCGTCTCCAAAGTGACAGGCTGACAGCGTCGGCAACGGTTTACACAGTAGACTTTACTGACCGTCAGGCAACTGCTTTTGATCCTGTCTCTGCTCAAAGCTCGGTTACCAATGTTGGTAAAGTAAAAACCAAAGGCTTTGAAATTGAAATGGGTAACACTCCAGTCAATGGTTGGTCTTTCTATGGTTCCGTTGGCTATGCGAAGAGCGAAATCAAAGACGACCTGCAAGTGGCAAAAGGTGTCTACATTCCAACAGCTGGTAAGGCGATGACCTTGACGCCAGAATGGAAAGCTGGTTTGAGTGCGCAATACGAAACAGCAGTCTGGTACACACGTCTGAAAATGAAATATACAGGCAGCCAGTTTGCCACCATGACGAATGATGAATTCGTACCTGGATACACATTGCTGGGTTTTGATGCTGGTTATCAATTCCCGAACACCAGCTGGTTCAAAAAACCAACAATTCGTCTGAGCATCAGCAATATCACGAACGAAAAATATCGTAACCCATCCAGTTTTAACATCACCAATGCAGTCGCCTATCCAGGCGCTTCTGCCAAAGGTGTGTTCTACTACTTGGGCGCACCACGCTTTAGTTCGGTAACTTTCCAGGCAGATTTCTAATCTGAGGGAAGACGTGGTGAAGCAAAATCTCACCACACAGACTTGATACAGGCCTGCAACAAGAACATTTGTTGCAGGCCTTATTCTTTTCATTTAAGAATATTTTCTATGCAAAAATTAAAATTAATCAGCATATCCATCGCTGCTGCAATGCTCGCTGCTTGTGCCAGCAACGATAAAGTGGCCACAGCAACCGGTGCAACCACGGATATCACGATATTTAGTATCAATGATTTTCATGGCAATTTGCAGGCCGACCAGCCTGTGCCCTATGTATTCACAAAAAATAGCCTGGCAAATCCGGGGCAAAAGATGTCTATCCCTGCAGGTGGCTATGCCTATCTGACGAGCAAACTCAAAGAACGCCGCCAGGCTGTGGGTGCCAGCATATTTGTCGGTGCCGGTGACTTGATCGGCGCTTCCCCCATGGGTTCAGCACTGATGAAAGATGAACCCGTCATTGAAGCACTGAACCGTCTGGATCTGTCAGTGACAGCTGTTGGCAATCATGAGTTTGATCATGGCACTGCCGACCTGATGCGAAAAATCAAGGGGGAATGTCCGGCAACAGGTTGCGCCTATGCAGAATTCAAAGGGGCGCGCTTTTCTTACCTCGGTGCCAACATCCATGAACTAGGCAGCGACAAGCCATGGCTGACACCGTATGTGATACGCCAGGTTGGTGACTTCAAGGTCGGTTTCATCGGTGCAGTGACAGCCGATGTCCCCAACCTGGTGGCGGGCGATGCAGTGAAGCATTTGAGTTTTGAGGATGAAGCAACCGCGATTAACCGCTATGTGCCAGAACTGCAAAAACAGGGCGTTGCTGCCATCGTTGTGTTAATACATGAAGGAGCGACCTATAAAGGATCAGAGAATGACCCCAGTTACCGTTGTGAAGGCCTGCAAGGCCCGATTATCGAGATCAGTAAAAAACTCGACAAGGCCATCAGCCTGGTCGTTTCTGGCCATTCGCACCAGGGCTACACTTGCAAGATAGATGGCAGGCTGGTGGTGCAGGGGCGCAGTTATGGTTCCTTCCTGACAGAATCAACCCTGACAATAGACCGCAAGACCAATCAAGTGATCAATGCAGTGGCTGTCAATCATCTGATTGACCAACAAGCATTGCAGGCAGACCCGGCGGCGAAACAGCTGGTCGATCAGGTCGCATCACAAACAGCGAGTTTGCGCCAGCGTCCTATCGTCAATTTGAGTGCGCCTTTGTCACGTAATAGTGAAGCTGGTGTGTTTGACAGCAGCTTGGGCAATATCATCGCTGACTCGCAACTCCATTATGGGCAGCATGCAGGTGGTGCTGATGTCGCTTTCATGAATGCCGGTGGCATACGCAGTGACCTGCCTTCAGGCAAGGCAACTGGCCCGGTGGCCGTATCGTATGGTGATTTATATGCGGTGCAGCCATTTGGCAATAACCTGGTGCGCATGAAGCTGACAGGCACGCAAATCCTGACGCTGCTGCAGCAGCAATGGCTGGGCCGTGAAGTCAATGATCCTAAAAAACTGTTTGTGTCACACACGCTAAGCTACAGCTATGACCCGCGTGCCGGGATTAATGAGCGGGTGAGGGATGTCAAGATCAAGGGCAAACCTCTCGACCTGAACCAGCAATACAGCGTGGTGGTGAACAGCTTCATGGCCGATGGTGGTGATGGGTTTGCCGTTCTCAAGCAAGCGAAAGACAAAGAGTTGATAGGCCGCGACCTGGAAGCGTTCGAGTCTTACGTGCGTGAACAGGGCGGTAAATTGAATGAAGTCAAACGTGACCGTGTGAAGCGCTTGCCAGGTTAATCTGCAAGTGCACCAGAAGTAAAAATATGGCCGTCAATTCGATTGCCGGCCATATTTTATTAAGAGGCTAAAAGCTTATTTGTATTCTATGATCAGCGGTGCGTGATCAGAGAAACGCGCTTCCTTGTATATTGATGCTGTATGTGCTTTTTTACCTATGCCGCTGGTGGCAACATGGTAATCGATACGCCACCCCACATTGTTTGCCCATGCCTGACCACGGTTGCTCCACCAGGTATAAGCATCACCAGTCGTTTCAGGATGCAGATGACGGTAGACGTCCATCCAGCCCTGTTCATCAAACAGGCGCGTCATCCAGGCACGTTCTTCTGGCAAGAAGCCGGAATTCTTTTGATTGCTCTTCCAGTTTTTCAAATCAATCTCTTTGTGGGCGATATTCCAGTCACCACAGATGATGATTTCCCTGCCTTCGGCAATCAGTTGTTGCAGATGCGGGTAAAACAATTCCATGAAACGGAACTTGGCTTCCTGCCTTTCCGGCGAGGAAGAGCCAGAGGGACAGTACAGCGAAATCACCGATAACTTGCCAAAATCACAGCGCACATAGCGGCCCTCAGCGTCGAATTCCGGGCTGCCAAAGCCTATATAGACCGCATCGGGTTCTTTCTTGCTGTATACGCCAACGCCGGAATAGCCTTTTTTCTCGGCATAGTGGAAATGTCCATGGAATTGGTGCGGATTCAGGAAGTCTGGCGTCATGTCCGCTTCCTGGGCTTTCAGCTCCTGCACGCAGACCACGTCAGGGTTTTCCTTTTGCATCCACTCAAAAAAGCCTTTTTTAGCTGCGGAACGGATGCCATTCAGATTAGCAGAGATGATTTTAGTCATGCTGGTAGGTAGTGACTTAAAAAATGAGATGGAAAGCATACCAGATAGCGCAGCAATACGTGTACTTGGGAGGGAAAAGCCTGCAGATGGTTTATACTTGCCTACTTTTCCCTCTGGGTAGCTTCCCTCCTGCGCCATCATGAATGAAGAACAATTGCGTGCTGAACTCAAGGCGGTCTATGCCAGTTCTTCCTGGAAACTGACCGCGCCTATGCGTTATTCGGTGGAATTGTTGAAGAGCGGTGGCTTGCCCAAGCTGCTGCGTGATATCAAGCTTATGCTCAAAAAATTCATGCCAGCCAAAGTTGAGAAGACAGAGGCGACAATAGTCATGCCTGACCGGCTCAATGATGAAGGCCTGCGAATTTTGAATGAGCTCCAGAGCCGCATGCACCGCAGCCGCAGCAGCAGACAAAAATAAAACAGACTACCCACCATGCGCATCGTTATCGATTTACAAGCCTGTCAATCCACGGGTAGCCGTCACCGTGGCATAGGCCGCTATTCACTGGCACTGGCCAAAGCCATGGTACGCAATGCTCGCCAGCATGAAATCTGGCTATTACTGAGCAGCTTGTTTCCAGACACCATACAGCCTTTGCGTGACGCCTTTGCTGGTATGGTACCGCAAGAGCGCATTGTCACCTGGGGCGCCGCTGGCCCGGTGGCAGAACTGGTGCCTCAAAACTATTGGCGCAGCCGTGCGGCAGAATTACTGAGGGAGCAGGCACTGGCTGCCTTGCGCCCCGATTTTGTCCATGTCACCAGCCTGTTTGAAGGTTCGGGTGATGATGCAGTGTCCAGCGTTGCCATATCGGGTGAACACCTGCCGACAGCGGTAACGCTGTATGACTTGATCCCTCTGATGTACGACAAGCAGTACCTTGATGACCCTGCACAAAGGGCCTGGTATTACCGCAAGCTGGCCAGTTTGAAGCGCGCTGATTTATTACTGGCCATCTCTGATTCGTCGCGGCAGGAAGGCATGGATTTGTTGCAGTTGTCGCCAGACCGTGTGGTCAGCATTTCTTCTGCCGTGGATGAGCATTTTCAGTTGCGCAGTTGTAGCGATGAGGTCATACATGCTCTCCGTGCGCGCTATGGTATTACCCGCGATATGGTGATGTATACCGGCGGTATCGATATACGCAAGAATATCGATGGCCTGATCCAGGCATATGCTGGTTTGCCGCTGGCAATCCGCCAGCAACACCAACTGGCCATCGTTTGCAGCGTGCAAAAAGCAGATCGCGAACGTATCGCCGCTCTGGTCACACAATTGCAACTGGCAGATGATGAGATCATATTGACTGGTTTTGTGCCGGATGAAGACTTGCCGCTGCTGTACCAGGATTGCAAATTATTCGTCTTCCCCTCCTGGCATGAGGGCTTTGGCCTTCCTGCGCTGGAAGCCATGTCTTGTGGCGCACCGGTGATTGCCGCCAACACCAGCAGCTTGCCTGAAGTGCTTGAATGTCCCGACGCCTTGTTTGACCCCAGAGACATAAAGGCGATCACAGCCAAAATGTTGCAGGCACTTGAGCAGCCTGAATTTGCCGCCCGTTTGCGCGAGCACGGCTTGAAACAATGCCAGAAATTTTCTTGGGATGCCTCAGCTAAAAAAGCGCTGCATGCGATTGAAGTCAGCCATGCCCATTTGCAGCAAACAGCCGCTGCCAAAGTCCATGTGTGCCTGCCACCTGTCAAACCAAGGCTGGCGTATATTTCACCTTTGCCTCCGGTGGCTTCCGGCATCGCCAACTACAGCGCAGACCTGTTGCCTGAGCTGGCCGATTATTACGACATCACCCTGATTGCCGAACAAAGCCAGCTAGATGCGCCATGGCTGACAGCCAATTTTGCCATACATGATAGTAAATGGTTTGTTGAGCATGCTGCCAGTTTTGACCGTGTTCTCTATCATTTTGGCAATTCTGCCGTGCATGCTTATATGTACCCGCTATTTGCCAGCTATCCCGGCATCGTGGTCTTGCATGATTATTTTCTGAGTGATTCGCTTGCCAATCTTGAGATGAGTTCATCCAGGCCGGGTATATGGGCGCAGCATCTGTATCTTTCACATGGCTATGCAGCTTTGCTGGATAGGCGCAATGCGGCTGATTACACTGCCGTGATGGCAAAATACCCTTGCAGTAGCAGCATACTTGAGCGTGCAGAGGGCGTGATCGTACATTCTGCCTATGCGCAAGAACTGGCGAGTACCTGGGTCAAAGGTTGGCCAGCCTGTCAGTGGCAGCAAGTGCCCTTGTTAAGGCGTATTCCTGCCGCATCTGAAAGACACTCCGCACGGAATAAGCTGGGGATGGACGAGCATGATTTTGTCTTGTGCAGCTTTGGCATGCTGGGGCCGACCAAGCTCAATCATGCCTTGCTGGATGCCTGGCTGGAATCAGCACTCAGCAAGAACCACGCTTGCCATCTGGTGTTTGTTGGCAAGAATGATCCGGGTGAATATGGTGCGCAGTTGCAAGAGCGTGTCGCCAATTGCGAACGTGTACGCATCACCGGTTTTACTACTGCAGAAGAATTTGCCTTATACATGCAGGCTGCCGATGGCGCAGTGCAGTTGCGTACACTCTCGCGTGGCGAAACCTCAGCCGCTATCCTTGAATGCATGGCGTATGGTTTGCCTGTAATTTTGAACCGCAACGGTGCCATGGCAGAATTGCCGGAGAATGCCGTAAGGGCAATGCCGGACAATTTTACGCAAGCTGAATTAGTGCAGGCCATCAGCCAGCTACATGATGACGTCGCGTCCCGTCAGCTCTTGGGGCTAAGGGCAAGGCAATTCGTGCAGGAGCATCATGCACCTGCGTTGGCTGCACGCATGTATGCCGAAGCGATAGAGGAATTTGCATGGACCGAGCCAGCCGCGCGCATGCACCGTACGCTGGCGGCTATCGCTGAGATCTCGCCCGTGTCGCCGCAACATCCACACTTGCAGGCAGAAGTAGCAAATGATGATGTCCGTGAACTGGCACGTCATCTGGCCAATTGCACGCCACGTCCGGGAAAACGCATGATCATGCTGGATGTCAGTGCATGGTGCCATTCGCAAGAGGCGGTACCTGCAGGTTTGACAGCGGCGCTGGAAAGCTTGGTACTTAAGCGTCAGGATGTGCGCTTTGAACCAGTCTGGTACACCGGCCCAGACTTCCGATATGCCAGAGCCTGGACTTTCAAGCAACTGCACTTGCCTGGCTTACCGCCAACAGACGATTTTGTCGCGGTCCGTGCGGGAGATTTGTATCTGGATTTATCCGGATGTAAGGATTTGCAAATGCAGACCATACAATTACGGCAACTTGGCGTCACTTGTCACGCCATTTCCATTCAAATACAGGAAAATATGGTGGATTTGTCAGCGGCAGAGGCAATGATGACGGAATTTTTACTGGTTTTACCGCCTGAAACAGACTAAATCCGGATAAGTACGCATGTTATGCTGTGGACTCGTAAAGAAAACGGCACAAATTAAAGGAATTGAGGTTATTTTGAGTACTTTGAGACAAGATTTTATACAATTTTCGGTCGAGGCTGGTGTGATACGCTTTGGCGAATTCGTCACCAAAGCCGGTCGCACCTCACCTTATTTTTTTAATGCCGGCTTGTTCAATGATGGTGCCAATCTTGGCCGCATCGCCGATTTTTATGCCCGCACCCTGCTCGATTCCGGCCTGGAATTTGACATGCTGTTTGGCCCTGCTTATAAAGGTATTACCCTGGCCTCGGCCACTGCAGTGGCATTGGCGCGCATGGGCAGGAACGTGCCGTTTGCCTATAACCGTAAAGAAGCCAAGGACCATGGTGAAGGCGGTAGCATTGTCGGTGCCAAACTGGCAGGCAAGGTTGTGATTATTGATGACGTCATTTCTGCGGGTACATCGGTGCGTGAATCGGTAGACCTGATCCGTAATGCCGGTGCGACCCCCAGTGCGGTCCTGATCGCCCTGGACCGTATGGAACGTTCAGGCAAGGATGATGCCCTGTCGGTTCATTCTGCGGCGCAAGAAGTTGGCCAGGCGTATGACATGCCAGTCGTTTCTATCGCTAACCTGAATGATTTATTTGATTATCTGTCGGTTGCCGGTGGTGACGCCCAGTTGTCTCAATATAAAGAAGCAGTCGCTGCTTACCGCAAACGCTATGGCGCGCTGGGCTGACTGGTATTAACAATATAGAAATATTTCAGATAATTGGGTTTATCCGGTTTGATTGCATTATGCGTAGTGGCACTTACATGCACTTACATGCGCTTGCATTAATTTTCCGCAGTGCGGCAACAGTCATTGTATACTGTGCAACTGTGGATAAATTGTGATCACTGTCACAGATGGATTCAAACTAGCGGTCCATTATCTGCTTAGCAAAAAGAATTTTGAACGAAGAATTTTGAATGTTCGCCGTGGCGAAGAGGTTTTCTTGAATGAGTAAAAAAGCGTTAATCACTGGTATTACTGGTCAGGACGGAGCCTATCTGGCTCAGTTGCTGTTGGAAAAAGGCTATACCGTCTATGGCACTTATCGCCGTACCAGTTCAGTCAATTTTTGGCGCATAGAAGAGTTGGGCATAGATGCCCACCCTGCCTTGCATCTGGTTGAATATGATCTCACCGATTTGTCGGCCAGCATACGTCTGTTGCAAACTACCGGCGTTACTGAAGTCTATAACCTGGCAGCGCAAAGTTTTGTGGGCGTGTCGTTTGAACAGCCACTGACTACCACAGAAATTACCGGTATCGGTGCTTTAAATCTGCTTGAAGCAATTCGCATCGTCAATACTGAAATCCGTTTCTATCAGGCTTCTACTTCGGAAATGTTTGGCAAGGTACAAGCCGTGCCACAAATCGAATCGACTCCATTTTATCCGCGCAGCCCGTATGGCGTAGCCAAGTTGTATGCGCACTGGATGACCATCAATTATCGCGAGTCCTATGGCATTTTTGGCTGTAGCGGCATTCTGTTCAATCATGAATCCCCGCTGCGTGGCCGCGAATTCGTGACGCGCAAAATTACTGATTCTGTCGCCAAGATCAAGCTCGGCAAACTCGACGTGCTGGAACTCGGCAATATGGATGCCAAGCGTGACTGGGGCTTTGCCAAGGAATATGTAGAAGGCATGTGGCGCATGCTGCAAGCCGACAAGCCAGATACTTTTGTATTGGCGACTAACCGCACAGAAACCGTACGTGATTTTGTCACCATGGCTTTCAAGGCTGCAGACATACCATTGCAATGGTCAGGCGAAGGCGAACACGAAACAGCGACGTGCGCAAAAAGCGGTAAATTGCTGGTTCGCGTGAATCCAAAATTCTATCGTCCTGCCGAAGTTGAATTGCTCATCGGTGATCCTGCCAAAGCCCAAAAAGTGCTGGGATGGGAACCTAAGACGACATTGGAAGAGCTGTGCCAGATGATGGTAGAAGCAGATTTGCGCCGTAACCAGAACGGCGCGTCATTCTGATGTCTGCGATGCCACGCGCCTTGATAACAGGTATAAAGGGGTTCACGGGTCGTTATCTGGCGCAAGAATTGAAAGAGGCTGGCTACCAGGTTTTTGGTACTACCCACGGAGCAGAAGCACCAGGGCAAGATAATTTTGCTGTTGACCTGGGTGACAAGCAGCGCCTGGCTGCACTGGTGGCAGAAATCCAGCCAGATGTGGTTGCCCATCTGGCCGCCATTTCATTTGTTGCCCATGGCGATGCCGCAGAAATCTATCGCGTCAATGTGGTCGGTACCCGCAATCTGTTGGAAGCACTGGCGAGTCTGGATAAGAAGCCAAAAGCCGTGCTGGTCGCCAGCAGCGCCAATATCTATGGCAATACCCGCACAGAAGTGATCGCCGAGAGCGAGCCAGCCCAGCCTGCCAATGATTACGGCGTCAGCAAACTGGCGATGGAACATGTGGCACGTCTGTGGATGGACAAGCTACCCATCATCGTGACTCGTCCTTTCAATTACACTGGTGTTGGCCAGACAGAAAATTTCCTGCTGCCCAAGATCATTCATCATTACCGCCGCAAAGCCAGCGATATAGAACTCGGCAATCTGGATGTCGCCAGGGACTTTTCTGATGTTCGTACTGTCGCCAAAGCCTATGCCCGTTTGCTGGAGCAGGCACCAGCAGGCCAGACTTTCAATATTTGTTCGGGCACTGCCTATACCCTGCGCTCTGTATTGCAAATGGCTAGTGAACTTGCTGGTTATGAAATCAAGGTACATGTGAACCCTGCATTTGTGCGTGCCAATGAGGTGCATAAACTCATGGGCGATGGCCACCGCTTGCAAGCATGTGTAGGTGAGTTGCCTGTCATTGGCTTGCGCGATACGCTGGCCTGGATGTTGCAACACAAGGACACAGCATGAATGTTGTCCTGTCTATAGAAGCCATACATCCACCGCTGGCTGGCATAGGCAGATACGCATGGGAACTTGCCACCCGCTTGCCCATGCAGGCAGAAATCGAATCGATACGCTATTTGTCAGATGGCTTCTGGCGCGACTTGCCGCGCATAGACCAGGCTGCAAGCGCAAATGCAACTGGGCCAGTGCTTGGGTCTGCGCCTGTTGTGACAGCCGCAGCCAGAACCAGCTATAAAAGCCGCCTGCGCCGTCAACTGGGACAGTTGCCCATGGTGGCACGCCTGTATGGCAAATTACTACCCATCCTTGCTGGCCGTCAGTTGAACAGTGTGCCAGACGGGATTTTTCACGGCCCTAATTACTTTGTACCCAAGACCCGTCTGCCCAGTGTGGTGACGGTGCATGATTTATCGATATACCGTTATCCGCAATGGCACCCTAAGGCCAGGATAGACCGTATGCGCATTGCTATTCCAGAGGCAGTCAAGCGGGCCAGCCTGGTATTGACAGACTCGATGGCGACGCGTGAAGAAGTGATGCAGGAATTTAGCCTGGGCCCAGATCAGGTACGTGCCGTTTTGCTGGGTGTCGATGAAGTGTTTCACCCATACACTGCAGAAGAAACAGCACCCATCTTGCATGAATTTGGTTTGCAGCCGGATGGCTATAGTTTCTTTGTCTCGACCATAGAACCGCGTAAGAACCTGTTGCATTTGCTGGCAGCCTACCGTGCCTTGCCGGATGCGATGCGTCAACGCTGGCCATTAGTACTGGTGGGAGGGGAGGGCTGGCAAAGTGAAGCTATTCATGATGAGATAGAAAAAGGCCAGCGTGAAGGCTGGATCAAATACCTGGGCTTCGTGGATCAGCAATTGCTGCCGATTTTATATGCCGGTTGTCGCCTGTTTACTTATCCATCCTGGTATGAAGGTTTTGGCTTACCTATCGCTGAAGCCATGGCCAGTGGTGTGCCGGTATTGACCTCGAATTGTTCTTCCATGCCAGAAGTGGCTGCTGGTGCTGCGATGCTGGTAGATCCGGCAGATGTGAATTCCATACGCGATGGCTTGCGCCAGGCGCTGGAAGATGAAGAATGGCGCAATACGGCCAAAGCGCGTGGCTTGCAGCGTGCTGCCGAGCTAACCTGGGATGCCTGCGTGCGGAACACAGTGGCTGCCTACCAGGTAGTTAAAACGCTTAGAGCCGGTTAAGGATAGCGCCCAGTGAAAGTCCTGCACTTCTACCGCACCTATTATCCCGACACCTTCGGTGGCGTGGAGCAAGTCATACGCCAGATGGCGGTGGGTACGACACGTCTGGGTGTAGACAACGAAGTGCTGACCTTGACACGCGACGCAGACCGCCCATTGATAGAATTTGAAGGGCACAAGGTACACCGCGCCCATTTGAATTTTGAAATTGCTTCTACTGGCTTTTCCTGGTCGGCATTGTCGCGTTTTGTTGAACTGGCGAAGCAGGCCGATGTGATTCACTATCACTTCCCCTGGCCTTTCATGGATATCGCCCATTTCCTGGGACGTATCAAGAAACCCAGTGTCGTCACTTATCACTCGGATATCGTCAGGCAAAAATATTTGCTGAAGCTGTACTCGCCACTCAAACATCAGTTCTTGCGTGATGTAGACCGCATCGTGGCGACTTCGCCCAATTACCTGGCAACCAGCCCGACGCTGGAGCTGTATAAAGACAAGACCGAGGTGATTACCTATGGTCTGGATAATAGTATTTACCCAGTTCCCTCGACAGAGTTGCTGGCGAAATGGCGTGCCATCGTCGGAGAAAATTTTTTCCTGTTTGTTGGCATGCTGCGGTACTACAAGGGCTTGCATATCTTGCTGGAAGCGGCGGCGGGAACGGATATACCCATCGTCATCGTTGGTGATGGGCCGGAAGAAATCGAACTCAAGCGCCAGGCAGAAAGCCTGCAATTGAAGAACGTACATTTCCTTGGTGCCTTGCCTGAACCGGACAAAGTCGCCTTGCTGACCCTGTGTTATGCGCTGGCATTTCCTTCGCATCTGCGTTCGGAGGCTTTCGGTATTTCATTGCTGGAAGGTGCGATGTATGGCAAGCCCATGATATCGAGCGAAATTGGCACTGGGACGACGTATATCAATGTCGCGGGCCAGACTGGCATGGTGGTGCCACCGAGTGACCCTTCAGCTTTCAGGCTGGCCATGGAGTATCTGCTGGCACATCCGCAAGAGGCGGCGCAAATGGGTATCAATGCGCGCCAGCGTTATCTGGATTTATTCACCGCCGATAAAATGGCGAGCAATTATGCCCGCCTTTACCAGCAAGTCATAGACGAGCATAAGCGCAAGTAAGAAACAAATAAGGCTCAAATAAGGCACAAGTAAGCTCGCCTAGCTTGCCGTCAATTTCCTGATCTCAAAGTCACCCCGCAACCAGTTGCTGCCGATGAACTCAGTGTGATCCACATTGATGACATCAAACACCAATAGGTTATCTGACCACTCATAGTTTTCATCGAGATGGGTTTTTGCCTTCGTCAATGCGGTGGTGACAGAATAAGAACCTGGCCCCAGAGGACATTCAAAGGGCAACACAAATTCCAGTGAATCACCTTTGCGCAAATCATTTTGCACCTGTCGCGAATACCAGGTATTGCTACCCCAGATGACGCTGCCCTGCTTGTCGCGCAACATCAGGCCCAGTACCAGTTCGGGGATGTCGGCGCGCAATTGTACTTCTGCCACCAGCTTGACTTTTTGCCCTACATGCGCCGCAGCCAGTACCTGGTCACTGGTCTGATCACGCAGGCTGAGCTTGCTGACTGTCGCCATGCCTGTGCCTGAACGTGTTTGCAGCCAGCCCTGTTCATTGCGGTTCTGCTCGACCGAGAAATTCTCGTTTTCCTTACGGGCGATCATGGCATTGTAGTAATCGACCACTTCGTCTGCCGCACCTTGCTTAAGTACACAACCTTTGTCGATCAGGATGACATGGTCACACAGGCTGCGCACATCACCCATGCCATGGGTGACCAGGATGATGGAAGTACCTTGTTCCTTGAACTGACGTATGCGGTCAAAACTACGGTGCTGGAAATAGCTGTCACCGACCGACAGGATTTCATCGACGATGAGTACATCAGGGCGCACAGCAGTGGCCACGGCAAAGGCCAGGCGCGCCTGCATGCCGCTGGAATACACACGCAAGGGCTGGTCAAAGAAGGCTCCAATTTCAGCAAAGCTTTCTATGCCTGGCATGAGCTGGTCCAACTGTTCGCCACTCAGACCCATCAGGCCGCCCGCCATATAGGCATTTTGCCTGCCAGAAAATTCGGGATTAAAACCCAGTCCGAGTTCCAGCATGGCACTGATGCGGCCACTGACAGCGATGCTGCCTGTCGTTGGTCGTACCGTACCGGTAATCATTTTCAATAGCGTACTTTTACCCGCGCCGTTCTGGCCTATGATGGCTACCGCCTGACCCGCAGGCACATTGAAACTGATATCGCGGTTGGCCCAGTATTCATAGGCAGGTTTTACCGGCAGGCCAGCCCAGTACATCAGGCGTGACAGCAGGCCGCTGAATTTTGAATAGCATTTTCCAACGCCAGAGACACTCAATACAATTTGACTCATAATGCATCCACCAGATCTGCGCTGGCACGGCGGAAAATCCAGAATGAAAAAATAAACATGCCCGATGAAATCAGCACAGGAACCAGCAAATCTGCCATGTTTGGTACGGCACCGTATAACAGTGCATTCTGATAGATCTTGACCAGCGGCGTCATCGGGTTCAGATTCAATACCGAGATAAAGCGCTTGGGCATATTGTCCATCAGGTAGACTACAGGCGTGAACCAGAACCACAGTTGAAGGACAATGCCCATGACCTGACCAACATCACGCGAAAATACATTCAGCAAGCCGAGTATGATGCCAAGGCCAAAGGCAAATAGGATAATTAGCAGCATGCCCAGCGGCAGTATCAGCCATGCTGCTGTCGGCATGTGGCCAAAGAATAAAAACACCACGGCTATCGCTGCCAGCAACAACAAATGGTTGATGAGGGCGCTGCCGCCCACAATCAAGGGCAGGCACAGTCTGGGGAAGGCGATTTTTTTCAGGGTGTTTGAATAATCAATGAACACCGTTGTACAGCGCGTCATGATTTCCGCAAACAGACCCCAGGCTGACATGCCTGCCATCAGGTAAATCGCATACGCCGATTTGTTGTCGATATTCGGTATCTTGGTAACCAGCACTTCAGACAAGACGATGGCGAAGATGGTAGCTTGCGCCAGGGGATTCAAGATCATCCACAGGGCACCCAGTTTGCTACGCGCAAAGCGCCCTGCAAATTCGGCCTTGATGGACGACAGGATAAAGTGGCGGTAGTGCCACAATGAGATAAGTACAGCTTTCAAAGCTTGGTTTTCCTTAGCAGGTATTAGCCTGCAACACGTCCATAGATATCATCGAACCTGACGATATCATCTTCACCCAGGTAAGTACCGGATTGCACTTCTATCAGTTCAAGATCGGTTTCACCAGGATTTTCCAACCTGTGCTTGACACCCAGCGGGATGTAGGTGGATTGATTGGCGACCAGCGTCATGACTTCTTCGCCACGCGTGACCAATGCCGTGCCACTGACAACGATCCAGTGTTCTGCGCGATGATGATGCATTTGCATGGACAGGCGGCCACCCGGTTTGACGACGATGCGCTTCACCTGGAAGTGTTCACCACTGTCGACAGAATCATAATGTCCCCACGGACGATACACCTTGCGGTGGTTATCGGTCTGGGTATAGTTTTCATCTTTCAGACGGGTTACGACACGCTTGATGTTTTGGGTATTGGCTTTATTGGTGACCAGCACCGCATCTGGCGTTTCCACCACGATGACATCTTCCAGACCCAGGCACGCCACCAGGCGGCTGTCAGAAATCACCAGGCAATTGCGGGAATCTTCCAGCAAGACATCACCATGGACGGTGTTGCCGTTTTCATCCTTGTCTGACACTTGCCAGACTGCATCCCAGGCACCAACGTCAGACCAGCCTGCATTGAAAGGCACGACATAGCCAGGGATATGCAAATCCTGGTCTTTGGCCAGTTTTTCCATGACAGCATAGTCGATGGAGTCAGAAGGGCAAGACAGGAAGGCTTCTTTATCGACGCGCACAAAGTCACTGTCGATGCTGGCTTTGTCCATCGCCAGTTTGCAGGCCTCATGCATGGCGGGATGGAAGTGCTGTATGGCCTTCAGCCAGGTGCTGGCGCGCATCATGAAAATGCCGCTATTCCATAAATGGCGGCCACCATCCAGATATTGCTGAGCCACTTCCAGCACCGGCTTTTCTACAAAAGCTTGCAGTTCGCGCACGGCCTGACCTGGCAGCAGGTCACCAGTCTGTATATAGCCATAACCGGTTTCCGGCCGGTCAGGCACGATACCAAAGGTCACCATGGCACCATCGATGGCTTGTTGGAGGCCATCTTGTATGGCCCGGTGAAAGCCCTGTTTATCATTGATGACATGATCAGCTGGCATCACCAGCAGGACTGCATCAGTGTCTGTTGCCACGGCCGCCAGGGCTGCCAGCGTTAATGCCGGGGCAGTATTGCGTCCAGTGGGTTCCAGTAACAGGCTACAGTTGTTGAAACCGGCCACACGTAACTGTTCTGCCGTAATGAAGCGGTATTCCTCATTGCAGACTACGATCATTCTTTCGGCCACGCCTATGGCACCAGAAAAGTCCCTGACGCGCGTTGCAGTTGCCTGCAGCATGGTTTCTTCGCCTATCAGGGCGAGTAATTGCTTGGGATGCTTTTCACGCGATAGCGGCCATAGCCGGGTTCCAGATCCCCCGGAGAGAATGACGGGCTGTAATAACATGGATAACTTTCGTAATCTTTATGCCTTTGGGTTTATGTCCTGAGGCAAATCATTATAAAATATTTAATATATTGCTATAAGCTGCAATCAACGGCAATTTTCCTCGGGCTAGACTGGGTCAGATGTGAGCAATTGCTGAATAGGCTACACTTGCAAGAGCTGAAGGGTAAGCCATAGCCAGGCAAAATTCTGAAGCCGAAATAATCTGGACATTTGCAGACGCTGATAATTTCGTCGCAGTTTACATCATCATTTATACTTCTACCCCTTTTTCTAGCCTTTTAGCGGTCTAAACACTCATCATTTGCCGCCAATTATGAATAAAACATCCGGATTATATGGCGAATATGGCAACACAGAACAAATCTGAATGCGAAGTACAGCAACTGGCTGACAAGACCAGTTTGATATTGAAAAGCAGGAAGCATTCAACACCCGTCAACATTGCTTCGAATGAGATGGGGGCAGGGCAGGATGATGCAAGGGAAATCATGTTGAATCAGCAAGATATTGCACAACAAAATGCTGAAATGCCGGGACCACCGCAAGGCTTGCGCCAGAAATTGCGTTCCATACCAGGTCTGGGTTATGCATTGGCCTGGTGCCAGGCATTGTTGCGCTTGCCGCGCACCCGCTTCCAGACTGAACTTGCACTGACAAATGTGCAAAAGCAAATTAATGGACTGCAATTGCAATTGCGCAGCCAGGAGCAAAAAATTCTGCGCATGGAAGAGCAAAAACTCGCCATGCGGCTTGAAAAATACGATGCCCTTGACATTGGCAGCAGATTAATGGAGCTGGACCGCCTGCATATAGGTCGCCAGTTGCGTTCCATGAACCTGATGATGCGTGCGGGTTTGCAAAATGGGACGCAGCCTGCCGATCAACTTGGAGTTGCAATGACTGAACAGGCAAGTCAGGCTGCCTCCGTCAGCACCAGCCAGCCTGTAGCTAACGTTGCCAGCGATTTTGACCAGGATCAGTTCTATCTGGAGTTTGAAGCCCTGTTCCGTGGTTCACGCGCTGATATCAAGGAAAGATTGAAAGTGTATTTGCCGTATCTGGCGCATATCAGCGAACAGGCAAAAGACGACCGCAAGCTCGTCATCGACGTTGGTTGTGGCCGTGGTGAATGGCTGGAATTGCTGGACGAGCAGGGCATACCTGCCATGGGCGTGGATATGAATATCTCCATGGTCAACGCCTGTCTGGATCAGGGCTTCCTGTGTCGCCATGCTGACGCCATTGCCTATTTGCGCGAACAGCCTGCAGGCAGCATAGGGGCAGTGACCGGTTTCCAGATCATAGAGCATTTACCGTTTGAGCAATTAATTGCCCTGTTTGATGCAGCACGTCATGCGCTGTGCCCGGGAGGCGTCATTATTTTTGAAACGCCCAATCCAGAAAACCTCAAGGTGGGGGCCTGCAATTTTTATTTTGATCCTACCCATTTGCATCCTATCGTGCCGCAGGTGGCTGAATTCATGGCGCGGCAGCGTGGTTTTAGCCATGCAGAAATTTTGCGTTTGCATCCTTACCCTGATGATCACTTGCTGCACGGCGGTACTGAGGTTGAAGCACTGCTCAACAAGGAATTATTCGGTGCCCAGGATTATGCAGTCATAGGTCGTAAATAAGATGCAGATACATCAATTCAGCCCTTCCTGTGGAAGAGGTGACGGCGTCAGCAATGGCATGTTTTTTACCCGCAAGCTCTTGTGCGAGATGGGATTCACTTCCGCCATTTATTGCGATCTGGTGCAGGATGAAGTGCGTGATGAAGTGCAGCACTATAGCGAATTGCAGCTTGCAGAAGATGACATTTTGCTGGTGCATCACAGCCTGGGCTATAAAAATTGCAGCTGGCTCAAAGACATCAAAGCGCGCAAGGTACTGGTCTACCACAACATCACGCCTCCGCAGTTTTTACCCGACAATGGCCTGCCTGAATTAAGTATACTGGGCAGGCAGCAACTGGCCTTGTGGGCGCAGGATTTTCAGGCTGCGATTGGTGACTCTGATTTGAACAGTGCAGAGTTGCGTGCCGCTGGTCATACAGATGTGACGACGATTCCCTTACTGGTCGATGTGACGCGATGGCAGCATCACAGCTATAACACAGCGCTGGTCAACAGCTTGCGTGGTGCCCACAATATCCTGTTCGTTGGCCGCCTGTGCGAACATAAGCATCAGTTGCAATTACTTGACATGCTGGATGAATTGCGTCACTTCTCGCGCCAGCCAGTGCGCCTGATATTGGCCGGCGGTGTCACCAGCATGCCGTATGAACAGGCAGTACATGCCCGCATCGCTGAAATGAAGCTGGATGCACAGGTGCTGATGACAGGAAAAATCCCCGATGAGGATTTGCTGGCCCTGTATCGCAATGCTGATGCCTATGTCAGCCTCAGCGAGCATGAAGGTTTTGGCATGCCTCTGATCGAGGCTATGCTGCATGATGCGCCAGTGATTGCGCGTGCTACTGAAGGCGTCACTTCCACTATGGGTGGGGCAGGTATCTTGCTGGATGCTGACGTGACTCCGGCCACTTGTGCTGCGCATGTGCATATGCTCTTGACTGAGCCGACTTTGCGCCGTCGCATCATTGCAGGCCAGCGACAAAATATCCAGCGCTTCTCGCGTCAAAAAATTCAGGCAGATTTGCAGCAATTCCTGCAAAAGCTGGGTGCAAAAATTCCTCAAGAAGCAATAACTAACAATGAACAGCAAAAACCCCTTTGGCAGATAGAGGGACCTTTCGATTCTACCTACAGCCTGGCTATCGTCAACCGTGAGCTCGCGCGTGCTTTAGTGTCCCAAAAGGATGAAGCTGTGCAACTGGGTTTGCGCAGCCGTGAAGGTTATGGCGATTTCACTGCCTCGGCAGATTTCCTGGCCGCCAATCCCGATATCGCTGAATTGCAAACCGTATCGCAACAGGCAGTAAATATGCCTGACCTGGTCCTGCGTAATTGTTACCCACCGACGCTGGATGATATGCAGGCGCGCGTCAGGGTAGTGAATTCTTACGGCTGGGAAGAAACCGGTTTCCCGCAAGAGTTTGTCAATGAATTCAACCGCAAGCTGGATTTGATTTTGGTGGTGTCGCGTTTTGTCGGCAAGGTTTTACGTGACAATGGCGTGCGTGTACCGATTGCTGCTGTCGGCAATGGAGTTGACCATGTCATGCGTGTTGCCGCGCTGCCGGTACCGCAGACTGTGTTGGATAGCATCAAGACTTTCCGGTTTCTGCATGTTTCATCCTGTTTTCCGCGCAAAGGGCCGGATGCCTTATTGCTTGCCTATGGCCAGTCCTTCAGGGCAAGTGATGATGTCAGCCTTGTCATCAAGACCTTCCCCAATCCACATAATGATGTGGCTGCACAATTGGCCGCCTTGCGGGCCGCTGACCCGGATTTTCCGCATGTATTGATCATTATGGATGATTATAGCCAGGCGCAAATGCGTGGTCTTTATGAGGCATGTGATGTGCTGGTTGCCCCCAGCCGTGGCGAAGGTTATGGTTTGCCGATTGCAGAAGCCATGTGGCTGAAACTGCCGGTGATCGCTACTGCATGGAGCGGGCAAATGGATTTTTGCGACGACAGCAGGGTCTGGCTATGCGACTATCAATTCGCCAAATCGACCTCACATTTCGGTTCCACGCATTCAGCCTGGGCTGATCCTGATGTTAATCATCTGGCTGTGTTGATGCGGGAAGTGCATGCCAGTCCGGCAGGGGTCGTCGCCAAAAAAACTACCGCTGCCCATACATTTATATCGACTCACTATGCCTGGTCTGATGTCGCCAGCAGGACCCGCCAGGCGATCGCTTCGCTTGAACAGCAGCCTTTGTTACGCAAGGAACCGCGCATAGGCTGGATCAGTAGCTGGAATGCGCGTTGTGGTATCGCTTCTTATTCATCCTTCCTGACTGCTGGCATGCCGCAGGACAGGGTGGTTTATTTGAGTAGCCATATCCCTGAAAGAACGGCGCGTGATGCTGAGAATGTCATCCGTAGCTGGGATGCCAGTATGGACGAGGATCTGGAACATACCTGGCTGATGATCCAGGAACAGAAACTGGATGTGATTGTTGTCCAATACAATTTCGGTTTCTTTTCACTGGCAGCCATGGCGCGTCTGATCAGGCGTGTCAAAGAAGATGGCAAAGCCATCCATGTATTTTTCCATTCGACAGCCGATGTACAAAAAAAAGAAGGCTTGATCAGTCTGTCCACGATTGCTGCTGAATTGAAGCTGGCTGACCGCATCTTCGTGCATGGCCTGGATGATATGAACCGCCTCAAGGGCCTGGGTGTTGCCGATAATCTGGTGTTTTTCCCACAAGGCCTGATGCCGACGCTGGAACATGCAGCAGCCAGAGTAGATACTACGCGTCTGGCAGGCAAGACCGTGATTGCTGCTTACGGATTTTTGTTGCCGCATAAAGGTGTGCAGGCATTGATCAAGGCATTTATAAAATTGCGCGGGCAGGATGGGAATTATCATTTGTTGCTGGTGAATTCACTCTATCCATCTGGCTTGTCCGACAATGAATATCATCAATGCCGCCATTTGATTTTTGAATCTGGCCTGGATGCGCATGTGACTTTCCTATCGGATTATCTGACTGATGAAATCAGTCAGTCATGGCTGCAACAGGCAGACCTGATTGTTTATCCGTATCAGCAAACGCAGGAATCTTCGAGCGCAGCAGTGCGTATGGGGCTGGCTTCTGGCCGTCCGGTGGCAGTGACGCCGCTGTCGATTTTTGATGATGTGAAAGATGCCGTGCATGTCTTGCCTGGCACCGAACCTGCTGACATTGCCGAAGGCATCACTGCCATTTTGCATGATGGGCTAAGGCTGAAAGAGAAAACAATACAGGCGAAAGCCTGGACTGCAACCAGGCAATGGCCAGCCTTGTCACAACGCTTTCTAAATACAGTTGATGGTATTGCGAATGCATTGGATATAGATATCGGTCGCATCTGAACGGGCAAAAAAAACGGCGAGGTAATTCGCCGTTTTTTTATTGTTTGCCACAAGCAGCTTGTTCTCGTGTTTGCAATAGCGCTATCAAATTGGCCGTATGTTTTTGCCTGGCCCAGTCTTGCAGGTGGTGGTCAGTATCAAAGAACCAGCTCTCCGGATACATGAAGTCTTTTGGCTTCCCCAGATATTCTATGCCTAGTTTATTCATACGGTCTGGCAGTCCGGCGTAAAAGGCCAGGTCTTCTGCATCTGTGTCGTATTTCGCATGATGCAAAAGTACCGTGGGCATGGCGATCAGGCAGATGTTGTTGGCCTTTGCCCATTGCGCATAATTTTCCATGAGCTTCCAGCCACCTGTTTCTATGGCTGCCCTGTGTGCGTAATCCCATGCCTTGGTGGCTTTGACTGCAGCGATATCGCCAGCGCTGCGTTCTGCTGCACTAGTATGAGTCTGATCGCCTCTTGCATCCAGGTGATGGGCGCCATAAGTGCCGATGGTAACTGGTCCGTCTGGCAAATGCCGCAGACCATGCAGCCAGCGATCTGCTCCCAAACCTGCGGCATACTGCAGTTGAGTAATGCGCAACAGGCTGCGCCAGTAATCGAGATCCCTGGCCATGACATAGTCTATGATTTGCGAATTGGCTTTGCCTTCATCAAGGTAAAGTGCATATTCCATGGGCATGAGTACGGTGTCACCGGGACGAGCAACACGACGCGATACATCCAATATGTAAGGCAGGCCCAGTCCGGCATTCACCGCAAGATTGATGACAGGTTTGTGCCAGTAATTCTCCAACATGCCTGAATCTATACCAAACATGGCGTTTGAACCTGCCACGATCAATACACGCGGCGTTTTGACCCCTTGTGCTGCATGGATTTTATGTTGGTAAGCATCATAAACCCAGCGTGAACTGGCTGTCGGTGAGCCAAGCTGGTATTTGATGCCGACTATCCACAAGATGCTGAGAACCAGGAAACTGCCGGTCAAAGCAAGCCAGAATTTCTTCATGTCCTTGCTCGCTAAAAATTGAAATACAAAAATTCTGTGGCTGGCCGGACTGCCATCCATTTCAGCGCAAACCACAAACAGATGCCTGCAATGATACCCATAGCGATTTGTCTTGTTTCGCTGAATGGTTTGACGGCGACATTCGGGCTGGGATCGTAATTCAGTAATTCTGTTGTGCTTGGCAAGAGCCAGACGACAACCATGCCTATGCTTATCCATAGCCAGCCTACATCTGGTGCTGCACTTAACAAGCCCTCAACTACCTGGGCGATATTTTGCCAGGGCAGGGCGGGTAGATGTACACCTGAGCCTGGTTGCAACAGAGCGCAATACATGTGCGCAGCACTTGTCATATCAGGCGTACGAAACAATACCCAGGCAAAAGCGACCAGAATAAACGTCGCAACAATCGCAATTATTTTCGGTAGCTTGCCCCAGAGGTTGCGTAGTGCTGAACTGCTTTCCAGTACATGGTGCCAGAAGTGATTGATCAGCAACATGCTGCCATGCAAAGCACCCCATAAAAAGAAGTTCCAGCCCGCGCCATGCCAGATGCCTGCCAGCAGCATCGTCAGCCATAAATTACGGTAACGCATGAATTGGCCGTGGCGATTTCCACCCAGGGGTATGTACAGATAATCGCGCAAGAAAGTGGACAGTGTCATATGCCAGCGCCGCCAGAAATCGATGATGGAAGTGGCTTTATATGGTGAGAAAAAATTGACGGGCAGCTTGAAGCCAAACATCAGTGCCAGGCCTATCGCCATGTCGGAATAGGCAGAAAAATCAAAATACAATTGCAGGGTATACGCCAGCATGGCTTGCCATGCCGCTTCGCCACTGGGGGTTGCCTGTCTGGCCAATTCAAATACCGGGCTGGCATAGCGCGCCATGCTGTCAGCCAGTATGGTTTTTTTGAACAGGCCCAGCGCCAGAAAACAGGCACCGGTGATCAGCGCTTCTTTTTGCCCGAACAGGGGATTGTCATCTGCCCTGGTTTGCGCAATCAGCGGCTTGTGGTGCACGATGGGACCAGCGATCAGTTGCGGGAAAAAAGAAACAAAAAACAGGTAGTCGAGCGCATTATGTCTTTGCACGTCACCGCGTCTGCAATCAACCAGATAGGCGATTTTCTGGAAAGTAACAAAGGAAATGGCTAGTGGCAGAACGATGGGGTCTATTGGCGGTGCCGCATGGAATGCAGCAAACAAATTGGCGAGCAAGAAATAGGTGTATTTGAAACCGCCCAGTACCAGCAGGTTGAAGACTATACCAGTCTTCATCCACCTTGCAGCATGCAGCTCAAGCGCGTGCTGTCTGGCCTTCAAGATGCGGCCACCGAGCCAGAAATTGATGCTGATCGAGCTTAGCAGTACTGCCAGATACCGCACATCCCAGACTGCATAGAATACCAGTGAGGCCAGCACCAGCCAACCCAGGGCGGGTCTTAATCCCCATTGATGCTTGCATAGCCACCATACTGCCAGCGTGATGGGCAGGAAGAGGAACAAGAATCCAAAAGAATTAAATAGCATGGCGGGCAGCTTGGCACTGTATCAGGTGTGCGGCTGTGGTCACACGGTAGCGCCCAGCGCCAGTTTTTGCAGTTCGTCTGGTTTGCGGATGATAAGGCGATGCAAGTCCTTCTCGACTATGCCTTGCTGGGCCAGATGCAAAAGCGCGCGGGTAACGGTTTCGCGGCTGGTGTTGATCATCATGGCGATATCCTGATGGGTAGGCAGGTTTTCGATGACTTCGAGATTGCCAGGCATGATTTTTTTGAACAGCGCAATAAAGGCATAGATACGTCGTGAAGTATTGCCGATGCTGAGCAAGGCGCGGAATTCGGAATCGCGCTGGATTTTTTCAGCCAGATGGCGCAACATCATGTTTGCCATGGCTGGCGAGTGCGAAAACAAATGCAGTGCCGTGGCGCTGGGCAAAAAGCCGACCAGTACATTGCTCAAAGCAACTACTGAGGCTGAACGCGGGGTGCCGTTAATGATGGCGATTTCACCAAAGAAATCACCCTCCTTGAGCATGCGCAAGCCGATGGCGCGGCCATCTTCAGTGACATCAACGACTTGCAATTGACCAGACAGCAAAAATAACAGGCTGTCACCGATCCCCCCTTTTTGCAAGACCACATCCCGTTTGTTGAAGTGACGAACACGCATGTCACCCTTGACCTTGTTCATGTCTTCATCGCTCAGCCCCATTAGCAGGGGGATATTGCGCAAGTTGACGGTGATCTGGTTGACTTTGACCTGTACCTTGGTCTGAATGGGTATATTTAATTGCAATTGACCAGGCAAGGGCGCTTGCGACTCCCCGCCCGGTGCCTTGTTGTGAATAACAGCGACTTCGTTATTTGATACTGTCATTGGTCAATCCAATTGTGAAGAACCCATGACTTGCAATGGTGATGGCCCTTCATTCGTTTTCAATATTTCCTGATTCATAGATGACAAATGGTGATGCTGGCATGAAAATTCAAATTTTAAAAATTCTGCCATTGCCAGCTCAATTGTACCGACTTGCTATTGTATTGAAGGATGGAGATATTTTCCTTGTTATTTATTGCACGGAATTCCAGTTGCAGTGACTGTTTGTCCGTGAAATACCAATTCACCCCCGCTTTGACAAGTTGTAAATCTTGGCGCCTTGCTACGTCTATCAGGTTGGGCGAGTAAATTTCAGCACTTTGCCATATTTGTTTGCTCCAGCCTAATTCCAGTTCGATTTGCTGGAATAGTTGCCGTCTCAGATTCACATTTCCGTAATAGCCAGTCCTGTGACCGCCCTGTCTGTCTGAATGAGCCCGGTCTGCCATTACTGCCAAGCCAGCTTGCAGCTGATATTTCTGGGTTTCATAGGACAGCAGACCACGTAATTCCCAGGTGTGTGCGTCGAAATTTCCCAAGGTCGGGTACTGTACATTGGTGAACCCCGCCATGGTACTGAAACGCCAGGAACTGCCTTGGCTGACGGGTGGTGACAAACGTAATTGTACAATTTCCTGCTTTTGATACAGCGTACCCCCAAGGCTCAATGCGCTGACCAGTGCAGTACCCCGGATGCCGTAATCTCCCCATTTCCATGGTTTTTCCACACCAAGGGCAAGTGCCAGTGTGTTGTAGGCGCTCAGACTGTCATAACTGCGCAGGCGTGCCTGTGCAAAACCTATCGTGCCGTTATTGCTGATTTCCTGGGATATATTGCCCGACAAACTGGCAAACCGATCGGCTTTGGGTTGATATTCTGGCAAAAGCTGCAAGGTAATTTGTTCAGTGCCGCTACCGAAAGTGAAAAAGGGATTGCTCGCACCCTGGTTTACATTGGTGTCATATCCGGCCTCGACAGCAATCGCGATGCGCCTCTCTGGTGCTGCAGGAATGCAGCTCTTGGGTTGCCATAGTTCCAGTTTATACAATTGCTCTTCTGATAAAGGCAGGTTTTGCCGCATTTTGAGCAGCACTTTATCGGCCTCCTCTTTGTTGCCCAATTTGCATTGCAGCATGGCCAGGTCTAGCCAGGCACCAGCATGCAGTGGCTTTTTCTCTATCAGGGTATTGAGCATGGTTTTAGCATCATCATTGCGTTTTTCGCTGATGGCTTTTAATGCTTCCAGATACAGGGTTTCACTTTCAGCTTCATTGTCTGCTTTTGCGACTGTATTGCCAAAGATGAGCAATAGGATCAGCAATGGCAATTGACGCGCTATTCTGTGCATCATTCTCATGCAGTAACCTCTACCGTGTAGATGGTAGTTGGCTTTTCCTTGCCTTTCAGCAGGCGTTCGCCCAACGCCTGGAATTGATGTCTGGTCGATCCTTCAACCGTACCTTTGCCGATGATAATGTCATGCGGGTAATGACGTGCGGCGTCCTCCAGACGTGAGGCTGTATTGACACTATCGCCAACGGCAGTGTAGATGCTGCGGAATGAACTGCCAAAATCTCCTGCAATCGCAATGCCACTTTCTATTCCGATTCTGACTCTAATCTTTTTTCTCCCTTGTTGTTCGTATTGGGCACTCAATTTTCTGACATTCCTGACGATTTCTATTGCCGCATCAACCGCCAGATCGGCATGGTTGTCGACTGGCAGCGGTGCACCCCAAAATGCTACCAGACCATCGCCGGTATATTTATCCAGTGTCCCGCCTTTGGCCAGCACGGGGCCGGTCAGGCATTCGAGAAATTCACGCGTCAGATTGGCAGCCCCTTCCATGGGCAAGTTTTCTACCTGGCTGGTGTAGCCTTCCATATCCGCAATCAGGGTAGTCACATGTAGTTGCCGGGGGGCCAGCGGGTCTTTTAAATCACTACGTAATAATTCCTGTACAACTGCTTTGGCGACATATTGTTGCAGGGTTCCTAATAATCTTCTCGACTTGCGTTGTGCAGTTTGCCAGCCAAAAGGCACCGCAACTGCCAATAAAAAAAAGTTTGCTGCCAGAGGGCCCGCCGGGGAGAACCACATGTCGTGATCTACCACCAGATAAGCCAGGGCTACCCAGGCCGCTGAAGCCAGGCCCAGCATCAAGGTATTTGACCAGGCAGAAAAACGAGGAAACATGAACACCGCCATCCCTGCCGTCAGCACCGTAAATAATAAAGCGAGCAAACGCCCAGGCCACTTCACATACGCTCTGCCTTCATGCTCATCAAGCATGGTGCTCAGGGCTTGCGCATGCACCAGGAAACCACTCGTTGAATACCATAAAGGAGTCGGTACCCGGTCTGCCAGTGCCAGGGAGGACGAGCCTATGATGATATATTTACCGCGCAATGCCTCAAGCGGAGTCGTATCTTGCAATACACTCAAGGCGGGTACGACTTCATACGAAGACAATGTCCGGCTGTATTCAACGCGCGAAAATCCATTTTCATCTACATCTGAAAAGCGGCTTTTATGCGCAAACAATTGATTCGCGTTTAATTTGGAGCAACATTCGAGTAAGGCACGCGACAATTCTGAATAAACTTTTCCCTCGAAGCGAGTCTGAACCGGAATCCGCCTTAAAGTTCCGTCAAGATCAGGTACAAATCCAATATTACTGACATAGCGGGCTTTGTTCAGGCCAGAGTGATTGGCAATATAGCCGGTCGCCCGTGCCATACTGGCAAGCTCAGGTTGGCTAAAAGCCGCAATTGATTTGCCACCCGTCAACTGGCCATTGCGCGCCGGTGTCTGTTTGTTTTTGTCAAAATCAAAGGCCTGTGCCAGTACCACCGGACCATGTTCAGCCAATGCTGCCAGCCTCTGGTCTCCTACTGTGTCTTTATGTTCTTCAAAGTAAATATCCAGGGCAACGCCACGCACATCAAATTCGGTAATGAGTTTTTCTATCAGATCGGCAATGCGTTCTCTGGGCCAGGGGGCTGCTCCCAAGACGGAAATGCTGTGGTCGTCAATATCGATCAATGCCAGACGCTCTTCTGCCTGGTCTTTTGCGCGCAATTGCACAAATTGATCCCTAAGCCACTCATCACCTGGTAGCGGTCTGCCATTTTCTGGCAAATATTCATTCAGCGCGCATAAGCCCACAGCCATGATGGCTATCAGCAGCCATAAGTAGGATTTGGCAGAAATACGCAAAAAAAACTCAGACACAGGCCTCATGATTGCGTAAGAAGGTCCGTTGAATTATTCACTGGGCAATGAGGTGATCTGGAAGTTCATATCAATCAAAAAGATTTTGGCAGCATCATAAGCCGGATTAAACGAAGCGTGTTGAAACTTGAACATCTTTTTGCATGGCGGCAATAGTCAAAGAGATGGTCCTGGCGAGAATACTTGCCTATCCGTTATTTCTTTGCCCATCCATAATAAACCTTCTGATTTCAATGGCTTAGCAAAAAACTGTTATAGTAGCCTGAATTTGTAAATTGTGACCGTCATCACAATATTTTTTGCATATCAGAGGATAATGCAAAAAATATGTGCAGGTGTAAATCTGTATCAGCCGGCGCAATGTGTGCCTGGGATGAAAGACTTTGCCAGTTGTGAAGGCAAGCGAGGATGAAATATGAAGAATAAAACACAGAATGTGCTCAGCCAGCTGGTCCGGTGGACGTTAGCATTCGTGCTGGCGATTCCTGCGATGGCATTTGCAGAGGACGCGGTCAAGGTGTCCCAGGTTTGGGGTAAGGTTGATATAAATGGCAAACCGGCAATGATTGATAGCACCGTTGCAGAAGGTGCCAGTATCAAAACCGGGGCTGATGGTTATATTTATTTTAAAACCGTGGATGATGGTTTGTTGATTGTGCGACCTAATAGTGAAGCGCGCATCGTCAGTTATCATATTGATCAACAGAATCCCGCAAATACCCGCGTCAAGCTGGAGTTGATCTCGGGCGTTGCACGGAGTGTGTCGGGTAATGCTGTGAAACAGGCAAGGCAGAATTTCCGCTTTAATACGCCGGTAGCTGCCATAGGTGTGCGTGGTACTGACTTCACAGTCTTCACCGACAAGGATACAACGCGGGTAGTCGTGGTGGATGGTGGCATCGTTGTCAGTGGTTTCGGCGGTTCTTGCTCACCGCAAGGGGCTGGTCCATGTGAAGGTGTTGCCGCTGCCGAGTTATTCGCCCGTCAGCAAGGGGTTTTGTTGCAGATCAATAAAGGTCAGAACAAACCGCAATTATTGCAATCGGCTCCCGGTTTGACACCAGATGCCATTGCGCCACCAAGGGCGGATGAGCCTGCAAGTAAGACTGCCGCTAATAATAGTAGTGCAGCTTTGATCGCTCCTGCTGCGACGGATCCTAATCTCGACCCTAACAAGGTTGGTAATGTGAAGCAAACGCTGGCATCCAATACCAATAAGACGCCTAATAATACTGGCGCAGGCAGTGGTAATAATGCAGCATTGACGAATACCATTATTTGGGGCCGCTGGTTTGAGCTTTTTGGCAAGAAAGCCGATTTTGATATTACCAAACAAGATCAGAATGGTGCGTCGGCACGCGGCACTAATTCGTATTTTGCTGTTTTTCAAGCCAAAAATACTGAGTGGCAAGTACCTACCACTGGCACCATGGGCTTTGCCTTGAAAGATAGCCAAGCCGTTGTCGTCGATAATATCAAGAGCCTGGAGTCCGCGGCAAAACTGGAAAATGCCAAATTGCAACTGGATTTTGCCAAGGCGACCTTTACTACCGGATTTGATGTTGTTTCCGGTAGTGAGAAATTCGCCTTGAAAGGCGAGGGCTCTGTCACCAGTACAGGTATCTTATATGGCGCTAATCAGTATGTGCCTGCTGCAAACATGTCGGTACAAGGTGTGGTGACCAATGAAAAAGGTGGTACTGCTGCTTATATATTCCAGTCCAAGTTAAATGAAGATGGCACCCGTATGGTGTATGGTGTGACGAATTGGGGTAAGCAATAAGTTTGCTTAATGTTGATTAGTTGATACTGCTTAGTTAAGATTATTAAAAAAATACAAAAGGGCTTCTGCGGAAGCCCTTTTGTATTTATAAATCAACTGATGAAATGCATAAATAATATTGCCCATATATACTGTCTGAACTAAAAAGATCTGGTCATGTCAGTGTCATGCCAGGTTAGTTTGGCACTTACAGCGAGTACTAAAGTCTGTAAATGATTTCGTAATTTGATGTAACGAAATATTCATTTTGGTTTACTTCGAGTCAGGCCTTATAATTGTAGGTTGGCAAAGTCATATCTAGGCTTTTCATTTGAAAGCTGTTTCTGCAGAGCAAATGAAAAATTTCGGAATACCAGCCAAATGTTGCTAAGTTTTGCTTTTTTTTGAAAATGTGATTTCAGTCACATCTTCGATCGTGTGCTTCTGCGATTATCTGCTTGCCGTAACGCGAGTAAGTGCCTAAAAAGCAAGCTTCGCATCTTTTAAATTAATTAATTAGGAGTTCTTAAATGGCTAATACAGCTGCTGATATCCAAAAGCTTTACATCGCATACTTCAACCGTCCTGCAGACCCAAATGGTCTGGCCTACTGGATGGCACAAGGTTTCACCCTGAACCAAATCGCCGACAGCTTCTCCAAACAAGCAGAATACG
>NZ_JBMPOV010000015.1:0-135372 GCF_049340405.1 Undibacterium sp. Ji42W
CGCCGAATTTTTTCGACAGAACTGTTGCAATCGCTGCTGTCAGTGTAGTTTTACCGTGATCAACGTGGCCAATTGTACCGACGTTGACGTGCGGCTTGGTGCGCTCGAACTTACCTTTTGCCATTTTATTCTTCCTTCAAAAAGAACGATTTATCAACAATAGAAAACCTACCCCGGCATGGGGCAGGCCTTTGATTCTTTATTACTTAGCTTTGGATGTGACGATAGCGTCAATCACGTTCTTAGGCGCTTCAGAGTAGTGCTTGAATTCCATGGAATACGTTGCACGACCTTGTGTAGCAGAACGCAGGGATGTGGAATAACCAAACATCTCAGACAAAGGCACTTCAGCTTTGATGATCTTGCCACCGCCGCCAGCGATTTCGTCCATACCTTGAACCATACCGCGACGTGAAGACAGATCACCCATGACTGTACCAGCATAGTCTTCAGGTGTTTCTACTTCAACAGCCATCATTGGTTCCAGAATAACTGGGCTTGCTTTACGGCAGCCATCTTTGAACGCCATCGAACCCGCCATACGGAAGGCGTTTTCGTTGGAGTCAACGTCATGGTAGGAACCGAAGAACAATGTGACTTTAACGTCAACCACTGGGTAGCCAGCCAATACACCGGAAGTCAGTGTTTCGCGAACACCTTTTTCAACTGCAGGGATGTATTCGCGTGGAACTGTACCGCCTTTGATCGCGTCAACGAATTCAAAGCCTTTACCTGGTTCTTGCGGTTCGATCTTCAGAACAACGTGACCATACTGACCACGACCACCGGATTGCTTAACGAATTTACCTTCGATTTCTTCGCAAGTTTTGCGGATAGTTTCGCGGTAAGCAACTTGTGGTTTACCCACTGTCGCTTCAACGTTGAATTCACGCTTCATACGGTCAACGATAATATCCAGATGCAACTCGCCCATACCGGCGATAATTGTTTGACCAGATTCTTCGTCAGTACGTACGCGGAAAGATGGATCTTCAGCGGCCAGACGGTTCAATGCCAGACCCATTTTTTCCTGGTCAGCTTTGGTTTTTGGCTCAACTGCCTGAGAAATAACTGGCTCTGGGAATATCATGCGTTCCAGAACAACGATTGCTTTTTCGTCACACAGCGTATCACCAGTCGTTGTGTCTTTCAGACCAACCACAGCAGCGATATCACCCGCCATCATTTCTTTGATTTCTTCACGTTGATTCGCATGCATTTGAACCAGACGGCCGATACGCTCTTTTTTCTCTTTAACAGAGTTGTAAACGCTGTCGCCAGAATTCAAAGTACCGGAATAGCAACGGATAAAGCACAGTTGACCAACAAATGGATCAGTTGCGATTTTGAATGCCAGCGCAGAGAATTTCTCTGTATCTTCGGCTTTACGGACAACTGGTTCGTCATCTTCGTTCAGACCTGGAACTGGTGGGATGTCCAATGGGGATGGCAGGTATTCAACAACCGCATCCAGCATCGCCTGAACACCCTTGTTCTTAAATGCAGTACCGCACATCATAGGAACGATTTCAGAAGCGATAGTACGTTGACGCAAAGCAGCTTTGATTTCTTCTTCAGTCAAATCACCTTCTTCAAGGTATTTGTTCATCAGCTCTTCACTGGCTTCAGCAGCTGCTTCAACCATGTTTTCACGCCATTTTTGTGCGTCAGCCAACAGGTTTTCAGGGATATCACGGTATTCAAATTTCATACCTTGAGATGCTGCATCCCAAATGATCGCTTTCATCTTGACCAAATCGATAACGCCTTCGAACAGGTCTTCAGCACCGATAGGTACTTGCAGAGGCACTGGATTGGCTTTCAAACGTGCACGCATTTGATCGTACACTTTGAAGAAGTTCGCGCCAGTACGGTCCATCTTGTTGACGAATGCCAAACGTGGGACTTTGTACTTGTTAGCCTGACGCCATACGGTTTCAGACTGAGGCTGAACACCACCTACTGCACAGTAAACCATGCAGGCGCCATCCAGAACACGCATGGAACGCTCAACTTCAATCGTGAAGTCAACGTGGCCTGGTGTATCGATGATGTTGATGTGATGCTCAGGGAAGTTGTTCGCCATGCCCTTCCAGAAGCATGTCGTCGCAGCGGAAGTAATGGTAATACCACGTTCCTGCTCTTGCTCCATCCAGTCCATGGTGGCGGCGCCATCATGCACTTCACCAATTTTGTGGTTTACACCGGTGTAGAACAGTACGCGTTCAGTTGTCGTCGTTTTACCGGCATCAATGTGAGCAGAGATACCGATATTGCGGTAGCGCTCAATGGGGGTCTTACGGGCCATAGCTAATCCTAAATCTTTTAATGGACAAAACCGAGCGCAATTTTTCGTAAAAATCGCGCCCGGCCTGATTCAAAATACTTGCCAGAGCCGTTGCACTAAAGACATACAACAGCTCCTTACTCTTACTCTTAGAAGCGGAAGTGAGAGAAGGCCTTGTTGGCTTCAGCCATACGATGGACTTCATCACGTTTCTTCATTGCGCCGCCGCGGCCTTCTGCGGCTTCAAGCAATTCACCACCCAAACGTTGTGGCATGGATTTTTCGCTACGCTTGTTAGCGGCTTCACGCAACCAACGCATAGACAAAGCCAGACGACGAACTGGGCGCACTTCTACAGGCACCTGGTAGTTCGCGCCACCAACACGGCGGGATTTAACCTCAACCAGTGGCTTGGCGTTGCTGATTGCCAGCGCAAACACTTCCAAAGGATCTTTACCAGATTTTTGCTGGATGTGATCGAATGCGCCGTAGATGATGCCTTCAGCAACAGATTTCTTGCCGGACAACATCAATACGTTTACAAATTTTGCTACTTCTACATTACCGAATTTTGGATCCGGCAGTACGTCCCGTTTCGGGACCTCACGACGACGTGGCATTTCAATTCCTTTCAATCTTCAGTTGAGCACAAAGCAACATTTTGCTTCACGCTCGCGACAGGCCATCATAACCGGTCACTTACTCGGCTTATTTCCAAACCGACACTGATCCGTCATAGTTTACGGAGATTAAATTACGAGATAATTACTTCTTAACTGCCTTAGCACGCTTAGCACCATATTTGGAGCGAGCTTGCTTACGGTCTTTAACGCCTTGAGTATCCAAAGCACCGCGAACCATATGGTAACGAACACCTGGCAAATCCTTTACACGACCACCGCGCAGCAATACCACGCTATGTTCTTGCAAGTTATGGCCTTCACCGCCAATGTACGAAATCACTTCGAAACCATTAGTCAGGCGAACTTTGGCAACTTTACGCAAAGCCGAGTTAGGCTTTTTTGGAGTTGTCGTATAAACGCGGGTGCAAACGCCACGTTTTTGCGGGCTGTTTTCCAGCGCCGGCGATTTGCTTTTAACACGCGCAGAAACACGTGGTTGGCGAATCAGTTGATTGATGGTTGGCATCGTTTTTAATCCAACAAAATACAACGTTAAACACAAACCCGGAAACGGTTGCCCGGGAACTTAAAATCATTTTTCGACCTGAATCCTCAGACCAACCCGACTCAGCCACCTGCTTTTGCCTGCTTTTTAAGCATTGCCTGCCTGATAAAACCGGGCAAAACAAGAATGGCAAATGCAAACCCAAAATCGAGAACTCGCAATTTTATGTCGCTTCGCACAAGCGTGTCAACGCTTTTTATTTCTACAATTCAAGCGCTTAGCTGATTCTGGGTATGGGCAAGCGGCCTTTCAGGGTAGAAAATTTCGGCAAGAAATCAAGGTTTACCGGGCACTGAGGTGGCCTTAATAGCTTGGCGGAGGTGAATGAAAAGCAAAATATGCTTAAATCCAACGTTCGACGGGCGAATATGAAGTCAATATGACGTCAATACAAAGTAAATCATTTACTATTTACGCCCTTAAACTGCTGCTTCACGCAAGATCAGGGTTTCATTATTCACACCCCAGGCTTGCTTCATGTTGCCGCCAACCCTGTTGCAAGTACAAAAACACAATGCCCTCCCTGTTTCGCCCAGCCTCGCTGTATTTACTGCTCAGTTACCTGCTGATTTCGAGCTTGCCGTTCTTCCCGTTGCTGCAAGGGCAGCCTGTGGAGCAGCCTTATCATTTGCTGGGGATGGAGCTGGTGTCCTGGCTGGGTTTCTGGGCCTTGCTGAAAAAACCGCGCTGGTTTCACTACTTGTTGCTTCCTGCCTTTTTTGCTGTACCTGTGGAAGTCTACCTGCGCTTGTATTTTGGACAAGGCATCTCTACCCATCATCTTGGCATCATGGTGGAAACCAGCCCTAAAGAAGCGATGGAGTTCCTGGGCAATAAAGTCTGGCTGCTGTTATTACTGGTGATTGCAGTAACGGCTTGGTGGTGGAGCCTGCTACGCGTTGCCAAAAACCATCGTCACTGGGACTGGACACACCGCTCACGCTGGGCAGTATTACTGTTGTTTGTCATCGGCATTACCACCTGGACTTATGGTGAGCAGATAGGTGTTGCCAAAGCGCCACCATCTGCCAGTGCCGGCAAGCCTAGCGGCAACACGGCATCAGCGTCAGGCGCAGTTTCAAGTGCAAGCTCTGCCTCGACGGAAGATGAAGAAAAAGACGAAGATGAAGAGGAGGAAGCGAGTGCTTCTGCGTTGGCTTCAGAATCAGCCTCTGCGCCTGCCGCTGATGCAGGCACACTGGCTCGCTGGCACGTCAGTCTCAAAAAGAACCTGCCACCGCTACCGCACTGGGCCAAAATTCCTTATAACGAAGAAATTTATATACGCAGCTGGCCATTTGGCCTGGCCTTGCGCGGCAATGATTTTTGGGTAGAACGGGATTACCTGGCCAAGTTGTCGGAAAAAAGCCGCGCCTTCCGTTTCCAGGCACATCTGGATGGCAACCCGGCAACACCGCAAACCATCATCATGGTAATAGGTGAGTCTTCGCGTTTTGACCGCTGGAGCCTGAATGGCTATGAGCGCGACACCAATCCCCTGCTGAAGAAAGAAAGTAATCTGGTCAGCTTTAGTGACGTTGTCACTGCCGTCTCTGCGACCCGCTTGTCGGTGCCCATCATCGTGTCGCGCAAACCGGCAGCGCAAAGTCTAAAGGCAGGGTTTTCAGAAAAATCATTTTTAACCGCCTTCAAGGAAGCTGGCTTCAAGACGTACTGGCTATCAAATCAAATGAGCTTTGGCCAGTTTGATACACCAACCTCGGTGTTCGCCAAGGAAGCCGATGTCACCCAGTTTTTAAACCTCGGTGGCTTTACCAATAGCTCCAATCTTGACCAGGTCTTGCTGGAACCGATGGCAAACGCCATGCGCGATGCGGCGCCCAAGAAACTGATCGTCTTGCATACGCTGGGCAATCACTGGAACTATAGCCACCGCCATCCCCAATCTTTTGATAACTGGAAACCATCGCTGTACGGCATCACCAACCCTGCTTATACCGACTTAAAAAACAAGCAAGCCTTGAATAATAGCTATGACAACTCCATCTTGTATACTGACTGGATGCTGTCGGAAGTCATACAGAAGTTAAAAACCAGTTCGCAGGTAACGTCGTTGCTGTATGTCTCTGACCACGGGCAAACCCTATATGACGGCAGTTGCAACCTGGCTTTTCATGGTCACAATACTGATTATGAATTCCATGTCCCAGCATTCATGTGGTATTCAGACGCTTATCAGGAACATTTCCCTGACAAGATAGTGCAATTGCGTTTGCACCAGAAAGCCAGGCTGTCGACAGAAAACATTTTTCACAGCCTGCTGGATATGGCGAATATTCGCTATCCGGACGAAAAACTGGAGTGGAGCATACTCAGCAAGCAGTTGAAGACGCATACCCGCTATGTCGATAGTTACGGCTGGACAAATTATGACAATGCCACTTTGAAAGGTGATTGCCGCGAAGTCATGGATAAAAAGACCCCTTTGGTACAAGAAAAATAGACTATTGGTATAAATAGCTGATACGCACTGATTGCCAGGGAGCATTCATTGCAGCAAATGTACTTTCTCACTTACACTTGCAAAATATATGCCTCATGAGATAGCGCCCACCCTGCAATTCAGTCACCAGCAACAGCCCACCGCTATCGTCGCAGGTGCCTGGCTGGTTCATGCATTATCGACTCGGGCCACCATGCATGCGATATCCACGCAATTAAACCAGGCAGCGAGACAAACCGGGCTGCACTGGGATTTAACACAAGTCAGCACGCTTGATCATATAGGTGCGCAATTGCTGTGGCGTGCCTGGGGCAAGCAAAGACCAAAGCATGTCAGTATCCTGCCCGCCCACGAAGGCCTGTTTAAGCGATTGGAAGAAGTCAGCAAAATTCCGGTACCACCTCCGGCCAAACCAAGGCTGACACGCACCATGCAACTGGGTGCAAAAATGCTGGGCTTGATCCAGCATCTATATAGTTTTACTGCCCTGCTCGGCCAGCTCATGCTGGATTTATTCCGTCTTGTGCGCCATCCCATCAAAGCACCGTGGAAAGAATTGTCGTCCAATGTGTATCACACCGGTGCACAGGCACTAGGCATTACTGCCCTGGTCGGTATATTGATAGGCGTGGTGCTTTCTTATCTGTCGGCCCAGCAATTGCGCACCTTTGGTGGCGATCTGTATATCGTCAATATCCTAGGCATGAGTATCATCCGCGAACTGGGCCCCATGCTGGCCGCGATTCTGGTGGCAGGGCGATCTGGTTCTGCCATTACCGCGCAGTTGGGGGTCATGCGGGTGACGGAAGAACTGGATGCCATGCGTGTCATGGGCATACCGCACGGTTTTCGCCTGATCATGCCCAAAGTCCTGGCGCTGGCGATTGCCATGCCCTTACTGGTGATCTGGACGGATATCATGGCATTGATAGGTGGCATGATATCAGCGCAAGCTCTGCTGGGCATGTCACCTGAATTTTTCATCTACAAATTACCGGAAGTCGTACCACTGATCAATTTCTGGATAGGCCTGTCTAAAGGTGTGACCTTTGGCATATTGATTGCCCTGATTGCCTGTCATTATGGCTTGCGCATAGAACCGAATACTGAAAGCCTGGGGCGCGGCACCACCAGTTCTGTGGTTGTCGCAATTACGGTAGTCATCATTGCCGATGCCATCTACGCCATTATCTTCAGCAAGGCGGGTTATTGATGGCAAGCGAAAATATGATCGAAATCCGCGATTTGCGCACACAGTTTGGCCGTGCAGTCGTGCATGACCAACTGCAACTGGATGTCAAACGGGGTGAAATACTGTCCATCGTTGGCGGCTCAGGCTCTGGCAAGACTGTGTTGATGCGGCAGATGCTGGGGCTGGAAACACCCACGCGCGGCAGCATCAAGGTATTTGGTGAAGACTTGCATGACCCGCAGGCAAGTCATCTGGACTATCTGCGCAAGCGTTCTGGCATGTTGTTCCAGCATGGCGCGC
This sequence comes from Undibacterium sp. Ji42W, assembly GCF_049340405.1. Taxonomy (NCBI): domain Bacteria; kingdom Pseudomonadati; phylum Pseudomonadota; class Betaproteobacteria; order Burkholderiales; family Oxalobacteraceae; genus Undibacterium; species Undibacterium sp. Ji42W. Next base: position 7,432 of record NZ_JBMPOV010000015.1, read on the forward strand.
TGTATTCTGCCCTGAGCGTATTCGATAATGTGGCCCAGCCCATGCGTGAGCTGGGTACCCTGCCAGAAGACCTGATCACTGACCTGGTTTATCTGAAGCTGCACATGGTCGATATTGCCTTTGAACATGCACACAAGATGCCCGCAGATCTGTCCGGCGGCATGATCAAGCGCATCGCCCTGGCACGCGCACTGGCACTGGACCCGGAGTTATTATTTCTGGATGAACCGACAGCGGGACTGGACCCCGACCGTTCAGACAGCTTCGTCGACCTGATATTATCGCTGCACCAGCAATTGCGCCTGACCGTGATTATGGTGACGCATGATCTGGACAGTCTGTTTGCGCTTTCGAGCCGCATTGCCGTGCTGGCAGAAAAACATGTCGTTACCATAGGTACACCCAGAGAAGTGCTGGCTTACCAACATCCATTTATCCACAGTTTCTTCCTTGGTGGACGCGGCCTGCGCGCCATTGAAGCACTGCCATCCCAAACGCCTCAGGAAATATAAGCTATGGAAAACAGATCTCATGCGCTCATGGCAGGTTTCTTCACCATCGCCCTGCTGACACTGACTACCGTGCTGGCCATCTGGCTGGGCCGGGACAAAATCAAGCGTGTCCCTTATGACGTGGTGACCTCAAATGCTGTATCCGGTCTGAACCTGCAAGCTGCGGTACGTTATAAAGGTATCAAGGTGGGCAATGTTACAGACATCGACTTTGATGACAAAAATCCGGGGCAAATTATCTTGCGGCTGGAGATCGTACCGGATGCGCCCGTCACCAGTTCAACCTATGCCACGCTCGGTTATCAGGGTGTTACCGGCATCGCCTTTATACAACTTGATGATAGCGGCACATCGAAACAATTGCTGGTCGCCAGCACCAATCCGGATGCTGTGCCGCGCATCCCCATGCGCCCTGGCATGATGCAAAACCTGGAACAACGTGGCCAGGTCATCCTCGGGCAGGCTGAAGAATTGACCCGTCGCCTCAATACCATGCTCGATCCGGCAAACCAAAAATCACTGATGACAGCGATACAAAATTTTGGCCAGGCATCTGCTGCCTGGAAAGCGCTGCCAGCAAAATTTGAACCCACCCTGGCGCGCCTGCCTGAAATGGCAGACCAGGCAAAAATGACAATGGTGGAAATACGCACCCTGTCAGGCAATGTCAGCAAACTCAGTAATAATCTGAATCAGCTCACCAGCAGCATACAGGCCGAGGATGGCCCGCTCGCGCGCTTCAACCTGGTGATGGACAATGTCAGCAACAGCCTGATCCTGGACACCCTGCCTAAGGTACAAGGTGCCGCCAGTGAAGCCAAAACCAGTTTGCGCTCTTTTGGCCGTCTCTCAGATTCACTCAAGGAAAGGCCGCAAAGCCTTTTGTTTGGTAACCCCTTGCCCGCACCTGGGCCAGGTGAGCCTGGCTTTGTCGCTCCCAAGTAAAGGAATTCGCATGATCTATCCTGTTTTTTTTCGCAGCCTTGGCAATATGAAAAATACTGGCGTAGCCGCATTTTTATTGATGCTGTTGTCAGCCTGCAGCAGCACGCCTGTTACGCAACAGTTGCAGCAATACGATTTTGGACCACTGACGACAACTGCATCTGCGCTGCCAACTCAGGGCAGGTTGCAGATCAGCATAGCGGATATCGCCGTTCCCCCTGCGCTGGACAGCAATGCCATGTTATACAGATTACAGTATGACAATGTGCAGCAACTCAAGGCTTACTCCATGCATCGGTGGAGTATGCCACCAGCACAATTACTGGCACAAAGACTCAAGGCTGGCCTGGTCGCACAAGGGGTGGATGTGCTGGCCAATACGGATGGTGCAAATTTGCCGCTGCTGCGTCTGGAAGTTGATGAGTTTTCGCAAATATTCAGCGCAGTCAGCCAGAGCAATGCACAAATCAGCCTGCGTGCCTCTGTCATCAAAGGGCATAAGCTGATTGCTCAAAAAAGCTTCCAGCAAAAAGTAGCTGCGACGACAGGCGATGCACCTGGTGGAGCAAGCGCCATGCGTGAAGCAGCGGATGCTACTATTACTGAAATACAAAGCTGGGTCATGAGCTTGCCATTGAAATAAGCTGATTGAACGAGTCGATAATCGATAGTCGATATTTGAAACTACCGCATGCAGCCAGATCACAGCACAGCGATTCCAGAAGCGCCGCCTGATGAACCCCTGAGTGAACAACCAGGTCGTGAGTCAAGGGGTGCATCAAGTGAAGCACTCAGCCCCGTGCAACCCGGCACTCAGCCAGGTATTTTGCGCAGCTCCCCCTTTGCCCGGGTAAGCCTGGTCGCCTATCTGTTTTTGATTGTCTATGCGAGCTGGTATCCGTTTACCGGCTGGCAAACCAATAGCTGGGCTGCGCTGCCAGAACTCATACAGCAATGGCCTCGTTACTGGGGTGGCTTTGATGCCATCATCAATATCGTGGGTTATATCCCTTTTGGCATGCTCATCGTATTTGCACTTTACCCTCTGGTCAGGCGCTGGTGGGCGGCTCTGCTGGCAAGCCTGTGCGGCGCACTGGTCTCGGCCACTGCAGAGACAGTGCAAATTTTTTTGCCCAGCCGGGTTACCTCATTACTGGATTTTTTGACGAATACCTCAGGCGCCATGCTTGGCGCGATACTGGGTGCTCTGCTGACGCCACTAATACTGGAAAAAGGCCGACTGCAATTATTGCGCAAGCAATGGACACAAAAGGAATCCAGCCGTGAAATCCTGGCGCTGGGCCTGTGGTCCATGGCACAGATTTATCCCCAGGCCTATCTGTTTGGCCTCGGCCAGGTCTTGCCCGTGATTTCGCAAACCCTGAGCGAAATGATGGACATGGATATCGATATCGGCGCTTTCCTGCTGCAAGGTTTCGAATTCAGCGCCGAAGAATACCTGTTGTCAGAGACCATTATCACCGCCTGCAGTTGTACCGGTGCCCTGCTGATCTGCCTGAGTCTGCTGAACCGTCACGCACCCAAAACCATCTTGTCAGTCTTGTTGCTCGGTGCAGCATTGACCATCAAGGCACTGGCTAGCGCCCTGTTGTTCAAGCCGGAATATGCATTTGCCTGGCTGACACCAGGTGCGCGTGGTGGTTTGCTGATCAGCATCATCATGCTGTACGGTTTTTCTTTTGCACCATCCCATGTACAAAAGCGCCTTGCCTTGCTGATGCTGACGATATCGCTGATCGTCATCAACCTGGTTTCGGACAATCCCTACTTTGCGGCGACGATGCAAACCTGGGTACAGGGCAAGTTTTTGAACTTCAATGGGGCGGCGCAATTCCTGTCTTTGTTCTGGCCGTTTCTGGCTATCTGGGCGCTATTACGCAAGCCACGCCCGGTGGTAAAAGTCACCTGACTTCACAATTGCAGTATCATAGCGGACAACAAGCGCCATCACCCGGTGGCGGTATCAACCGCAGGCTGGATATCTTATGTCTGAAGAACTTTATTTTCAAAAGCACGTCTTTTTTTGCCTGAATCAACGCGAAGATGGTCGCCCCTGCTGTGCAGACCGTGGAGCGCAAGCCGCCCAGGAACATGCCAAACGCCGCGTCAAACAACTGAACATGAGTGGCCAGGGCAAAATCCGCATCAATAAAGCTGGTTGCCTTGACCGTTGCGAAGAAGGCCCGGTAATGGTGGTTTATCCTCAAGGCACCTGGTACACCTTCGTTGATCAATCCGACATTGATGAAATCATTGATGTCGACCTGATAGGCGGCGGTGTCGTCGAACGCCTGAGGGTCTGATCATCATGAATGCGCAGACCGAACATTTTTCACTCCAGGGCGCGGCTGGCAATTTGCAATGCGCGCTGGACTTGCCTGATCCTGAAACACACGCGGCACCTGTAGGACTGGCACTGGTGGCACACCCGCATCCGCTATATGGCGGCACCATGGACAACAAAGTCGCGCAAACCCTGGCGCGTGCCTTTACTGCGCTGGGTTATGTCGCAGTACGCATGAACTTTCGCGGGGTTGACCAGTCCCAAGGTATTTATGATGCCGGGATAGGTGAAACTGACGATATGGAATTATTGCTCAACAGCATGCGTGCACGTTTCCCGGATTTACCACTGGCTTTGGCCGGGTTTTCATTCGGCACCTTTGTACAGGCCCGCCTACAACAACGTTTGCAAGAAAACGGCAAACCGGCTGAACGCCTGGCACTGGTTGGTGCGGCAGCTGGCAAATGGGATATGCCGGCGATACCTGCCAATACCATCCTGATCCACGGCGAACTGGATGAAACTATTCCCCTCTCCGCCGTGCTGGACTGGCTACGCCCACAAGATATACCGGTCACCGTGATACCTGGCGCAGACCATTTCTTCCATCGCCGCCTGCACCATATCAAGCAACTTATCATCAGCATGTGGGATAAAGCCTGATGATGTCCTTGAAATGTCCATGAAATATCCATTACCAGCCCCACTCTTGACACCATACGGCTCCTGGGTCTGGTGAGCACTTGATCATTCGTTTTTTGTCACCCTTTGTTTTACTAGCTTATCAATGAAAAAATTCCTCGCCTCAATTGCCGTCTCGCTGCTGACCATCACAGCCGCAGTCGCACAAACCCTGCCTTCACCTACCATTGCTTCCAAAGCCTGGCTCTTGCTGGATGCCACCAGCAACCAGGTCATTGCCGCACAAGAACCAACCATGAGCGTAGAGCCAGCCTCGCTGACCAAGATCATGACTGCTTATCTGGTGTTCTCTGCCCTCAAGGACAAGAAGCTGGACCTGAACCAGAGCATCAATGTCTCTACCCGTGCCTGGAAGGTCGATGGCAGCAGTTCCAAGATGTTCATCGAACCCAACAAACCAGTCACCATCAATGAATTACTGTATGGCCTGATCGTGCAATCCGGCAATGATGCGGCCGTTGCCCTGGCAGAAGCCGTCGCCGGTAGCGAAGAAGCCTTTGTCGTGCAAATGAACCGCGAAGCTGATCGCATGGGACTCAAAGCCACGCGCTTTGCCAATCCGCATGGTTTGCCCAGCAAGGACAATTACTCAACCGCACAGGACTTGTCCAACCTGGCGGCACGCCTGATCATTGATCATCCCGAGTTCTACAAGACTTATTACTCCACCAAGAGCTATACCTACAACAAGATCACCCAGCCTAACCGCAACCGCCTGCTGTTGCTCGACCCTACGGTTGATGGCATGAAAACCGGCCATACCTCGGCTGGTGGCTATAGCCTGATTTCTTCTGCCAACCGTCCGAATGGCACAGGCCAGCGCCGCCTGATCTCAGTGGTCATCGGTGCCGACAGCGACTCGGTACGTGCGCAAGAAAGCCTGAAATTGCTGAACTGGGGTTACCTGAACTTTGAAACCCTGAAGCTGTATGACAAGGGCCAGGCGATTGCCACGCCAGAAGTATGGAAAGGCACGCAGCCCCAGGTCAAGATAGGTTTTGACCGTGAGCTGTATATCACTTTGCCAAAAGGCTCTGCCGCTAAACTGAAACCGGCACTGGAACGCAAAGACCCGCTGGTCGCACCGATTGCATTAAACAGCAAAGTCGGCGTCATGAAAGTCATGCTTGATGGCAAGGCAGTTGCCGAAGTACCGGTGATTGCTCTGGAACAAGTCAACCAGGCCAGCATTTTTGGCCGTGCCTGGGATTCGATACGCCTGATGTTCAAGTAAATATTGAGGCGCTTAGCCAGGGTTGATGCCCGCACATCAACCCTGGCTATGGCTGTATGCCGTATTTGCATAAGCCGCTGCTGTTTTCCATGTAAGAATGAGTTTTCTCACTTTTTTTCTGCACAGACATGATGAATGAACCCCTGGTCTATCTGAATGGCGAAATGACGCCGCTGTCCGAAGCCAAAATCCCAGTACTGGACCGCGGCTTTATCTTTGGTGACGGCATCTATGAAGTCATCCCTGTATATGGTCGTAAGATGTTCCGTGCAGACCAGCATCTGGCCCGCCTGTTCCGCAGCCTGGCAGCCATAGGCATCACCAATCCGCACAGCAAGGAGGAATGGCAGGCCCTGATCGCCAGGGTCATGGCCGCGCATGAAGCAGATGACCAGATGGTCTATCTGCAAGTCACCCGTGGTGTTGCCAAGCGTGCCCATGCGTTCCCCAAGGATGAAGTCACGCCGACCGTCTTCATCATGACCAACCCCATTGTCTTGCCGACTGCGGCGGCACGGGAAAACGGCGTCGCCTGCGTCTCCATGGAAGACAAGCGCTGGCTGCGTTGCGAAATAAAATCCATCTCGCTGCTGGGCAATGTACTGGCAGCCCAGCATGCAGCCGAAAACGGCGTGGCCGAGAGCATACAATTCCGCGATGGCTACCTGACCGAAGCATCGGCCTCAAATGTCTGGATAGTCAAAGACGGTGTCCTCATGGGTCCGCCGAAAGATAACCTGATACTTGAAGGCATACGCTACGGCCTCATCGAAGAACTGTGCGCTACCAACAATATCAAGCTGGAAGCCCGCCGCATCACACGCGAAGAAGTGTTTGCAGCAGAAGAAGTCATGCTCTCATCTGCGACCAAGGAAGTGCTGGCGGTAGTGAAGCTGGATGATGCGGTGATAGGCGATGGCAAACCCGGCCCGGTTTATCATCAGTTATATGCGGCTTATCAGGTGGACAAGGAGGCTTAAATATCATGCCGAGAATTTAATTAATTTCGTAGGTTGGGCTACGCTTCATCAGCCCAACACTCGGCTTTTAATAACGTATACGTTTGCCGAGGTTGAGTGTTGGGCTGGTAAACCGTAGCCCAACCTACGCTACGAATGAAATTTCATTCCGCCTTTGCCTGCCCCAACAAACTAAACCCATGCGTCCAATGCTGACGCTGGAATGCATAGCTGATCCATAACATCGCCAGCGGCTCAATCAAACGTGCTGCCGTAATGTCACCCATGTCTATCGCGCCACGCCAGCCAAAATCACGCAGGATGGCTGCCACCTCCTGCTTGGCCCCTGCATCATTCCCGGCAATAAACATATCCGGCTGACCATCTGAAAATTGTGGCTGCACCATATGCGTAAACACGATGGTATTAAAAGCCTTGACCACCCGCGCTTGTGGCAATAGTCTTTGCACCAGCTCACCCGCAGAATCACTGAAGCCTACTGCCAGCTTTGGGGAGCCTGTCGCAAAATCCAGTAATGGATTGACCGCATCAATGACGGTTTTTCCAGCAAAGTTGTCAGGGCCAGCCAGCGCCAGGCTTTCAGATAAGCCATCCCATGGCAAAGCCAGGAAAACCAGGTCGGCGGCCCTGGCAGCATCTGCATAACTACTGGCCTTTGCTGTTGGCACTGCTGCCAGCGCTCCCCTGTTTTTATCGCTGTCGGGATTACGGGTACCAAAGATCACTTGATAACCCAGGCTGGCAAAGCCTTTGGCGATGGCAACGCCGACGATACCATTACCCAGTACTGCCACTGTTTTTGAAATTGTCTGCATTTTCTTACTCCCATGTATGTGTTGATGGGACTGATTGTGATCTCATTGATTAATGTTGATAAGCCAGCTATTCTTATTTTCACTCACAACTTCAAGTTACGAATATGAAGCTCGATGCATCTCAACGTGTGCCAGCGATGCTGTCTTTCATACAGGCAGCAGACCGTGGCAGCTTTGCGGCAGCCGCCAGGGCATTGCATATTTCAGCAGCGGCAGTCAGCAAGAACGTGGCAGGGCTGGAGCAAACCCTGGGCGTGCGTTTGATGAACCGCAGCACCCGTTCGCTGCAATTGACAGGTGAAGGCCAGACTTTTCTGGAAAACGCGCGTGCAGCGATTGATGCACTTGATCATGCAGTGGACAGCGTCAGTCGCCAGTATGCAGAGGTGGTAGGCCAGGTCAGGATATCGACCGGCAATGCCTTTGGCCAGCATTACCTCATGCCCTTGCTACCCAAATTGCAGCAACGCCATCCCGGCTTACGGCTGGCAATCGATTTTGATGACCACTGCATAGACCTGGTACGTGATGGCTATGACCTGGCTTTGCGTGGGGGCATGATAGAAGATTCCAGCATCATTTCACGTACAGTCTGCCCTCTGTACACCGTTCTGGCGGCTGCGCCCTCTTACCTGGAGCAATATGGCGTGCCTCAGCAGATCAGTGACCTCGACCAGCACAAGCAAGTAGCCGTGCGTTTTTTGAATGGCAAAATGACGACCTGGAACCTGAAGCTAAGGCAAGGTGAGATCAACCGTCCTTACCCGCGTGAACCTGCTCTGATGGTGTCAGCACCTGAATCTGCAGTGCAAGCGGCTGTCATGGGTCTGGGCATTGCCCAGGTAGCAGTCCATCACGCATGGCGTTATTTACGCGATAACAAGCTCAAGATTGTGCTGGGTACTTTTCATGAAGAGGGCAACAGGCAGATGGTATTGCAGTATCCACACCGCGCACTGATTGCACCGCGCGTCAAGGCAACGGTGGATTTTTTACTGGAAGAGCTGGCGCAGACCGAGTCTCTGCATGTTCCCCTGGCATCTCTGACCAGCTTTTATGCCTGAACCCACGCGAGGTTGAAAGCAGCAAGCAATGGTATTGGAATTCAGTCGCAAGACCCCATATACTGACATTAAGTTATTTTGAGATTTGGAAACATTATGGAAATGAGACCCATCCCCCCCGAAGAAAGTCTGATTGAATATCCTAGTGAATTTCCCATCAAGGTCATGGGACCTATGCATGACGAGTTCACCCAGACCATGGTGGAAGTTGTGACTTCGTTTGACCCGACCTTTCATGCGGGCAAGGTAGAAATGCGCCCGTCCAGCAAAGGTGCCTACATCTCGGTGACGGTGACAGTATTGGCAACCAGCCGTGAGCAGCTGGACAATCTGTACCGTGCGCTGTCGTCGCACCCTATGGTTAAATTCGTATTGTGAGTCGTAAATAGTCATACCTTGAAGCTTTACCTGATAGCCATGGCCGTTCAGGTAAAGCATTCAGTCAAATTGTGAGCTCAAAGCCGAGTTCAATGGCCCCGCCATATTCATCAGTTTTTTTTCTTCAGCAATTTCCGCCAGCAACCATTCTCTGAAAGCCTTGACCTGCGGCTTGGCCAGTGCATCTGGCGGATACACCAGGTAGTAAGCAACCTCACAAGGAATGTCAATATTGAACAGGCGCTGTAACAGCCCTGCCTTGATATCTGGCTGCACGATGATATGCCGCCCCAGAGCTATACCCTGCCCATCTACCGCCGCACGCGCCAGCATTGATGAATCCTGGAAAACCAGCCCCCCCGTAGGCTCGTCATTATCCAGACCAGCGGCTTTGAACCACGGTTGCCATGGCTCGCCATCGCAGCGCAATAACTGCATGCTGGCCAGCTCTGCCGGTGTCTGCGGTAATTGTCCACCATGAAAATATGGGCTGGCGACCGGGTAATAATAATCGCCCATCAATAATTCACTGATCATGCCGGGATAATTGCCAAGCCCAAAGCGTATTCCTATATCGATTGATTCCATATTGTAGTCAGACAAATGGCTACTCGATTGCAGGCTGACTTCCAGATCAGGGTATTGCTCAATGAACCGCCCCAGTCGTGGTGATAACCAGCGCGCCGCAAACGATGGCAAAGCGGTGATACCCAGGCGCTTTTGCTTATTGCGTTTTTTTAGCAAATCAGCGGCATCACCCAGCTCCATCAAGGCTTTTCTGATGGTGGCAGCAAACTGCTCGCCATCTGCCGTAATGCTGATTCGTTTGCCATGGCGGATGAATAAGGGCACACCCAATTCCTCTTCCAGCGCCCTTACCTGATGGCTGATCGCCCCATGGGTCAGGTGGATTTCTTGCGCCGCTCTGGAAAAATTCTGGTGGCGCGCCGCTGCTTCAAAGGCGCGCAGGGCAGCTAAATTGGGAAGTCGACGAAAATCCATATCATGTGAGAATAATTAGCAAGACATTCAAAAATTACTCGTTTTATTTTCTGGTGATGCAAGACTACAATGCTTTCATCGCAGTGCAACAAAGTGAAATTTCTCTCTCTGTTTAGTAATGCATTGCCACTTTAGCAGTAAATTATCAGGAGTAAGGAAATGACAAATAATTTCGCAAACCCATCATACATGATCGCCGCCGGTGGCACATTGTCTGGCTCAGCTGAACACGCCCGCAAGATTGAAGTGGCATGCGGCCGCGTCTGGTTGACAGTTGCTGGTCAGGTAGATGATTACTGGCTCAGCACTGGCGAATCCATGGTCATACCAGCCAATCAATTCGTCGTAATCGAAGCTGAAAATCAAGCCAGCCTGATCGAATTGTCCGCTGTATCAAACGTGATCACCGTGAAAACCATGGCAGACACCAGCTATCTGCAAAAACTGACACGTAAATTGAGCCAGGCATTTGCTTGAATACTAAAAGCGGCACCGGGGTGAATATGGCACAGACTGCACTGATCTTGATTGACGTACAACAAGGCTTTGATCATCCCAAGTGGGGGCAGCGCAATAATCCGGCGGCCGAGCAATATATGGCCGCCCTGCTGCAACACTGGCGTGAGCAAGAGCAGCCTGTAGTCCATGTACGCCATCAGTCACAAGAACCGGATTCGCCTTTGCGTGCCGGGCAAGAGGGTTTTGAATTCAAAGCCCTGGCACGTCCATTGCCAGGTGAAACTCTCTTCACCAAGAAAGTGAACAGCGGTTTCATCGGCACTGAGCTTGAAGCCTGGCTGCAAGCGAAGGGAATCAAGCAACTCGTCATTGCTGGTTTGACTACAGACCACTGCGTATCAACCACCACCCGCATGGCGGGCAACCTCGGCTTTAGCGTGCAGCTGGTGGCCGATGCCTGCGCCACCTTTGACCGGCCCGGTGTGAATGGTGAATTGATCGCGGCAGAAGAAATCCACCGCATCCACCTGGCCAGCCTGCACAATGAATTTTGCGTCGTCAAGAATACTTCTGACGTGATTGCAGCACATACCAAGTAAGGCCTCTAGAAATCCAACTGGCAAGTCAGGGGATTAAACTCCTATAATGTCCATTCCAACAAATTCAGGAATGGACATGGGCGAGCCAGTAGAAGTGCATATCGTTCACGCATTTACCCAACAGAACGAAGGCGGCAATCCGGCAGGAGTTGTCTTGAATGCCGACACTTACACCTCCCAGCAAAAACTGCAGATCGCCCGCGCCGTAGGTTTATCTGAAACTGCCTTCGTCTCCAGCTCAGACTGCGCCACCTACAAACTGGAATTTTTCACCCCGAACCGCCAGATTGCCCACTGCGGCCACGCCACAGTCGCCACATTTTCACTTTTGCGCGAATTAGGCAAAGTCGGCGACGGCATGTGCAGCAAGCAAACCATAGACGGTAACCGCGACATCCTCATCAAGGGTGAACTCGCCTTCATGCAACAAAGCACGCCGCGTTATCAAAGCATTTCTGCCGATGACAGCAACGGCGCCGGCTATGCCGGCCTATATGCCCGCATCTTGCAAAGCATGGGCCTGACAGAGCATGACCTGCTGCGTGACCGCCTGCCCACCATCGTCAATACCGGCAATGCCTTCCTCGCCATCCCCATCATAGGCCGCGAATGCCTGGCAAATATCCAGCCCGACCATGAAGAAATCGGCAACATCAGCGAAGAACTCGACCTCGTCGGCTTCTACCCCTTCACCCTCGATGTGCAAAATACTGGCCATGCCGCCAGCACCCGCATGTTCGCCCCACGCTACGGCATAGGCGAAGAAGCCGCCACCGGTACCGCCGCAGGACCCCTGGCCTGCTTGCTCTATACCCAATACAACATCCCCGGCCCCACCTTGCACATAGAACAAGGTGTACTCATGGAACCCGCCTCCCCCAGCCTGATCAAGGTTGAGCTGGACATACAGCAAGGGCAAATACCCAGCCTCATGGTAGGTGGCAGAGCCAGGGTAGAGAAGACCATGGCGGTCAGGTTTTGATAGGGCAGGCCACAATGTGTTGTAGGTTGGGCTACGCCTTACCAGCCCAACACTCAGCCTATCAATGACGTATTCGTTTATTAAAGGTCCAGTGTTGGGCTGGTAAAACGTAGCCCAACCTACGTCATGTCCCCACCCACGATTCTTTCCACCGCCATAAACTCATCACTTAATCATCTAACATATCATTTACACAAGCAAAGACCCCGCCCCGACAAAATGTTACACTAGCAGCCTATGCAAGCTGCCCTCTCCCCCAACGTCACACCCCGCATCATCCATCGCGGTATTGAGCCCTATCAGCTCACTTTCGACGCCATGCGCGCTTTCACTGATGCCCGCGACGAGCATACCCAAAATGAATTCTGGATCGTGGAGCACCCACCCGTGTATACCCTGGGCCTGGGCGCTGACCTGTCACATGTGCTGGCCGCCCATGACATCCCGGTAGTGCAGACTGACCGTGGCGGTGAAGTGACCTACCACGGCCCTGGCCAAGTCGTGATCTACCTGTTAATAGACTTGCGCCGCAGCCATCCCAAAGCCCGTTTATTCGCCCGCGAATTCGTCAACAAGATAGAACAGGCAGTCATCAACACCCTGGCAGCGTATAATCTTGCTGGTGAACGCAAAGAAGGCGCGCCCGGCATCTATGTCAGCAACGGCCAGTGGCAAGGCGCCAAAGTCGCCGCCCTGGGCTTGAAAGTGCGCGGCAACGGCTGCACCTATCATGGCCTATCACTGAATGTAGATATGGATTTGACACCGTTTTCCTGGATTAACCCCTGTGGCTATGCTGGTCTTGCCACCGTGGACATGAAAACCCTGGGCGTGACCATGCCGCTAGCCCAAGTCCAGAACGCGCTCGCACAAAATTTGCAAGATCTTTTGACTGTCCCCTGATTTTTCGACATCGCTTCATACCATGACAACCGAAAACACACCCGTCGCCACCGCCGCTTACGATCCCACCGAGAAACAAAAAGGGGCAAGCAAGACTGCGCGCATCCCCATCAAGATCATCCCGATGGAAAGATTGCCCAAGCCAGACTGGATACGCGTCAAGGCCGGTTCACCGACCACCCGCTTTTATGAAATCAAGGACATCCTGCGCGCCAACAAGCTGGTGACAGTCTGCGAAGAAGCATCCTGCCCCAACATAGGCGAATGCTTTGGCAAAGGCACGGCCACCTTCATGATCATGGGCGACAAATGCACCCGCCGCTGCCCATTCTGCGACGTCGGTCATGGCCGCCCAGACCCACTCGATGTTGATGAGCCAGCCAATCTGGCAAAAACCATTGCTGCGCTGAAGCTCAGCTATGTCGTCATCACCTCCGTGGATCGCGACGATTTGCGCGATGGCGGAGCAGCCCACTTTGCCGAATGCATTACCCGCGTCCGTGAATTATCCCCAATGACACGCATAGAAATCCTGACACCGGATTTCCGTGGCCGCATGGACCGCGCGCTCGAAATTTTGAACATGGCACCACCAGATGTCATGAACCACAACCTCGAAACCGCGCCACGTTTGTACAAGGAAGCGCGCCCGGGTTCTGACTATGAATATTCCCTGAACCTGCTGAAACGCTTCAAGGAACAACACCCGAACACCCCAACCAAATCCGGCATCATGGTGGGCCTCGGTGAAACCGATGAAGAAGTCCTGCAAGTCATGCGCGACATGCGCGCCCACAACGTCGACATGCTGACCATAGGCCAATACCTGGCCCCAAGTGGTCACCACTTGCCAGTGCGCCGCTATGTCCACCCAGACGTCTTCAAGATGTATGAAGAAGAAGCCTACAAAATGGGCTTCGCCCATGCCGCCGTTGGCGCCATGGTGAGGTCAAGTTACCATGCAGATCAGCAGGCGCATGGGGTGGGGACGGATGTTAGAAATCAGTAATTGGCGAGACAAATCAGATACTGACGAGATAAGTCAATAATGTAACAGTCCAAATTTTTACAATAACATTATAGATATCAATAACTTACCACCTATTTCAGCCTTTCCAAAGGATGAAAGAATTTGGCGAATTGACTGGTTCGGGGAAGTAATCTTCCCGAACCGCTTACTTCGCCGAACACAGCCTTCTGTCCTTGTTCACCTTTCAAGAGTTCAAGACGACCGTTTTCCCGACGATCTGACAATCCAGCTTTCCCCTCAATCAACCTCACCTGCCAGGTTTCAAAAGAAAGTCTGGATTTCCGTTGGCACCCTGCCACGTTTAAGGATCGGTGATCTTTGGCTGAATGGCCGACTGATAGTGCAACCCGACTATGAGCTGGAAGAATTCCAAGACATTGAAATTAACAGGGAATCAGCGCACCTGATCAAGGCTGGATTAAATCTCAATGATCAGGGTTTTTTACTGCCGCTGTCTGAGCATCCGTGGCACATGAATTGCACTCAGTCCTATTGCGTGATGGCCAATCTTTCAGGCAATCGGCGAATGATCATTCCCTGCATGGAATTGATCCGATTTTATTTCGGCTCATCCAGCAATCTGATCACAGCATTGTTCCTGCCACCGCTGAATCGAACATCCCTCTATATCAAAGCCTCACTGAACAAAATTAACGGGCGCTTATCATTGCAACTTGCGGAACACATATCTGGGGCATCCGCAGCAGATATCGGACGCTTGCACTTGGACACCACAGCTTGGCAAGCGGCACTCCTGATAGGAGCCTCCATGCTTACCAGTTCGGTCACGCGACAATCGATCTATCCCCAAGGCTTATTTCCTTTTGAAGGAACAACGACATTGATCGCAGCTGGCAAATGGCTTTCATTTGCAGACAAGGCGCGTGCGACATTCATTGTCTACAGCTTGCGCTCCTGTTCTCACGCATTTCCATTCAAATCACTACGCTACGAGAAGTACAAGACGAGTACCAGCAACGGTGAGATTGGCAGACCAGGCTCTGGCAGCACCAAAGAGCGTTCCCTCAAATCTGCGAAGGAAGCACAAACTCAAAGTCTCGAAGAACGCGACGGATCAAATAGCTTGGCAAGTAAGACAAAATCTATCCGCATGGAGCCACGCTTTCCGGACCTCACGAAGAAATCCATCTGGAAGGATAAATCGCTTGTCAATAATGACAGCACCGGCAATAAGTATGCTGGCGCAGCGCCTCCTGTTCAAGCGGCTGCAGTTGGTCAACCAGGGTCAGAACAAAGAATTCGATCAGTGGATTTTTCTGTGCTCATCAATAGAGATCCATCGCAACGCTGGCCAGTCCCCAACTTTTTAAAACCAGTGATTATGCAGCTCTCTGAGTTGAATCAGCTAAACATCGAACTGTTGACGGAAAGCGAAGAAGACGGCTGGACAGTACCTATCCTCATGCTGTGTGATGAAGATGGTGTTATCGACTCAAAATTATTTATTGAAAATGGCACAAACACGTCACGTCCTCTCCGGGTCGCTGTCTTCGCCATCAAAAATCAGAATGAGCACATTAGCTTAGCAATTGTTGAGTCTACTCCATTGTACATAAAGCTCTACGCAACGAATGGCAAAAACGTTGAAGAAATATTTGAAACTTTATCCTGCGTGGCAAATGACTATCTTGCCCGTCCTGAGTTAGAGGAAACCAATATTGCTGATCTTGTTAATTGGATTTTCCGCCCCGACGTCGATTGACACTCATAACTATTTTCCATCGTAGCGAATTTCGTAATAGTGACTGTCGTTGCCATTACAACCGTCACGGGATCATATGTACTTCAAGTAACTATTGATACTCTTTCCTCTCGATCATAAACACGATTGGACAGTGGCAAATAGTTTCGATTTCATTCAGTGTAATTTTTTTATAGTGTGGATATCACCATAAAAAAATAATCGCACACTTCTCTAGAGAACTGACGACAATATCGTCTCCGTGAATAGCTACTTATGCTTCTCCTATCACATGCGAGCAACTACGCATCTCGCCCTGGGATCGTGCAACTCCCGGTAACATGATTACCATAAAAGCATATTCGATCTTGCACAAAACGATCAGATACGCTCTAACCAGATTCTGACTTTGTCCAGACTCCCGAATTTCCTTTTTAGCTTAAGGGCCAAGTCACCACCCGAAATGATAACAACGGGATGACCATCTTGTACAAGTTCCTGATATGCCTGGGAGTCGAGATAAGAAGTTGTAACTAAAATACCAAACTGGCGGTGCCTGAGCCGTGAAATAAGTCGAGATAATGCTTTCACTCCGACGGCTACGTTCGTTCCGTAGCACTTTGCCTCCATCGCAAATTCAACGTCTATAGCGCCCGCGCCGTGTCCAATACGATACAATCCAATTGCATCTCGTCCTCCATCGCGCCAAGGTCTGGTGATTTCGTATTCACGGATGTTAACCAGAAATAGCTTGGCAAGTTCCATCGCACACCGCTCAAACAAATATGGATCATCCTTATAAAAGGTGTAGACAAGTTTAACGTAAGCGCGTAGCTCATCAGTGTCGGGAAGTTGCTGCGATTTCGAACGAATATTTTTTGTAGGTTGAGAGCGTAACGGTGAGAATTTCCGCCCGCTCACCCAGTCAAGCCATGGCTTAGGTGCATGCGCAGATCCAACAGCATTACCCGCTTGCATATCTTGAATCCATGCACGAGATATAACTGGGACATCTAACACAGTGAAAGTGGCTTTATAGTTTTGAAATCGAATATCATCCTCAGTTGTCCGCCAAACCGCCACCAAGTCATCATCACTTCCTAAATTTTCAGCTCCCGGAACGGCCAGCCCCAAAAAACGAAGATCTCTATAAATGCCTGTATTTCCGAATAATAAGATGGGAGGGAAATGCTCACTTTTACTATGATTGTGCGCTTCGTCAAAAAGATTGCGGAGCATTAAATTACCCTGCCTGGGAGTCTGGTGCAAATCACCAGGGCTTCGTTTATCGCCGTAATAAATAAAAATTCCGCTTTCACGATCCAGAGAATCTGGCCAGTTAATATCTGAAAAATTTGTCTTCAAAGCAAGCAGTTTAAGTGTCCTGACTTCTGGTCTCTTCCCCAAGTGGCGGAATCCAGCGCCGTTATCGACACTTAACAATCGCGGAAGTGGGTCATCTGATGCATTACCGTTACGGGATCCGCCATACACTTCATCAACGTTCAAATCACAAAGGTCAGGTTCATTGACAATCATTTTGGTCCACTCTTTCTACCGCAGATACGTAAAATAGCAATGTGTCTCTTCGACATCAGAGCATACGCCACTGTCATAAAATCATACTTTTCCCCGAGACCTCCAAATGGCAAAGCGCGCTGATTTCCACACTCATTGCCTTGGTAAGCTCACTCAATTGAAGCATTCATAAATTGCTGGCTTCATTGATCTGTTTCGGGTAGTGTAAAGAATTATGCCAAGTTGGCACCTCGTTTCATTCAATTCGCTATCATCTATTTTTTTAAATCGTCAAGACAGCATGTCAGCACGCGTTAACCTATATAACCCAAATTATCTAACTGGTGCAAAAGGCTGTTTATTATTAAATGGCGTCGACGGATCATACCAACCGTCATGGCGCTATCAAATTTTGTAAACATATCGAATGATGTCATATGCGGCACCAAAATCATGGGTACTTGCATGTCACGTAGAATTTTAATGATTGGTAAGTAAAAATTTCTATCGTATTGGGAATTTACGAAGCCGACATCGTCCACAGGAATTTGATAGTCGGATGTTTTGATGTGAGAAAATGCTTGGACGTTATCGCCATGTCGACTTGTCATCGAGAGCCAGCAAAGTATCGGCGCTTCAGGAGTATTGAAGCGCAGGGCACTTATAGCATCCACCACTTGATTTGGCTTACTTCTATAACTTTGACCTATTGCCAAATGATGCATGGTTGAAAATTTAGTTTTGTCCTGTATTAGTGATCCGAAGTGAAAGTCTGTGCCAGCAGCAATTACCCCAGTCTTGAATCCTGATTCCAGATAATGTTTCAAGATTTTTTTATCTGGTTCTTTCAGTCTATTCACGTCGGCAATAAACACTTCATCGAAAACATTGAATCTATTTAAGGGAAGACCATACGCTTTGCATAAATACGGTTCATCTGGATTCCAGATGTCTACCTGATCAAATGAACTTGCCTTGAGGACTGTACATCTAGGCGGATTCTTATTTTGCAATGTTGAATAGTATGCTCGTGCTTCTATAGAAAACACTGTCTTCGGTTTAAACCGTAAGTTCAAGATATATCTGATTAAACAGCATATTTCGTCTTCACCTGCGACTTCGCCAGCACTGTTAGTAACATGTGCGACATCATTACAAAAAATTTGTTGTGAAATTTTTTCTAAGAGGTTTTTTGCGAGTCGATATTCGTCTATATTCTTCATTCTTGCGGCAATATTTAAAGCCGTATCATGAGATATCTGACAATCGTATTCAGATGCAAGGATTTTTTTTAAGACTTGAGCTTCAGATTGAATTTTGGGTAGCATGATGACTAATTCCTTTTGAGAGAGCACGTTTAGACATTGAACACAAGTGGCGCTACTGCTCGCTCCCTTGATATGTCTGTCCGTACTAAAGAAATTGTCGATGAATTTGAAGTGAAATTGCCTTTTCACCATACGAACTTTAAAAGCTCGCGCAGCTGGAATGTCGCAACGTAACAAGCCAATTTTACTGTGGTAATTAGTGATATGCAACGAGTATTTTTATTTTTAGCAATGACTTACTACGACTGGCAACGTGCCCAGCTTTCCGATTCCAGGAAAATATAATCACTACCAAATACTTTAGAGTACTGAAGAATTTTGGGGTCGTGGGATTGTGCAGACCTTTGATACGTCTTCGTGTGACGATGGATGCAATTTGGTTTTGTATGGCAACAATAAGCCCTTCTTCTACGGTATTTGATAAGTCTTCCAAAAGGAGTATATGTATTGGCATTCCACCCAAATACCTTTGCCCAATTTATTTAATTGCATAAGTTTGGATATACAAAATGAATTTCTCACTGGCAGTGCGTGATTTTCTTGAAATGGGCGATAGGTCAACGATGATGCAAATATTAATTTAGTCGAACGGAAAATATATGAACGGCGCTTTGAACCAAATCAAACTACTTACAAGTACCACGGCATTGAAAGAAGTTAATATTCCCGATTACTTGAAATCAATGGATTGCACCAAGGCCATACGTTTGCGGCTGACAAGCAATGTGGCATCCCAAGGAGGCTATACTGCATTGGCTTTGTCCATTGGCATATACAGTGCAAAAAGATGGGAGTCCAAAATTACAGACGATAATCTTGGTGTCTCAGATTTATTGGCTCTCGTAAATCATTTCAGCGATCAAGTGCTACCCGCATTACTTTGTAAAAATTCAGGTGGTTACATGCTGGATTGCACAGCCATTCCTGCATCCGACTATAGTTTAAATGACTTGGTCTGGGCATTACGACGCTATTTCGCCAAGACTATTGAACTTAATTGTGATCTTAGAGAAATGAAACTCGAAGGATTGTCCAACTCTTCTATTATCGAATATGGAATTACCCTTTCGAAAGAAATGTTCATCCTCGCACACCAAATTTCACTCTCATTGTACGAAGAAAAAGCAGTTTCAAAAAAACAGAAAAATAGCCTACTTTTGCTGACCAATAACCTGAAAGGAACATTAGGCCAGATTATTGGAGCGCAGAAAGTATCGCTAGCAATGATGGAAAGTGCTATGCGTGGAGCAAATACATTCATGGAAAACGAGTTCGCAATCAAGACTGCGGGCTAATGTTCCTTGATCTGATTTGCTAGCAGCATATTCGCATAAATAAAACTACTCAGTCACATGAAAAAGCCACTTGCGGCTCGCTTCAAAACTTTACAAGGAAAATAAATTCCAGTCCTGAATGAGGCAGTGCAGTTACATGCTTTATCTGCACCATAAGTAATGAGGGATTGAACTGTATTTGTTTGATAAAAGCAGCGTTAAGATGCAACTCCTACAAAACATTCAAAAATAACTCGGCACGATCCTATTTTTAGCTTTGTATCACCTATGCCTTGTAGATGCCTTCTAGATGGAGGCTAATTGGGCACCTGGATACATCGGAGCATAATCATCTTGGGCTGGTTTTGATCCGCGTACAAGTGAGTGCAATCTCTTACTTGGACGTTTGATGAAGCTGGGCATAGCCTTACTAGGCTTTAAACCGGGTGGCCTAGTCTGGGTACAGGATAAATCTGTGGCGCTGCACAGCTAATTCGAGAAAAGCGAGAAACTCGGCGATGCTTAATAATGAAGATGGTCAAACATGCAGGATGCAATGACCGTATTCACGTGTCAGTCGATCAACCAGAGCACGCTCATGGGGGAGCATGGCACTTTCATCAACAAAGCGCCAAGTTCGCTCGTAGAGACCAAACGCCTCCTCACCGGTGATTGCATCGTGGGGATCACGATTCCATGCAATCAGTCGGAGCTGAGCAAAATCCCCGATGATAAACGCATCAATTGCCGTGCTCATGCATCAACTTTCCCTAAATGATATGCAATCCCGCCGTTTGCGCTAGGAATCGCGAGCGTACGCTTCCCTCTGGAGACATTGGAGTAAGAACGGACCACTGATGCGCGCCATTTACATTTTGGCCTCAAATCCCAGATATTAATGATTCACTTTATATCCGGCGCACAACGTATCCACCATTTTGCAAACTCTAGCAAGTTCAAATGTGATGACGACACATTTTTCAACTCACCTCCAAGATTTGGAGTCCCATTAGGTTCCCTGGTAATGAGTGCCATGTGTATATCGGCTGGCACGCCACGGAAGTAAGGCAGGTAGTCATCAACAAATGCAACAGGTTTTAAGTCGCTGAGTGCCTTGGCTTTTGGGCTGGTGTCTGTATCACTGTGTTCAGTCGCGACCACGTCGTCAATTGGAAATCCATGGCCACGGATATTCTGTAGCCTGGAAATCTTGTACGCCTGCTTCAGTGCGCTTACACACACCAGGTCATAACCGGTGTCCTTGAGCAAATGGCAAGCGTCCAGTGCACCTGGCAATGCTGGAATGGTGGACCAGAATTCTTCATCAAAGCACTGACGAAACCGTTCTAGTTCGTCCCCGCTCAATCTCTGAACATCCCATCGATCTATGGGCCAGTAGGCAAATGGATCTTTGATCGATGGCAGTACTCCAAACGCTTTTTGCCATGCCAATGCATAGGAAGCATGATAGTCGAGAAGCACACCATCTGCATCTAAAGCGATAATCCCTTTGGCCTTGGTTTGGCTATTCATTGTGTAGTTGCATCGTTCGTGCAGATTGTTGGGCAGCTACCGCTGGTCTGCTTAATCTGCTTAATGCGGCTCCATGATTTTATCACCGAACAGGAGCACGGCTTCTTGCAGTGACGACAGCAGATGATGCGTATGCTCCTGTCCCAGTTGTGAGACAGAGAATTGAATAAGTAGCTCACCCAGGCCAATGGCAACGGCCTGGGCTGGGATGCCTGGATTGTTTGAAGCGAATTTGGTGACTGTCTCTAAACATTGTGCGCGCAGCATAATTGCGCCGTGCTGTAATTCTTGAACCGAATGCATAATTTCTTTAAGTCGTATCCTGGTCTTGAAAAAACCATGGGATATAGTGATAAGTATTGTTTTTGTCAGAGAGCATGATTGGCACACGCCACATCAGTTAACCGCTGACGATGGCGTTCAGTTTTGCGCACCATTCTTTGGCTGCTCTCTCGCTCATGTAAAATTTGATGACAGGACTGCTTTCATCTGCGACTTCCAAGATCAGTGCAAAGTCACCGGCACGCTGTACACGCTCAAACGACGGCATGTGTATATTCGTCGTGCCAACCTGTCGACCTGGACCTGATAATTCCATGCTTTCCTTGATCTTCCATTCACAGCGCCAGGCTAACAAATACGACAGTTCATATATCTTGAAATCCTCGGTGCTACTATTGCAAAAAGCCAGTTTCCGGTTTTGTTTGTCAAAAATCAGGAATACTGGGCTGGGATAACCCAATAGATTTCCAGCATTGAAATTCAGATTGGACTGCCGGTTGATGCTCTCCACGAGGTCTTTGGCTTTTTTGTGCATACCTGCCAGCAGTCGGATAGACAAAAAGCAAATGACAACTGCCGCCATGAAGAAAGTGAAAACACCGCTTGTCCTGTTACCGCGCGACAGCAGCATGCCAAATAGCGCACCAATGGCTCCTATCCCGGATAAACCTGCCGGCAGGAACTACAAGTGTTCCAAGCGCAGCCGTGACTGCCGTTTTGAAGGTTCCAACCATTCCAATTCCTGTCTAGTTCAAATCCATCACAGGGACGTAAGCAGAAAACATCATGCTTGACTCATCCATAGCCGTCAGATTTAACCATTAAATATTTAATATTTGTGGTTTAACCACATTTTGTGATGTTACCAGAAAAACCAAGAAATACCACTATTCATGTGGTTATAAGACATGGAATGTGGAAATGGTTACTGCAAGACAGGAAAATCAATTCGCCAAGCGGATCGGCACTGCTTTGGCCAAGCAGCGGCTGAACAAAGGTTTAACTCAGGAGCAGGTGGCAGAGCTTATTGGCGTGGAGCAAGAAACGATTTCCAGATTTGAGCGAGGAGCAACGATACCGCCATTGCTACGGTTAATTGACTTGGCAGAACTGTTCAAGGTGCCGCTGGATAATTTAGTACGAGCAGGTTCTGCACGCCCACTGGACCAGGCAATTGATATCGCCTCTTCGCTCAGTGCTCTAAATGAAGAGGACCGGGAATGGGTCCGTGATTGGACTGTAGAGATGTGTAAAAAGCTGTCCCAAAAGACTTAAATTTATAAACTGATATCTAACACGATCAGTTTTTTTTGATTTCTCATTCATTACAGCTAAGGTGAGTTAAACAGCATTAGAAGGCCACTATTTGGATTTCCGAAGTCCTTCCAATTGAGTGACAAAGCTTCTTGAGAGCTCCTCTGTCCAAAGGGTATCTGTGTCTGCCCCCATGAAACGACACATTGTCTTTTTGCGTGAGAGCTTTCTTATCCTTGCAAAATTTACCCCATCTATATACTCCCCCAAGCAATCTCAATTGGACATCCAGCGGGATGTCTCGCTTTGCGGCAGCTATCCAACTAGCTTCGAAACAAAGTGTTTCTGCAATGTCGGCGACAGATATTTGCAGCGTCTGCCCCCCTTCTATTGAGATAGCCTGTTTCGGACATACATGAAACAGAAATTTTTCCGCACATGCTAATACAATCTTAGCCAACTTAGATAAATGCTCTACACAGCAATCGGCAACGTCACGATGCAGCAACTCTTCCGGTACTGCATCAATATTTCCCGCAAAGCGGAAAGACCATCGGTTCCCAGTTTTTATTCCTACAGTTGAAATCTGGCCCTCTTTCTGGGAGTAATTACGGAGTTTCAAAAAAAATCTGGCGTAGCGATCGTGTGAAAGCGACTCTTGCTGGCAGGCCCACCACTGTTTAAATCCGCACACATGTGCCATTTCTTTCTGCAACAAAAACGAAATACTTCTTGCAGCAAAAACAAAGGCGTTGAGACAGTATTTAAACTCATCTCCATGTCCTTTCTGCTGTCGCATAAGCCTTAAAAATAATCAGCCTCAAACAACCGATCCTCGACTCTTAGCAAGCTTGTCAGTCTTATTTGGGACATCTGTTAAATCAATTCAGCAAAGTTTCTTTGTATTGTTTTATAAGGTGACCGGCCATTCTATTAAACTTCCAGATGTCATCTGAATAAACCTCCAGCATTCCCGAATCATTATTTGTGAGGCCTGCATTGGCTTCTTCTGCCGCTCGAAGTAATAGGTCAACGAGATTTGTAGGGGCATGGAAAATGATCCATGGATGAGGCATTGCGTGGCTACCACCCATAACGCCGCCATTGCAACTGCTTATCGTGGCACAACCAATTGCTGTTAAAGCCTCTACTAAGCCTGCGACACCAAAATCTAGTCTGATCAGCGAATCAAAATCATCAAATAGTTCATCAGAAATTTCTGCCAATGCTTCCTCTTGCTCCTCTTCGGGAATGGATTCAATTCTTGTAAGTAGTTCAGCTTCATTTGCAATTGTTTCAATTGCTTCATCTATACGCACGTCACAAATTTGACCATAGTCATGGTTCTCATCAAGGCCGTCCGTGCTGGTCAGCCGTTCTTCATCTGGCATTTCCATTAGAGATGAATTGACCGATTGTTCGATAACTACATCTGCGGTATAAAGCATAAAACGCTCCCAGATTTTAAGTTTAAGGACTTTGCTACATAAATTTCTACTCTATGGTGGACAGATTAACAAAAGAGCAACGCCGACGCAATATGTCGGCAATAAAGGGAAAGAATACTGCCCCCGAAATTGTGGTCAGAAAACTCCTACACCGACTTGGCTTCCGATTCAGACTGCATGACCGAACACTACCTGGCACTCCTGACATCGTACTACCCAAATATCGTACTGTAATCATGGTACATGGCTGTTTCTGGCATCTACACGGGTGCGCACTGACCAAAATACCTGAAACACGTAGGGACTTCTGGCTCAATAAACTTGAAAAAAATCGGGCCCGAGACACAAATCAAGAAGCACAGCTCCTCTCCAATGGTTGGACGGTAATCACTATTTGGGAATGTAACCTGAAGTCAGAACACGCTCTACTTGCGCAGATTCAACCACTTATTGATAAAAAAAACAGCCCGACATGACCTCGTTCTGACTAATCCCCCCTCCTAATCACAGATAATTTTTGATGAAAATCAACCCTGTGTATTAACAAGGCCCGCTCTTTCTGCTGCGAGCACAGCGTCAAGGGCAGGTTTCGCCTGTTTTGCCGATGGTTTTTTTTCCCAATCCCCGGCTGCATAGCTGGCCAAGGTTCGACAAATCCCAGCAACCCTCCAGTGTATAGTTCCCGTTTTTTGGCCGCGCTCCGCAACCTCCATCCAGATGGCACTTGGAATTTGCATACACCGAGCAATACGCTCATAGTCGGCAGCCGAATGAGTCGCTGTCGCTGGGACCGTTAAGTTACCGTCTATATTCGCATAAGAGAGTTCTGGCGGTAACGGATCTTCAAGAGTCGGTAACTGATCTTGAATGTCTTTCCAACAATCTGCCTTTTTAAACCATTCACTAGGGTTCTTTTGGCCAGCCGACCTGCGCATGATTTCATTTAGATTTACTGACCAGTCAGCAATTAAATTCTCTAGCTCAGGACTGATATTCTGTTTTGACCACAACCTGTCGTAGTCAACACGTCCACCGGTCCGGCGCAAAAGTCCTGAAACAACGTAGGCAGTTATTTGTGCTCCGTAGGCAGGAAACTTCAAGCCCCTGATCTTTTTTTCAGCAGCGCGGTACAAAATAGCGATGGCTATCAGACGCTTGAACCATACCTGATCAGGTGCTGGTGATGGCTCATCTTTCAATCTCTGCATAAAACTCTGAAAATTCTTCTGTCCTCCCAGGCAGACCTTGTCCGGAAGACCTAGCAATGCGCTTAAATACCTGGCCACATCAAGCTTGCTTAGTCTCCGATGTTTTGGCGTTTGCTGACGAAAATTATTCTGATCACTTTTCCGATAGGCAGCGCTCTGCTCAGCCGCGAGATACGAGCCGCGAGCACGCTCATAAAACCATCGCCCTTTTCCGTCATCCAGCCAAGTTGTATTGGCCAGGGTCTCGATTTGCTGGTGAAAGGGATCGTTCGCTGAGAAATCAGCCAGTTGCACAGTATTTTGTCGGTTAGCTGCGCGGGATATCGATGCAACCATTTCGCTTAAATCGGCCCCTCCGACCTTGATGATTTTCACTGGAACCGAAACATGATCGAGGCTCAAAGAATCCTTGCGACGCGCCCGATGCAGAGACGCCGTAGTCTGACCTCCGTTGACAATCTGCAGACCTTGTAAGGAATGAATGTCCAAGCCACCGGCAATATTCTTAGCAACAACGAGGTCATCGACTGTTGCCACGATTCCGTTATTAAAAGCAAGAAACATTGAGGGTTGCTCAGCAATCGTTTTGCGAAGTTCAGCATTGACACTTTTACGGCCTTGCAGCCCAAGGAAGGCACGCACGTTCAATTCCAGTAAACGGGCACCATACCGATCGTAGACCTGTGAGAGTACCTTACCAGGCAGGACGGCCAGATAGGCGTCATATTCATCATTTTGCGCAGGGACATGAAGACATGGAAGGCTATTGCCAATCAATGAGACCAAATCAACGGCAATATCTGCCCGGGTTTCACCTTTACCGAGGATACGGAACAGGCGAACAATGTCATAGACCTCAAATTCAAGGGGCTTACCGCGCCACTCGTCTGGTGGAGTGAAATTGCCGACAATACCGTCCGCCAGTAGTAAGATACGAATAGCGGAAAGCTTATTCGACTCTGTCTCAATCAGACGTGCCAGATCACTGGCATCGGTATTAGCCGGTTCAAGTTGCGATGCAAGTCCATCAACACAAGCACTTGCAAAACGCAATGCACGATTCAGAGCTTTCGCGACGTCTGCCGAGGGAATCTTGTTGGCAGGCAGGTCACCCGAATAGATTGTTGTGAACAGATCCAGTCGTGACCGATCTTCGTCATACGCATAGCCGTCGATTCGATATACTGCATTTTTAACTCGCCCTTCCTGATACAAGGAAAAAGCTCCTTCCAAGTGGCCGGCTTCTTCAAGCCTTTCAAGGATCAATCTAGTGAATACCTCCTGAGAAAAGGGCAGTTCATCAGTGAGTCCCTCTTCAATTTCAGCGATGATTTCTTTGGAAAAATCGACAATTTCCTCATTACTCATGAATGGTCTCTTTAACAAATGCATCAATGGTGGCGCCTGTATCTACAGAGAAGGGGGCAAGTGATCGCACATCAAGTGTATAACTTGCCTCAGTGATTGCGATAGGAAGATTCATCCGCACCAGTCGCGGGAAGTTCTGAGAGACGGTATAAGTCACTATCGTTCGGAGTTCAACCTTTGGTGTGCGCAATGCTGCATTGTCATCTGGCATCAGACCACGGCGAAGCAGTGCATTTTTAAATGTGCGCCGCGCCCCCTCATCAGGCAGTCTTTCCGCAATTGTAGTAATGATGTTTTGCAGGGAACGTCCGTCGGGCGCTTCTATCAGTCTGACATTAAGTAGATCTAGACGCCTTAGCCCTGATGTGTCCAGTTGATCAAGCTTAGAAATTGTGATGGACGAGGCAGGACCTAGAGACGTCTTTGCTTCCAATGCATGTCCGTCACGATGAAAATCATGTAGGCCATCATTTGGGGCCTGCCAAGTCGACAGATGCTTCGAACTGATCGAAAGCAACTGTTCAAGTATAAGTAGCTCCCCAATAAGCCCTATAGTGTCTGATCTTGAAAGACCAGAACGGCAATCGCGTAAAAATTGTCGCCAAGCATCCAGTCGAGCTAAAAATTGATCCAGCGCCTGAATATCATCCTCATGAGAGGCTGCTACTACATCAGCACAAATAGTTGAGAATAGATCTCGCCTGCTCTCATCTTCCAGTGACAGGACTAAAAGCGTGCCCGTACCATCAGTAACAAGTTGAAGACGCATGCCTCCCAACTCGAATAAAGCATGAGGAGCAACCGTCGTCTGAAGTATAAGGCATGGAGCATTATCTATCGCCCGCACCGCCACCAGTATATTAAGAGAGACCTCTGCAGAAAGCAGCTTTGTCCGATACAGAAGTGCTACCGGCGCGGCGCGTAAGAGATCAGTCCACGCATCATTGAGTTTTGCTAACCAGTTGGTCATGATTCCTCTCGTTGCGCTACGCTGTTGATCAGGTAAATACGCTTGTCAGCAGAGTTACTGTCTGGAAAACTGACGACGACGCTAATGACTGGTCGATCAGTATTTTCAACTTCAGCTAATTCCGGATCAATAGGGTAAATAATTAACAGGCCATTTTGCGGGCGCGCACCTCGAACCTTGCGAATAAATTCTCCAGAGGGCACCAATCCTTCGTTTTTACTCCTAGAGCGTCGCTCCTTGTTAGTACTAATTAGCGCATCAGTAAACTCAGCATCGCTAAGATCTATGGCCTGGTCAAGCGGGCTTAATGTTGTACCGATAATGAATCGGTCATCTGGCAACGGCTTACCACTTCTGGAGAGCCTTGGTTTCCGCTCGACACAATTCCGAAGCTCCCCCGCGATATTTACCTGCATCTTTGTACCAGTTGCGAGGAATACGGTCCAATCAGTCAACTCAGGAGTTGGCATTCCCAGTAATTCGTTGATGTATGCGGCTAGCTTGTTTCCGTTAATCTGCAGGCTTTCTGGGGGGAAGTTCAAGTTGACCAAGTATTCAGCAACATTACGCCCTGCCACTTTCTTCCAGACTGTTCCTTGAGCGTTCCCCCCTTTTGATCCAGGCCGTGGTGGATTATCCACCCTGACCGCATCACTATCCAAACTACGAATGAAATCATCTGTTATGTCTGCATTTCGTTCAATCGTATGCCGGTCACGGAACATTACAGTTTGCACTTTCCCTTCACCTGCGTAACTACTTTGATGTAATTCGGCGTGGCGCAGCTTGTTGCTAGCAGTAATTCCGAGGATGTTATGAACATTTACTTTAATGCCAAACTGCTTGGGCGTAGCGTTTGTCGATGCCATTTCGAAGAACAGCTCTCGAAGCTCCATCTGAGAAGTCGCCACATAACGGAACCAGTCTTCCATGTCCGGAGTCGTATACAGGCGGCACAGATCCGCAAAGCCGCGACGATAGCCGAACCAGCGCCCCATCTGCAAAAGACTGTCATACTGACGAGATATTCGGAGAAAATAACTTACAGAGAGTCCTTCAAGCGTCAGGCCTCGCGACAGCTTGTCTCCCCCAACGGCAATAACGGAAAATCCTGTTTTTTTATAGGCATCATAATCAATATCAGCCTTTGTTTTTCCATTTGCCGTAATAACCCGAATCTTGTCTGAGCTATTAGCAATTTTTGCGCGAACCTGATCCCAGGTCACAGGAATGGTATTGCGGCCATACTTCGTCGGCTCTATTGCTTGAGTCGTTGCGAGATAGTCGTTATCCCAGACGTCTTTCAATCGTTGCAATGTGCTTTGATCCCCATTGGAGATCAAAGCTTGTGTTTGGATCAGATACTGCTCGACCTGTCGATGAACTTCCGTATGAACATCAACAAAACGGGAAACATGGACCAACATAGAGTTGTGTTCGGTTTCTTGCCCCCGCGCTGAACGAGCAGCACATGTTAGGAGAAATGCGTCGATGGCCTGTTCCAGGCTAGGGGGAATAACGTCTTCACCTTTAAAGCGAGGCTTGAGTGTTTTGTCGTGTTTTTCAGCAATCCAGTTTTCACCAGTCTGGTCAAGCGGCCGGACAAGAGGAAGACCTGGGTTATCGTAGTCGTCGTTTGTACCGAATACTGCAGCAGGTCCAAAATAATCATCTGGTGGAGTCAATGAAACGATAAACGTAGATGGAAATAGGTCGGGACCGTAATCCGCAGCAGAACGCTCGTCATGAATAAAGATATTAGCAAATGGTGTAGCCGTGTATCCCACATACGCCCTTCGCTCAAACTTCAAGAGAAGTTTCCGTATTTCGCCATTGACACTTTTTGGGTCGTAATCTTCATTAAAAGTTCCGTCCTCAAGGAGAGGCTGGTCGCCGGTATCGACAGATGCTTGATCTGCCTCATCATCAATCACTAGGAGAGGCGAAGATCTTGCTTGGCTAGGGAGCCGTGCAACCCAATTATTCAGATTTTTGAGAACACTCGCGTTTTTCTTGACTATAAAAAGACAAGGCTTATTGTCGGGAGAAAAACTGGTCTGATCCGCAACGCGCTGATTGAAGTCCCCGTTCAAATCCGCCATCGTCATACTATCGACTAATAGCTGCTTGAAAGTGCCGACACCAATGTTTTGCATCGGTTGGTTTGCGCGTCGACTTTTGGGATTTGTGTTGTACCCGATAAAATCCAGATCAAAGCGCTTTTGCGTCTGAAGGCGCAGGATTTTATGCATCCCGGCCAGAACAATAATTATCCGGTAACCAGCATCAGCTGCACGGTTAGCAAGTCCTGCATAACTGGCGGTTTTTCCTGACTGAACATCACCAACAACAAGACCGCGCCAGTCCCAACTGCCTGGTCGCTGTGGATCATCTAGTAACTCCACAATTCTGGCAGTACTGTTCTGAAGTTCTTTACAAGATTCTTCTGGCCAGCCATCCTCTTCTAGCTTACTGAGATATCTTTGCATAAAGGGACCAGGTTGGCGACGCTCACCAACGTACCACGGCGCAGGCCTCGAGTCAGGGTCTTTTAATATCAATGCCGGACCTTGTTCTGTAATGAACATTGTCCAAAGCAAACGTATTGCCTCATCGACAGTATCAGCATCGACCGTCAGTCCCATAGCCATGCTAAACACGGTAACATCGAGTTCTACAACCTTTTTGATCGCCTCCAGATCTATTTGCTTGCCCGCTTCCTTCTGCATCTGCAGGATTTTTCGTGCTCTTAACGCAACTGCCTCAGCCACATCAGCCATTATCCTCTCCCAGCTTACGTAAAATTTCCAACTTTAGTTTTGTTAAATCTCCGGGGAGATTAAGAAGTAGCGTATCGATACGTTGAGAAAGAGAAATAGTTTCTGGTAATGCTTTACTCAGTTCAATCAACTGATCGCTTAATTTAGCAATTTCATCTGGCTCAAAGACTGTAGTTGCAACGCCTTCAGATTCAGATACTTCTAACCATATTCGCTCAATTGGAACATTTCGCTCGATCAACGACAGAATGGCATCAAATCCCCGCCCACCGTCATTTTTTGCTTGCCGATAGGCGACGATCGCAGGATGCTCTCGATTAATTCTGTATTGAGATCCCTTCAGGCCTTGATTCGCAAGCCATATAGGTGGAGCAGTATGCTGCGAGCCTTTAACACGAGGTCCTCTGCCACGAAAGGCAAAAACCTCTCGCGCCTCTTCTCTACAACGTCTAGCAATTAGCGTTAGACGCGCGCGGAGAGCTCCCGGAGGTCGTGCCTGTGATTTACGAACATCTATACGCCAGTCACGATCGAGTTCGGCAGGAAGATCCACCTGAATACGTGCGAGACGGCTCGCCTCATCGCGGGTCCACATGCGTACGCCACCCAGCCCAAGCCAGCTGCCAGCGACAAGAAGGCGCTTGCCTCGGTAGACATAAAACCCTTGTCTGGTAGCCCACCCACCAGGCCCACCCGCTGACTCGTATTCGGCATCGTTTTCAAAACGATCTCTATGCGGAAGAATATAAGGTTTAACACTAAGCGCAGTTCCCCCATGTCTTATGCGCTCCAACGGCAATTCTGTAGTGGCCGTATGTGCAGTTTGAAAGGGATCCCAGCCCTTAATGGCGCGACCATTCAGTAGAATAGATACTGAACGTGCATCCCCATTGATAAAACGGTGAAAAACCATGCCAAGATGCGCTCGAATTCCTTCCAGACGGATATAGAAGGCCTCTTTATTTAAACCGGTTAATCCGCTTAATTCATCAATGCGATCCCAAATTACAACCGTGGCGCTAGGGCGCGACAAAAGGGCGGTTACGTAATGATGGTCAGGCAGGTTATCTGGTACCGTGGCAATCCATCCCTTGTTAGCTACGGTTTCGATGTCCAAGACAACAGCACTCACACTCTCTGCAACTTTCGTCACAATGGTCATGCGACGGCTCTGCGAAAGCGAGGCTGTTTTTAGCCCCATACCAAAACGTCCGAGATCCCCCTCGCTTCTTATGCAATCTGGTCCATCCCCCCCTAACCTCATAGCATCAATTAATTGCGCCTCATTCATTCCATGACCATTATCCAGCAATGCAGCAACAGGGTCGCCGTCATTCCAATGGAGGTCGATTTCGACATCAGTGGAACCAGCTGTGATGCTGTTATCTATAAGATCTGCCAACGCCGTTTCTGGGGAATAGCCGAGCCCTCTTAATGAAGTGATCAAGGCAAAAGGTTTTGGGGGAATTTCTATCGTACGTCCAGTCAGCATGCTTACCCAGATATTGTTTTATTTCAGCAAAATTGAAACTGTTGTGTTTTTTTCACATAATAAACGATTATTTCTACTTACAAGCTAGCTAATGCATACTTTTCTGCACCTCTGATGGTTGCACGAGACTTCGGTCAACCCATCTAATCAGATTGGATAAGCCTGATCAGTGGTATGATTAGTCAGCTTATAAGTTAGGGGAAATACAACGTTTATTTATATGGCGTGGCGGAATTACGACATTCCCTGTCTCCCCTTTTTAAATTTGATCTAGCCGAAGTGCCCTTGACCTGGTAACCTGGCGTAATTTGTTTATCCTGGTGGGAAAATGGCAACATTTGTCGATTTATTTTGTGGTGGAGGTTTTGGAGCTCGAGGAGCAGTCCGTGGCGGCGGCGAGCCGTTACTTGGTCTGGATGCTTGGGAACTTGCCACAAAAACTTATAAAGCTAACTTCCCCGGAGCCGATATCCTTACAAAGCGTATTGAGGATGTCGATATCGCTGCTCTAGGCATGCGGTACGCTCCAGAAGTACTCTTAACGTCCCCAGAGTGTACTTCGCACTCCATAGCTCGCGGCTCAAAACCTGGTACGGAACTTAGCCGCGAAACCGCTCTAGGCATTGTCCCATGGATTGAGGCTATGCAACCACGCTGGGTGATTGTGGAAAATGTAAATCGAATGAAAAAATGGTCTCGCCATAACGAACTGGTACAGACGATTGAAGAATTTGGATATACAGTCAGCGATCTATATTTGAACTCCTCTGAATTTGGCTCGCCTCAGGCACGTAAGCGCATGTTTCTTGTTTGTGATCTAGAAGGAACCACCGTCACAAAAGAAGAGTTACTCGAAACAATCGAGTTTGAGCACATGACGGCCAGGGATGTGATCAACTGGGATGCTGACTACAAGTCTGAACCCTTGTACAAACCAACTCGCGCTGCAGCCACGCTTGAGCGTGCCGAAAGGGCAATAGCGGAGCTAGGGGAAAATGTTCCCTTCATCATCGTCTATTATGGCTCCGACTATGCTGGGGGGTGGCAAAATCTTGATGCTCCGTTGCGAACAATCACAACAATTGATCGCTTTGGATTAGTTACGTGGAAAGAACAGATCCCTTATCTTAGAATGCTTCAACCTGATGAACTGCTCCGAGGCATGGGCGGAGGGGATGATCATATTCTGCCATACGGCAATCGCCGCGAAAAGGTTAAGCTGTGCGGAAATGGTGTCTGCTCCGATGTGATGACGGCAATCTTCAGTTGGATCGAGCTAAACCGGTAGTGACCACTTTTGTTGTTGCGTATCCTGAGTAATAATCTACCTTAGATCAATTCTGAAAACATCCTGGACTGATCTTTAATTCGTCTCTTAATGATAGCTATCGAGCCGATCCCTCCAATTAGAAAATCTCCGCACAATACTTCGATACCAATCAGGCGGCTCAGAAAAATCCTTCAACAAAACATTGTATCGAACCGCACCGCTACGCCAAGCCAGCTCCAATCGCGTACCTGGCGATAACATCAGCCACATGGCTAGCTGAAGCAAATGATGTCTTTCTTTAATTGAACGCATTTCCAAAGAAATGCGTCCAGTGGCTAAGCGAATATCAGAGCATCCAATCTGATCCAGCACAAAATCCCGCAAGGAAACATGCCGATATTTTGAAGTTAAAATCATGCTCAACTGATGCAATACAGAATATCGTCCCAGGTCCCACTTGTTATCACCTACATGACCTGGGTCAAGCACGTCGCATGCGTTCAGCAATAAAACAGTAGCATCGCGATCATAGAACAATGGTTCTACTGCAGGAGCAGCCCTCAGATCAAATCCGCACTCATGGCAATATGCAAGCCTACCAGCATCAAGTGCATCGACGTTCATGATATCGATCCGGTGAAAGGCTATAGCAGCAGCACACTGTGGACAACGGTCCAGCATCATTGTTTGGTGCTTAGTGCAAACTGTATAAAAAGCGATGCGCCATCGCTTCCTGAAATAAGGAATGCGATCCTCAGCTAGACAGGTGGGACAGCATTGCAATCCGTACCCCTCCCGCTTGCGATGGTACAACTTGAGAGCGAGTATCCATTGCAATCCGCCCGACACTTTGAATTTTCGGTAAAGTAATCCTTCATAGGAACGCAGTGTCGTATTCCATGTGATCTGTGCCGGGGTCGCCGTCCGCTGACTTAATTCGTCGATCAGCCATGTTGGAGCCAGGCGATCCATGTCCCGGTTCCAGATTTGGCGTTGATTGCCAAATATTAAATTACAGAAGGTCTGAACCTTCATGCCATGACCATGTGCAAGTCTTACTAGCCAGGAGGATAGTAGTTCGTCCGGTAACGGCCTATAGCGTATAGGCCATAGAGGTGAAGTGATACCCCTCATGTCGCCTTCAGGCGTCGGTATTGCTTACGTTTGGAGGGAGGTACCCATGGTAGTTCATTGATCCGCTCCACAGTAATGCATTCGGTCTTGGTACGGATTGCATCCACTGCCAACTCCTTCACCAGGTCACACATATCTCCTAAAGTACCTTCGCTACGCATATGGATAGCCAACATTGATGAAGGCGCTTTAAGAGTCGACGGCTTTTTCAGCGGCATACGCTGTTCCAGCGTTGCTAGTAGAGCGCCAAATTCATTATTAGCTCTCCATAGAGGCAACTCTTCTGGAGTAAAGCGACTCGACATTTGCGGATCAGTATTGAAAGCATTGTAGGCGTCTTCAATACCAGCGGCGACTATAGTAACGGAGGTTTCATTGCCCAAACTTTTCAAGGCATTTCTGAATTCCTGCTGCCGGTTTAAACTGCCTGCGATCAGATGATGAATCTCATCCACAATCAACATTTTCACTTCCATTTGCCGGAAAAGTTTCTTAATCTGAGAGTATTTTTCTGGCACTGACGCAGTTGGCTTATAAGGCGTCATGAGCACGTCCAAAATGCGCGTATAGAAGTCAGAAATATCAGGTTTGGGTGGTGCTTCCACTAAAACAACGGGACAAATAGTAATCTCGTTGGTTGGATCAAGGTCCGGCGGATGTAGTGATAAAAACCTCTCAAGAATCGAAGTTTTTCCATTGAATGAAGGCGCTACCAACAACATATTTGGCATACGCGTAATACGAGGGTAGTTTAATAAATCTTCCATTCTGGCGAGGATGCGCTTCGCGTCCTTGTATCCCAACCAAGTTCCCTCGCGAATAGCATAGATGCGCTTTTCGTCACTGCAATCGGCCATAGTCGATGCCGCTTCACTCAGGTGTGCATAGTCGTGAGGTGTAGACATTAATCATCATCCAATGGCATTACGGAATCGGGGTCGTAACCGCGCACGGCGTCAGGCAGCTCAGAAGACGTTGGGTTGCTGACGTTTGGGAGATTTTCAGCCATAACTTTGCGGGCCTCAGTATGCTGCGCACGTCTTTGCTGAGCACGCTTGGCGGACTTAGTTTTTTCTGCAGCATTCTCTTCAATTTCGCGCCGCTGATTAATCAAAGCAAACACTTCTTTTTCATTTTCACGTGGGATACCTAGTTCATCAGCTCGCCGATGTGCTTCACGCAACTCCCAAATACTGACTGGGGGCAGACTAGTGTCGCGATAGGGTATAGCACAATAACGTCGTGAAATTTCATCGAAAAAATAGAGCGTACTGATATCCCGAGGGTCACGATGAAACGGAAATTTGCGTCGATGCCCCCTGAATTCTGGATGTTCCACATTGATCCATGGTCGTAACACGTCATGGTAATAATGTATTTCATCAATCACGACACCGTAATTCTGGACTGTTCTTTCAATAAACGGCATAAAGTCGATGCGCATTTTTTCTTCATCCAATCGTCGTGCAGGCAACCCTCGACCTGGCTTTCCTTTCGTCCCCAGCAAACCTTCCTTCCACTTCATTAAAGGCGGGATACCGATTCCTGAATGACGTTTTCGGTGGTAGGCTGCGAAAAACAGAATCAACCAGCGTTCGAGTTCACTAAAGGTCATGCAAGCACTTCCCTCAGCGTCATATTCCCCTTTCTCTGCAGGCCCTGAAAAGGTGGCACCCTTTACAGTTTTTAGTCCCTAGGACACCGTTCCCATCAGTCTTTCAATGTGAGCTCCATAGCGTGGTTTTTTGACGGGGCGCAAATGGAGATCTATATCGTATTCCTTACATGCGACATTGAGCATGTTGCCACGAAATTCACGTGCGTTATCCATATGCAGAACTCCCATCGTTCCCCAACAAGGCCAATCCGTCGTGGTCACATTCAAACGCGTCATCCATTTTTCTTTTGGCAATATCGCATGCGCAATACACATTCCCGCTGACATGGCAGAAGGTGCATCAAGTGACAAATGCATACCAAGACACACGCGACTGAAAACGTCGATTGCCAGCGTGATCCAGACACGCTTAATCGATTTCCTGTAAATGTCGTCAACAATAACAACAGGCAGTTCTGTATGATCAATCTGTACCATTGCCAACGGCCAGTCTGCATCGGGAATACTACCTTTGATAGCATCGAACTTGTCATGGGCAACCGCGATGCCTTTACGCTTGGCTACGCGTTCTCGGCCCGAGGTCCTTTCCAGACGGTCCCGAATTGTATTCGCTGCAGGCAAGGCGAGATTGGCATTGGAACAACGCCTGCGGATTTCTACAATAGTTGCAGCGATAGAGGGATTCTGATCCGTATCATGAAAATTCTCAAAACAATCCTGAATGATAGCCTCAACCTCGGAAGATAATCTTGATGGCCTCTTACCACCTTTTCCACCTGGATTTAGTATCAAGGACGATACCAAACCCGTGTCCCTAAATGCAGCCAGCCATCGATAAATCGTTGCACGGCTTACACCGGCAGCAAGTGCTGCCTGGTCGGCGAGAGCATTAGATTTTCGGTAGTCATTATTCAGAAGAGGCTCTATGTGTCGCCGTCGTTCCTCAGCAATCTCCCATTCCATTTCTGAGACGCTTGTAAGATCCTGAACTACGGGCTGTGGAGTGTTGGTTTTTTCTATTTTCGTTGGGGGCCCCAGATCTCCAATCTTCAGGAGGACCTTTTCATTGAAACCGACTTCTTTTGCCAATACCAAATTGAGGTCTGCAAGAGCGACGATGACGTAGTCGCGACCATTGTTTGTTATTGTTGCGCCTTCGGTAATCCAAAGCAGAGTGCGTTCTTGTTTACTCATAACTCATCCCCAGGCAGACACAGCACAGTGCCATGATGGATAGGCTGATCCCAGTCAATCACCAGGTTCCGTATCACGATTGCATGCCATATTATTGGAAGCCAATGAAGCCGATCATCATCAGTTGAAGTAAGGCAGTCAAGAAGCTCATCGACGGGCAATATCCCGTTGTTTTCACGCACGATTTGAATTATCTGAGAACTATCGTGAATCGCAGGTTCAATATTGCGGTATTCGCGGAGGAATTTGAGATTTGCCAGCCTTTGCGTTCGAATTTCCACTTGCGTTGTTATTCGGAAATCCCAGCCACGTTCAAGCGCGAATTTTTTTGCCGCTTCGAATTTAGGAGCGTATTTTTCAGCATTTCGCTCTAGGTCATCGGTATGCTTAATCTCAGTAAGCAAAGGTTTGGGGATTTCCCCGGATTCAAAGTCTGGATGATATCTAACCAGAACATCGGGAACATATCCCTTGGCCATTTCTGGGATTTGAATAATGACTGGCTGCGGCTCAAAACTGGCGACGCGTTCGTCAAAGTCCAAAAGCAGCATGTACTCTTTTTCGAGGAGAGACTCGAAGGCGTCCATCTGACCGTTCTTACGGCTGGCAAAACTCCCGGTTACAACAAGATAGTTTTTTGGAATTTTCCGTACCGGCATAAATTTCCTGGACAATACAAGTGCGATTTAACATTCTATCTAATAATCTGGGCAAATCCCAAAGTAGGCGGACCCATCGTATCTTCTATAATATCCGAGTGTTCAATGCCATCCATACACGTCTTTCTTAAACATCTTCAAAGGACTAATTTCTTTCATTTCGCTGAAAAACCTAAATGCAGAAGGTTCTTTTTCCATCCAAAAATCGGGTTCTTCAGCAATCACTAGTCTATGCATAGACTGGAGGGCAGTAAAATATTTTTCGTCAAGTTGATTAATCATCTCGGTAAAGTGATACTCAGCAATATCATTGTATTTGTTGTAGGGCATTTCTTTAGCCAAATCTTTAATTGTTGGAATATTCCAAGTCCCATTTGTAATTTGGCAAAACAACCTGACACGCTCCCATATATGCGTGACTTGATTAACACGATCCTCATCGTCAACCATCATATGACCATCTCTACCGTAGTTTTTTTCAATGAACGACGAAAATTTATCATTGAATTCGATAGCTGAACTGATCGCGGAGTATAGATTTATTTGGTTCTTTTCCGCAATGTATTCTTCCAAAAATCTTGAAATATCACCCTTTGAAAGGAAAGCAGAACGAATAAATCTGTAAGAAATATCCTGTCCCGATTTGAATACAGAAAAATTTCTCCTTATATGCTTTTTCACTGAAACAAAATATATTTCAGAAACCTTTCTATCAACTAAAATTAAAAAAACTGGGAGGTTTCCGGTAAACCAATAATTTGTTGTTTGTTTGGATATGCCGGAAAATGAGAAGTTTCCATCTCTGTTCCAAGAAATTTCTTCTTTTCCTTTAAGCTGAATTGATATTGAATCGCCCCTAACGTGAGTGTCGGCTAGCTCCAATATCAGATCTATCCCATAGTCTCGTTCGCCGAGTTCCCTAACAATCCATTCATCGGGCAAAACCGCCTCAAAAATTCTTTTTGAGACAGTTTCGGCGACATGCGTCAAATGCCTTTTAGGATACAGATCGGTGTTCATTTTCGAGATATCTAATTCATTAACATGGATTACTATCGTTCAAAAATGCATAAAAGGCAACAGATTATCTATTGATTTATCTGATTTCCATAGGCAACGCGGCTATATTCGATATAGATAATTTGGTCTCACCACTTCCTAAATTTTATCTTATCAGTAAGTGACCAAAATATGAGTTTTTTAAGTATTTGTCTTGCCACTTCCTGATTGTTCACAACGGATGTGAAAAGTTAGAAGATAATGAAAAAATTTAACAGTTAAAGAGAAAAATCAGTAGTGTAACAGCCGCTTTTTTCACAGTAACAGTATAAGTATTAATAACTTACCTCCAATTCAACCTTTCCCAGGGATGAGAAAACTTGGCGAATTGATTGGTTCGGCGAAGTAAGCTTCCCGAACCGCTTACTTCCCCGAAAACAGCCTTCTTGTTAGTTTGCGCTAGATAATGACCCGGCGTTTGCATCAAATTCTGACCCACTCGTTTTAATGTCTTTTAAGGGTTAAGTTGAGGCTAGTTTGGTCTTTTTTTCCTTTACGTGTTCGTTTGCTAGCTGAATTGACCCGGTCAGTTTGATCCACCTTCCACTTCCTGGCGAAGGCGGCCACCCGGTCATACGACCCCTCAAATCCTAGTTCTTTCAGATCGAGATGAAGCTGCTTTAAGCGTCGTCGCTGCTTACGATTTTTACCCGCTGCGGTTTTAAGCCAGCTTGACAGCTGCAATGCATATTTATCGATGGCGCTTGTTGTTTGTCGCTCCGCATAAGCAGGGTCTGTGACTTCAGAGCGCAGATAGCGGCGGACAGTGTTGCGAGAGATGCCCAGTCGTCTGGCGATCTCTCGTAATGGGACCTGGTCACGAATGTGCCAGCGTCGAATATACCTAGTAATGCCACGTCAATCACTCCTGTCCCCTACTCCTCAAGATAAGTAGGATTGTGTGCTAAACGTGGATCACACCACGCCCAAAAAGTCGGCCGCAAGCTTGCTGACGATGCTTGCCCGCTTCGGTTTTGCGTAAAGTGGGTACACATCCGCTTGTAAGCAATTATTACCATTGTAAGTTTTGCTATTTTATTTGTTTGCATTTTGCTATTTGCATTAACATCAACTTTTTATTAAAAGGGGATTTTGATGAAATTTCTTACAATAATGGTGACGGCTGGCGTGGTCATTTTTGGCCTATGCGCCGGGGTAAGCTCTACAGTGTCTGCGGCCACAGTGGACCATAGCAATGCTGGTTATATTGATGGGGTCAGTTTAAACCCTGACAGGATGAGCTATACCGTGTCAGGTTGGGCCTGTGCTAAAAACTATACCGGTTCCATTGACGTTGATCTCTATTTTGGGGGTCCTTATGGAACGGGCTTCCCTTACGGTCGTTTCCAGGCCAGTCAATCCAGTGAACAAGGCGTGGCGGCGGCCTGCCAATCAACGGGAGCTGCCTACCGATTCAATATCTTGGTCAACAACAGCACGGCAAAGGCGCAGGCAGGTAAAACAATTTTTATTCATGGCATCAATCCCTGGAATGGCCAGGACGGCGTCATGAATACCGTGATCGGCAATTCAGGGAATGTGTCCTTGCCGACGCTCCCTGTGGTGCAGCATGATATTCGCGGATACATCGACGTTGTCAGCAAACAGACCGATGGTTCAGCGCTGGTGAGCGGGTGGGCATGTGTGTCAGCCTATGATGCATCGATACAGGTCGATCTCTATGCAGGTGGCCCCTTTGGCACGGGTACCAGCATGGGTCGCTTCAGCGCCTCTATTGCCAGTGAAGCTGGCATC
This sequence comes from Undibacterium sp. Ji42W, assembly GCF_049340405.1. NCBI lineage: Bacteria > Pseudomonadati > Pseudomonadota > Betaproteobacteria > Burkholderiales > Oxalobacteraceae > Undibacterium > Undibacterium sp. Ji42W. The sequence goes on from NZ_JBMPOV010000015.1 coordinate 48,188, forward strand.
GCGGCCGCATGCTCGGCCTCGGGCAGCAATTATCGATTTTCCATCCCGGTAAGCGCGTACGATGCAATCAAGTATGCAGGGAAAAGTGTTTGGATGCATGGCATCAATCCCTTTGATTCCTCAGGCGCATCCAATTTGGTGATTCCAAATTCTGGCTATCTGCGCTTCCCCGAGATCAACTTGATCCGCGACCCCTTGGCGGATGCCGGCGTGAGCCCGTATATCACTACACTTCCCGCTGCCGAAACAGCCCTATGCAAGTCGAACTGGGCCGCTGCAGGAAAGTTAACTAGCGGAGCGCCCTGGGGCTTTGTAGAAATTGCGGAACGCACTTATTTCTGTAACAACCCTGCTAATGCAGCCCCTAAAGTCCCTGGACAGCCCTTGGTCTATCGCTCTGCCGATGCATCCAAAGTAATTGCCATGAATCCCGGTGGAAACGCTATAGACCAGGAACGTAGCATTGATTTCACTATTGATACTTCTCAAGAATGGCGTCAGGGATGTAACCTGAGCCTCCTGGATAGCAGTGGAAATAAGCCGCAATATGGAGGCGGTGCCTGGAATTGGCCACACTTGCTGATGCTACAGGACATTCAAAATCCTGAAGTGCCTACAGCGCCCTTGGACATGACACGATTTGGCACAATGACACTCGGCGCTTCGATAAAACTTGCCAGTAGCGAAAAAGCTCCCTCGACCTATAACGATGCCCAAGGTAACTGCCCTTCAGACACGTGGGGAGCAGGCAGCTATTTTTCTAACCATGAGATTTTTTATCTCAACGTGGTATTGCGAAACAAATCGGATAATTCCCAAATTTATGTGTTGGTTCCCACTTTTTACTCAGAAGACGGAAGCAAGGCAATCCCGCGGACTGTGGGTTGGATAGGCAATGATCCTCTCGCCAAAGACGCCACCTATTTTGCCCCTGGCCTGCCGGTTTTGCAATTAGGACAATGGGTCGATTTTTCTGTCGACCTGCAAGATATCGCCGCTAATGCGATCACTGCCTATAATGGAAAATTCGGCACGTCCTACACAAAGTCGAATTTCACGCTGGCGAGCTTTTTTATGGGTTACGAAGTGTGGGGATCTTATAAGGCCAAGGTGCAGGTGAAAAACCTGTCCTTAAAGGTGCGTTAAATGCATTAGTTTCGATTTGATCTGACAGTAGGATCTTGCCAAAGGTGAGGTTACCCGGTTTGATAGAGGTGCGAATCTTTATTAAACCAGCGCGCAAGCGCCAAGGAGTAACCTCATGAGTGGTATTTCTCAGAACGTCATTAAACACAAGGTCGGCTTACTCGACCCTGCTACTGAACTTGGTAACGTATCAAGGGACTGCAAGGTGATGGGTTTTTCCCGAGATACGTTTTACCGTTATCAATCAGCCGTAGAGAAAGGCGGCGTCGAAGCGTTGCTCGACGCTAACCGCAAGAAACCCACTTAATAGCTTGGTTTAAACCTTATTTCTCATTATCTTGTGAATTTTGACAACGGATGTAAAAGTTTAAGGATAAAAGCATAAAAAAAAGGCGCATTATTTTTAGAATAATGCGCTTTTTTTTGTGAGCTGCGTCGGTTGGGCCGGGCCTCGCTAGGCGACACTTCATCAGCCCAACACTGGGCGGTGGAATGACATGAGACCATAAGGAAGAAGCGCTGTTGTATTCTTCAACTTCGAAACACGATAAACCTCTGAATATCAAGCTGCCGATGTCATCATCCCCCGAATCTGCGCTGGGCTCAAACCCAGCACACGGCGCATGCTGCGGGCGAGGTGGCTGGGGTGGGCGAAGCCTGTTTCCAGGGCGATCTCTGTCATGCTCTGCTTGCCTTCCATCATGAGCTGGCGTGCGCGTTGCAGACGTCGTTCCATGACATAGCGGTGTACCGGCATACCCATCGCTTGTCTGAACAGGGACTTGAAATGCGACAGGCTGAACCCAGCCACGGCGGCGAGTTCGGCCAGCGTGAGGTCACTATCCAGATGTGACTCTACGTAGTCAATGATATGACGCAAGCGCCAGCCTGGCAAACCGGGGCCGACCAGTTGGTCTGTCACTGGCCGGCGTGACTGCAAGGTAAACAGGCGGGCAGCCAAGGCGACTGCCAGACTATCTGCAAAAATGCGCCCACCCGGATACGCATCATGATCCTCGGCTTGCATCATCCAGCCTATGCATTCTATCTGAGGGTCGCGGATATGGATGGCTGGTGCCAATTGGACATGCTGGCTGCTCAAGTTCATGGATTCAGCAGTGTCGTTCAGGATGTGCGGCGACAGGCGCAACAACAAGGATGTGGCGGGCTGGGTCAGCGTCCAGCGTGTGCTGGAGCCGCCAGGTACGACACAGAACTGGCCGTGCAGGCGCACGCCCTGCCGTTCATTATTACCAGCGCGATAAGACACAGGCACAGGGTCACCCAGATGCAGGCAGAGTACATGGCGTGCATCGACAGGAGAATTGAACAGCCCACATGGCACAGGTGAAGTCAGCACATCAAGCAGCGGCAAGTCATGGCCGCCAACACCATTGAACAGTGCAGCAGATGGATGGGGATAGCATGCAGGTCTGGTCATCGCGCCCTCAAAGTATGCACACCTGAAGAAGTATTAATGTAGCGCAAATCATCCGTCTGTGCTCATGGCCGGCTGTTAGTGCGCGCCATTTCGACATGATGTTGCTAGCATCGTCTCCACTATTACGGTCCACGAATGAACACCACCTGGAGATAAAAATGAAGAGACGGCTTTTCTTGCAACTCAGCCCTGCTGCCATCGTTGGCAGCGTCAGCGCCACAATGCTGATGCCAGCCCAGGCACGATCCAAAGAACCAGATATACAAAAGCCAGCAACGGATGCCTCAGCATTTCATGCCATGCGTCGCTTTGCCAGCCTACCCTCCGGCGAAATCGCTTATGTCGAAAGCGGTCAGGGCGACACTGCCCTGTTCTTGCACGGTGCACCACTCAATGGTTTCCAGTGGCGTGGTGCGATAGACAGGCTGTCGCCCTATCGCCGCTGCATCGCGCCTGACTTCATGGGCCTGGGTTATACGCAAGTGCCCGCGCAGCAATCACTGACCGCCGACGCACAGTTGCAAATGCTGATCAGCCTGCTGGATCACCTGAAGATAGTAGCAGTCGATATCATTGCCAGCGACAGTGGCGGCGCAGTAGCGCAACTGTTTCTCGTGCGCTATCCAGAACGCGTGCGCAGCATGCTGCTGACAAATTGCGATGTCGAGCCAGACAGCCCACCAGCAGGCGTGCAACCCGTGATCAAGATGGCCCGCGCTGGCACCCTGGCTGACGAAACCGCCAAATGGCTGAGCGACAACACCCTTGCCCGCACGACTTTTGGTACTGCCGTATTCCACAACCCATCAATTCTTAGCGCCGACAATATCGCCTGTTACGTCACCCCGCTAGTCAGCTCGCCGCTGCGTCGCCAGCAATACCACGACTTCCACCTTGCGCTGGAACCCAACCCCTTGGCGGGCATAGAGGCAGCCCTCAGGAGCAGCTACACTCCCGTCAGGATAGTATGGGGTGGCAGCGACACTTTGTTTTCCATGGCCGATGCGCAATATCTTGACCGGTTATTTCCACAATCGCGCGGCATACGCGTGGTACCAGAAGGGAAGTTGTTTTTTCAGGAAGAGTACCCAGATGTGATTGCGGAAGAAGCCCGCCGTTTGTGGAAAGCGTGACGAACATATCAGGCTGCGTGACTGTGTTGACAGCTAGCCCTAAAACCAACTGTCAACACGGGAACACTTACTTTCCACTCAAGGCCGCGATACGATCTGCCGCATGCGTATTCTGCGCATCCAACCCCAGCGACAAACGGTAATGCTTCAAGGCCGCTACCTTGTCCGCCTGAAATTCATATACCTCCGCCAGACTGTCATGCAGGTTCGCACTGCTGGGATAAACCTCCACGCCAAGACCAAACACCATCACCGCATGCTCAGCCATGTTCTTGCTCAGCAAACGATAGCCCCAGGAATTGAAATCATCTTCCGAAGGATCAGGCAAACCATGGCTCGCCTTGATCTTGTTCAACTTCGCTGCCAATGCTGTATAGCCATCCTGCGCAATCTGTTCACGCAAAAGATGCGCAGCATAAGCACCGCCATGCGCTTTCCTCAAGCCTGGCAAATAAAAGCCGGCGATATCATCGATCATCCCCTGCGGCTCAGCACCCGCCAGATTGGTCAGCGTGACGATGGCAAGATCATGATCGGGATACACATAGAACGCCGAACGTGCGCCGCCCACGCCAGCCACCGCGGCATACTCACCCTGACGCATCACTGGCCAGCCCAGCGCCCATACAGTTGGCTTACCATTATTGAAAGTACCCGGCGTCCAGAGCTGCTTCAAACCAGCAGCAGAAATCAGCTTGCCCTGTTGCAGCGCAATGAGCCAGTTGGCCACATCGTCGGCACTGCTATTGATACCCGCTCCCGTGCGCAAGAAAGGAGGAAAAACCTCGGCAACGTGCTTCAAGCTTCCACCCGGCCCCTCATACCTGTATGACACCGCCTTGTGCGGTATCACGTCACGCGAATCACCAAAACCCACGCTGCGCATGCCCGCCACAGCAAATTGCCGCTTCTGAAAAAATTCGATAAACGGCATGCCACTCAAACTATCGATGATCTTGCCCAGCAAAATATAATTGGTCTGGTTGTAGCGGTAGCGCTCACCCGTCTTGAACTCCATAGGCCAGGCCTGTATCGCCGCCCAAGCCGCATCCACCTCTTGCGGCGTCGCCAGCGAAGGTATCTTGCTGCTGATAATGTCAGGGATACCCGAGGTATGCGTAAGAAGCTGCCGCACCGTCACCCCCTGCCAGGCAACAGGCAAACCATCCAGATAACGCGACACTGGCGCAGATAAATCCAGCTTGCCCTGCTCCACCAATTGCATGATGGCCACACCAGTAAACGACTTGGTCGCAGAATTGATGGAAAACACATTCTGGTCATTCACAGTCACCGCATTCGGAATCTCCGCCAGGCCATACGATTTCAACAAAATAATCTTGCCGCCTTTGACGACTGCCAATTGCATGCCGGGGATACGGCGCTCCAGCATTTCGCTTTTTATGTAGTAGTCGATTTGCTGTTTGATTTCTGTATCGGAGGACTGGGGTTTTGCGGTAACGCCGTTGGCATTCCCAGCATAACTAGCGGCTGTCATTTCTAACAATCCGCAAACGACGCAAAGCGTGGCAATTAGTTTTGTCATTTACATTTGCTTTCGAAAAATATCGCGCTACTGTCCTTGAGAAGGATCCGTTAATGCCAATTATCATTCGACTTGTGAAATAGGAAATAGTTCTAAGCTATCGACGGAGTCCGAAAAAAAGCAAACACATTTGCGCCAAAATGTAGTTGATGCCGAGACAGAAATATCAACTAAAAAAATAATGTCCACCTAAGATAGACTTACATTGGGAGTCATTACATGCACATTAAAATTGTTGAAATCAGTAATTTCCGCAAGCTGCTCGGTGTCCGGGTTGGGATTTCAGCGAAAAAAACTTTCTCTATATGACCTCACCCCAGCCGGGTCATAACCCAGCGCAAGCTAACAACGGCGGACTATAGACAAGCATAGCCCGCTTGCGCTTGCAGAATCGCGGCATCAGGCGTCGGCGCGATAGCATCGTTCAAACAAGCGCACCAGATGATTTGCCCCGATTGTTGTGCCGGTATTTTCCATACTGATGTCCATACCGTCGTCTTCTTTTTTCACTGAGAATTTTATGGTAGTACCCACGTCTGCACAATGGACTGCATTTGACAGCAGATTTGCCAGCGCGCGGCGTAGCAAGTCTGTGTCAACCCAGACCTTGCCATTAGCTTGCCAAAGTATTTATTAAAAAAATAACTTTGTCCCTATGTCTGTTTTCGAACATACAGATTGTCCGGCAAGAATTAGAATAAATTGTGGACAAAGCTATCAGTCAAGATTTCCTGCGAAACGTCATGTAGTTCGGCTTTGACACACGCATCGCCTTGTTCAACTTTACGTTTAATACGTTGACAATTTATGATAGAAAAATCTTACGCACACGAAACCCGCAGTCCCACCACCCGCATTTCTACAGGCGTCACGGGGCTTGACGACATCTTATGCGGTGGCTTGACCGCACAGCGTGTTTACCTGGTGGAGGGCTCACCAGGTACGGGTAAAACAACGCTGGGTCTACAGTTCTTGCTGGAGGGTGTGGCTCAGGGTCAACGTGGACTTTACATTACATTGTCAGAAACGGCAGACGAACTCAATGCTGTGGCAGAGAGCCATGGCTGGGATATTGGCAAGATCACCGTATTTGAGTTGGCGAACGATAATTCGCTGCATCCGGATGCGCAACAGTCTGTGTTCCACCCGTCTGAAGTAGAACTGGGTGAGACCACGAAAGCAGTGATGGACCGCGTCAATGAAATGAAGCCATTGCGGGTGGTGTTTGACAGCTTGTCAGAGATGCGCTTGCTGGCGCAAAATCCCTTGCGCTACCGCAGACAGATTCTCGCGTTGAAACAGTTTTTCGCGCAGCGCGATTGCACGGTGCTGCTGCTGGATGACAAATCCAATAGTCCCGATCAACAACTCCATAGTATCGCCCATGGGGTGATCAGCCTGGAGCAGATTGCCCAGGAATTTGGTAAAGAGCGGCGCCGAGTTAACGTGATCAAAATGCGCGGCATCAAGTTCCGCGGTGGCTACCATGACTATATTCTTGAAACCGGTGGACTCAAGATATTTCCGAGGCTGGTAGCGGCAGAACACAACAAACAATTTAAAGCGCACACCAGTTCTACCGGCTTACCCAGTTTTGACAAATTGCTGGGTGGCGGACTCGTGTCTGGTACCAATTCCCTGATCGTGGGGCCGTCTGGTATAGGCAAGACTACGGTGTCTGTGCGCTGCCTGCTGAGCGCACTGGAGCGCGGCGAAAAAGCATCTTTCTATTTGTTTGACGAAGGCCTGGGCACTTTCTTTGCCCGTTCTGCGTCACTAGGAATGGAAGTGCAATCTTACGTCGATAGCGGTCAACTCTCTATCCAGCATATTGATCCCGCTGAGCTGGCACCTGGTGAATTTGCACAGATGCTGCGTGATGCGGTTGAGCTGGACGGGGTAAAATTTATTGTCATCGATAGCTTGAATGCTTATCTGCAAGCCATGCCTGGCGAGCATTTTTTGACGCTGCAAATGCATGAGCTGTTGTCTTATCTTAACCAGCAAGGAGTGACGACCGTGCTGGTGCTGGGTCAGCACGGATTAATTGGTGAAGTACGCACCGATGTTGACCTGAGCTACCTGAGTGATACCACGGTGCTGCTACGGTTTTTTGAGTCGAATGGCAGATTACGCCGTGCCATTACTGTCATCAAGAGCAGGACCAGCAATCACTTGCTGACGATTCATGAATTACAGTTAAGTAGCGGCGGTATCATCATTGGTGAAGCACTGGAAGGTTTTGAAGGTGTACTTACCGGCTTACCCACGTACCGTGGCGTGACGCCAATGTTAGCGGCAGATGCTGATGGCAGACGATAACAGCGCGCTGGACCAGCGTATCCTGATTCTGGCTCCGCATGGCAGGGATGCAGAAGTCATTTATCAATTCCTGATGCGCAATGGTTTTGAATGTGGCGCGGTCACACATTTTGATGTCATGGTTGCGGAACTATCCAGGGGTGCAGGCGCATGTGTGATTGCAGAGGAGACGCTGCAAGACTCCAGCGTCAAAGAGCTTATTGCCTGGCTGGGAACACAGGAGCCATGGTCTGATTTTCCGTTTGTGGTGCTGATAGCAAAAGGCAGCAGCATTGCTGCCAGCGCTGCGAGAAGCACGTTTGATCAACTAGGCAATATCGTCTTGCTGGAACGCCCCCTTAATTCAGAAACCTTGCGCAGCGCTGCTGCCTCAGCATTAAGAGCGCGCTGGCGTCAATATGAGACCCGCAGGATTTTGCAGGACAGAATGCTGGCAACGGAAAAATTGCGTGACAGCCAGGCGCAACTCCTGCAATTGAATGAGACCCTGGAGTCGCGCATAGAAGAACGCACAAGAGCGCTGGCACAAGCCAATGACAGGCTGATGAGCGAGGTCATAGAACGCGAACGGGTGCAGCAGGCCATGGTGCAATTCCAGAAAATGGAAGCCATGGGCCGCCTGACTGGCGGTATTGCGCATGACTTTAATAATTTGCTCAATGTCATCCAGGGCAGCATGGATTTGATCTTGTTACTGTCAAAAGATGATGTTGCCAGGCGCAAGGCTGAGGTGGCACGCCGTGCATGCGAGCGGGGTGGCAAGCTTACCGGACAATTGCTGGCCTATTCGCGCAATCAAAGACTTGATCTGCGCTCAACCGATGTACTGGCGCTATTCGAAGGCGTACGGGAATTGATGAAGACGTCGATAGGCTCGCTGATAGAGCTGGAATTTAAAATAGAAGATGATCTGGAATTTGTCATGGCAGACAAAAACCAGATGGAAATGGCCTTGCTCAATCTGGCCATCAATGCCCGTGATGCCATGCCTGCCGGCGGTAAATTAAAGGTAAAGGCACGCAAGGCAATCCCACCGGAAGGCTTGCTCCCACCGGGCACTTATGGCCGAATCTCGGTAACAGATACCGGCCATGGTATCGCACCTAATATCCTGGCAAAAGTGTTTGAACCATTTTTCACGACCAAAGGTGTAGGCAAGGGAACTGGCCTGGGCTTGAGCCAGGTATATGGCATGGCACAACAATCTGGCGGCACTGCGCGGGTACTGAGCGAGATGGGCGTAGGCACGACGATAGAAATATGGCTGAGGTCAGCGGAAGATTTTTCTGAAACCGATAAACAGGGTTCAATTCCTGTCCTGAGAGTCGTGACTGCTGGAACGCGGATACTGGTGGTCGAAGATGACGACTCCGTACGGCAATCGATGGTGGAGTCACTGGAAGCGCTGGGTTATGAAGTCAGGCAGGCTGCTGATGGTGAAGCCGGCTTACGCGAGCTAAGGCGTGAGCAACCCAAGCTGATGATTACCGATTACCTGATGCCTGGCATGACTGGTGCCACCCTGGTTGCCATCGCACGCAAGGAATTTCCTGAACTACCCATGATCATCGCTACCGGTTATGCCGACATGGAAGCGATAGACCAGGTCATAGAAGGCAACACCATCTTGCGCAAACCTTTTCAGCTGGTAGAGCTTGCCACCAGCGTGGATCAGGCTCTGCGCCGCTGTGCTGATCAACCGCAAGCGTAAAGTTTGCATTCATCATCTGAGCTTATCCCCTGCACAGGGCACATCAATTTTTACCTGCAGCTAATTCCTGTATGATCTTTTTTACTGCTTTTGCATTTGGATAATCGGGCTTGATATCCAGGGCTCTTTGATAAGCGTAAATTGCTTTCTTATTCATTGCCAATGCGACGTAAAACTCACCCAGGCTGTCGTATAAATTGACATCATCAGGATGCAATTCTATTCCCGCTTGAAGAATTGTTAACCCGGCCTCCGGCCCACTTGTTCCTTTTAGCTCGTAGGCAGCGTCATTGAGGCCCGCTGCACTCGCTTTCCCTTGAGGATTCAGATTGAGAGCGGTTTTTAGCGAGTTGATTCCTTTGCTTTTATTTCCTGTAAAAATTTCCAATACACCTGCAAGTGCGAGCGCAGCGTCGGATTTGGGATAAAGCTCTTTCGCCAACACCCCGATTTGCAGTGCATGGCTGGCATTGCCATTGCGAATCAGATCTTGCGTCAGCATCTTCAAATCGTCAAGGTAATCTGGCGCTACTGCCGCGCCCTGCAGCGCAGGTTCCATAGTTTGACCAAGTATCGCCAGTGCTTTTGACAATTCCTTATCACTGACAGTTGTAGGTGTACCTGGCTTTAGATATTTTTGTATATCAAAATCGTGCTTCGTCAATTTGATATGGCTTGTTTTTATCCAGTCTGCATACAATTGCGCGACTTGACGCTCAAACAGGGCATCAAAACGAAATGACGCAGAGATTGTGCTGTCTTTTTTGTAGAGGGCGATATAGTCATGGAAGAAAGCAATTGCCGTGCTATTTGAATATGCCGGTAATTTATGGTGGGCGTCATGTAACTTCTTCGCCATATACGAGCCAAGCTTGCGCAATTGCAATCCCCCTGCCGGGTGTTGTGCTTCACTGATGAACAGCTGTCTCTGCTTTGTATCGCTCTTCAAGGCCACGATCTTCAGATGGTGATTGAACATGCTGAATGCCGCACCCAGCATTTCGCGTTCATTGACTTCATCAAGGTAAGCTCGTTGCTTACGCTCAAAATAAGCATTGCCTTCGTTAAACACTGCTTTCATGGCATCGTAATAAACCCGGTCTTGAGCGTCATGGAAATACAGTGGCTTGTCCCAAGCCTCACCTGTGATAGCCTCAAATAACTGCTCGGCAAAAAGACTGGTATTAACTCTTTGCAGATTGGCGGCAACAGCTATCGTCAGATGGTGCGAAGGGAAGCAGAATAAATAGGTGGAAGTTTCTGGTTGCACACCATCGTGGGAAATGGAGAATCTACCATTGACTGGATTGGTGAGCCAGCCAGCACTGTAATTGGTAAATTTTCTTTTATCGGTCACCATGGATTCAAACATCAAATCCTGTGCGCCTTGGGATGCAATGTGGCCACGGATAATCCCCTCGCCAAACTTGAGCATGTCGACGATATTGGAACGCGTCCCGCCAGCAGAGAAGCGGCTGCTGATATCAATGAACTCAGCATGTTTTATCTGCTGGTTCTGCAACTGATAACCGCGCACCCTTTCAGGAATGATGTCGTAAGGATCATCCAGCCTGGTGGTGGTCATACCCAAAGGTTCCCATACATTTTTTGTCATGTAATCACTGTACGACATACCTGACGCGCCTTCGATCACAGCGCCCAGCAGGTTATAGCCATAGCTGGTGTAGCGAAACCGCGTACCGGGTTCAGCGATGAGGTCAAAATTTTCAAATACGGCGATAGACTCGCGGGTATTTTTATGCTCTTTAAAATGCTGTTCCAGTTGTGGATTCACATAGGCATTGACACCTGCCAGATGCCCCAATAACTGGCGTACTGTGACGGGATATGGTTTTTTAGGGAAGTAAGGAACATAGCTTTGCACCTCGGCATCAAGCGCGACCTTGCCGCTATCTACCAGTTGCAATATAGCAGCCGCTGTCATGGGTTTGGTGACCGAGGCCAGGCGGTAACTGGAAGTTGCTGTAGCAGGCACTTTGTTTTCCAGGTCAGCATAACCATAGCCACCTGCCCACATCACCTGGCCTTGCAAATAGCCTATGGATAAGCCGGGGATTTTTTCTCTGGCCATTTGGCTGGCGACGAATTGCTCAAATTTTTTCAGTCTGACTTGCGTATCGGCGTCGGGTTGCAAAGTTGCTCCCGATGTATTCGCATAAAAAAGCAATATGGACAAGGAGAACAGCAGGATTATGTTTCGCATGATGATGGTTATGATGATGCAGATAGTCGCAAAGAGAACTCGGGCCAGACATCTTAGCCATGCAGCAGCAATTAAAAAGCAAAAACCACATGAACTGCACTTGCGCTGCGTAATTTGCACTTGGCAGAAGAAAAACATGGATACAATCCATCCATGACCTCAACCTTTACCAAATACCTGATGTTTGCCCTTTTATTCTTTGTGCTCAGGCCCTGCCTCGCCCAAGTGGATTTAATGGGGCTGCGCTTCCAGCATCTACCAGGTGACTTTTCTCTTTGTGGTAAAACGGGGTTGATATCCCTGCCAGATCAGTTTTCCCAGACAGGTTTTTCTTTGCATGATGTCAAAGCAAAACAGCATCACTGTCTGACTGCGCACTTCTTGATGCCAGCGACACCACAGCAAAACCAGGTTTTGTCTATATCACTGCTCGCAACTACCGAGTTATTTCTTGATGGTGTCAAAGTCGGTCGCAATGGCAAGCCCGCCATCACCGCAGATGAAGAAGTACCAGGGTATATTGATTACAGCGTCAGCCTGAGGCCAGAACAATTACAGCAAGGCATGCACTTGCTGGTGTTAAAAATTTCCAGCTATCATGGCAGTGAGAGTGTGATGAATCCCTTCTACCGCTTATCCATCACTGCGCAACAAAACCTGCATCTAGAAAATAACAAGGGGATTATTCTTCCGCTGATATTGACGGGCGCATTGTTGCTGGTGGCGGTGCTGTTCTCCGGCCTGACTTTGTTTTATCAGCGACATGCGCACTGGATAATTTTTTTAATTCTGTGTCTGGTAGCGAGCTGCCTGCTCATTGTCGAAAGCTGGCGTGATCTGGTCGGCTACCTGTATCCACTCCACCTGAGCAGGTTGTATCTGGTGGCAGGGTTGACCTGGGTGTTCTCTGTATTATTGCCTTTGTATTTCCTTTTTCTATTCAGGTATGGACGCCTGTGGTTGGTCGGCTGTTTGCTGGGCTTGCTGACCGTTGCGGTGACTTTCATCAGTCCTTATTTTGACAACAAAAGTGTGATGATGTTTGGCGTCGCGCTTTTTTCCAGCCTGGCGATTAACTTCATCGCTTATAAGAAACAGAAAACCGCCAGCCAAATATGCCTGGTCGTTGTACTATGTTCTATCGTGCTGTTTTTGACCCCAGCTTTTCATTTTGAAGAAACTGGTTTTGCCCTGAGTGTCTGTTTTTTATTATTCACTCTTTTACTACAGCTACTACAGCAGCTCGCCCGGGACAGGAAAAAAGCAGCGTTAGCTACACAGTTGGAAAATCAATTGCTGCGGCGCAGTTTGCAACCGCATTTCCTCATGAATTCTTTAAGCCTGGTGACAGAATTACTGCATCAATCGCCACAGCAGGCAGAAGAATTTATCCAGGCACTGGGGCGAGAATTCAGGATGTTGAATGAATATGCCAATCACACCAGTATCGCTTTGTCGCAGGAACTGGAGCTGTGTCAGAATTATCTGGAGATTATGAGTACCCGCCTGCAAAAGAAATGCTCCTTGCTGATGCAGGGCAATCCATCTGCCATTAATATCCCGCCAGCCATTTTATTGACAGTATTGGAAAATGCATTTTCACATAATAAATACAGGCAGGAAATTCAGTTTGAACTGCATATACGTCGCGATCAGAAATCAGTAGAAATCCTCATAAAAATACCGTTAATCGGTCCTAGATTACATGCTGGAACAGGTACTGGAAATCAATATATTACCCAAAGCCTGCAAGAATTTTTTAATGGTCGTGCCAGCTATGCGGGGGAACGACTGGGTGACGTCTGGCATGCACGATTTCAATTGCCGCTCATTCATGTCTGAACGAATGATCAATACAGCGCAAAGAAAGTATCATGAAATTATTGATCGTTGAGGATGAGCCTTTGATCGCCCAGCGTCTATTGCGCGAGGCACGACTTTATTTTGGAGCAAAGCTGACTCAAGTAAGTCATTGTGATGATATTGATGATGCCCGGGCCTTGTTGGAAGCAACAAAGTTTGATTTGCTGTTGCTGGATTTGAATTTGTCCGGTGACGATGGCTTTAAAATTTTACAGTTGAGCCATATGGCAAGTAAAGATAGTGCCACCAGCTTCCAGGCAATAATAATATCTGCACATATTGAGCGGGCAGTGACTGCCTTTGGTTTTGGTGTCATCGATTTTGTCCCCAAACCTTTTAGCCAGGAACGTTTATTTCTGGCCTTTAAACGATATGAGCAACGTCAGCCAACGGACAATAAAAGTGACAGCCTGATAGTAAAGAAAATGGGGAATATAGAATTACTGGCGATTGCCGATATAGATTTCTTGCAGGCTGACGGGCATTACAGCAAGATCATCTGTTGTGATGGCCAACAACATTTCCATGAAAAATCTTTAGAGAATATGCTGCAAATTCTACCTGGGAATTTTGTACGTATACATCGCTCTTACGCAGTGAATATGCAGCACTTCCAGCGTTTGGCGATCAATGCAGGCGGAAGATATTCGATAGATACAAAATTTTCAAGAGAAATCCCGGTTTCACGCTCCATGTATCCAAAAATCAAAGAACTACTAGGTGCTTCCTGATTTTTCTTCTGGGATACAAAGCTTTTGCACCCCAGATTTTTGTACTTAATTCATGAATTCGCGACGATAGCAAGCCTTGCATTTTGCGGATACATTGCCGCCAAGGTTTCTGCATCTATCGCTGTCTTGAAAGCATGCGCATCCTTTACATTCTCTGCACGCCCAGCTGCTGGCCTGGCATTGATTTCATCAAACAGCCTTTTAACATTCGGTAACTTGTCCCAGGCATCATCACCAAGGATAAACGGTATGGCACGCGCCCAGCCCCAAAAAGCTATATCGACAATACTGTAGTCCTTGCCGACCAGATATTGGCGCCGCGCCAGGCGAGCATCGAGTATGCGCCAATGACGCCAGGCTTCAAAATCATAGCGGTTCAGTGCGTAGGTTTTTGGTTCCGGCGCAAAGTGCCTGAAGTGTACCGCCTGTCCAGAAAATGGCCCTATGCCGGTGGCGATAAACATCAGCCATGACAGCACTTCTGCACGAAGCAGTGAATCAGGTGCAGGCAAGAATTGCCCGGCTTTTTCTGCGAGATAAAGCAGGATGGCATTGCTGTCAAACACCACCGCACCAGTATCTTCATCAACGATAGCGGGTGTCTTGCCATTGGGATTAATGGCAAGATAAGCTGCGCTATGCTGCTCACCCTTTTGGGTATCGATGGGCACCAGCTCATAGGGCAAGCCTGATTCTTCAAGAAACAAGGCGATCTTGGCTGGATTGGGTGAAGGGTGATAATAGAATTTAATCATTTTATTCCCTTTGAGAGTATGGCGAGCATGAACTGACGCAGGCCCGCAATTGCTTAAGGCATCAAGGTGAAATTGACTGGCACCCATTGATAGCCATTACCCGTTTTTTTCAGCCGTCCCATGCCCGGGAACTGTATATGTGAGGCGGCAACGATGACACCATCTTTTGCTGCCTGGGCAAATACTTTTTGGCGCATGGCAGAAGCTGTTTTGGCGTAGCTATCAAAAGTCACCGTCACTTCAGGCTTGTCGAATTGTACGGAGGCGACGTGGATCAGGTCACCGACTACCAGCAGTTTTTCACCATTGCTTTCTAGCAGATAAGAGGTGTGGCCAACGGTGTGGCCATGCGTGGAATACGCAGTAAGGCCAGGTAATAACTCACCGTCAGCGCTAAAGGTTTGCAGCTTGTTAGCTGTTTTATAGGGATGAAGCGAAGCCATCGCGCCTTCAAAAAAAGACTTGGCATCTGCCGGTGCCTGCTCCATGTTTTTTGGGCTCAGCCAGTAATCTGCCTCGGCCTGACGTACATGAATAATCGCATTGCCAAAAGCCATGGCACCATTGACCATCAAACCACCGACATGGTCAGGGTGTAAATGAGTGAGGTAGATGTCATCTATCTGTGATGGCTCATAGCCTGAGGCCTTGAGGTTGGCAATCAGCTTGCCGAGGCTGGGGCCAAACAAGTTGCTGGTACCGGCATCAATCAAGATCAGCTTGCTGCCGGTATTAATCAAGTAGGCATTGACTGAGGTTTCCAGCGGTGCCTGCAAAAATGATTTTGCCATTGCATCCTTGGTTTTTTGCTCTGGTTCCATCAATATCTTTTCTACTGGCAGTTTGACGGTGCCGTCGCTGAGCGCTGTCACTTCAAATGCGCCCAGCATGGTGCGGTAGTATGCCGGGGCAGATGTTTTGACCATCGGTGCAGCAGAATAAGCAGCGCTACTGCTCATGCCAAAAGCACCAGCGATGGACAGATATAATGCTGCACGGGCCAGTGTGTGTAAAGTGTTCTTGATCATGCTCTCTTCCTCCAGGCTATTCGCCATTTGTTGTTAATACCTTGTTGGTGGAAGAGATTCTATTTCTTTGCATAAATCGATACAATCACCATAATCGCAAACCGTCTTTGCGATTTACGCAAATATTCCATGACATACAGAACAGTAAGCAATCATTTGCAGAGCAAGGAGGGGGCAGGACCGGGCATGATAATATTCCTGCTACTTGTTCTTCACGGAGTTGGCATGCGTCTCATCAAACGGTATATTTTTCCTGCGCTACTGTTGGCTGGTATCGGCACCCTGATGACAGGGTGCATGCATGTCGATATCACCGACAAGCAGTACATACGGCCCGATAGTTCAACGGGTTACAAGTTCAAACAAAAATTGACGCAGGACGATATACAGAAAATCAATCCGGCGGCACAGCTCAGGGATGAAACCGTGATTGCTGCTGACCAGACCAGGCTGGAAGGTGCTGCGTTCCGGCAAGATGGCAGTAAAGTCACGGTGCTGTATTTTGGTGGCAATCTCTCGCATGTAGAGGACTCGTTGCCTTTCATGTTGAAAACCGTGGGAGCCTGCAATGTCAATCTGGTGAGCTTTGATTATCGCGGTTATGGCCGTACGTCAGGTGTGCCCGACATAAAAAACCTGCAGGAAGATGCCTTGAAAATCTACGATGCCATGCGTGCCAAAACCACAGGCAAGCTGGTGGTGCATGGGCATTCGATGGGGAGTTTTGCGACTGGTTTTATTGCTGAACAACGTCAACCCGATGGCATCATCCTGGAAACCACGGCCAGTAACGTCAAGGATATGGTGTCATTGTCCACGCCCTGGTATGCCAAGCCTTTTGTCAGCATCAATATCCAGGACAGTTTGCAGCAGGTGGATAACATTCGTGCGATGTCGCACTACCAGGGGCCAACGCTGGTGCTGACGGCAGAAAAAGACAAGCAGACCCCGGCGGAGCTTGGGCAAAAGGTGTATGAATCAATTCCATCCAAAGCCAAGCGCCAGTTGTACATCAAGGATGCGGGACATACTGGTTTGTTACGCCGCACCGAGGTACAAAAAGCGTATTGCGAATATATACAGCAAGTCAGCTTGTAAAATGTAAGGGTCATGGTTTTACGCGTGCAGCATTCATGTGCTGCGCTTTTGTTTTGTTCGTCACCAAGTTTTTAAATCCAGGCTTGATAAGCTACTATAATTGGCATTAGCTTATGAACAGGATTCATGAATGCACCGCGAAAATTTTAATGACTTGCTGGCGTTTATCATCGTCGCGCGCGAGGGTAGTTTTACCAAGGCAGCAGCGCAACTGGGTGTCTCGCAGTCGGCACTCAGCCACACCATACGTGGGCTGGAAACCAGACTGGGTATACGGCTGCTGACCCGCACCACGCGCAGTGTGTCGCCTACGGATGCCGGGCAACGCCTGCTGGAAACCATAGGCCCGCGCTTTGAAGAGATAGAGGCCGAACTCAGCGCCCTGAGTGAATTCAAGGATAAACTCGCTGGCAATATACGCATCACGACAGCAGAACATGCGGCCAATTACGTACTCTGGCCCAAGCTGGAAAAATTCTTGCCAGACTACCCCGACATCAGGGTGGAGATCAATGTTGACTATGGCATGACCAATATTGTCGCGCAACGCTATGATGCTGGTGTGCGCCTGGGTGACCAGATAGAAAAGGACATGATTGCCGTGCGCATCAGCCCCGACATGCCGATCGCCGTGGTCGCTTCACCCGCTTATTTCAAGAAAAATCCCAAGCCACAAACACCACACGATTTGCAGGAACATAATTGCATCAATTTGCGCCTGCCTACCTATGGCAGCATGCTGGTCTGGGAATTTGAAAAAGCAGGTGAAAAACTCCATGTCCGGGTTGACGGCCAGATCATTTTCAACAGTACCAGCCCCCGCTTGCGCTCAGTGCTGGCTGGCATAGGCATGACATATCTGCCGCTGGATATGGTGGAGCAGCATGTTGCTGAAGGCCGCCTGATACAAGTGCTGCAGGACTGGTGCCCGGTTTTCCCTGGTTATCATTTGTACTACCCCAGCCGCAGACATTCTTCGCCTGCCTTTAACCTTGTAGTGGAAGCATTGCGGCATCGCTGATTGCAGTGTCTATGATGAAAGCGGACGGTACAACTGCTACTAAGCCAGTATAAATGAGAGCATGATTGCCCAGATCAGGCAGGAGCCATTCAAATATCTTATCTGTCAGTGTGTGTTGAAATTACAAACACATGTGAAATTGATTTGCATCAATGACAGGGAAATGTGGTTTACGGAGCAATTTGCCAACAAAAAGACCGGCTTTTCTCAATTTCACTCGCGATTTATCGACAAATCACTGGGGAAGCAGGGTATTCAGGGTATAATCCTGTGGCAAGAAAAGTATTATCTGCTGATAAATCACTGTTCTTTTGAAGTTGTAATTTTTGACGCATTACTTTTGAAACAAGCGCTGAAACGCGCCTTCCAGTAACAAGCTGCTGCAGACTTGGTCCTGGTATGAGCTTACTGGCCTTTAGCGCATTCTTCTGGTTGGTATTCAAGCACTGTGTTGATGTGATGGCAAAGCCATCGGTGCACAGCCTCTTTTCAACACTCACACTCTTTTCGCCTTACAGCATCAGGCGATCAACCGTGAGTTCACCGTAATCCCTTGCAGATGATATTTTGATCGTCTGCCGTATGTGATGCTGTCTGTGTACAGGCGTCGCGCTCCCTACTATAAAGATGATAAAACCATGGCAAAAGAAGAACTGTTGGAAATGAATGGT
This sequence comes from Undibacterium sp. Ji42W, assembly GCF_049340405.1. Classification (NCBI taxonomy): domain Bacteria; kingdom Pseudomonadati; phylum Pseudomonadota; class Betaproteobacteria; order Burkholderiales; family Oxalobacteraceae; genus Undibacterium; species Undibacterium sp. Ji42W. Next base: position 66,878 of record NZ_JBMPOV010000015.1, read on the forward strand.
CAAGTTGAAGAAGTGCTGCCCGATTCACGTTTCCGTGTGAACCTGGAAAACGGCCACAAACTGATCGCTTACACGTCCGGCAAAATGCGTCAGCATCACATACGCATATTGGCCGGTGACAAGGTGACGCTGGAATTGTCCCCTTATGATTTGAGCAAGGGCAGGATCACGTTCCGCCATATTGAAACACGCGGACCATCAGGTGGTGGTCAGCAGCGTCGTCGTTATTGATCTCGGCTATAGTAGCTGCAGCAAATATATTGATGTAAAAAAATGGGGCATTGGCCCCATTTTTTCGTCCTTTTACATGGCATTCAAGCGCTTTTGATTTACTCAGGAAAGCGCACCAGCTTCTTGCCATCCTTGGGCACCTGATATTGCGCCACATTCATCTGCATGGCCAGCAAAGTGTAATAAGCATTGATGCCTGTCAGATCCACGATCCCCTTCTTACCAAACCGCTTTTCTGCACGTTCATACGTGCGGTCGGAAACGCGCTTGTTCTTGTGTAATTCCATCGAAAAGTCATAGACGATTTCTTCATCATCTGTCATACCAGCAGGGCGTCTGCCGTCAGCGATTGCGGCTGTCACTTCTGTTTTGATACCGGCCTTGAGAGCGATGGGATGATGTACATACCATTCATAATCCTGCGACCATTCACGCGCGGTGATGAGTATCACCAGTTCACTGAGTGTCGTGCCTAGCGCAGACTGGTAACGCAGATAATCACCCATGGCACGCGCCTGGCTCATGACTTGTGGGCTGTGCATCAAGGGCTCGAACGGGCCGAACACCGGAACCTTGCGCGTAGCCAGGAATTCTTCAGCCGCTTTCTTCTGCTCTTCTGTGTATTGAGATGGAGGTATCGTAGGAAGGCGTTCGGCAGCCTGGGCCAGGGTGTTGATGGTCATGGTGAGTATGAAAGGAATGAGAATATTGCTCAGTGTAATACGTTTCATGATGCCTCCTGTATGTGTTACTTTGTGCTAGTGAAAATCAATTCTCGTTCTGGCGATGCACCCAATGGACTACACCTTCCAGGCTGCGGAAATCTGCGATGGAGCGGCAAGCTATTTGTGGATGACGGGTCTGCAGCATTTTGGATAAGGCCGAGCCTGGGCCCAGTTCCAGCGCATGGCTGATGCCATTTTCAGCCAGTGCATCCATACAGGTGTGCCAATGTATGGTCTGGGTCAGTTGTGCCAGGAGGCTGCTGCGTATGGTCGCTGGTTCCGTGACTTTTTCGGCGTTGATACCTGCCAGTACAGGAATCTCAGTTTCATGCACGGGAGTACCATTCAACGCTTGCGCAAAGCCAGGTACCGCACCCAGCATCAGTGGCGTATGCGAAGCGATCTGCACAGCTATTTCTGTGTATGTAATATCGTGTCCAGGCAGCTTGGCAATTTCTGGAATTACCGCGCTGATCTGGTCTGCCAGACCAGCAATGATAGCCTTGTTGTCAGCCGTGATGATGGCGACGTGCAGCTCATGGCTGGTAGCGAATTGCTGTATATCGGTGATGGCGGCGCCAGATATTGCCAACATGCGTTGCGGTGCATGCACGCAAGCCTGCATCAAAGCAGCGCGGGTGGTGGCGAGATGCAGTACAGCTTGCATATCCATGCTGCCACTAACGGCATGTGCAGTCATTTCGCCGATGCTGTATCCGGCGATCAAATCCGGTGCGGGTAAATGATCCCGCAAAGCCTGCCAGTGAGCCAATGAGGTTGCGACGATCAAAGGCTGGGCATAGCGATTATTGAACAGAAGCCTGGACGAAGATAGTGCATCTGCGAGTGTATGTTGATCTATCTGATGACTCAAGACCGTTTGCACAAAACTGGCAGCCTGCTTGTGTTGCCGAACCAGCGCAAACATATCCGCAGACTGCGCACCCTGCCCGGGACATAGCAGGGCGAACTTATTCATGTACCCTCATCGCAGAAAATTCTTCCAGGCAGTAATGTATAAAACAGGTTGCGGCCAGCATGTCTGCTGCGCCACCCGGTGACAATCTGCGCGAGATAAATTCTTGATGATATTTTTCTGCCATGATCAACCATTCAGGATGAGCTGTACCGCCTTGCTCCAGAAAATTTTGTGCTGCATCTCTCGCGTGCGCTATGCCTGCTGTGCCACCGCGATGATAAAGATTTGTGTCGCTAATATGCGCCATCAGAGTAAAGAAGCAATCTACTTGTGCCAGATACAGACTGCGGCCCTCATGCAGGCTTTGTTGCAGGCGTGGCAGGGATAGTTCAAAGATGGAGGGAAACCCCAAGGCTGCCTCTTCCCTGGCACCGCTGGCGGCATATCGCTTTGCGGCCTGCAAGCCATGGCTCAAATCCTGTGCGTCTTCAGGAACGCTGTGGTCAGCCAAGGCCTGCCCCCATTGCAGGATAAGGGCTTGTCGTAAAATGACAGGCGTCAATACATCATGATGCGACAAGCAATATCCTGCCGTTGCGCTAAGCATGCCCAAGGCAAAAATGGCCCCTCGATGCGTATTGATGCCTTTGGTCGCCTTGAACATGCACTGTTCTGCTGCTATCCCCAGTTGCTTTAGTACCTTGAAGTCAGCACCATCTGCACCCGCGAGCGCAATGTCTCTGAAATAATGACGTAGTGAAAACAGGCTACGCATGAAGCAGGTAGCATCCATGTCTGCATGACTGCCATTGTCACGCAGGGATACCAGGCCGGGTTTGGGATATAAAACCAGCTCGGCATGCAGGCTGCGTACCGCGATTCTGGCAACCTGCTGCACCGCAAATTTTTTTTTGCTCTCGCAGTTTGTTGTGAAGGCCATTGGTATGTAGCGACAGTCATGAGCAAGTTTTAGCATGGCAATTCGCCCTCACCTAAAAGCGCGCATAAGCTTTGCCGCGTACGCAGACTGACACCATGCATGTCTTTGACCATGACCCGCTGTTGATTAAAATCCTGACCTGGATGGGCGGGTTGTATCCACTCTTTCCACGCCACTGCGGCTTCGCCGGGAAAAATAATCTCACCATCAATGGGCAATGTTTGTAGCTCTTGCAGCAAAGCCAGGCCGGCACGTAGTTGGGCCTGATGATAAGGACGAAAAAGGAGATCGATATCTGAAGTCGCACTCAGATAATCTTGACCGGTCAAAAATTGCATAGCGACAGAACCATAGACGCGCAGTTTGATACCCGCCATCAAAGCCTGCTGGTGCAGGTGTTGCACACCAGCCTGCCATGTGGAAGGTGCGATGGCAACGACTGTATGCAAGGACAAGGCCGATTGATGGATGGCGATATGCTCAGCCTTTACCCTGGCGGCAAAACGCGGCTTGTTACCATTGACAGGTGGCAGCGGGAAACCTATGCAGACTTCATCTTCTGCGGCATCAGGATGACGGCGTGTGACTACTGCTGGCCATTCTTCTTGCTGCCATTGCCTGAGCAAATCTGGCGCGCCAAAAGACTGCAAGACAGCCAGCCAGGCTTCGTCAGCAAGCCAGACCAGATCATGTCTTTGATATTGCGCGATACTATCCATACCTTATTTTACTAGTGCCGCTTGAGATAGAACAGCTTCTACCACCTGCTGCGACTTGCGACGGCCACCACGTTGCTGTCCAAGTTCACTGCGCCTGTCACTGGTATCTGCCTGCAACAGGGCGTCACGCAAGCACTGAACCAGATCACCCTGCCATATCGCTTGCACACCTCCCATGCGTTCATAATTTTTAGGTCCGGGTGCAAATACGGGATTGTGCAATGCCAGTGCGGTCAGCTTTTCTTCTGCCACCTTGGTAATGCGCGCCATCGCTGGCAAGCCCATGACGCGTATGGTGGCTTCTGGCAAGGCATAGCAGGCATCGGCCATCATGCCGCTGGTGATAAAGCCGCCTGACAAGGCCTGGTCATAGACCAAGGCAATGATCTTGTGGCCAGATTGTCTTGCCAGTTCCAGACATTTACCCAGATGTGCCATATAGCTGTTGATGCCCAGCATTTCATCCCTGTGGCGCAAGCGCTGGCCCTGGGTATCCACCAGCAGCAAGATTGGCCTGTGCGGATAATCTCGCACTGTTGCCAGCACCGCCCTGGCTTGTGCCAAGGCGATCTCCACGCCTATCGGTGTGTGCCCACTGGTACCAATGACGCTGATACTCTGTCCATCAATAGTCGCTGTGCCAGAAATGAAATCATCAACGATAGCGACCTCATGGCCTTGCGGGAATAATTGCACAAGCAATTGCATGCTATCCATGTTGGCGCTCCGTCTGCCTGATGCTGGCGCTCAGTTGCAGGAAAGCCTGGGTATCAAGCATCGCAATACCCTCAGGATGTTCTACACCCATAGCCCCCCAGATATCCATGGGTTCAGTCTTGCCACCAAAATCTTGCAGGCGAACTGTCAGCATTTGCTGTTCTTCTTCCAGTGCTGCCAGGCTGAGAGCGACTTCATTTTGTGAGCTATCCTGCATGGCTCGCCCTATTGCCCTCTGGAACGCGGCATCATCGTCTGCCACCAGCATCTGGCAATCACCGAGCAAGTAACGGTGCTTGCCGCCGGTGGTGCGCCACACCAGCGCGCGATCGCGTGAATCAAATTCTTCTACGCCGTTCGCAGTTTCTATGACTTCAGGGCCAGACATGGCCAACCTCGCTTCTTCCGACATGATGATGACATTCGCACAGCGCGAGACTATGCCCATGCCACCAAAGCAGCCATTGCTTCCACCGATGACGACAATGACGGGGATGCCCGCCGCACGCACGGCCAGCAAGGCGCGCATGACTTCTGACACTGCTATCAGACCCGCATTGGCTTCATGCAGGCGCACGCCACCTGACTCTGCCAGCAGGACAAGTGCCTGCGGTTTGTGGATGACAGCAGCACGCATGAGGCCCACCAACTTGGCACCATGTACTTCGCCAACTGCACCGCCCATGAAGCCGCCTTCCTGTGCAGCCACATAAATCTGCTTGCCATCGATATTGCCTCGACCGATGACGACGCCATCATCGAATGACACAGGTGCATTCAGTTGTGGCAGATGCGGGCTGGTCCATTCTTTTGCGGGTGGCAGAAATTCTTTGAAATCGCTGATCAATGCGGCCACTCTTTGCCTGGCCGTTGCTTCTAGGTAGCTACTCATTTGATTTGCTCCAGGCAGGCTTCTATCGCCTGGTCCATACGCAGGCTGACAACAGCAGGAGTGGCGCCCATGTCATTGATGGCAATGCGGCAATCGGCCAATTGCCAGCGCTGATTAAAGTCATTCATGACTGCCTGCCAGATCGCACCAAAACCAGTGGCAGCCGTGCTGATTTCTATCTCGCAGGCTGACTGCAAATCCAGCGACTGTACCAGCACTTCGAGATTGCCTGAACTGACCACGCCGACCAGTTGCGCCGTTGCCCCCAGCCTACGACGCCCTTGTTCAAAGCGGTATACCAAAGTTTCCATGACGAAGATCCTTACCAGTTCCTGAAGCGCTTGGGTGGTTGATACAAACCGCCAGATGCGCGTACCAGGTCTTTCATATTTTTTGCGGCCAGCAAATCACGCGTAGCCATGCGTTTGTCTATGCCCATGTCTTCTGCGCGTTTGATAATGCCGCGGTCACGCAGGTTTTCTACCATGCGTTTATCGCGTGCCAGCCCGACTGGTGTATAACCTGCGACACCCCGTATAGCTTGTTCGCGTTCTTCTTCACTGCGGCACAAGAGCAGGTTGGCGATGCCTTCTTCAGTCAGGATATGGGTCACGTCATCACCATAAATCATCACTGGTGGTATAGCCATATTGGCTTGCTCTGCCAGTTGCCATGCATCGAGTTTTTCTACAAAGGCGGGTTGCATGTGCTCGCGGAAAGTCTCTACCATTTGCACCACCAGCTTTTGTCCGCGTGGTATTTGATTACTGCCTGCGCGTGCTTCGCGGCCAGCTTTTAGCCATGCGGGGCTGGCGTGGCGGCGGCCACGGGCATCTGCCCCCATGTTAGGCGCGCCGCCAAAACCGGCGATGCGACCCAGGGTAGCTGTTGATGAGTTGCCCTGCAAATCGATTTGCAAAGTAGAACCGATGAACATGTCGCAAGCATAATGGCCTGCAGCCTGCGACAAAGCACGGTTGCTGCGCATGGAGCCGTCAGCACCAACAAAGAAGACATCGGGGCGCGCGCGGATATAGTCTTCCATGCCCAACTCAGAACCAAAGGAATGTACCGATTCAACAAAGCCCGCTTCTATCGCAGGTATCAATGCCGGGTGTGGGTTTAACGCCCAGTGGCTGGCGATCTTGCCTTTCAAACCCAGCGAATCTGCATAGGTGGGCAAGAGCAATTCTATCGCGGCGGTATCAAAGCCTATGCCATGGTTGAGGCGCTTGACTTCATATTCGGCATAGATACCTTTGATGGCCATCATCGCCATCAAGACCTGTATCTCGGAGATCAAGGCCGGATCACGGGTGAACAAGGGCTCTATGTAATGCGGTGTTGGTGCCTGCACCACGAAATCTACCCAGCTTGCGGGGATATCGACACGCGGCAAGACATCAACGATCTCATTGACCTGGGCGATCACGATGCCGGATTTGAAAGCAGTGGCTTCGACTATCGTCGGTGTGTCTTCAGTATTGGGGCCAGTATATAAATTGCCTGCGCGGTCAGCCGATTGTGCAGCCACCAGGGCCACGCGTGGTGTCAGGTCAACGAAATAACGTGCATACAATTCCAGATAGGTGTGGATGGCGCCGATATTCAATTTACCTGCCGAGGCCAACTTGGCCAGGCGCGCAGCCTGCGGGCCGGAAAAAGAAAAATCCAGCTTGCTGGCGATACCTTTATCAAATACATCCAGATGTTCAGGCAAGGCCAGAACGGACAGCAGCATGTGCAAATCATGAACCCGTGTCGCGTCCAATTTAGTCAGTGCCTTGGCCAGAAAATCTGCCTGCTTCTGGTTATTCCCTTCCAGGCAAACCCGGTCGCCTGTTTCCAGTACCGCATACAGGCAGTCGCCTATGCGTTGCTGCGGAAATAGTTTGCCCTGCAAATCATTACCCAGCACGTCAGCAGCCCTTTGCAGGCGCTGCTGCCGGTTGATTTGCAGGGTGTTCCAGCGACCGGTTGCGGTCATTATTTTGCTCCCATCAAGGCATCAGGAAATGCGGTCGCGATATGTGGAAATACGCATAATAAAATCACGGCCACCAGCATTAACAATAGAAAAGGCAAGACACCCCAGACGATATCCTTCAAAGGTATATCTGGCGCGATATTCTTGATGACAAAAATATTCAAGCCCACGGGCGGATGTATGAGCCCCATCTCCATGACGATGGTCATGACCACGCCAAACCAGATCAGATCAAAGCCTGCTACCTTCAATGGCGGCAGAATGATGGGGCACATCATCAGGATAATCGATACCGGTGGCAAGAAGAAACCAAACACCACTACCATCAGCAATATCACCGTCAGCAACATCCATTTACTGAGATGCAAATCCACCACCCATTGTGCTGCTGACTGACTGATGTGCAGATAACTCATGACATAAGAATAGAGCAGCGACATGCCTATGATAAACAGCAGCATCGTCGATTCTTTGATGGTCGAGGTGATGAAGGGTGAAATGTCTTTTGGCCGCCATACACCATATACGATGGCAATCAATACCATCGCCAGCAAGGCACCCAGGCCTGCAGTTTCTGAAGGCGTGGCATAGCCGCCATACAAGGCTACCATGACACCGATAAGGAGGATAACGAAAGGCAGAACACGAGGCAACATCTCGACTTTTTGAGAGAGAGTGAAGTGTTTTTCTTCCAGATAAGCGGATTTGATACCACCCTGCTCATACGCCTTGTACGCAACCGCATATTCACGACGCGCCCTATACACAGCATAGCCAGAAAACAAAATCACCAGCAAGACACCCGGACCTATGCCAGCCAAAAACAAGCGCCCAAGTGATTGTTCAGCAGCAACTGCATACAGGATCATGGTAATCGATGGCGGCAACAAAATACCCAGCGTACCACCGGCAGCGATGATGCCTGCGGCAAAGCCTGGAGAATAACCACGCCTGCGCATTTCTGGTATGCCAGCAGAGCCGATGGCGGAACAGGTCGCAGGTGAGGAACCAGCCATGGCTGCAAACATGGCACAGGCAAAGACGTTGGCGATACCCAAGCCACCCGGTACTTTGTGCAACCACGCGTGGATGGCAGAATACAAGTCACGGCCGGCGGGTGATTTGCCAATGGCCGCACCTTTTAAAATGAACAGCGGTATCGACAACAAGGTGATCGATGCCATTTCTTCATAGACGTTCTGGGTAATCGTATCGAGTGATGCAGCAGGCATGAAAAAATACATGAAGCCGGTTGCCACCACGCCCAAAGCAAAGGCAATCGGCATGCCGGAGAACATCACGACCAGGGTGACGATGCCGTATAGAACACCTAGGGTGAGCGGACTCATGCCGGCCTCCTTTTATTGGTGGCGGCTGCCAGTATCTGTACCAGGATTTGCAACGACAACAAAGTCATGCCAGTTGCCATCATGGCATAGGGTATCCATAAGGGTGGTGCAAATGTCGATGAAGTCGTTTGGCCATCCACCCAGGCTTCATGAAACAGCGTCCAGGATTTCCAGGAAAAAAACAGGCAAAACGTCGCACTGATCATATCCACCAGCAACAGACGAAAGCGGTTGACTGCTGGCGGCAGGATGGATGACAAGACTTCTATACCTATATGACCGCGATAAGACTGCACGTACGCCGCAGAAAAGAAAGTCACGCCTATCAGCATGAAGACAGAGGCTTCATCTTGCCAGTCTGTCGGTATCTTGAACAGATAACGCGTGACGACAGAATAAGTGAGAATGAAAGCCGTCAGCAACATAGCAAACATGGAAATGCGCACGATGGCTGAGTTGACCCACTCCAGCACTTTCGCTATTTTTGCCACAAAGGGATCGTCAGGGACTGGGGGTCCGGAAGGCCCTCCCTTGCTCTCCATTTCAAAGCCATGACTCATAGCAATTTCTCCGCCAGTTTAAGCAATTTGGCGCAGTTTTCATTTTTATCAGCATAGTCTTTCCATGCCGTGGTGCGGGCGATTGCCTGCCATTTCTTGACTGTCGCAGCATTCAGATCAACGACCTTGGCACCTTTCTTTTCATAGACAGTAGCGACGGCGATATCATCCTGTTTCGCTGCCTTGATGGCAAAGGCTTCCAGTTCTGCACCTACCGTCATGATGGTGTTTTGCTGGTCTTTGCTCAGCTTGTCAAAAATCACTTTCGACATCATCAGCGGTTCAAACATATACCAGTAACTTTGGCCGCGGCCACTGGTCAGGAATTTGGATACTTCTTCCAGACGGAAAGAAATCAGTGAAGTCGATGAAGTCATCGCTGCTTCCATCGCACCTGTCTGCATGGCGGCATAAATTTCATTCGATGGCAGCGAGACCACGGCAGCTCCAGCGGCTTTCAATACCAGATCGACCTCGCGTGAACCGCCGCGTATTTTCATGCCCTTGACATCATCCGGGTCAACTACTGCCTTGGTGCGTGATGCCACGCCGCCAGCCTGCCAGATCCAGCTGACGACCACGATGCCCTTGTCGAGCAAGAGTTTGTTAAGTTCCTTGCCGACTTCCGCATTCTTCCATGCCGCGCCAACTTCATACGATGGCACCAGGCCCGGCATGAGACCAATATTCACTTCTGGCACTTCACCACCGGCGTACGACAAAGGCACCAGCGACAAATCCAGCGCACCTTTGCGCATGGATGAGAATTGCGCATTGGTCTTCATCAGAGAAGAGCCGGGATAAATTTCAAACTTCAGGCTGCCATTGCTGCGTTTTTGTACTTCTGCGGCAAACATGCGACAGAGGCGGTCACGAAAGTCGCCTTCTTCCAGCGTGCCACCAGGGAATTGGTGGGAAATTTTCAGCGCCGTGCTTTGCGCCCATGCCGTAAGTGGCGACCATGCAGCCGCCAATGGGGCAAGGCTTAGCGCTTGCAAGACGGTTCTTCTCTTCAGTTGCGACATGATTGCTCCTAAGGTTTTATCGATGAGACATCTCTTTTTGACAAGGTTTTGCCTGGTCATTGATTATTTGCATATCCCGCTAACAATGATGCTTTGTATGCTTTATTAAAATTCTTGTATACAAGATCGACTATTTTGCATTCAAAGTCAACTTGAATATATACTAGGCTGATAAATTAATTCGATATACAAAAAAATGAAAAACCGTTCAACCAGCTTGCGAGAAGAAATAGAAGAATTGATCGCAACAGGGCAACTACAGCCTGGCCATCATCTCGATGAAACCGAGCTTGCCGAGCGCTTTGGTGTATCCCGCACACCTATTCGTGAGGCATTAATACAACTGGCATCGATGGGCATCATAGAAATGCGGCCACGGCGCGGCGCCCAAGTCGCTACGGTCAGCCCACAGCAATTGGTGGAAATGTTTGAAGTCATGGCAGAGTTTGAAGCCATGTGTGGACGCATGGCTGCGCGCCGCATGTCCAAGCAGGAACAGGCAGATTTAAAAACGGCCCATGAAGCCTGTAAAGAAGCGCGTGATGCCGAAGACCCGGACGAGTATTTTTACAAGAATGAAGTGTTTCACTACCTGATTTATCGCGGCAGCCATAATGATTTTCTGGAAACTCAAGCAATGAATTTACACCGCCGCCTGCGCCCTTACCGCCGCCTGCAACTGCGTGTGCGTGACCGTGTTGCGAATTCTTATAATGAGCACGACCAGGTAGTACAAGCGATCTTGCAGGGTGAGGCAGAACTGACCGCCAATTTATTGCGCGGCCATATCATGATACAAGGGCAGCGTTTTGCCGATTTGATTGCATCGCTGCCTAGACAAGTTGCCTGAGTAACAGATGCAGGCACAGAAGTATACATAGAAGCAACTATGGCCGCTTCTGGTTCTCTGCTTTTTGTGTATCAAAGAAATAAGTCATTCGCTTGCGCGGGCTCAGGTAATCATACACGTCTGGTGCCAACTGGCCAGGCTTGAGACTGGCGGTGATGTCGAGTATGGGTTCGTGTATCAGGTCGAGGATGATGGCCTCGGACTTGGGAACGCTAGGGTCGTAGATCAACACGCTGGGGCGTAGCGGCTTGCTGGAATTGACTGCCACCACCATACCCAGGGTGCCGTCACTGAGTTTGACGATCGTGCCTGGTGGATAAACGCCCATGCAGCGTATGAACAGATTCAGGGCGGGTGCATCAAATTGCTTGCGCTGGTTGGCAAACATATAGGACATGGCTTCATAAGGGCTCAGGGAATCCGCCGGATTCGGTTTATTGCACAGGTTGTCATAGGTATTGGTGATGGCAACGATACGTGCCAGCGGCGAAATGCGTTCTGCCTTCAGTTGTTGCGGATAACCGCTGCCATCGGCCATCTCATGATGCTGCGCGATGATGTCGATGACGCCTTTTGGCAAGTTCAGTTTCTCGCCTATCTGCTGGCCATAATGGCTGTGCATCTGCAAGAGGTTTTGCTCAGCCTTGGTCAGCGCAAAACTCTTGTTGACAATACGGTCAGGAATTTCTACCTTGCCTATGTCATGGAACATGCACCCCATGCCGAGTTGCCGGATATCGTCTGCTGGAAAAGCCAGTTCCTTTGCCAGCATCATGGTCAGCACGGCGACATTCAGAGAATGATAATAAGCTTCTTCGCCAACTATCTTGTCGTTCATGAGATGAATGGCAATGTCTTTATCGACCAGCAAAGAGTCCAGCATTTGTTGCACCAGTTGCTCAGCTTCGCGCACCGATTCCTGCGGGCGTGAAAACAGATTACGGGTAATATTCTTGAGGGTGTTGGCTGCTTTGAGCAATTGCTTTTCGCATTGGGCAATGGCATTGCGTTCCCTGATCAGTCTTTCTATGCGGGATTTTTTCTCCGCTATCATAGCCAGCTCTTCAGGGCTCAGTGTCATGACTGGCTCAGGCTCGACAGATTCCGCTGTTTTTACTGGCGGCGGCAAGGGACGGTTATCTGATTTGGCCGGGCTGACCCGGATGGTTTTCAAACCCAGGTGCCTGATCGCCGTGATTTCGTCCTGGCTCTTGATCTTGAAACTATTGAGCGCAAACGAGTGCTCCAGCCAGGACATATCAAGATGTACATATAAACCTATGCATAACTGTTCTACGGGGACATCAACGGTAATTGGGGCTGCGCACATGGAAACACTTTAAAACTGAGATAGATGCATTGTAGCAAATGCCGATTTGCAAAACGCAGCAAAAGCGCTGAACATTGTTGCAGATCTTTTCATGCACGAGTCTGTGCAAATCAAAGTTTTTTTCACCAAAAATCTGATTCAAGGTTGACAAGCTTGCCCCGGATGTCGAATATGCCTGATGCCCATGCCATGCTTGCGGGCAGAAAACTCTAGCGATATTCCAGGATCAATCACATGACACGACCACTTGGCAGTTATAAATATTACGATTTTGTGATGGCAGCCTTTGTCACGGTTTTATTATGTTCCAACCTGATAGGCGCGGCTAAGGCTGCACAGGTGACCTTGCCTGTCCTGGGGACGGTGACGTTCGGCGCTGGCGTCTTGTTTTTCCCTATCTCGTATATTTTTGGCGATGTGCTCACCGAAGTATATGGTTATGGACGCGACCGCCGCGTGATCTGGGCAGGCTTTGGTGCCGTACTGTTTGCGGCCATCATGTCAGTAGTTGTGCTGGCGCTGACACCGGCAGCGGACCCATTCAATACCGAATACCAGACCCATCTGGCGGCGGTATTTGGGAATACTCCAAGAATTATCCTGGGCTCGGTCACGGCATTCTGGTGTGGCAGCTTTGTGAACAGCTATGTACTGGCCAAGATGAAAGTCGCGATGGAAGGACGGCATTTGTGGATGCGCACGATAGGTTCGACGATATGCGGCGAGTTTGTTGATTCCAGCCTGTTTTATGTGATTGCCTTTTACGGCATCTGGTCAGACAGCCAGTTGATCACCGTCATGGTCGCCCAATATATATTGAAAACCAGTTGGGAAGTCGTCATGACACCTGTGACTTATAAGGTAGTCGCCTTCCTGAAGCGCAAGGAAAATGAAGATTACTATGACAAGGATACTAATTTCACGCCTTTCCAGTTAAAGGTGTGAACCAAGTGCGGGCAGCAACAAACATTTCCCATCTAAAATTATCTTCCAGTTTGGCAAGCCTGCAAAAACAGGCTTGCTAAAGTTTTAGGCAATTTTACCGTTCTAAGTGCGAACAGCCTTACTTTCAGCACTCATGACATGTTCCCCTTAAAAGTATTCCGCATCTTTGAGCAAGCCGCAGAAATGCCGCATGCCAGCAGCCAGCACCGCAGCCTCGGTGCTCAGGGGCAACCACCTAATGGTAAAGCCAGCGGTGAAGAAACCACCTGGCCAGAAATTGAACGCCGTCAGACCGACAACAGGCGAAATGCCGATCGCCGCGAAAAACAGCAGGCCATTTTACTGAATACCCGCAAATTGCAAGGCAGACGCAAAGATCCGGGAAGACGCTTAAGCGACAAGCTGGCAGCCCCCAATTCGCGTATTCATTTCTCTATCAAGGGTTGAGTGCTGGTTTTCAGTGACCTGCACTGATACCCAGATTACGCAATATGCGCTCAATCAGGCACCTCTTGGCAAGGCAGCCCTGCATACCTGCTGCGAATTAAGGGAAAACAGGTTCCAGGTAGTTATGGAAAGGTATATTTTTTATATGTTTTAGCAGGGTTTTTGCAGAAGTTTTTTGGTATGCAACGAAAAAGCAATATCCTTATTTGCGCAATTACGCAAATAGTAAATTGAGTGTGCGCAACTTTCGAGACTCAGGGTATGATAGGGATATTCCCACTACCACATTGACTTTCATGGACGGATTATCTGATCAGGCTTTGATACAGATTGCCCATTATTTTTCGGCGCTGGCTGAGCCTACCCGCTTGCGCATCTTGAATTGCCTGCGCGAAAAAGAACACAATGTAGGTGACCTGGCCGAGCGTTGCCGCTGCTCGCAGGCGAACATCTCACGCCACCTGTCCACGCTGGCCAAGCACGGCCTGGTGGCACGCGAAGGGCGTGGGACTTCGGTGTATTACCATATTGCTGATGAATCGATTTATGCGCTGTGTGACTTGGTGTGTGGCAATGTCGCACGACAACTGGAATCACAGGCTGCAGTCCTGAACAGTGTCAGCAATCGTAGCAGCATCAATTAAGCCATCGCACGATAGACCAGGCTGGCTGCAACACACAAGAGCAAACCCACAAAAATCATCTGCACTTTTTTTGCCGGCAATTGCAAGGCGATGCGTCTTGCCAGCAACATGCCACCTACCGTAGTGGCAACAAACAGGCCTGATAGCAAAGCGGGCAGTTGCGCGCCACTCAGCAAGGCAGAGCCAACGCCCATCGTACCCACGATGCTGACGACCAGCAATGAAGTCGCCACCGCCACATGCATGCTGGCATTGGTGTAATGCCTGAGCATGGGAACAATGACAAAGCCACCGCCTACACCCAGCAAGCCCGTCATGAAACCGGACACGGCGCCTATGCCGGCAATCACCGCTCCCGTCTTGATTGACCATTCAAAGCGGCCAGTAGTGGCATTGATACGTGCCATGGCAGCACGCTGGCCATCATCACAGACAAGCGAGCGCAATTGCACTATCAGCCTTACCGCCACCACACCCAGTATCAGGGCGAATACCAGCATCAGCCACTGCTGAGACATGCGATGAGCGACTTGCACGCCCAACAGGGTCGGCAAGCTGCCAGCGACAGCCATCAGAATGGCGGCACGATAACGCACCAGCTTGCGCATGAGGCCTTCTATTGCACCTATCAAGGCTGCGCTGCTGACGGCCAGCAAGGCTACCGGCATGGCTTGCTGCATGCTGAAGCCCTGGGTGTACACCAGCGCTGGCACTGCCAGTATGCCACCACCGGCCCCGGTCAGGCCCATGACGAGACCGACCATGGCACCGATGAGTGCCACCACAAGTTCTGCTACAGAGATGAACATATCAGGTGTCTGGATTAAAAAATATGCGAGTAGACTATTGTAGTTAACACAGAAGTGAAAGACGCTTACCCGGCGATTAGGGCAGGATGCAAAGCACAGCGATAGTGGTGCTATCGTGAGCATTTGCAACGCAGCGATCATCGTCGCGCAAGCGGAAGGCACGCTGTATTAACTACAAAAGTTCACTATAGTATTCCTGTCATGTTCCTGCGTCGAGTCTTGAACCTGGTTTGATCCCGCACAAGCATGCTAAATGTCAAAATCAGCAACATTTTTGTTATTATTCGAGAACTCATTTCATCGCCATGCGCGAGTTCATCATGAATCCAGACACCAAGCCACACGTACACAGTTTTTTCGATACGCAAACCTGCACCGCCACCCATATCGTATTTGATGCGCCTGGCGGCCATGCGGCGGTGATAGACCCGGTACTGAATTACGAACCCAAATCAGGGCATACCACCAACAAATCTGCCGACCAGGTGCTGGAATTTCTTGCGACAAACAAACTGAGCTTGCAATGGCTGCTGGAAACCCATGCCCATGCCGATCATTTATCAGGGGCGCAATACCTCAAAAAAAAAGCCGGTGGCAAAATTGCCATAGGCAAGAATATCAGCGCGGTGCAAAAAGTATTCAAGGTCATGTTTAATCTGGGGTCGGACTTCCCGGTAAATGGAGAACAGTTTGACGTGCTGTTTGTGGATCAGGAAGAATTCTCCATTGGTCAATTGCGGGCCAAGGCGATCAATGTTCCTGGGCATACACCGGCGGACCTGGCATATATCATTGGTGACTGTATTTTTGTCGGCGACACCTTGTTCATGCCTGATGTTGGTACTGCGCGTTGCGACTTTCCTGGCGGGGATGCGGCTCAGTTATACCACTCGATACAAAAACTCTTGTCCTTCCCGCCCGATACACGGCTATTTCTGTGCCACGACTATCCGCCTGCGGGGCGTGAAGTCTGCACACATACCAGCGTAGCCAGACAAAAGGCAGACAATATCCATGTGCGTGATGGTGTCAGTGAAACTGAATTTGTCGCCTTGCGCCAGAAGCGTGACAGCGGGCTGGAAATGCCTTATCTGTTGATACCGGCAATACAAATCAACATCCGCGCAGGCGCCTTGCCGAATGCTGAAAACAACGGCATACGCTATTTGAAAATACCATTGAACAGTCTTTAAAACAGCAGCCAGCCGAGATAAGCAAATACTTACCAACCCAATAATAATAATAATAATAATAATAATGGAATGCTAAAATTTTTCACTTGAGGACTTTTTTCTATCCCGGTATTTCAATTTGAGCTTCACCTCCACTTCCAGAGAAATTCATGGCGAGCATCAAAATCAACGGCAAGGGTCTGTTCTTTCGTGCCCAGAATGCGGCTGTTACCTCCAGCGCACAAACTCTGACATCGGTCTTTTTCATGACCAATCAGATGCAAGCCAGCTAGGCGGGTAGAGGACTGAGTTACACAACAGGAGTGAGCATGCCAACGGCAGGCAACATTACTTCCGTCACTGTTTTGGCGCTTTATGCAGACTGATGCTGACTGGTGCTGACTGGTGCTGACTGGAGCGGTTAGCACCAGTCAGCACTAATTCAAACTATCCCTGAAAAATTCTGCAAACTGGTCTGGCGGCAAAGGCCGTGAATAATGATAGCCCTGCACTTCATCACATTGCTGCTGCCGCAAAAATTCCAGTTGCTCTGCGGTTTCCACACCTTCGGCTATGGTCATCAAGCCCAGGCTCTTGGCCATGCTGATAACGGCACTGACGATGGCACGGTCTTCCGGGTCGCTGGTGATATCGCGCACAAAGCTTTGGTCTATCTTCAACTTATAGACTTTGAATTTCTTCAGGTAACTGAGTGAAGAATAACCGGTGCCAAAATCATCGATGGACATGCGTATGCCACGTTCATGCAGATTGTTCATGACAGCGATGGCGCCTTGCGGATCATGCATGGCCACGCCTTCTGTCAACTCCAGTTCCAGACATGCTGCCGGCATATCCGCCTCTTGCAATATGCGTGTGACCAGCGCAGGCAGATCATGATGGCGAAACTGGACGGCGGACAGGTTCACCGCAATCAATAAATCTGGCAAGCCACTGGCCTGCCATTGCTTCCATTGTTTTGCTGCCGCGCGCAAGACCCATTCACCTATGGGTAAAATCAAACCGCTGTCTTCTGCTACGGGGATGAATTCTGCGGGTGAGACATTTCCCAGCACGGGATGGTGCCAGCGCAAAAGTGCTTCTGCGCCGAGTACATGGCCAGTTTGCATGGACAGTTGCGGCTGGAAATGCAACCGGAATTGCTGCTTCTCCAGCGCCTGGCGCAAAGCATTCACCAGCTCCAGGTGACGGGTGGAGCGTTCCTGCATTTCCTGGGTGAAGAAGCGGTAAGAATTACGTCCTTCACGCTTGGCCCTGTACATGGCGGCGTCAGCATTGCGCGACAATGTTTCGAGGTCTTTGCCATCATTCGGGTAAATCGCAATACCCATGGAGGCAGTCACGTTCAAATCATATTCACCGAGGTGGAATGAAGTGTTCACAACCTGCATGAGCTTTTGCACAACTTGTTCGACCTTGTGTTCATCGACACCGGTTAACAACAAAATGAATTCATCGCCACCGAGGCGCGAAATCGTATCGTTCTCGCGCATGGCAGCAACCAAGCGTTTGGCCAGCTCTACCAGCAGGATGTCACCTAGGCTGTGACCAAGGGTGTCGTTGATGTCCTTGAAATGGTCGAGATCAAAAAAGATGACCGCCAGCGCATCCTGATTACGTTCTGCTAGGCTCAGTGCATAACGCGCCAGTTCATCCAGCAGGGTGCGGTTCGGTAAACCTGTCAGCGCATCATAATGCGCGAGATATTTGATACGCTCTTCGGTACGTTTTTTATCGCTGATATCTTCCTGTATCGACAGGAAATGCGTGACCACACCCTCGCTGTTCCTGATAGGCGAGATATGGGCAAGATCAGTATGATCAAGTCCATCGGCATAACGGTTGATCAACTCGCCCTTCCAGTTTTCGCCCTGGCCCAGTTGTTGCCACATGTCGGCATATACTTCTGGCGAGGTCTTGCGCGAACGCATGATACTGGGTTTGCGGCCGATGACTTGCCGGAGTTCCTTGCCTGCATTCTTCAGGTAAGCCGCATTCGCATATTCTATGTTGACCGCCATATCAGTAATCACAATGGCATTCGAACTTTGTTCGACAGCCTGCGACAGCTTGTGCAAACTTTCTTCAGACTGTTTGCGCTCCATGCCTATGGCAATGAGGTTGGCGGCCATCTCCAGCAAGTTCAGCGAGAAGGTATCTGGCACTGAAGGCCGGTGGTGATAGATGGCAAATGCGCCTATCACCTTGCGCTCGGCAGAGCGTATCGGTTCTGACCAGCAGGAACGCAAATCACATTGCTCTGCCAACTCCCGGTAATCGCGCCAATAGGCATGGGTAGAAATATCCGTGACTATCGTGCGCTCACCGGTGAACAGCGCGTTACCACATGAACCTACACCCAGACCTATGGGCTCGCCTTCTATGGCGCGGGTAAAAACCTCAGGCAGGCTCGGGGCTGCACCGGTACGCAAATGTATGCCATCCTTGTCCAGCAACATGATGGTGCACAGACAATCGGGCAACAAGGATTCAACCTTGAGGACGACATCATGGAACAATTCTTTCTGGGTGGTATTGGCAGTGATCCGCTCCAGCATGTAGCTGCGCAATTCTTCCATCTGCAAGGCGTGCAGACGTTCATCTTCAAGCTCAAAGCGGTTCAGGACATGACTGATATCGGTGGCAAACTCCATCAACAAATCCCGCACTGCCTCGTCAAAGGCATTTTCGTTTTCTGCATACAGATTGAAAGTGCCCACCACTTTGCCACTCTTAAGCAAAGGCAAGGCAGCAAAAGCGCGCCAACCTTGTGCCGCACCACGCTCATGCCATGCCGCCATCAATTCATCACGCAGGAAATCCTGGCACCAATATGGCCGGTTATGCAGATAGGCCACGGCACTAGGGCCATGCTTGTCTGCCTGCTCAGGGTGTACAGTAAGCTGCAGGCCTTCAAGATATCCAGCTCCGGCGCCATAGAAGGCAACCGGGTTAAGTACTTGCCGGGCTTCATCCACCAGACCTATCCAGGCCATTTTCAAACCGCCTATGGTCACGGCATTTTCACAGATGCGCGGCAGTAGATCTTCCTTGTCGTCCAGACGGAGAATGGACTGATTACACTGGTTAAGTGCATTGTACAGCCGGCTAAGCCGCTCGCTTTTGCGTGCTGCCAGTTTGCGCGCCTCATCTGTCTCGGCCAGTCTGGCCTGGGTCAGCGCCAGCCAACCCATGATGCTTTCTTCCATGCCCGGTTTGACGACAACAGGTGTCGTGAAGTTGCCCTTTCCCAGGTTGATGAGGCTGGCAGATACTTCATGTATGGTGCCACCCAGGCTCCTGTTAAGAGAGCGGTAGGAGCGCCACAACAGGCCCACCAGCAGGATGCCAAGAAAAATAAACAGCATGCGCAGCCGCAGTGCAAACTGTGCTGCCTCTTCGACCAGGTCCACGCCGCGCTTTTCCATCAAGTCACTGGCCTCGGCAATAGGACGTAGTATCGCCAGTTTGGCCAGACGGTATCGTTCATCATAGAGTAAGCCGCTGGCCTGATCCCTGGTTTCATTCACATTCAGACCAGGGTGCTCGATCAGATACATGGCCCGGTACTCTATTGCTGTCAGGGCATCAGAATTTTGCTTGGCCTGTTCCAGCAGTGCGAATTCTTTTTGCGTGATACCTGTTTTGCGAATCAGGTCCATCAGCGGGATGCGTAAATTCGCTTGGGCAGTTTTTTCAGGGGCGGCAGGATAACTGGCTGGCACCAGATCCCAAAACAAGTTTTGTCCTAGCGAAGCTGGCCGGTCAGCCTTGCCATTGCGCACGTCGAGAATGTGCTGGTAATAACGTTTGTAGTCAGGGTTGCCAGTGACCACATAGCTGCGCACCATGCGCGTCAGGTCTTCTGAACTTTGCTGTAATTCCTGCGACAGTGCATGGGACTCAAAGCGCAAGTCATTGAGACGATCGACAGTTTTTTCTGAATACACATACCAGCCAAACACTGCAGTGAACACAGCAAATACCATCAGTGTCAGCCAAAAGCTGCGCGCATAGGTGGATAAGCTGTTTTGAATGGCCATTGCTTCAGTGCTTTCATGAACCGGGCAACAAAAGTCAGCAGGACATGCTGACCACGGTAAGCGACTATTCTAAAACAAGTTTCTTTTGAGGCAAGCTCTAATTACCCAGGTGTCTCGCCTAAGCCTCGGATTTGGGATGTATCCTGACCAGAATGATACGCGGGCCATTCATTTTCTTGACGACGGCATCAAAGCGTTCAAATTCGACTTTCTGGCCTTCCACCGGCAAATCACCTAGTTTGTGCATGATCAATCCACCTATGGATTCGACTTCATCACTATCGACATCAAAGCCAAGCGCACTGCCCAGCGTGAACAACGG
Organism: Undibacterium sp. Ji42W; assembly: GCF_049340405.1. Taxonomy (NCBI): domain Bacteria; kingdom Pseudomonadati; phylum Pseudomonadota; class Betaproteobacteria; order Burkholderiales; family Oxalobacteraceae; genus Undibacterium; species Undibacterium sp. Ji42W. The sequence continues at coordinate 87,525 of NZ_JBMPOV010000015.1, forward strand.
CAGGCTGCCTTTGCCTATCAGGGTACCATCGTCCAGTGTCGTCCAGTCATTTTCATTCTGGCGAAATTCATCACGTATCTGGCCCACCAGGGCACTCAGCAAATTATCCAGCGTCAAAAACCCGACAGGCTTGCTACCGCGAACTCCAACAATGGCGAAATGTGGCGCGCCCTTGCGAAAGCGACGGAACAACTCCAGCGCAGGCATGGTCGGTGGCACAAATTCAACCTGGCGCAAATGCTTGCTCAAGTCATCCAGCGGCTTGCCAGCCTGTTGCGCGAGGAACAGGTCTTTCAGATGCAACATGCCGAGCACGGTTTCTTCATCTTCATCAAAGTAAGGGTAACGGCTGAAGCGGTTACGCGTTGCGGTCTGCATGTTTTCTTCAAGGCTGGCGCCTTTGTGCATGGCCACGACTTCATTGATGGGGCGCATCAGGTCAGAAATTTCGAGGCCACCAAAGTCCAGCACCTGGGCCATGATGCTCCATTCATCACGGGTTTCTTTCTTGCCACCATGGCTGCCGCGCAGGATGAGCTTGAGTTCTTCAGGCGAATAATGGGCGTCACCACCATGTTCTGCACTCAGGCCTATCCATTTCAAGACCTTGTTGGAACTGAAGTTCAATGTCCAGATGGCTGGATACATGCTCCAGTAAAACGCATACAGAGCAGGCGCGGTCCACAAAGAGACGCGTTCAGGCATACGTATCGCCATCGATTTGGGCGCCAACTCACCGACCACGATATGCAGAAAGGAAATAACAAAGAAAGCGAAAAAGAATGAAATGCCGTGTATCAACTCTTCAGAGTCTATCCCGACCAGGGAAAATACTGGATGCAACAGGCGGGCAAAGGCGGGCTCACCTATCCAGCCCAAGCCCAGGGAGGCCAGGGTGATGCCCAGTTGACAGGCGGATAAATAGGTATCCAGGTGTTGATGCACCGTGAATAAAAGGCGGCCTCGCAAACCGGAAGTCTTCGCAATACTGCGCACCCTGGTCTGACGCAATTTCACCAGACCGAATTCTGCCGCCACGAAAAAGCCATTCAACAAGACCAGTAACAGGGCAGCCAGCACCAACAATAAATTATCCAACGCTCAACCTTTTTTATGAACACCCCGATACTTTAGACTAAATTGCCTCTTTTTGCATGCAAATGCAATGGCTTACCTCGCGCTGCTCTTGAAAAAACAGCAATTCGCCACATCTGTTTAAGTTCTATGCATGCTACTGGAAGGCACACTATATTCCTACTAGTAGCATGACAAAACCCATGAATTGCGTTAAAAGCTTATGTTCATGGCATTTTGAGGAGAAAGGTTTGAGCTTGGACAGTGTTTTAGCGGAAATTGAAATCCGCCTTGGCGAATATCCTGCACTCAATGATATCCAGCACTTGCGTGATCTGATTGCAGAAATTCGCCCCCCCCGCCCGCAAGATACAACCAGGGCCACCGATAACCTGCGTGCCCTGTGCTTTGTACTGCAAAGCAATCCGGCGTGGCGCAAGGCCTTGCGCTGTTACCTGATACAGGTATTGACCACGCGCAAGCTGGTGCATTTGTTCACCGATGTAGGTATCACCCAGAATACCGGCTTCTGGTCGGTGGCCAGGCAAAGATTGATGAATAAGTTCTTGCCGCCATTGGTCAATGACGCCTATATCAAAGACGTGTTTGGTCAGTTGTTTTATAAAAAAACCGACCATATCTGGATCAATGCAGTCGCAGACCAGGCCTGGATGGATTTGCTCAGGGCCATAGGTTTTCGCGCCCGCGCTCCTCGCAACACCTATGCCACACTGACCAGTGAAATCCTGAGTGCCGTCCAGGTGCTGTCTTACCGCATCACGAATATAGGCCTGGAAGCCGAACTGGTGCGTAATTACCCTGACATAGAAAAATTCGAGTCGCCTTTCCTGCGCCAGAATGACGCCATCAATGACTATGTGATTTGCTATACCAAATGGCTGGCAGACAAATCGCATGAACGGGAAGACGGCAAACATATCGAAGTCTTGCTGACGCAGTGCGAAGACATCGCCAACCGCATACGCCGCACCGCCGCCTTGCAAGGTGTCTCAATCAGCCTGACACGCCTGCTGCTACAGTTAATGCAAAGCATAGCACGCTTGCGCCAGTTGCTTGATATGCTGGACAGCCGCAGCACAGACCATGCCGCCGCCATAGGCACGAGCCTGTTCAAGGAATTGTCTATCGCAGAAAACCACAGCCATAGCCTGCGCAATCTGATGCAAAGCAATACTGAACTCTTGTCGCTGCAAGTGACCGAAAGAGCCGGGAAAAGCGGTGAGCACTATGTGACCAATAATCGCGCAGAATGGCTGGAGATGTTGCGCTCTGCCTTGGGAGCTGGCTTCATCGTCGGCTTCATGGCGCTGATCAAGATTTTGTTTGGCACCCTGGCGATGGCCCCCTTTGGTTACGCAGTGCTATACAGCCTGAATTATTCAGGTGGTTTCATGCTGGTGCACGTACTGCATTTCACCATCGCCACCAAACAACCTGCCATGACCGCTGCCCTGCTGGCACGCGCCATTGATGGCGGCAAACAAAAGCTCGATGAACTCGCTGAACTCATCGTGCGCGTGTTGCGCTCACAATTCATTGCCATTATCGGCAATATTGGTCTGGCCATGCCTACTGCGTATGCCATTGCCTGGGCGTGGGTGTCCATCACTGGCAAGCATCTGGTGTCACCAGAAAAAGCCCAGCATTTGCTGCATGACATAGACCCCTTTGGTAGCATGGCCTTGCCACATGCGGCCATCGCCGGGGTCTGCCTGTTTTTGTCTGGCTTGATTTCAGGCTATTACGACAACAAGGCCAGCTATGGCAACATCCCCGAGCGTTTGCGCCAGTTGGGTTGGCTAAAGCGTCTTTTGGGTGAAGCACGATTGCTGCGTGTCACCACTTACATAGGCAACAATCTTGGCGCGTTGGCAGGAAATTTTTTCTTTGGCATCATGCTTGGCACCATAGGTCAATTAGGTAGTTTCTTTGGCTTGCCGATAGATATACGCCACATCACTTTTGCCAGCGCGAACTTTGCCTTTGCGCTGGTCGGTCTTGACAATATCATGAGCTGGCAAGTGGCGGCCTACTCCCTGTTTGGCATCATGTGCATAGGCATGGTGAACCTGGGTGTCAGCTTCAGCCTGGCGATGCTGGTGGCCTTGCGTTCACGTCGTATCAGTTTTGGGCGGGGTGGCTTGCTGACGGTTTTGCTGTGGGCACGCTTCAAGGAAAATCCCCGTGCTTATTTCTTCCCCTCCAAAGAGGGTGCAACAGAAAATGGCGAGCAAAAAGAAACTGAAGTGGAAAAGGAAAAGAAAGAGTGAGCTAAAAGGCTGGATCATTTTTCATCCTGAGCTCTGACACATCGCTGCGCCCGTCAACCAAATGACCGGCGCAGCGTTAACATGAGGTCAACTCTTTTCCAAGGTATCCCATGAAAATATTGCCTGTCCTGCTTGCCAGCTCTATCGCCCTGCTCATGACACAACCTGCCAGCGCTCATGAATATGACGGACTGATCAAGGCCAAGAAATATGCTGAAGCAGAAAAAGCAGCGAATGCAAAATTGACTACTGATGCCAATAATGCTGACGCCTTATTGGTGAAAGCAGAATTGATACTGGCAGAAGGCAAGCTCGATAAACTCGATGAGGCGGCGAAATATGCAGAACAATGTGTCAGCGCACACCCGCAACTGTCTGAATGTCATGAAATGCTGGGCAATGTATTAGGCACCAAAGCAACTTCGGGCAGCATGTTTGCTGCCATGTCTTACGCTGGCAAGATACGTGATGCCTTTATCAAGGCGATAGAACTTGACCCAAAAAATTACAGCGCACGCGGATCATTGCTGCAATATTATTTGCAAGCACCAGCAATTGCCGGTGGTGGTAAAAGCAAGGCACAGAATCTGGTCATAGAAACTGCCAAGGTAAACAGCGCTGCGGGTAATTTATTGCAGGCCAATATGGATCTGGCAGACGACAAATTTGCCAGTGCAGAAACAGCGGCGCTGACAGCCATCCCTGGCAACGTCGAATCCCTGAGTAAAATGCAGCGCAGCGCCTTATATAATCTGGGTGCTTATTATGTTCAGCAAAAGAAATTCAGTGATGCCGAGCGTATTTTTAGCGATATTCAACAGCGCTACCCTGACAAATACCAGGGTGCTTTTGGCATGGGCCGCTCCATGCAGGAACAGGGCAAGTACAAGGAAGCGATAAGCTGGTTTGAAAAAGCCCAGACACTCGACACCAATGCAGGCGTCTATTACCGCCTGGGACAATGTCTGCAGGCCACGAATGACAAACCCAAGGCGATTTCCTATTTTGAAAAAGCATTGGCGTACAAACCTGGTCTAAGCAAAAAATTTCGCGCAGATGCAGAAGATCAGTTAAAGGTCTTGAAAGCCTGAACGGATAGTAAGCACTCCATCAGCCATCTTCGCAATGAAAAACGGCCATGACTTACTAATGGTAGTAAGTCATGCTTTTTTAACCTCCTCCAACTCGTCAAACACGATGATTGTGAAACCGGATCATCATGTTTGACGCAGGTCAATGAATACAAGAATGCTGGCCCTCTCATGATTTAAGCTCAGGAGAAGCAGCTTACAATTCTGCTTCATCCCCCTTCCCGGCTCCATCATGAAAACCGCCACTGCATCTAAACGATTCATTCCGCATAGTTTGCTGGAAGATGTGCTGGCGATTATCACAGGCACTTTGCTGGTTTCTCTCGGTATCGCTTTATTCAATCAGGCAGGTTTGCTAACAGGTGGTACAGCCGGTCTAGCCTTCTTGCTGCATTACACTACCGGCTGGTCATTTGGCACGTTGTTCTTTTTGATCAACCTGCCATTTTACTGGCTGGCGTGGCGGCGCATGGGCTGGCATTTTACGCTCAAGACTTTTTGCGCAGTGGCGCTGGTCTCGGTATTTTCCAGTCTGCATCCCAAGCTTTTTCACCTGACTGCGATGACTGCTCTGACACCCTTCTATGTGGCCTTGACAGGTGGCCTGATGATGGGGGTCGGGTTCATCGTTTTATTCCGCCACCAGGCCAGTCTGGGTGGGATCAATATCCTGGCACTGTATCTGCAAGAGAAACGTGGCATACGTGCGGGAAAATTGCAAATGGGTCTCGATTTCATCATCGTTCTGGCATCACTGGCAGTGGTCACACCGATGGCTTTGCTGGCATCTTTACTGGGTGCTTTCGCCTTGAACCTGGCGGTCAGCCTGAACCACAGGCCAGGGCGCTATATGGCAATGTGAAGTTTGGCGATGTAATGCATAGAAAATCAGTCCAGCGCAGCACGGTATTGCGTCGGCGACATCTGCAAGCGTTTTTGAAATACCCTGCGCAACTGGTCATCACTACCAAAACCACAGCGTGCCGCGATCGTCTTCACCGGCAAGGTCTGTTCAGACATATCTGCCAGCAATTGCCGGGCAAATTCAATGCGTGCAGTCTCAATAAACTCTGTCGTGCTGACACCTACTTCATGCTGGAACAAGCGGGTAAAATTGCGCAAGCTCATGCCTGCCATTTTTGCCAGTTGCGATACTGGCAGGCGCTGGTGCAAGTTGGACAATATCCATTGCTGCAGTTCACGGATATTGGTTTGCGCCGTTTTCTGGCTCATCAGGTGCGTGCTGAATTGTGATTGTCCACCAGGACGTTTTAGGTAGACCACCATGTCACTGGCAACTTCCAGCGCCAGTTCATGACCGCAATCATCTTCCACAAAGGCCAGTGCCAGGTCAATGCCGGCAGTGACGCCAGCAGAAGTCCACAGGTTGCCGCTGCGGATAAATATCGCATCGGCATCGACCTGCACGGCAGCAAAGTCATCTTGCAGTTGTTGGGCCACACTCCAGTGGGTGGCCGCATGTTTGCCATCCAGCAAACCCGTGCGGGCCAGAAAAAAAGCGCCTGAACATAGTGCCGCCAGGCGTTTGATCCTAGTCGCAACTTCAGCGACCCAATCGATGATGGCCTGATTGTCTGCCAGCGCCTGCTGTATATGCCTTGAACCGACGATGATGACATCATCTGGCAACACCAGGGTATTGATGAGCTTGCTGGCTTCGAGGCACATCAGGGTATCTGAACGCACAGAGCCCAGATGCGCCGCCGCAATCTTTACATCATAGGCAGCAGGCTTGCCCTGGCGCTGTAAATGGATATTGGCATATTCAAATACCGACATGGGGCCTATCGCTTCCAGTGCCTTGAAGCCGGGGTAGATCACAATATCGACAGTGCGCGCTAAAGTGGATCGCTTGACCACGCCTGACTTGGTTGCTTTAATCGACTTCATTATCAGCTCTGGCTCAATAAACTTAAATAAAGCGTTCATCATAATCGAAACAATGTAACCCGTCTTTTTAAGCCATTCTTAACGCAAAATCGGCCAGACATGCAAAAAGATGACAGAGTCACTGCGCTTTAAAGCACAATCAGCAAACTCATTTTAGCGTCAGATCAAGACCCTCATTTAAAGGACAGCCATGAAAACCAAAGCCGCCATCGCCTGGAAAGCCGGAGCACCACTGACGATAGAAGAAGTTGACTTGCAAGGACCGCAAGCTGGCGAGGTGCTGATCGAAGTCAAAGCCACTGGCATTTGCCATACTGACTATTACACTCTGTCCGGTGCCGACCCTGAAGGCCTGTTCCCGGCCATACTCGGTCATGAAGGCGCAGGCGTCATCGTCGATACCGGCCCGGGCGTCACCAGTGTGCGCAAGGGTGATCATGTAATCCCCTTGTACACGCCAGAATGCCGCCAGTGCAAATTCTGCCTGTCACGCAAAACCAATCTGTGCCAGGCCATACGCTCTACCCAGGGTCGTGGCCTGATGCCGGATGCTACATCACGCTTCTCACTCGATGGCAAGCCGCTGTTCCATTACATGGGTACATCGACTTTTTCCAACTACATCGTGGTACCTGAAATCGCCGTCGCCAAGGTGCGCGAAGATGCGCCCTTCGACAAGATTTGCTATATCGGTTGCGGCGTTACTACTGGCGTTGGTGCGGTGGTTTTCACAGCCAAGGTTGAAGCCGGTGCGAATGTCGTGGTGTTTGGCCTCGGTGGTATAGGCCTCAATGTCATCCAGGCCGCCAAGATGGTCGGTGCTGACAAGATCATCGGTGTGGACCTGAACCCAGCGCGTGAAAGCATGGCGCGCCAGTTTGGCGTGACCCATTTCATCAACCCGAACGAAGTAGAAAACGTGGTTGACCACATCATCCAGCTGACAGATGGTGGAGCAGATTATTCCTTTGAGTGCATAGGCAATACCAAAGTCATGCGCCAGGCGCTGGAATGCTGCCACAAGGGCTGGGGTAAATCCATCATCATTGGCGTGGCAGAGGCAGGTGCAGAAATCTCCACCCGCCCCTTCCAGCTCGTCACTGGCCGCGAATGGAAAGGCTCAGCTTTTGGTGGCGCCCGTGGCCGCACAGACGTACCAAAAATCGTTGACTGGTATATGGAAGGCAAACTGAATATCGATGATCTTATCACCCACCGCCTCCCGCTGGAACGCATCAATGAAGGCTTTGACCTTATGAAGAGTGGCGAGTCAATACGTTCTGTGGTGTTGTTCTGATGATGCAGCGCGAATCCAGCAATAATGCAACAAACGGCGCAGCAGATGATGCAGAAGAAGTGACTTTGCTGAGCCAGCACGCCTGCCATGGCGGCGTGCAGCGCTTTTATCAGCATGAATCTGCCGAAATAGGCTTGCCCATGCGGTTTTCCGTCTACCTGCCACCACAGGCCATGGCGGGTGCAACCTGCCCTGCAGTCTTTTATCTGGCTGGCCTGACTTGTACAGAAGAAACCTTCATGATCAAGGCGGGTGCGCAAGCCATTGCTGCACGCGAAGGCATCATCCTCATCACGCCGGATACCAGCCCGCGCAATGCCAACATCCCTGGCGACAGCGATGCCTGGGATTTTGGTGTGGCTGCCGGTTTTTACCTGGATGCAACGCAAGCGCCCTGGAACAAGCACTACCGCATGCACAGCTACATCGTCGCCGAACTGCTGCCCATGCTGCTGGCCAGCCTGCCCATGGACACATCGCGCGTCGGCATCATGGGACACTCCATGGGTGGCCATGGGGCCCTGGTACTGGCCTTGCGCCATCCAGACTTGTTCAGCAGCGTATCTGCCTTCGCCCCTATCGCCGCACCCAGCCAATGCCCGTGGGGACAAAAAGCCTTCACCGGCTACCTGGGAACTGATGAAAGTGCCTGGGCCGATTATGACGCCACAGCGCTGATGCAAAAGCAAAACCAGCCACCCTTCCCCAAAGGCATTTTGATCGACCAGGGATTTGCCGATAAATTTTTAGCAGAGCAACTGCATCCTGAAAAATTTGCCACGGCCTGCACCGCAGTCGGCCAAGCACTGACGCTGCGCTACCAGCCTGAGTACGATCATGGTTACTATTTCATCAATACCTTCATTGAAGACCATTTGCTGCACCACAAACAGCAATTGACTGCCTGATACTTCTCATTAGCGAGTTAACAATAGCTTGTTCCAGATGCACCAAACTGGAACAAGCACTCTATTTCTGTGCGTTTCTCGTTTAACCGTCATCTTTATTGTGTAAAATCGAGCGACTTCGTCGCGCATTTTTGCGCATACTTCAGAACGACATAACCAGAAAGCAAGAGATGAGTAAAGTAGTCATCAGCGGCACCGGCCTGTACACGCCTTCCCAGTCCATTTCCAATGAAGAACTGATCGCCAGTTTCAATGCTTATGTCCAGCAACACAATGCGCAAAACGCCGCCGCCATCGCCAGTGGTGAAGTAGCCGCACTGGAAGAATCCAGCGTCGCCTTCATCGAAAAAGCCTCAGGCATCAAATCCCGCTTTGTCATGAACAAAGAAGGCGTGCTCGACATCAATCGCATGGTGCCGCATATCCCGGAACGCAGCGATGAAGAGCCATCCATCATGTGTGAAATGGCCGTAGCAGCTGCCAACCAGGCGCTGGAACGTGCAGGCCGTAGCGCTGCCGATATCGACGCTGTCATTTGCGCCGCCAGCAATATGCAACGTGGCTACCCTGCCATGGCTGTGGAAATCCAGAATGCCCTGGGCATAGATGGCTATGGCTATGACATCAATGTCGCCTGCTCATCTGCTACTTTTGGCATACAGGCTGCTGTCACCGCCATACAAAGCGGCCAGGCACGCGCAGTATTGGTCGTCGATCCAGAGATCACCAGCGGCCACCTGAACTGGCGCGACCGTGACAGCCACTTTATTTTTGGTGATGCCTGCACTGCCATCATCGTAGAACGTGCTGACCTGGCGACATCCAGACACCAGTTTGAAATCGTCGGTCTGAAACTCAAGACCCAATTTTCCAACAATATCCGCAACAACTTCGGTTTCTTGAACCGCGCTGATGAAAGCGGCATAGGCAAGCCAGACAAACTGTTCCGCCAGCAAGGCCGCAAGGTATTCAAGGATGTCTGCCCCATGGCCGCAGCCGTGATCACCTCGACGGTGCAGGCAGCCGACATCGCCATCCCGGACGTCAAACGCTATTGGCTGCACCAGGCCAACCTGAATATGAATTTGCTCATCGCCCGCATGATTTTGGGCCGTGATGCCTCCCCAGAAGAATCACCAACTATTCTGGACACTTATGCCAATACCTCTTCGGCCGGCTCCATCATTGCCTTCCACAAGTACCAGGATGACCTGGAAGCGGGCAATGTCGGTGTCATCTGCTCATTTGGCGCTGGTTATTCGATAGGTTGCGTGGTCGTCAAAAAACTGGCTTAATCCCAATTTGCAAACAAGCATCACAAGCAAAATAAAAGGCCGCAGATGCGGCCTTTTATTTTGCTTTTTTGTTTAGCTGATAAATCCTTGTTTATTTACATACCCAAAGACTTCAGCAGTTCAGAGTTTTCGTCATCATCAGGCGCTGCTGGCGCAGACGATTTTTGTTCAGAAGCCTGCTCAAAATCCAGCAAGGCATCTGCGTCAGTCACTTCATGCGCATCAAAGTCATGCAGCTTGATAAATTCGGTCCTGTCTATCGCCAGCTCCAGATAGAAAATATTGTTTTTCTCAGTGAAGAAAGACACACGGCGCAACTCCGGCCTGTCCAGCGGTGTATCCACACTCAGCATGACCTGTTTGGTTAGTACCAGCATCTTGGGCTGGTTTTGCGTGATATTGGTTTGCAACTCACGGCGCACCTTGCCAGTAAAGTCACCGACGATCTGGTTCATCAACTCACCCAGGATATTCGCGACTTCATCCGAGGTAAAAGAAGATGCCAGCTCAGACTTGGGCATGCCCATGTTAAGCATGTATTTCTCGTAGATCTCCAGTGCCGTATCACCATCAAAATTCAATACGACCAGACCAGAAAAGCCACCGTCAAACAACACAAAGCAACCGATATCCGGTTTCAAACCAATCTTCGTGATGCGCTGCACCATAGCAGAATAATGGACCTTGCTGTTCGTGGCGACATTTAACACCCGTATCACCGAGTTGCACAAACTGGTCAACAAGTCCTCAGTACCATACACAACACTAGTTTCTTCCGTGGCCATGACCAACTCCTGAATTTGTTACATGAAAAATCAATCCACCCCACCCAATGAACATTAAGCGCCGCAAGCCCGCGGTCACACTCAACATCCTGGCAAAATAGAGACACAGCATTCCCGCCCCGGCTTCATCGGTAACGGCAACACGAAACTTATCTGGAATAGCAATTAACAGCATACTCCCACTATGGATTACAAGACATCCCCAAAACCAGCCAAGCACATCCCCTATTGAACAGGCACAAAGTTTGTTGGAATAATGAAAGAATACTGAAGCGATAGCGCCCCGTCTACATGTTTCATGCAATGGGGGGTGATTTGAGGATGTTCGGCTTTAAGTGCGCTTGACGGGATGTTGCTAATTTGCAAGCCTTAGCTATGTAATTCCCAGCTAAGCAATCAACACTGTGCTTATCTGTTCGTTTGCTAGCTGAATTGACCATGTCAGTTTGATCCACCTTCCACTTCCTGGCGAAGACGGCCACCCGGTCATACGACCCCTCAAATCCCAGTTCTTTCAGATCCAAGTGAAGCTGTTTTAAGCTGCGTCTCTGCTTGCGATTTTTACCCGCTTCGGTTTTAAGCCAGCTTGAAAGCTGCAATGCATATTTGTCGATCGCACTGCTTGTTTGTCGCTCCGCAGAGGCTGGCTCTGTGACTTCAGAGCGCAGATAGCGCCGGACAGTGTTGTGAGAGATGCCCAGTCGTTTGGCAATCTCCCGTAATGGAATCTGGTCACAAATGTGCCAGCGTCGAATAATACCGAGTAATGCCACGTCAATCACTCCTGTCCCCCTACTCATCAAGATAAGTAGGATTGTGTGCTAAACGTGGGTCACAATAGATGCAATTTATCCATTGGGTCAATTTTCAGTGCAAATCAACATTCAGACCATTCAATGAAGCAATAAGTCGCGCCATGGATGTATTGATTGTTTATGAAATTAGCTTTTCATTTTTTGCGACATTGAATATATTATTAGCGAACGTTCATCTTGGCAAATCATTAAATTTAAACGACTCAGTTTAAGATGTATATCTAAATTTTTCTATGCGGCAATATTTTATTGCAAAAGATACTGTCTTTTTACACCCGCCCACATGTCATTTTGATTTGTAGGCAAGTGGAACATATCCTCAATATGCAAATAAAAATTCACGCAAACTAAGAATTTCAATTTATTACTGTCAGTTCACAAAATGTTTTGAATACGTCACATCCCGAACTGCTTCAAAATGTTTTGCGCAGTCTCAATGCGTGTCTGATTAGGATAATTCTTGTTGGCCAGGATGACGATGCCCATGTTCTTTTCGGGCACGAAGGCGATGTAGGCACCAAAGCCAGCAGTGGCTCCTGTTTTGTGGATATAGACGTTTTTACCCGGTGTGAACGGTGGCGTAATTTTGGTAACGGGCGTGGCGTCAAAGGCCATGTGCTGGGATGAGCCTGTGATCACGGCAGCAATATCTGTAGGATAGGGGTAAAGTTCCCACACCAGACTCTGGGTCATGCCACCCGCTTTAAAGTAGCCGGTGTGGGTGTTTTTCAGGGCGGCTGCAAATTCGGAGGAGAGTTCCATCTTGCCCAGATTCGCGCGGATGAATTGCACCAGGTCGCTGGCGCTCGTTCTGACGCCGTAGGCTTCTGTCGAGAGCACATCTTCGCTCATGCGTACCGGGGTGTCGTCTTTTTTATAGCCTTGCGCATAGTTTGCGCGTTTGCTTTCTGGTACGACAATATAACTATTATTCATGCCCAGAGTGGGGAATATCTGTTCCTGCATAATGGTGGCAAAGGGCTGTTGCAGACTCTGTGCAGCGATCACGCCGAGCAGCCCTATGCTGATATTGCTGTAAGTGCGGTATGTGCCCTGGCGGTGCTCTGGCTTCCAGTTCTTGAGATAGGTGATCAGTTGTTCGTCACTGGTCACTTCATCCGGCACCTGCTGGGGCAAACCGCCCGTCGTATGCGTTGCCAGGCTCAGCAGGCTAGTCTCGCCAAACTGCGAGCCTTTGAGGCTGACAATGTGGTCAGCGACCTTGTCGTTCAAGGCCAGTTTTCCACTGCCCTGTGCCAGCGTGGTCATGGCGGCGATGAAGGTTTTGCTGATGGAGCCTATCTCAAACAGGGTGGTATCGGTGACAGGAACATTCCCGGCTTTGGATGCGAGGCCGTAGTTGAACACATATTGTTTGCCATTGACGAAAATACCAACGGCCATGCCGGGGATGGCATTTTTTTCCTTTACCGGGAGTATGACTTCATCAACGACGCGTTTGAGTTGGTCAGTTTCTGCACTCGTGGCTGTCAGGCTGAACATGGCTGCGATGAATAAGATACTGATTTGATAGAAATGCAAGGCGACTGATTTCATTTTATTTTCCTAAAAATTTTTTAGCTGTTGTTTTAACAGCGGATGTTTTAAAAATGGATAGATGCTGCCGGGCAGGATTACAACTTCACTTCCCATACCAGCCGCCATGTTCGCGCTGATTGCTGTAGATTGATATCTGTCCAGCGTGAAACGGCATTGGTATAGATGCCGCTGTCGAGCTTGTTTTGCTGCAGCACATTACTGACTGAAAAACGCAACTGACTTCGTTTGTTTTGCTTCCAGGCCAGGTAAATATCGAGATGACGTCTGGGGCTGTTGTGCCCTGTCAGGTAAGCTGATTCACGTATATCATTCGCGGCCTGATAGCTGTAATCTGCCCCCACACGCAAGGCGGGATCGATCTGGTAGTCGGCACCGGCACTGACCAGCAAACCCGCCTGTTGTGCCAGATGGTTATCAGGGCCGGACACTTGTTCTACACGCGACCAGTTGCGGTTGAAATTGGCGCGCAACTCCAGCGCTGGCATGCTGGTAGCCAGTTGCTGCAGGTTCAGTTTGGCCTCAATTTCCAGACCAAGGATACGGGCACGGCCACTGTTGGCAAGGCTACTGACCCAGGTGCTGCCAATCTGTGTAGTCTGCTCAAGCATCACATCATCTATCCGTCGCCAGTAGGTGTTGGCGCTGATGACGCTACTCTCGGTCAGGTAGTGTTCATAAGCCAGCTCCATGCCCCAGGCGCGTTCTGGCCGCAAGTTGGGATTGCCCTGAAAATCTGAATTGAGCGGGGTATTATTGTTATCGATGCGGAACAAGCGTGGTACGAGATTACCCACGGTAGGCAATTTAAAACTGCGGTTGAGCGCCATGCGCCATTGCCTTTGCGCATCGAGCTTCCAGACACTTTGCAATATCGGGCTCAGCATGCTGGCTTTGTTTTGGATATCAAAGTTACCTGCCTCTGCGCTATTGCTGCTGATACGCTCCATGCGCAAACCCATATAGGCTGACCAGGCAGTATTGATGGTCCATTCATCCTGCAAATAGAGGGCCAGTTTTTGCAGGCTTGCCTGGTAATCGTGTGCGCTGTCAGGCAGTATAGTGAATTCCTGTTCATGACGGTTTTCATGGCGTAGTGCCCGGCTGGCTTCCCAGCCCAGACTCAGCACATGAGATTCTGAATACGGTGCCAGGTATTTGCCATTGAAGCGGTATTCATTTTCATCAGCATCACCAGTGACATAACGATGTATTTTTAATGTACCTGCGTTGTCCTTGCCCCAGAAATGGAATTTGGTGGATCTGTCCAGACTGTTCCAGCCAATGTTGATGCTCAGCCTGGCGCTGTCGGCGAGACGACGGTCCCAACTGAGGTCATTGCGTGAGGTGAATACGTGGGCGGTCCAGATGGAGTGATTATCAGGGAACTCTGTACTGTCACCGACATAGGTATTCTCTTTTTCCTGCTTGGTCTGTTCCAGCCTGGAGAGGTTGAAACTGCCTTGCCAGCTCAGGCTGTTTTGTGCATCAAGTTTCCAGTTCAGACGTGGCGATAGGCTGGCCACATCACGGCGGTTTTGCTGGCTTTGCTGGAGTTGTCTGTCTGCTGTCGTCTCCCATACACCGCTCATGCCCGCGCGTTCAGACTGGCTTTCTGTCGCCAAGGTATTGAGCTGATTGACATTGCTCTCGAACGTGCCGGCCAGCACGTAAGAAATTTCAGGATGATCACTCACTTGATCTCCTAAACTCCACGACAGATTGCCCGACAAACGTCCGGTCTGCAGGCTGGTATTGGCTTTGATTTCTGTCGCCTGATTACTGCTTTTTTTCTTGAGAATGATATTGATGGTACCTGCGATACTCTGGGCACTGACATCAGCACGGGCCACGCGCATGACTTCTATTTTTTCTATCAAGTCAGGAGCAATGCTGTCTATAGTGAAACCTACCGGCGTGGTCTGGCCATTCAGCAATATCTGGGTGTAACCATTACCGAGGCCACGCATGCGTATCTCTGCTCCCTTGCCCTTGCTCTCGGTGACACTGATGCCGGGCAGGCGTTTCAAGACTTCGCTGAGATTGGTATCACCGTATTTTTCTATATCTTCACGGCCATAGACGCTGCGCATGCCTACGTCGTCTTGCCGGTCGCGATTAGGCTGTGACTTCGCATTGATTTCTACCTGTTGCGGTGTTTGCTGTGCCTGTTGTTGTGCTGACGCCTGCTTACCGGCAAACAGTGCCAGAACACTGAGGGCTATGGTAGATAGGCGTGTTGATGCCTGCTGAAAAAGCATGATGTTTTCTTTCATCGACAGATTAAGGATGGTAAGGGATGTGACTGGTCCTTGCGCCGTTCAGGGTTCCGGGCGCAGGACAGTCAGTGTGTAAATGGGCGGTGTGGTTTAACCTGGTTTGGCAGCTTCCAGCGCGGTGCGTATATGCATGACATCATCGGTACGCACATCGCTGTTTTTTGCATTTAGCAAAACCATGATGACGGGCTTGCCAGCGATGGTGGTACGCATGGTCAGGCAGCGACCTGCGATTTTGGAGTAGCCGGTTTTTGACAGGCTGATGTCCCAGTCCTTGCTGGCCGTCAGGCTGTTGGTGCTCTGGTAGTCATAGGTTTGTCCGGCAACTGTATAGCTGCCTTCACTACGGCTGGCGAGGTTGCGCAATTCCGGGTAACTGGCGGCAGCTTTGACCAGGCGGGCAATATCTCTGGCATTCGAGCGGTTATTGGGTGAAATACCCGCCGCTTCTTCCAGATGGGTAGCTTGCAAACCCAGGCTGGCCGTCTTGCTTTGCAAGGCTGCGACAAAGGCAGGCTTGCCACCAGGATAAGTCCTAGCCAGTGCCTTGGCAGCCGCATTGCTGGAAGGAATCAGCGCCAGCTCCAGCAGGGTCTGGCGCGACAGGACAGTTCCCGGCTGCAGCTTGACCTGGTTGGTATGCCAGCCTGCGACATCTTCTTTGCTGATGGTGATGGCCTCATCTTTATCCAGCTTTGCATCCAGCGTCACCATGGCTGTCATCAATTTGCTGATGGATGCGATAGGTACGATGGTATCGGCATTTTTTTCCAGCAAGACTTTGCCGCTTTGCTCATCCATCACCAGTACATGTTCTGAACTGGTTTTGACATAAGCGTTGATGTGGGTGGCGGGTTCAGGTGTCGTTGCAGCGGCAGGCACTGATGGCTCTGGCGCAGCATTCACCTGGGTTTGCAATACCAGCAGCAGGGCTGCGGCAATACCCAGCACGGGTGCGGCCATCTTCCAGTGCCAGGGTTGTGAATCAGGGCGCACCAGGCGTTTGATACGTGACAGCAAATCGCCACCGTTGGCCGCCATGGCGGCTTGTGGCATGGCGGCTATCTGCCATTTATCCAGCACTTGCAGGGCACGCGCCAGTGGGCGGGTTTGACCCAGCATGGCGGCTGCCATGTCGTCAGCAATCAGTTCTCTTTCAGCATCGATGCGTGTCGAAATCCACCACACTGCGGGGTGATAAAACAACAGCGACAAGACCAGGTTTTGCATGAGGTTGACGACATAATCCCAGCGCTTGATGTGGGCCAGTTCATGCGCCAGCAAGGCTTCTATCATGTCGGGTGTCATGCCGGTCAACAAGGACGCGGGCAAGACCACGACCGGCTTGATACAGCCGTAAGTAACCGGGCTTAACAAGTCCTGCTGGAATTTCACCTGTACCTGGCGGCGTATCGAAAACTGATAGGCCAGTTGATTGGTACGTGCCTGCCATTGCTGCGTCAGCACTGCAATATCATTGCCATGCTGGCCGAGGCGATAGACCCACATCAAACCCAATGCCAGGCGCATGAGCATCAACAGCACACCCATGCTCCACAGGCTGACCACCAGCGGCAACCAGGCTTCTATCTGTGCGGCCAGCAGGCTTTGCCTGACCCAGACGAGGTCTAGCGAAATGCTGGCCTTGCTGGCCAGTTGTATGGCTGTGTCGAGGTTAATGGTTTGCGGGTCCTGCCATTGCTGCACTATGCCCAGTGCAGGCCATAGAAAACAGGCCAGCATCGCGGTACAGGCAAGCACATATCGTAATTGCGGTCGGGCATTGCGGGTCAGCGCCAGCAGGATGGCGCAGACGCTAGCGATCAGAGCACCCTGCCAGACAAAATGCAGCAGGGGCCAGCCCAGCAATTCAGCGAGTGGGTATTCTGTGTATGTGGAAATTGACATCATGATTTTTTCTCATCCTGCAGGATTTGCTCGATTTCATCACGTTCTTTATCGGTGACATGGCCGCGCAAGGCAGCCAGCACCAGCGCCTTGCCAGAACCGGCAAAGACTTTTTGTATCATGTCCTTGAGCAAATTGGTTTGCAGCGAATCCTGCTCTTGCGAGGGAGCATATACATGTGAGCGCTGGCTTTCATCACGCGTCAATATGCCCTTGCCATACATGATTTGCAGATGGCGCAAAACCGTGGCATAGGCCAGGTCCGGGCGCTCGTCCTGTATGGTTTCATGCAATTGCTTGGCACTCATGGGGCCATACTGCCACAGCACTTTGAGCAAATTAAGCTCAGAAGCCGTGGGCTTGGGAATAGATGATTTTGCAACAGGAAAAGACATATTCTGCATCCGGATTACACAATGGATGCAGAATAAATGTTCTAGAAACTTTTGTCTAGAACTTTTTTTCTAGATTTTTCTAGCGATGCACATGTTTGCTCAAGCTTGAGAAAGCACGCGGTCTTCATGCTTGGGCGCAGGCCACAGACCTGCCGGGCGCTTGAGCATGACGATGACCATCGTCAGGCCCAGCAATAATTGCCGCAAGACTTCGGGCTCTATCAGCATGTGGCCAAACAACTGTTGCTGCAGCGGTGGCACCAGATAACGCAGTAATTCGGGCAATAACACCAGCAGCACTGCACCCAGGATCACGCCAGGTATATGGCCTATGCCCCCCAGTATCACCATGGACAGGATGGACACCGATTCACCCAGGGAAAACGATTCTGGTGACACATAGCCTTGGAAGGCGGCAAACATGGCACCTGCCACGCCGCCAAAGGATGCCCCCATGGCAAACGCCAGTAATTTGATATTGCGGGTATTGATACCCATGGCAATGGCTGCAGTTTCATCTTCACGGATGGCGACAAAGGCCCGGCCCAGGCGTGAATCATGCAGGCGCACGGTGACGAATATGATGCTGGCACAAAGACTGAGAAAGAGAAAATAATAGGCATTCACCGATGGCATGGAAAACCCGGCTACATAGACGGTCGCCTGCGACCCAGGCTCGCCACCCAATGACACGCCAAAGATGCGGATATGATCCACCATGTTGATGCCCTTGGGGCCATTGGTGATATTGATGGGCGAGTTCAGGTTGATGATGAAAATGCGAACAATTTCACCAAAGCCCAGGGTCACGACGGCCAGGTAATCGCCGCGCAATTTGAGGGTAGGGGCACCGAGCAATGCCCCCAGTGCTGCGGCCAGTGCCGCCCCCAGCGGAACGATGACCCATACTGACAAGTGTATGCCGTGCGCGGCAATCTCCGGCCCGTATAACCACAACAGGGCCTGGCCCAGCATGGGAAAATTATTGATGACGGATTCCAGCAGGGTGGCAAAGTGCGGTGACGCCAGCAGGGCAGTCATGTAGGCACCCATGGCATAGAAGGCGACATAGCCAAGATCAAGCAAACCGGCAAAACCGACGACGATATTCAGGCCCAGCGCCAGCATGATATACAGCAAGGCAAAATCCACGATACGCACCCAGGCATTGCCAAATTGCATGGCAACGAAAGGAAAAACCAGCATCAGCGTGATAAGCAATGCCAGTATGGGGTATGCCTGGCGGGGGTTGGTCCTGATATCAAAGTAATGGGACATCTGCGCTTACCGGAAGTTAACGATCCAGGATAGCTTAAATGCCTGCCATACCTGGCGCTATCAATATCTTGCTCAAATCATGCTGCGTTGCCGCGACTGGCTGGGCGTCATGCCGAAAACAGAACGGAAGCTGGACGTGAAATGGCTATGGCTGGCAAAGCCGCATGCATGGGCGATCTGTGTCAGGTCATGGCAGCTTGCCTGCATGGCGCGCAGGGCTGTTGCCAGGCGGGTACGTACCAGGTAACGGTGGACAGGCAAACCGACTTCTTCCCTGAATACCCGGGACAGGTGAAACGGAGAGGTATGTACCTGACGGGCAAGTTCATCGAGCGCCCAATCCTGCTGGGGATACAGCGAGATCAGTTCCTTGACAGCTTCAACCAGCTGTCGTCTGCGGCGCTGCGTCTGGACATGCCTGGCACGGTCCAGTTGCTGGCGCTCAAAACAGGCAGCTTGCACTGAGGCAGTCAATACTGAGACACTGATTTCCTGTACAGCCAGAGTGTCAATAACTGGCTCATGCAAATGTCTCCACAAAAGTTCGCGGCTCAGGACACTGGCTGGTGGCAGCAGGCTATGTGGCCGCAATACCGGGGCATACAATTGCTGTACGCCTGCGGCATCGACCAGCAATTGCATGAGTGCTTCCCTGGAGAAATCCAGCACCAGCGCCTCGTCGCCTATATCACCGGGGAAGGTGATACGGTAAGGCTGGCCTGTTCCCAAAAAAATCGCATGGTTGGCATTCGCAATGACATGCTGCCTGGGGCCATCATGCTTGGCCAGCACGCCAGCAATGGGCAGCAATACCAGATCGGCAGCCTCGCACTCAAGCTCCTTGCTATCCTCAGGCGCAGGTCTTGCAATACCGTGCCGGATAGACAGCAGTTCGCTTTGGAACAGGGTACGTAGCGCCAGTGCCATGGTAGTCTCGGTGGTAGCCCAGGTTAATCGACTCTGACACGATAAGCTGATTCTTCACAAATTTTAATTTGTTAATACGGCATTCTGACAGACAGGATTGCGGCAACAGGCTTACCTGTTCTACTTGGGAAGCAACTTGCGCCTCTCATATTCAAGCTGGTTGATATGGCGCTGTATGGATACATCCATGTCATGCGGCAGGTTCTGGAAACTGATCCCTATGCGGTACTTACCCTGCCTGCTTTTTTCTATCTGGGTAACGTGGCGCACGATGCCTTCGCAACGCACCACATTGCGGATACCCAGTACGATATGCAGTTTGGCAATACGGTCCTGTACCTTGACTTCTGGTGGGCCGGACACTTGTACGCTCAAGCCACCCACGCACAAATCAAAGATGGGCCAATATGCCAGGGTCTCGCCTTTTTCATCATACAGCCGGACCTTGAGCGGATCGACGATAGGCAGCTCATTACGATAGTATTCGCGGCGCTGCATACGCACGACACGAGAAGGTATCGGCACCCAAAAGGCATCCTGGTCGCCCCAGGTGAAAATCTGCGGGTTCAAGCCGGTAAACTGTACGCGTATGCCATCTGGCCTGGCCAGGAAAACGCAGGAACTGGCTTTTTCCAGCAGTTTGTTGGCACGGGAATCGCCACCTATATCGAATACCAGACCATCGTCCCTGGCTGAGAGTATCAGGGTGACGATGAATTCGCGACCCTCATTAAAATAGACCGTAACAGGTTCGCGCCTGTGCGAAAGATCATTCAAAATACCCAGAATCTCTCTCTGCCCCAGCAGGAAAAATTTGTCTTCTATTTCGTCATTGCTAAACGATGCTGACATCCATTTACCTTTTTATTTATTTTTCTTGAAAAATAGACTGCTTATTACGGCTGGTCAATCAAATAATATCTTTTCCATCATGATTTGACACTTCAGTTGCTTTTTTAGGGGTCGGCACGCCTCACCTGCTCTTGCCGCATAATGTCTGTAATACTATCAATATTCATAATCATTAATCAATGGACATACTCGCCATTTGTGGCAGCCTGCGTGCTGCCTCGCTCAATGCCATGCTGATACGCGTGCTGATACGTCTGGCACCGCCGGATATCAACATCCAGGCCTATGAGGGTATGGCAACATTGCCCCTGTTCAACCCCGACCTGGATTTAACTCCACCAGCCAATGTGCTGAGCTTGAAAGAACAGATAGCTGCCGCCGACATCGTACTGATTGCCAGCCCGGAATACGCCCATGGCATGACGGGTGTCATCAAGAATGCCCTGGATTGGACAGTCAGCAGCGATGTATTTGTCTATAAGCCGGTGGTGGTCTTGAATGCTTCGCCACGGGCCAGGCATGCAGATGCAGCTTTGCGTGAAGTATTGAGTGTGATGTCAGCCAGGATACTGGAAACAGCCTCGGTAACCATACCGGTCATAGGCGCGAAACTGGACGAGGATGGCATGCTCAGCCATCCTGAAATTGCAGAAATTCTAAAGAGAGCGCTCGCGGCTGCCAAAGCTGAATGGCACACATTACGAGGTTGAGCTGGCAATCAGACGGCCAGAGCCTGCTCCAGCAAGGTATGCAATTCGCTGAAGGAGGGTTCACCGACATAGCGTTTAAGGATATTGCCCTGTTTGTCGATGACATAGGTAGTAGGCGTCAGTTTCACATCGCCGAATGATTGCGCCAGCTTGCCTTGTGGATCGAGCGAGACATGGAAAGGCAGCTTGCGGCTTTCGGCGTAATTGATGACATAATTCGGCGCATCATAGCTCATGGCCACTGCCACAAATTCCAGGCCTTGCTTATTGTATTTATTGTAAGTCTCTATCATCTTGGGCATCTCTGCCACGCAAGTCGCACATGAAGTTGCCCAGAAATTCACCATGACGACCTTGCCGCGCAGACTTTGCGTAGATATTTTTTCACCTTTGAGATTAGTGAAACTGACATCAGGCATAGGTGTTTTCGCCTTGTAAGTCGCAAAAAAAGCGACAGCCAGGGCAATCAGCGCCGTTGCAGCAATGACTGAAAAGATGGCAAATTTACGCGGTGAAGAAGGCGCCAGCATGGTTTTCCCAAAGCAAGAAACAAATCAATAAATACGACAAGAACGCATTATACGGCCTAAGTCACAAACAGGTTTTGCGCTATCACAGCAGCTACGGTTACAGCGGTTTTACCAAAGCCTCGCTACTGGCACGACGACACCGGCAAACCAGGAGCGGTCCTGGGAATTGCTGGTCAGGCCCTTGGTCATGCCGGCATCAAAGGTAAGTCGCTTGTTGGGACTATAGGTCAGGGCTATCAGCACCTGTCCCTGGTTTTTGGTGCCAGAGCGGTGCCAGCCGGCCCATTCGGCAGTCAAGCCCATTTTTTCATTGATTTCGGTCGAGAAAGAAGCTGACAAACCGCTTTGCCAGTGTGACGTAGCATCCTCGGCAAAACCCAGGTGTGTCATGTTCAGGTTCAGGTCAGCGTGTACTTTGCCAAGATCCTGACTGACGATGCCATTCAATGTCCAGTCGGACTTGCCTGAACCCAATGCATCTTTGGCCGTGGGAAATTTATTACCGAACTCCAGGCCAAAAGCGGTATCGTCACTGATGACAAATGCCCGCTTGATGGTCAGTGAGGTATCACCAAAACCACGGACACGCTGGCCTGCACCATCATCGTTGATGATATGCGCTTCGCCACCGAGCAAGACTCCCCATTCCTTGGAAAATGCCAGTTTGAACAGATAAGGCAGGCTCTGGCGCTGGGCCTGGCCGGTCTTGATAGTGTTGATACCCATTTCCAGTTCCAGTTGTCCGGCGACAGGCAGTTGCGCGGAATTGGATACCGAAGGACGGTAAGGAGTGATGGCATCACCCTCGTCATCGGCAGCATAGGCGAACTGGCCGCTCATACATATGATGCATGTGACGGAGGTCCGTATAGCCAGTGCAGCTAAATTCAGGCGGGATATTCTGGACATGGTTTTCCTTTCATTCTGTGATCAGCGCAGCAGGTGCGCTAATGGCTTTGCCAGCCACATGGGTAGTTAGCACGATTGCCGTCGAGGTCGAGCCAAAAGCATTCAATTCGTTAATGATACGCTGTAAATGTTCTACATCGGTCGCCAGCACACGCATGACGGCACCATCTTCACCCGTCACTGTATAACAATCGATGATTTCAGGGCAAGTAGCCACGTATTGGGCATACGGTCGCCCCTGTTGAGTCGAGAGGCGAATCATGGCAGTGATTTGATAACCCAGCGCCTTGGGATTAATATCAGCACGGTAAGCGCGGATCACCTGGGCAGCTTCGAGACGCTTGATGCGCTCAGAAACAGCGGGTTGGCTCAGATGCACCTGACGGCCAACTTCAGCATGCGACATACGCGCATCCTGTTGCAATAATCGCAGAATTTTTTGATCAAACTGGTCGAGTTTATGATTCATAAGCATTTTGCGTAGATTTCCAATCAAACCCTTGGCGGGATGGATAATTCCCTATGGAATCCCATTCAAACCAAGGATTGTACTTGTTAAAGTAGAGCTTACACCAAACCTCAGGATGCCCTGGAAAAATTGTCCCAATAACGACTATGACGACTATAACTGCACAACAGCTTGCCCAAATTGCCAACGAGTTCGACACACCGTGCTGGGCATATGACGCTTCCATTATAAGAGCGCAGATTGCCCGTCTGCGCCAATTTGATGTGATCCGCTTTGCCCAGAAGGCCTCCAGCAATATCCATTTGCTGCGCCTGATGCGCGAAGAAGGCGTGATGGTGGATTCTGTCTCACTCGGTGAAGTGGAGCGTGCACTGGTAGCGGGCTATGCCAGCCAGGCAGAGCACGGCGGCCACGCGCCGATCGTGTTCACGGCGGATTTGCTGGACCGTGCAACCCTGAAGCGCGTGGTGGAATTGAATATCCCGGTGAATTGCGGTTCACCGCAAATGCTGGAGCAGTTGGGGCAGGCACATCCCGGCCATGCCGTGTGGCTGCGCATCAACCCTGGTTTTGGTCACGGTCATAGCCGCAAAACCAATACTGGTGGTGAGCAAAGCAAGCACGGCATCTGGTTTGAAGAGTTGCAAAACGCACTCGCCATCATTGATCAATATGGTTTGACGCTGGTGGGCCTGCATATGCATATAGGCTCTGGTGTTGATTATGACCATTTGCAAAGCGTCTGCGATGCCATGATAGAGCAGGTCAAAATCTGCAAGCGTGACTTGCAGGCGATTTCCATAGGGGGGGGGTTGTCCATCCCTTATCGTGGTGATGAGCCTGCGGTCGATACTGCACATTATTTTGACATCTGGGACAAGGCCAGGAAAGAAATCGAAACCCTGCTGGGCCACAAGATCAGCATGGAGATAGAACCTGGCCGTTTTCTGGTGGCGCAATCCGGCATCTTGATTTCTGAATTGCGTGCGCAAAAACAGGTAGGCAGCAATTTCTTTGCGCTGGTTGACGCTGGCTTTAATGACTTGGTGCGCCCTTCCATGTATGGCAGTTTCCACCGCATTACTTGTCATGCTCCAGATGGCACAGCGCGCACTACAGCCTTACGGCCTACCGTGGTGGCAGGGCCTTTGTGTGAGTCTGGTGATGTGTTCACGCAAGAAGATGGCGGTGTAGTCACCACGCAGGATTTGCCAGCTTGCGAAATTGGTGACTTGTTCGTCTTCCATGATGCCGGTGCTTATGGTGCCAGCATGTCGTCGAACTATAATTCCCGCCCGCTGATACCGGAGATATTGGTCGATACTGAGCAGATCAAACAAATCCGCCGTCGTCAGACTGTGCAGGAATTGATTGCGCTGGAAAATATCTAAGCTTTTATTGACGCAGGTCTTCGAGTAGCCCTGCTTTTCTTGCCTTGAGGATGGCAACATTGAGTTTGTCGATGATACCGTCATCCTTGTCTGCCCTAACCGCAAAATGGATAGTGTCTATCAGTAGCGGTTTGGGCAAGACGGTCAGGCGCACGTCAGCAAATGGTGAACTGCTGCCTTCGTTCTCATCGCGCAAAACCTGCAAGCGGTTTTCGAGAAAATGCGGGTCTTTATTCGCCGCGCCAAACAGGCCCGCATCCATGCGCCGGAACAAGAGTTTATAAATACGCGACAAGGGCGCGTAATTATCGACCTCGACCTTGAAGAGATTGTCCTTCATCGCATCAAAGCGGTCGCCATAACTAAAGCCGCGCGGTATGCCTATGGTCTTGCCCTTGAGGTCAGCCATGGTGTTGAAGCGGAACTGGGCATCGCTCCTGGTCACCAGGAACATATATTTTGATTGTATGGGCAGAGAGAAGTGGAAGATTTTTTCACGCTCTTTGGTCTTGCTGACGCCGTATATAACGCCCTCGCCATTTTCTGCGGCCTGCAATGCGCGTGGCCAGGGGCTGCGTTGCTGCTGTATCTGCAAGCCGCCTTCCCGCTCAATAAACTCAAATAGTTTATCTGCCAGTTTCAAGGGGAAAGGCTGGCCGCGCTGGTCTATGGGGTCGGCTGTCAACATCACCACCTCTTTGGCGTATGCCGCATGCATGCTGATGCCAAATGCCAGTGCAAATAAAGTCAGCCGCGTAATGAGCCGCATAGCCGGAACTGGATTGCACAAGCGCATTTGACTTACCAAGACCTTTCAGACAAAACCCTCAAAAAACAACAGACCATACCAATGCTCAGCGATGGGTCTGGATCAGAAATTGTTTGGGAGGATAAAACAGACGAGCGATACAACTAATTTGCTTCCATTCCTGGAAACTTATCAGATAGTAACGTCAATATGGCAATGCAGCAAGTTTGACAACAAATTATTACAATAATAAAAGCCTGCCGTGCAGATGCACATGCAGCATCTGCTCTCTCAACTCTTGCTAGAGCTGGCACGTTTTTGAATAATAGCCTTAATATGCGCCCATTGTGCGGGCTTGATACCACCCTTGAAAGACTCGATGACCTTGCCATCACGGCCAATCAGAAAAACCGTGGGTGTTGCAAATACCTTGCCAAAATTGTCTTGATAATCAGCGGCATTGCGCCAGAGGGAGGGAAAACCTTGATTATCTTTGCTCAACCATTTTGCCTGTTTGGCATAGTCATCAATATCTGTCATCGCATCATCAATGCTGACGGTGACCAGTTCAAAGCCTGACTTTTTATTCGCTTCATAAAACTTGCGAAAAGTGGGCATCTCGGCCTGACAGGTTGGGCACCAGGTCGCCCAGAAGGTCACCAGTATGACCTCGCTTTTACCAGTATCCATCTTGTATGGCTTACCATTCAGCATAGTGCCAGCCAGGGCGGGCTGTGCAGGAAACACTTCCTTGCTGGCTGCCTGGGCAAATTGGGCACTGAGGCTGCACGCGACAATCGCAGTTACAGCCAACAACTTTGACATACTGAGCATGGTGATACTCCACTTCTGTCTGGACGATAGCTTACAGCATAGTGCAGATTGAGATTGCCGTCTGCGCTTATAAAGCAATTTCAGGATAAGTCGCAGAACGCGTACCTGGCCGTGGTGGATTATCTGCAGACCTGTAGGTAAATACCATGGAAAACTTGGTTGCCGCAGTCTGGTTTTTGCCCGCAGCATGAAAGAGATTGCTATGAAATAACAAGACATCGCCCTGCTGTAAAGGCACGGGCTGGGCTTGTGCAAGCAAAGCCTGATTTTGTTCGAGGTCAGTACGCAAAAACTGGGCATCATCAAGTTGCGCAACATCAATATCGGTTTTATGGGAACCGGGTATCACCAGCAGGCAGCCATTTTCCAGGGTTTCATTGCGCAGGGCAAGCCACGACGATATGAGGTCTGCGCGCTGGAAATTCCAGTAACGGCTATCCCTGTGCCAGCCTGTCGCGGTGGAATACTGCGGTTGCTTGGTCATGATGCAATTATGATGTGACTGCGACAGCAAGGCTCCCTCACCCAGCAATTGCAATAAAGGCACTGCCAATGCTGGCCCGGTTGCCCATTGCGCCAGGCGCAGGTCGCGCGCGTACGCCTGTAATAAGCGCCGGGCTGTCAGCCCGCCTTCAGCATCGCGTGACGCGGGTGCGCCAGGGTAGCGGGTATCAGCCTCGTATTCTATCGGTTGTATCTGCCCCGCCAGTTGCTGTTCGCAATAGGCGATCACATCTTCGCAATAGGCGGCGCTGGCCTGTTGCCGCAATACCAGAAAACCCTGGCTGGCAAATTCTTGTTGTTGCGCAGTACTTAACATGGTCATTATCGTTAATAAGCAAAATACCAATATCGTGCATCATTGATGACACAACAAATGGCTCACTCTTGATTTTAGGGGAATTCTATTCAGTTGATCAGAACAGATAGAGGCAATTTAAGCGGTATTGTGATCAGGGCATCACAATTAAAATCCCGTAATAGGTGATAATGTAGGCCAAATTTAACGCAATAAACTAACGTAAAAGCATCTTACTCAACATGACACACACCATACTGGAAAACATCAATGTCAGTTCTTTCGAGAATATGCCCACCCCTGAAGAATTGCATGCGCGCCTGCCTTTGAGCGATCTTGCTGGCGATGTCGTCGAGCAAAGCCGTGAAAGCCTGCGCAACATACTGGAGCGCAAAGACAAACGCCTGTTCGTTGTCGTTGGCCCCTGCTCCATCCATGACCCGGTTGCCGGCCTGGATTATGCACGTCGCCTGAAAGCCTTGCAGGAAGAAGTCAAGGATGTGATGTTGCTGGTTATGCGCGTGTATTTTGAAAAACCACGTACGACCACGGGCTGGAAGGGTTACATCAATGACCCGTATATGGATGATTCTTTCCGCGTTGATGAGGGCATGGAAAAAGCCCGCCAGTTCTTGCTGGACGTTTGTGAACTCGGTCTGCCGACCGGAACCGAAGCGCTGGACCCGATCTCGCCACAATACCTGGGTGACCTGATTGCCTGGACGGCGATTGGTGCACGCACTACCGAATCACAGACTCACCGCGAAATGTCGTCCGGCTTGTCTACGCCTGTGGGTTTCAAGAATGGCACGGATGGCGACATCAGCATTGCCATCAATGCGATCCTGTCGGCATCACATCCCCATTCTTTCCTGGGCTTGAATGGTCAGGGCCGCGTGTCCATCGTGCGCACCAGCGGCAATCAATATGGCCATGTGGTCTTGCGTGGCGGCGGTGATCGCCCGAACTACGATACCGTCTCCGTCGCCATGGCGCAGCAAGCGCTGGCCAAAGCCAAACTGCCACCGAATATCGTGGTCGATTGCTCGCATGCCAACAGCTACAAAAAGCCGGAACTGCAACCCCTGGTCATGGCCGATGTCATCAACCAGATTGCCAACGGCAACAAGGACATCGTTGGCGTCATGATCGAATCCAACATCGTTGCGGGTAACCAGCCTATCCCTGAAGATTTGTCGCAACTCAAATACGGTTGTTCAGTCACCGATGCCTGTGTGGATTGGGAAACCACGGAGCAGATGTTGCGCGAAGCTGCGGCGAGATTGCGTCAGCAATAAACGCACACTAGCAGGCGTATCAGTCATGCATACGCTTGCCTGCATTTGAAACTGGTGGGATCGGTTGAATCTGGATACCACACTGACCACGAGATTTTATGGAAACAAATCCGGATTTTCAGCAATCACCCACTCAGTTGTTGTCAGTTGCAAACGGTGATGAGGCTGGCAGCAAGAGTGGCATTTCAGAAACTGAGTTGATTGCATTTGCAGGTGGAACCCATTATCCAAAATTATTAATGCAATTACTGGAAGGCAAATCGCGGCATGCTGGCTTTAATGTCTGGGCCATGATATTTGGCATACAGTGGTTTTTCTTTCGTAAACTGTATCTCTTCGGTCTTTTTTCCGTTGCTCTGGAATCAATTGCACCGCTGATTTTTATCGCGGGGACAGCGGCGGTATTCGGTTATCTCGACAAGGGCGCAATCATTATCATTACCGTCATCACACTGATCATGACAAGGGTGATCATCGGATACATGGCAAATATTGCCTTGTGCCTTAAAGCATCGCATGTGATCGGAAAAATAGACAAGCTCAACAAAGATAATGAAACCCACCTGCGCCTGATAAAAAGAGCAGGTGGTGTCAGCGTGCCGTCTTTATTTTTCGTATATCTTGTCGCGCGTCTGGCGTTCAGGTAGCACATGCATCATTCACAATAAAGTAGAACTCATCGCCTTCACAAGGAACGCAAGCTGCGCATGCATGTTCCGTAAGCTGCCTGTATCTCATCTTGCTGCAGATGTTTGCCATTTTGAACGGCCAGTTTCCCTCCTACATAAACATCACGTACCAGATTGTCGTTACCTGCAAATATCCAGGTATTGAGTAAATCAGCACTACTGATACCTGCGAGGTTGGGATGCGCATCATCAAGTACTACCATATCGGCGCGATAGCCTGTCGCCAGTTGCCCCAGTTTGCGCCCGCTGGCTTGTGCGCCCCCCTGTAAAGCAGACTGATATAAAAAATCGCCGACCTTGCGCTGCCCTGTAACGCTGGCAATATTGCGGCCTTGCAGGCGCAGGCGCTGGCCATATTCCAGCCAGCGTAATTCTTCTACCGGACTTTGTGATACATGGCTGTCACTGCCTATGCCAAAACGACCACTGGCTTCGATATAGTCTGGCAGATCAAAGAAGCCATCACCAAGATTGCCTTCAGTGGTCGTGCAAATGCCAGCTACTGCACCACTGCTGGCGATTCCTTGCACTTCTGCCTTGTTCAGATGGGTGGCGTGCACCAGGCACCAGCGTTCATTCAACAAACCACTATCGAGTAAAAGTTCTACCGGACGTTTGCCTGAGTAAGCGATGCAGGCATCGACTTCTTTTTGTTGTTCAGCGATATGGATATGGATGGGGCGGGCAGCGGGAAGTGCCGCCACCAGTTCACGTATCTGGCTCATGCTGGCAGCACGCAGTGAATGTGGGGCCACGCCGACTTCAACCTGGCCATTGCGCTTGCCATCCAGCGCTTCTATCAATTGCATGATCTCGGCCACATTGGTGGAGAAGCGGCGTTGGTCGTGGCGCAAAGCATGCTCACCAAAATCGGCATAGCTGTACAGCACCGGCAGCATACTGATGCCCATGCCGGTCTGCTCGGCAGCAGCAATCACGCACTCTGCCATCTCGGCGGGACGCGCATAAAAACTGCCATCCTGATCACGGTGCAGGTAATGAAATTCACAAACTGCGGTATAGCCATGGCGCAGGCATTCTGCATACAGTTGTGCGGCGATGGCCTGGAGTTGTTTGGGCGTAATATGCAGGGCATAGCGATACATTAGATCGCGCCAGGTCCAGAAACTGTCCTTGCCCTCACCCGCCATTTCTGTCATGCCAGCCATGGCGCGCTGGAAGGCGTGCGAATGCAAATTGGTCATGCCGGGTACCACAAATTGCGCCTGGTTTTCATGTATCTGCGCGCTAGTGTTCAGCTCTATCTGGCTCAGCTCACCGCTGGTATTCCAGTGCAGGCGTACATTGCTGGTCCAGCCTTGCGGCAACAGAACATGATGGGCAAACAGGCTACTCATGCGGCTCTCCCTTGTGTCTTGTTCCAGTCCAGGCAAGCCTGTAACAATTGCTTCAGCAGAGGTTGCACCTGCGCTGCCAGGTCAGGCCGGTATGCATATGGCGCGGCTTCATTCATGTAGATGCACTGGCTCATTTCCAGCTGCACTGCATGGATATGACGTGAAGGCTGGCCATAATTACGGGTGATAAAACCGCCTTTGAAACGACCATTGAAAACATGGCTATAGGCTTGCACATCGCTTGCGTTTTGCAGGCTGTTTGCGATGGCAGTTTGCATGCCGGTATCACAGGATTTCTGGTCAGCAGTACCAAAGTTCAGGTCTGGTAACTTACCTTGGAAAAAGCGTGGCACTTCAGATGCGATGGAATGCGCATCCCACAAAACCACGCTGCCATGCATGCTCAACAAACGCTCCAGTTCTTGCTGCAATTGCTGGTGATAGGGTTGCCAGTAAGTGGCGATGCGGCGCTGCACCTCGGCTTCTGTCGGCAAATTCTCAGTCGCATACAGTGGCTGTTTGGCAAAGGTATCAACCGGGCACAGGCCTGTGGTGTCTTGCCCCGGATACAGATTGGCATTGTCGGACGAACGGTTCAGGTCTATCACATAGCGTGAATAGTCAGCAGCGATGGTGGATGCTCCGAGCTCTGATGCCATATTGTAGAGCTCACGCAAATGCCAATCAGTATCGGTTTTTTCTTGCGCGACTGGCAGCATCTGGGCGGCGATATCGTCCGGTATGCTGGTGCCCACATGTGGCATGGAAATCAGCAGGGGCAGGCTGCCCTGTTGAAAATGAAAAGCAGTCATGGTGTCTCCAGGATTTATGGATATTGTAGTTTGCGGCTCAGTCTGTCGGCTGCTGCCAAAGTCATGTTGATGAGTTCTGGCTTGCGTTGCTGTATGCGTTGTGCCGGAGCCATCAGGGACAAGGTGGCTTCAAGCTTGTCGCGACCAGAAAATACCGGCGCGCTGACACCCCAGATACCAAGATCGACTTCATTTTCACTGGTCGCATATCTCTGTTCACGTATGCCTTGCAACTGGGTTTGCAAGTCTTGTAGCAGCTGGACGGATACTGGTGCGTTTTCCAGAAAATTCTGTGCCAGCAATTCGTCTTGCAAGGCTGGTGGCAGATGTGCCAGCAAAGCCTTGGCCGACGCACCGCGCACGCTGGAGCTGGCACGGCCTTTGGCAAAAGAACAGCGCAGGGCTTGCTGGCTTTCTTGCATATCCAGGCAAACCACCTGTCCATTGACATAGGCCAGCAAACCTACGCTCTCACCCGACTTTTGCACCACATCGGCAAGTTCATCGCGCGCTGCACTCATGAGCCAGGAATGCTGGTCAAAACCGCGCGCCAGTTGCACTGCCAGCGGGCCAGGCTCATATAAGCCCGTCTGCGCATGCTCCTGCACCAGGCCCCATTTCTTGAGCGGTGCGAGCTGGCGGTATAAGGTGCTCAGTGGCAAGCCGGTTTGCTCCACCAGTTCACGCGCAGACAAGGCCTCTCCATGGCGGGCAATGCAGGCCAGAACCTGTAAAATGCGTTCGCTTTGAGCAATACTATCCTTAGTAGATGCTGGCATTGTGGCTGGGAGAAAATAACAATATCAGACTCATTCTAGCAACACGCTGAGAAACATCAACAATCAATTCTCGCCAAATGAGAATTGATTGAAAATATTTTCAATCAGTGGCTGCTCCGCGAGTGCAGGTCAACGGCGAATATCGGTCGTGGCCACTGAAATAATCTTTGTTTGACCGGGAAAAATCCATGAAATCACCCTCAGAGGCATTTTCACGATTGACATACTGACCGCTGGGAGACCCCAAACTTGGCTGTACAAACAAATAGCAAAGGATAACTCCGATAACCGGGAGTAACCAGATCAAGGCATATTGCGCATATTTTTGCGCAGGCTCGAAAAACTCACTCCTTGCCAGCAAGTAAGTCACATACACATTCATTGCCAGCAAGACCATCACAATGATTATGGCGATAACGATCAGTGCATTCACCATGTCAGAAACGGTAGTCAGGACTCAGTTGCACAAAACCTCAATGATCCAGGCCATGCAAGCCAACTCCGGTATATTCAGGAACATCATCCCTGAATCTGATTTTATGGCTTACATCTGGTTTCGCCAGCGAATAACAAAACAAAGCACCCAGCAAAGGTAGTAACCAGATCAGGAAAAATTGGAAAGCCTTTTGCGCTGGCCCATAATAATCGCTGCGAAGAACACAGTAACTGACATAGAGGTTGATTGCACATACCGAGCATACAAAGAGTATCGTCATCATCTCCAGATTACTCATAACTTAGCTCTTGCTGTAAGCCGTCGCCTGGCAGTTGCGGTTTTCCTGGGCAGGAAACTCAGCCTTGATCACATCGTACTTACTCTTTTCTTCCGCGCTCATGGCCCTGAACTGGTAGGCAAATTTGTTTGTGCTGACAGTACGCGGGCCTATGCGGGCGGAACGTACGCCTTTATTGCTGAGATTATTCAAATGCAGTTTTGCCGCTTCTTCGGTTTTGAACACGCCCAGCGAAATACCCCAGCGCAGATTACTCTGGTCTTGCACGATGTAGAAATCACTGATGCCAAGGCGGCGCAGCTCCCCGGCTTTTTTGTCAGCCCCCTCCTTACTGCCTTGCGAAGGGATGAAGACCATGTGCGTGGCAACATCAACGACATTGATACGGGACTGGCGGTCACCCATTGCCAGGTTTTTTAATTTTTCTTCAAACTTGGGAATATCGTTTTGCTGGAAGTTACCCACTTCGAGGCAGGCGATAACTTCAGGTTTTTTTTCTGCGGCAGGTTCACTTGGCGACACCGCTTCGGCCGCTGTCAGGAGCTTTAACTGGTCGGCGTGATGCTGTTTTTTCAGGCGCTCGGGCTCATGGTTATCGAGGGACCAGTGTCCCAGATAGCCGAGATTAAATGCCAACAAGAAGGCATTCAGTACGAGCAGGCTCCAGAAAAAGAATCTCAGCATGGTTAAGTGTCAGTGTTATCAGTCCGGGCTTGATTGTGCCACGACAAACAGCCCCGTCAAGACCAGATTATCTACATATTGATAAGGCATGCCCAAATGATGCAATAAATACGGGGCAGCGCCGCCAGAAATCACGCAATGGATGGCCTTGTTCTCTTGCTGCTGCAGGG
This sequence comes from Undibacterium sp. Ji42W, assembly GCF_049340405.1. Lineage (NCBI taxonomy): Bacteria > Pseudomonadati > Pseudomonadota > Betaproteobacteria > Burkholderiales > Oxalobacteraceae > Undibacterium > Undibacterium sp. Ji42W. The sequence goes on from NZ_JBMPOV010000015.1 coordinate 121,102, forward strand.
TATTGACCGCGCGTACTATTGCACCGACTTGGGCGCTGATGCAGCCGCTGACGATGGCCTGGTCGGTATTGTCGGCAAAGACTGTGGCGATATCCGTTGATTCTGCCACCTGCGGCAATTGTGCGGTATGGCGTGCCAGCGATTCTGCCATGAGTTTAAGGCCGGGCAAGATCATGCCGCCCTTGAATGCGCCATCTGCAGTGACGGCATCGACTGTGGTGGCAGTTCCACAAGTGGCGACGATCAGGCTTTGGTGTGGAAACAGATAATGCGCACCTATCATGGAGGCGAGGCGGTCACAACCCAGTTGCGCCGGATTGCGGTAGCCATTATGTAGGCCAGCGATGTCTTCTTGCGAGACAAACCAGTCTATTGGCAAACCTGGCTGCATTTCTTGCAATAATGCCGTGAGTTTATCTTTGATGCTGGCACCAGCGACATTGGAAATCAGGGCGAGTGTAAAGTGCATGCCTTGCCAGCTGGTTTTCAAAGTGTCTAGTTCAGCGTGGCTGACGGAGGCAATCTGCTGCCACACTGGCGCTGGTGCGGGTGGTGATACCGATCCCGCCGGCACAGCGTTGCTATCTGCCACCGCCCATTTGATGCGCGTATTACCTGCATCGATCAATAATTGACTCATGTCTGCTTCACTCTTTTCTTGTTACTCTTTTCTTGCTACTTTTTTCATACTACTGGCCGTAAAGACACATCACCTGCCAACACATTGACCTGACCATGTTCAGTCTGCAATACCAGGCAGCCATGCAGATCGACACCTAGCGCTTTGCCTGTATGTAAAACCTGGCCGTGGTCGAGTATATGCACGGTTTGACCGGCGTAGGCATGCAAAGCATTCCAGCGTGGCAAAAAGGCTGAAAAACCTTGCTGAGCAAATTGCTGCAATGCTGCGGCAACTGCGTTCAGCAATTGCGCCAGCAACAGGTTTCTATCCATTTTTGCCAGCCAGGGTGCATCTGCCAGAGCGCGGCCCACTTGTGCTTCCAGTTCATCCGACACTTGCAGGTTAAGGCCTATGCCAGCGACGATCCAGGTGCCGCTTTCACTGGCGGCGGCTGATTCGAGCAAGATACCGGCGAGTTTTTTGCCATCGCGCAAGAGGTCATTTGGCCATTTCAATTGCACATTCTGGTTCACGGCATTCAGACACTCAGCCAGGGCAACGCCTATCGCCAGTGGCAGGCCCAGCAGCTTGTGCGGTTCTTGCGGCAAATGCCAGGCGAGGGAAAAAGTCAGCATGCCACCGGGCACAGTCAGCCATGGACGACCTGCCCTGCCACGCCCTGCTGTCTGATGCACGGCCACTCTCAACACCGGACGCAGCAATGTTGGCAGGCGTGCCATCAGGTCGGCATTGGTGGAGCCGGTTTCTGCGACGACTTCAATATCGACTTCGCGGGCTGCGCCATCGCAGAATTTTTCTATGGCAGCCGCACTCAGTTCCAGGTTTTTATTCTCTTGCATAATCTGCCTATGGTTAGCAGCCGTATTGTACTGCTGCCGGAACAAATATTCAGGCCCAAAAAAAACGGCACCTTATGCAGGTGCCGTTTTTTTACTCCATCAACATCTTGATGCTGCGGTATTTACGCAGTATTTACGCAGTATTTACACTGCGTTAGCGCATTGGCTGCTTATGCTTCGCCGCCATCCACTACATCAGTTGTTGTTACTTCTGGTATCGGCGCAAATGCTGCTTTTTCTGCTTCCAGCAAGGCTACGCGTTCATCCGCTTCCCAAGTTTCTTTCAACTTGCGGGCGCGGTGGAATGCCAGGCCTGTACCAGCAGGGATCAGACGACCAACGATGACGTTTTCTTTCAAACCACGCAGACCGTCTTTTTTGCCCATGATTGCAGCTTCGGTCAGAACACGTGTGGTTTCCTGGAAGGACGCCGCAGAGATGAAGGAATCGGTAGACAACGACGCCTTAGTAATACCCAGCAAGATATTTTCATAGGTTGCAGGGATACCGTTAGCTGCTGCTACGCGATCATTTTCATCCAGCAATTCAGAGCGTTCTACCTGTTCACCAACGATGTAGTTGGCATCGCCTGGATTCACCACGACAACGCGACGCAACATCTGGCGCACAATCACTTCGATGTGCTTGTCGTTGATCTTAACGCCTTGCAAACGGTACACGTCCTGCACTTCATCAACGATGTAACGTGCCAGCGCTTCGATACCCAACAAACGCAGGATGTCTTGTGGATCGGCTGGGCCGTCAACAATCATCTCACCCTTGTTCACGACCTGGCCATCATGCACCAGGACTTGTTTGTCCTTGGTGATCAGGAACTCGTGTTTCTCGCCATCCATGTCTGTGATTTCCAGACGTTGCTTACCTTTGGTTTCTTTACCAAACGCCACCGTACCTGTTACCTCAGCCAGCATACCGGCATCTTTTGGTGAACGGGCTTCGAACAACTCGGCAACGCGTGGCAGACCACCGGTAATATCACGGGTTTTTTGTGACTCAGTCGGGATACGCGCCAACACTTCACCCACATGTACTTGCTGACCGTCTTTGACGGTAATCAGCGCGCCCACCTGGAAGCCGATCGTTACTGCGTGTTCTGTGCCAGCGATCTTGACTTCTTCGCCTTGTTCGTTCAATAGCTTGACTTGTGGTCGCAGTGTTTTACCTGCTGCGCTACCACGGCGTTTCGCATCGATCGCCACCAGCGTGGACAAACCTGTTACTTCATCAACCTGTTTGGCAACAGTCACGCCTTCTTCGACGTTTTCGAATTTCACCGTACCGGTGTATTCGGTAATGATAGGACGGGTCAATGGATCCCATGTCGCCAATGCAGTACCAGCCTTGATGATCAAACCGTCTTTAACGATCAGGGTTGCACCGTAAGGTACTTTATGACGTTCACGTTCACGACCGTGGTCATCAGTGATCAGCACTTCGCCAGAACGGGAAATAACGATCTGGTCGCCTTTACCGTTGGTGACATAACGCATGGTCGCTGTGAAACGGATGGTACCGTTGGACTTGGCTTCAACAGAAGATGCAATCGCTGCACGGGATGCCGCACCACCGATATGGAAGGTACGCATCGTCAACTGTGTACCTGGTTCACCGATGGACTGCGCAGCGATAACGCCGACTGCCTCACCAGAGTTAACCAGGGAGCCACGGCCCAGATCACGGCCATAGCACATAGCGCACAGACCATAGCGTGTGTCGCATGTCAGTGGTGTACGTACCTTGACTTCATCGATGCCCAGGGCTTCGATGCGTTCTACCATTGTTTCGTCGAGCAAAGCACCTGCTTCGTACAAAGTTTCCTGTGTTTCTGGATTGACGATGTCATTGGCGCAAACACGGCCCAGTATCAGGTCACGCAAAGGCACGTTAACTTCACCGCCTTCAACGATCGCCTTCATGGACGAACCATTGGATGTGCCGCAGTCATCTTCAACCACGACCAGATCTTGCGTCACGTCAACCAGACGACGTGTCAGGTAACCGGAGTTCGCTGTTTTCAATGCCGTATCGGCCAGACCTTTACGCGCACCGTGAGTGGAAATAAAGTACTGCAAAACGTTCAGACCTTCGCGGAAGTTCGCGGTGATCGGCGTTTCGATAATCGAGCCATCCGGTTTCGCCATCAGACCACGCATACCTGCCAACTGACGAATCTGGGCTGCGGAACCACGCGCACCGGAGTCGGCCATCATGTAAATGGCGTTGAAAGATTCTTGTGTACCAACAGTGCCGTCGCGGCGTGTGACTGGTTCAACTTTGAGTTGTTCCATCATGGCCTTGCCGACTTCATCACCGGTCTTGCCCCAGATATCGACCACTTTGTTGTAACGTTCGCCCGCAGTCACCAGACCGGACGCATATTGCTGTTCGATTTGTTTGACTTCGTGTTCTGCTGCTGCCAGCAAAGTCACTTTTTGCGGTGGAACCAACATGTCATCGATACAGATCGAGATACCGGCGCGTGTCGCCAGGCGGAAACCCATTTGCATCAATTGATCAGCAAACACCACCGTTGCACGCAGACCGCACTTGCGGAATGAGGTATCGATGAGTTTGGAAATTTCTTTTTTCTTCAACGCACGGTTCAGTACGGTGAATGGCAAGCCCTTAGGCAGAATCTCGGACAAGATCGCACGGCCAACAGTCGTTTCATAACGCTTAATGGTTTTGACGAATTCGCCAGTTTCAGCATCTTTCGGGAATTCAGTAATACGGACTGTGATACGTGTGCTCAGTTCGACTTCCTTGTTGTCCCAGGCGCGGATCGCTTCTGAAACGTCAGGGAACATCATGCCTTCGCCCTTGCCGTTGATTTTTTCACGGGAAGCGTAGTACAGACCCAACACGATATCCTGGGAAGGAACAATAGACGGTTCACCATTGGATGGGAACAGAATATTGTTGGATGCCAGCATCAAAGTGCGTGCTTCCATTTGTGCTTCGATAGACAGAGGAACGTGGACCGCCATTTGGTCACCGTCAAAGTCGGCATTGAAAGCCGCGCAGACGAGTGGATGCAACTGGATCGCTTTACCTTCAATCAGGACTGGCTCAAACGCCTGGATACCCAGACGATGCAGCGTAGGCGCGCGATTCAGCATGATAGGATGTTCGCGGATGACTTCTTCCAGGATATCCCATACAACTGGTTCTTGAATTTCCACCAGTTTTTTCGCTGCCTTGATGGTTGTTGCCAGACCCATCAATTCCAGTTTATTGAAAATGAAAGGTTTGAACAGTTCCAGCGCCATCAGTTTTGGCAAACCGCACTGATGCAATTTCAGTTGCGGACCAACCACGATAACGGAACGGCCAGAGTAATCGACGCGCTTACCCAGCAAGTTTTGACGGAAACGACCGCCCTTACCCTTGATCATTTCTGCCAGGGATTTCAGAGGACGCTTGTTGGCGCCTGTCATTGCCTTACCGCGACGGCCGTTATCCAGCAAGGAATCGACAGCTTCCTGCAACATACGCTTTTCATTGCGTGTGATGATTTCAGGAGCGCGCAATTCCATCAGGCGCTTCAGACGATTGTTACGGTTGATGACGCGGCGATACAGATCATTCAGATCGGAAGTCGCGAAACGACCACCATCCAGCGGGACCAATGGACGCAGTTCTGGCGGCAGAACCGGCAGAACTTCCATGATCATCCAGTCTGGCTTGATGCCTGAGCGCTGGAATGCTTCCAGTACTTTCAGACGTTTTGCGTATTTCTTGATCTTGGCTTCAGATTTGGATTCTTTCAACTCTGTGCGCAGAGTTTCTGCATCACGGTCGATGTCGATGGAACGCAGCAATTCGCGGATACCTTCAGCACCCATGAATGCCGTGAATTCGTCGCCAAATTCTTCGTACTTGGCGGCGTAGTCATCTTCAGACATGATCTGGCATTTTTTCAGCGGAGTCATGCCTGGATCGGTAACGACATATGCTTCAAAATACAGAACACGTTCGATATCACGCAAAGTCATGTCCAATACCATACCCAGACGGGATGGCAGGGATTTCAGGAACCAGATATGTGCAGTTGGGGAAGCCAGCTCGATATGGCCCATGCGTTCACGACGCACTTTGGCCAGAGTCACTTCAACGCCACATTTTTCGCAGATAACGCCGCGGTGTTTCAGACGTTTGTACTTGCCGCACAGGCATTCGTAATCCTTGATAGGACCAAAAATCTTGGCGCAGAACAGACCGTCGCGCTCAGGCTTGAAAGTACGATAGTTGATGGTTTCCGGCTTTTTAACTTCGCCGTAGGACCAGGAACGAATTTTTTCTGGAGACGCCAGACCAATTTTGATCGCGTCGAATTGTTCGTTGGGTTGGACTTGCTTGAATAGATCGAGCAGAGCTTTCATGTGTATCACTCCAGTTAAGCGCGCAAACGCTTGGTGGCTGAATGGTGCTGCAACAGAAGCTTCGCCGCTTTACCCTGTTCGCATGAGCGGGAGAGCCAGGTCTTTTCGACACAGGTTCCGCTGATACCGGGAACGACATTACTTCCAAACTGCTTGCCAGGTTTAACGGCCATCGCCCGAATGCTATCCGGGCGATGACTTTGCTACGCAATTACAAAAAACTAAACTTCTTAGCTACGTTCGAGATCAATATCGATACCCAGAGAGCGGATTTCTTTAACCAGAACGTTGAAGGACTCAGGCATGCCGGCGTCGATCACATGGTCACCCTTGACCAGGTTTTCGTACACTTTGGTACGGCCATTCACGTCATCTGACTTGACTGTCAACATCTCTTGCAAGACGTAAGACGCGCCGTAAGCTTCCAGTGCCCAGACTTCCATCTCACCGAAACGCTGACCACCGAACTGTGCTTTACCGCCCAGTGGTTGTTGCGTGACCAGAGAGTAAGGACCGGTCGAACGTGCATGCATCTTGTCATCCACCAGATGATGCAATTTCAGTACGTGCATGTAACCCAGTGTGACTTTACGCTCGAACGCTTCACCGGTACGGCCATCAAACAGGGTAACCTGGTTTTTCGATGGTGTCATACCCAGTTGCGCGGCGATATGGTCAGGGAAGGCCAGATCCAGCATGCGACGGATTTCATCTTCATGCGCACCGTCAAACACGGGGGTTGCAAATGGCACACCATGTTTCAGGTTGTTGGTCAATTCCAGGATTTCAGCATCGGAGAAACCGTCGATGTCTTCCTTCTTGCCAGATTCGTTATAAATCTTCTTCAGGAAATCACGCAGTTCTTCTACCTTGGCTTTGGCTTTCAGCATTTCGCCTATGCGCAAGCCCAGGCCTTTCGCCGCCCAGCCCAGATGCACTTCCAGAACCTGACCAACGTTCATCCGTGATGGAACACCCAATGGGTTCAACACGATGTCTGCTGGTGTACCGTCAGCCATGTAAGGCATGTCTTCGATAGGCACGATACGGGAAACCACACCCTTGTTACCGTGACGACCCGCCATTTTGTCACCAGGTTGCAGGCGACGTTTAACAGCCAGGTAAACCTTGACCATTTTTTGTACGCCTGGCGGCAATTCATCGCCTTGCGTCAGCTTGGTACGTTTTTCTTCGAAAGCCAGATCGAACTGATGACGTTTTTCAGCGATGGAATCTTTCATCGCGACCAGTGAATTGGCTGCATCATCAGATGCCAGGCGAATATCGAACCAGTGGTATTTATCCACGCTGGCCAGGTATTCCTTGGTGATCTTGGTGCCTTTAGCCAGTTTGGCCGGGCCGCCGTCAGCGATCTTGCCATCCAGCATACGTTCCAGACGCTCAAATGCATCGCCTTCAACAATACGCAACTGATCGTTCAAATCGAGGCGATAACGCTTCAATTCATCATCGATAATCTGTTGTGCACGTTTGTCGCGTTGTATGCCTTCGCGGGTGAACACTTGTACGTCAATGACCGTACCTACCATGCCAGAAGGCACGCGCAGGGAGGTATCTTTCACGTCAGAAGCTTTTTCACCGAAAATGGCGCGCAGCAGTTTTTCTTCTGGTGTCAGTTGAGTTTCACCTTTTGGTGTCACTTTACCGACCAGGGTATCACCGGCTGTTACTTCAGCACCGATGTAGACGATACCGGATTCATCCAGACGTGCCAGCTGGTTTTCTGCCAGGTTGGAGATATCGCGGGTAATTTCTTCCGCACCCAACTTGGTGTCACGGGCAACCACCGACAACTCTTCGATATGAATCGAGGTATAGCGGTCATCAGCCACCACTTTTTCAGAGATCAGGATCGAATCTTCGAAGTTATAACCATTCCATGGCATGAACGCGACCAGCATGTTCTGACCCAGGGCCAATTCGCCCAGATCTGTGGATGCGCCGTCGGCCAATACGTCACCTTTAGCGACCAGATCGCCAACTTTAACGATAGGACGTTGGTTGATATTGGTGTTCTGGTTGGAACGGGTGTACTTGATGAGATTGTAGATATCCACACCAACTTCACCAGCCTGTGCTTCAGCATCATTCACACGAATAACGATACGGCCCGCATCAATGTAATCCACTTTACCGCCACGCAGTGCCTGTACTGTTGTACCGGAGTCAACTGCCACAGTACGTTCGATACCTGTACCGACAAATGCTTTTTCTGGACGCAAGCAGGGAACGGCCTGACGTTGCATGTTGGCACCCATCAACGCACGGTTCGCATCATCGTGTTCGAGGAAGGGGATCAAGGATGCCGCAACAGAAACCACCTGACCTGTCGCCACGTCCATGTACTGGATACGTTCCGGGGATACCAGGATCGTTTCGCCAGCTTCACGGGCAGAGACCAGTTCATCGATGAGTTTGCCTTCGCCGTCGATCGTTGCATTCGCCTGGGCGATGATGTAACGGCCTTCTTCAATCGCAGACAGATAGTCGATCTGTGGTGTGATTTTGCTGTCAACCACTTTACGGTATGGTGTTTCCAGGAAGCCGTATTCGTTCAGACGTGCATACAGAGCCAGCGAGTTGATCAAACCAATGTTTGGTCCCTCTGGTGTCTCAATCGGGCAAACGCGACCATAGTGGGTTGGATGAACGTCGCGGACTTCAAAGCCGGCGCGCTCACGAGTCAAACCACCAGGTCCCAAGGCGGAAATACGGCGCTTATGCGTGATTTCTGACAATGGGTTGGTCTGATCCATAAACTGGGACAATTGTGAAGAACCGAAGAACTCACGAATCGCAGCCGAAATAGGCTTGGAGTTGATCAGGTCATGCGGCATCAGGTTGTCGGCTTCAGCCTGACCCAGACGCTCTTTGACAGCACGTTCAACACGTACCAGACCAGCACGGAACTGGTTCTCGGCCAATTCACCAACGCAACGTACGCGACGGTTACCCAAGTGATCAATATCATCGACTTCGCCGCGGCCATTGCGCAACTCAACCAAGATCTTGATCACGGCCAATACGTCTTCATTCGACAAAGTCATGGCGCCAGTCAGTTCATCACGGCCAATACGGCGGTTGAACTTCATGCGGCCCACTGCGGACAGATCGTAACGGTCTTCGCTGTAGAACAGGCCATTGAACAGGGCTTCAACAGAATCTTCTGTTGGCGGTTCGCCAGGACGCATCATGCGGTAGATGGCAACGCGGGCAGCCATCTGGTCCGCTGTATCGTCAGCGCGCAGAGTCTGGGAAATGTAAGCACCCTGATCCAGGTCATTGGTGTACAGAGTCTGGATATCCGTGACTTTGGCGTCGCGCAAGCGACCCAGCAATTCTTCTGTCAGCTCATCATTGGCATTGGCAATGACTTCACCAGTGTCTGTATCAACGATGTTCTTGGCCAGGACGCGACCCAGCAAGTAGTCTTCGGGCACAGAAATGTGCTTGATACCACCGGCTTCGATTTCACGGACATGCTTGGCATTGACACGCTTGTCTTTGGCAACGATGACTTTGCCGTCTTTGTCGCTGATGTCAAAACGGGCAACTTCGCCACGCAGACGTTCTGCGACGAATTCCATTTCTGCGCCATCACTGTGCAGGTTGAAATTATCAAAGACAAAGAAATTGGCCAGAATCTGTTCATTGCTCATGCCTATGGCGCGCAGCAAGATAGTGACTGGCATCTTGCGACGACGGTCAATACGGAAGAACAGGATGTCTTTAGGATCGAATTCAAAATCGAGCCAGGAACCACGGTAAGGAATGATCCTTGCCGAGAACAACAATTTGCCGGACGAATGTGTCTTGCCGCGGTCATGTTCAAAGAACACGCCAGGGGAACGGTGCAACTGAGACACGATAACGCGCTCAGTACCGTTGATAACAAAAGAACCAGTGGTTGTCATCAAAGGCAATTCGCCCATGTAGACTTCCTGTTCTTTCATTTCTTTGACAACCGGCTTGGTTGGTGATTCCTTGTCCAGAATGACCAGACGGACTTTTGCACGCAAAGGCGATGCATAAGTCAGGCCACGCAATTGACATTCCTTGACGTCGAACGCAGGATCGCCTAAAACGTAGGACAGGAATTCAAGACGTGCGAACCCGTTGTGCGAAACAATCGGGAAAATCGAGGTGAAGGCAGACTGCAAACCCTCGTTCTTGCGGGTTGGCGGTGTTCTGTCTTCTTGTAAAAAGCTCTGGTACGACTCGATTTGAGTCGCCAGCAAGAACGGAACGTTGTGGACGTTGGCGCGCTTCGCAAAAGATTTACGAATACGCTTCTTCTCAGTAAATGAGTAGTGCATGGACACTCCGTGAGTGGCAAGGAAGGATAGAGAATTCAGGATTCTTGTCACAAAAATAAAACATAGCAACTCTGTGACAAAAAAACCTCAAGTCTCAACCCTCGGTCTTAATAAACAGCTAAACAACCCTGAACGACAAAGAAGCCAAAGAGGAACCCTCTCTTCCAAGAGGATTCCTGTCTTTGACTTGGGCAAATCCGAAGACTTGCCATGATACCTGAATTACTTGATGTCGGCTTTCGCGCCAGCATCTTCCAGTTTTTTCTTAGCTGCGTCAGCATCAGCTTTGGAAACTGCTTCTTTAACTGCTTTTGGTGCGCCATCAACTACGTCTTTAGCTTCTTTCAAGCCCAGACCAGTGATTTCACGAACTGCTTTAATGACGCCAACTTTGTTTGCGCCAACTTCAGTCAGAATTACGTTGAATTCTGTTTGTTCTTCAACTGCTGCTGCTGGACCGGCTGCTGCTGGGCCTGCTACTGCTGCTGCGGATACACCAAATTTTTCTTCGAAAGCTTTTACCAGGTCGTTCAGGTCCATTACGGACATCGCGCCTACGGCTTCCAGGATATCGTCTTTGCTAAGTGCCATTTGAAACTCCAATTAATTAATTACATTGATACGGTATTTGACGGAAAAAACTTATTCTGCGGCAGCTTCAGCAGCTTCTTCAGCTACTGGTGCTGCAGGAGAACCTGCTTCTTTCTGTGCTGCGACGGCTGCCAGAGCACGTGCGAAAGCGGATACAGGAGCCTGCATCATGCCAACCACTTGCGCCAACAATACTTCACGGCTAGGAATGCTTGCCAATGCGACAACGCCAGCTTTATCCAGCGATTTGCCTGCATAGTTACCCGCTTTAACAACCAGTTTGTCATTGCTTTTTGCAAAGTCTTGAACGACTTTAGCAGCGGCAACAGCATCTTCCGAGATTGCATAAATCAACGGACCAGTCATTTCAGAAGCGAGACTTGCAAATGCAGTTCCCTCAACAGCGCGACGTGCCAATGTGTTTTTCAACACACGCATGTATACGCCTTGAGCGCGTGCGCTAGCACGCAATTGCGTCAAATGACCGACCTGGATGCCACGATATTCGGCCACGACGATCGTCTGTGCAGTTGCTACTTTTGCAGAGACTTCAGCGACGACGGCTTTTTTGTCATTCAGATTGAGACTCACGGTCAACCTCCATTAATGATATTCAGTCCATACACCGGAATGATGTACTTCCCTCATATCGTTTCGAACACGGCGTCCGAAGTTAGGAGTTTCACTGGGGGACCAGTAATCACTACAAAACTTGTTCGGGTACACCATCTGCGTTGGGACCTGTCGATTGCTCTTCAGATATTAACCTCATGCTTGGAAAACTACACTCGCACACTCGGCCCAACGGTCTTTGACACTCTGGATGCTTGTTCAAAACATCCAGCCCAAAGATGCGCCCTGCATCATCGATGCAGGGACTTAATTCTTGCTTAGCCTGCCAGATTAGCGTGATCTACACGTACACCTGCACCCATAGTGGATGAGATGGATACTTTACGCAGATACACACCTTTGCTGGATGCTGGTTTAGCTTTGTTCAAAGCTTCAATCAGCGCAACCAGATTGGACTTCAGGTCACCATCAGCAAACGATTTACGGCCGATTGTTGTGTGGATGATACCTGCTTTATCTGTACGGTATTGTACTTGACCAGCTTTTGCATTTTTAACTGCAGTAGCTACGTCAGGAGTCACTGTACCGACTTTAGGATTAGGCATCAAACCGCGTGGACCCAGGATCTGACCCAGAGTACCGACGATACGCATAGTGTCTGGAGAAGCGATAACGACGTCAAATGGCATGTCGCCAGCTTTAACGCGCTCAGCCAAATCTTCCATACCTACGATATCAGCACCGGCAGCTTTCGCTTCTTCCGCTTTTGCACCTTGTGCAAATACGGCTACGCGTACTGTCTTGCCTGTACCAGCTGGCAATACCACTGCGCCACGAACAACCTGGTCAGATTTCTTAGGATCAACACCCAATTGGACGGATACGTCGATGGATTCGTTGAATTTTGCTGTTGCGCATTCTTTGATCAAGGCGATAGCATTGTCAAATGGATACACTTTCAGACGGTCAACTTTCGTTGCCAGCAATTTTGCTTTTTTAGATAACTTAGCCATTACAGACCCTCTACCGTGATGCCCATGGAACGAGCAGAACCAGCAATAGTACGCACTGCTGCGTCCATATCAGCTGCTGTCAAATCAGCGCGTTTAACTGTCGCGATTTCTTCAGCTTGCTGGCGAGTGATTTTGCCAACTTTATCTGTATGCGGTTTTGCAGAACCTTTAGTGATGCCAGCTGCTTTTTTGATCATGTAAGTTGCTGGAGGAGTCTTCATCACGAATGTGAACGACTTGTCAGCAAATGCGGTGATCACAACAGGAATAGGCATGCCTGGTTCCATACCTTGGGTCTGCGCGTTGAACGCTTTGCAGAATTCCATGATATTCAGACCACGTTGACCCAGAGCTGGACCGATAGGTGGGGATGGGTTTGCTTTACCAGCTGGCACTTGCAGCTTGATAAAACCAATGATTTTCTTTGCCATGTTTGGCTCCTTCAAAAAATGAGTAGTAGCGCCTGCCGGTATCTTTTCACACCAGCAGGCTCCTCTGCCTGCTGAGAATTGCCTGTATTGCCACAGTCAATGCTCTAACTAGTTTCAACAAATTGCTTTGTTACGTACTGGTCAAACGTGAATCCTGTTAAACCTTTTCGACCTGGGAGAATTCCAGCTCTACTGGGGTAGCACGGCCAAAAATAGTGACCGTCACGCGTACTTTGGATTTTTCATAATTGACTTCTTCGACATTGCCGTTAAAGTCAGTGAAAGGACCATCCTTGATGCGGACTACTTCGCCTACTTCGTACAAGACTTTTGGCCTTGGCTTTTCCACACCTTCTTGCATCTGCTGCAAAATCTTGTCGACTTCGTGCTGCGGTATCGGAGAAGGCTTGTTTGATTTGCCACCGATAAAACCGGTTACCTTGCTGGTGTTTTTCACCAAATGCCAAGTATCGTCAGTCATTTCCATTTCAACGAATACATAGCTGGGGAACAAACGGCGCTCAGTGACGACTTTCTTGCCATTCTTTGGCTCTATCACTTCTTCAGTCGGAACCAGAATCTGACCGAATTTATCTTGCATCTCTGCGCGCTCTATACGCTCCAACAATGCACGTTGCACGCTCTTCTCCATACCGGAATAAGCGTGTACGGCGTACCATCTTTTAGCACTTTTAGGTACAGACACCGCTGGCGCTGTACCTTCTTCGTTTTCCTGAATGTTCTCGCTCATTATTTTTTCCATCCGAGGATTACGTCATACAACACAAATCCGATCAATTGATCGGTGCCCCACAGGAAAAGCGCCATCACCAGAACAAAGCCAAATACCACGGCAGTGATCTGCCCCGCTTCTTTGCGGGTTGGCCATACAACTTTTTTAGTTTCGCGCACAGCTTCTTTTGCAAAGCTGACAAAATCACGACCCATTTCAGAAGTTGCGACAAATCCAACAGCAACCAACAAACCAACTACCAAAGCAATGGCACGTACCCACGTTGCCTGTCCAGCGAGAATATAAAAAGCAGCAACACCGGCAATTGCAGCCACTACCGCCAGAATGACTTTGTACTTGTCATTGGATGTACTAACTGTTTGAACGGGATGATTAGACATACTTTATTTACTTTCGGTGGCCTGTGGCCTTGATGGTGGCAGGGGCGGAGGGAATCGAACCCGCGACCTTCGGTTTTGGAGACCGACGCTCTGCCAATTGAGCTACACCCCTACATCTTGACAATTGATGCGTGCATTACCCAATGCATTCAGGGTAATGCACGCATTTTACTACTTATTTATTACTCGATGATTTTAGCAACAACGCCAGCACCGACTGTACGGCCACCTTCACGGATAGCGAAGCGCAAGCCTTCTTCCATCGCGATCGGGTTGATCAGTTTTACAGTGATAGAAACGTTATCAC
>NZ_JBMPOV010000016.1:0-124252 GCF_049340405.1 Undibacterium sp. Ji42W
GTGAAACGATTACGCGCCAATGATAGTGCTGCAACCAGTGTGAAAGTAGGTTATCGTCAGGCTTTTATTCCGCATCCCCCCGCTTATTCAGTTAAGCGGGGGTTTTGCTTTTGCGCAAACGGAAAAACATGAAACCTCTTCGCCTCTCACCGCAGTAGGGCGCGCCGTGCGCATCAGCCAACGACTGGGCACAGCCTGCGCTGGAGCGACGGATTCGAGGGCAACTCTCGTGTCATCTGAACGGCTTGCTGCCAACATTCTCAGTGCTATTGGTGATTTGCACGACTTGCTGCCAGTAATTCTGGTGAATCTATGCGCTATCGGCATTGAAAATTAAAATGTGTTTTGCTGTCCTTGCGATTCTTTGTATTCTTTGGGCGCGAATATCCACCTTCGGGATAACTAACCTCGAAATCGTCGCTCCTGCGTAGCTGGAGGCTACCAGGCTGGCGCTTCGGCCGCGCTTGTGGATTAACGGAGGCGTCCGCTTGAGGATTTGCACTTGTCTAGTCACTTAATTGAGGCATATTTTGAGTATGCGTTGTGACAAGTTAATGCAAAAATATTAATTCATCGTTCTAAAGTCAAGGCGAAGAAGAAGACTTGCGTGGTATAAACTGATGCCTTCTGTACTGAGGATATGATTTTCAATATCCACTCATCAGTTTAAGCATACCGCTAATCGACTATCTTTTGATTCCAGGATGCAATTACGCATATCATGTCTGAAACTAAGGTGATAAAAATGACCAATCAACATCAAAACCGATCTGAGCGGCAAAGTGGATACACAATCATTGAGGTGATGATTGTTGTTGCCATTCTCGGAATTATTTCAGTATTTGCTGTACCACAGTTTAGAACCATGCTCAGTGGAGGCCGTGTGCGAACTACGACAGATTCACTGTTGCATGATTTGCTCCTGGTAAAGGCTATTGCAAGGGAACGGGGTGGCGGTGTAGTGATCTGCAAGAGTGATAACGCAGAAGCCGCGACACCTGCATGTTCTGCGGTGGCAAGTAATGCATCAGGCAATACTGGCTGGGGAGGTGGCTGGATTGCATTCAAGGATGCAAATAGTGATGGGCAATTTAATGCGGGTGATGATTTGTTGTTTGTTCAACCTGCAACCATGCGGGCTTTTACCGAAGGCTCTGTCGTTCCAAGCCCAAATGTACAGGCGCTGACTTTTAATGCGACAGGGCAAAATATGGGGGGGGCAGTGCAGTTTTACGTGAAAGGCAATGATCCTGATGCAACTCGTGACCGGTATGTATGTGTCGGCATTGGCGGGCGGATACTGGTTTCTAAAACTGCTGCCTGTAATTGAAAATTGAGAACGCCATGAAACAACATAAATTGAATAAGCAGGCTGGTGCGTCGATGGTGGAGATTGTTGTGACGATCATTATCATTGCAATTGGTTTGCTGGGCGTCGCCAGTTTGCAGGCAAATACAATGCGGTACTTGAAAGTTGCCAATCAACGTACCGAAGCTACTCAGGCCGCATATGATTTGAGTGAGCGCATGCGTGCAAATGGTCAGGGTGTCAAAGATCCTATCTCCGGCGCAGCATCATACACTTACACGACAGCCTATGCGACGACGGTGGCAAGTTTGCCTCCCATTCCGACTTGCGGCGGCCCCCGTTGCACTCCTGCTGAGGTTGCTGCCATTGATGTCAATGATTGGCTAAGGGGGCTGTCAAATCGCCTGACTGATGGTGCCGGATATATCGTGCCCGTAGTACCGACAGGGTACGATGTTATCGTCATGTGGAAGGAGGCTAACCTGACTATTGTTGACCCAGCATGTCCTACGGCTACCGCTCCAGCACCTGGTATAGGTGTGCGTTGTTTCACTGTCAGATTTTCGCCATAACTGAGGTAAATATGAAAATGACGAATTTACGCTATCAGCAAGGCCGGACTCTGGTGGAGTTGATGATCTCCCTTGCGATTGGTTTAATTATTATGCTGGCTGTTAGTACTTTGTATGTAACCAATACACAGACGTACAGGGTAACCGATGACAAAGCGCTCATGGAAGAAGATGGCCGTCTGGCTTTGGCTACTATGGCATTCAATTTAAGAATGGCTGGATATGGACAATTAATAAATGGTGCGCCTTCTACGGCCGCGGGTGGTGGTTTGAGTAATTATACTGGCGCAGGCCAGGCGATCGAAGGATGTACAGGCGGCTTCAATTCTGCCACTGCCGTTCCTCCCGTGTGTGCGGGTGGTACCAACCCCGACTCATTTCTGATCCGGTATGTGATTGATGGCCTCAATTCAAACTCCAGCGGCGGCAGTCCAGCAGATTGTTTGGGGCAGGCAGTGACAACAGTGCCTGCGATTGTTGAAAATCGTTTTTATGTTCAGCTAAATCCTGTAACTGGACGCAGAGAACTTTTTTGTGCAGGGAATGGTGGTACGGCACCGGGTGCAACCAATTTTTTACCTGGACAACCTATTGCAGATAATGTTGTTGATATGAAAGTAACCTATGGTTACGATCAGGATGACAATCAATCTGTTGATGGCTTTTATACTGCGGCGCAGTTGACAGATCCCGCAACGACTGTACCCATGCCAGACTATCAAGTTAAGGATCCAGATAGGGTCCCCGATGAAACCTGGGCACTTATGTCAAACCGCTTTTTTAAAGTACTTTCTGCGAGGGTTTGTATAGTGATGCGATCTGCTAACGACAACATTACGCCAACAGCACAAAAATATCGTGACTGTAGCGGCAATCTTGTCACGGCGACTGACAAAAGATTATATGCAGCTTTTTCTAGTGTCATTTCTTTGCGTGGCCGTACGAATGGGAGAACTTTATGATAAGAAATTACTCATCGCAACGTGGATTTGTGATGCTTACTTCCATGATTTTTCTTCTGGTCCTGACGATGCTGGCGATCACTGCGGTGAGACGTGCTACTCAGGAAGAGCGATTTGCGCGCAGTATCAGGGAGCAGAATCTTGCATTTCAAGCTGCAGAAACTGCTTTACGATATTGTCAAAAAGATTTTGAGTTAACCAATAAAGGTGGTGTGTTGCCAGCTGGGCTGGATAGGACTGTGAATAACATTCCCGTCAATTTATATGTACAGGCCAGCAATCTTAACCCTCCGCCAGTACTTTGGGCAACGAAGGCAAACTGGGCGACTAAAGGTTATCGCTTACCGGCAAACACTGTTCCAAATGTGACTAATCAACCGGAATGCATGATTGAAGAATGGTTCGTACCAATACCTGGGAATAATGCCTCATTTTCAGGTAATGCATCAAATGAGGGTACCAATGACCTTCGTCACATGATGAACTATGTCATTACTGCCAGAGGGGAGGGTAGTTCAAACCTTTCAGTGATCTGGTTGCAAGTGACTTTATACATTGGTTCCGCAACATAAACTGTGTTTTGTAATGCACAACCTGTCAATTTACAGTGTGGGGGCTTTGCCAAACATTGATGCATTAGTCCAATGGTATGGTAAATGGCTACTGGCAGCAGAAGAATGAACATTCAGGGGAAGACCATGAAGAAAATAAATAAACCGCTAATTGCTTGCATGATTGGCTCGTTGATGGGGCAATTGATTGTCCCTGGCTTGGCATACGCCACCATATCGAATGCGCCACCATTGGTGAAACCCAATGTGCCACCTAACATTTTTTATACTCTGGATGATTCTGGCTCCATGATGTGGGAAATGATGCCTGACGATATTCCCAGAACTGGTAACGGTGATGTTACAGGAACAGGCTACGATGATTATTGTGGAGGTTGCTGGGTAACTAACGTATTTCCTAAGCCGGCGAATTTATATAATGTCGGTGGGGCAGGTGATTACGGTATCCAGAACACAATTGTTGTTGGGTTTAACAATAACATTACGGTAGCGCGCTGGCGTTCGTCAGATGTCAATAAGGCTTATTACGACCCTAAGGTTTTTTATCAGCCCTGGGCTGATCCCAATGGCGGGATTATGCCAGCTGCTGTTCCTACCGCAGCCCTCTATAATCCGGTGGCACCAAATGGAGGTACAAACACCAATACGATTAATTTGACAATTAATCAGACATTTCCTGCTGGCGTGTATGGATGGCTGAACGATGCTGCTAATGCATATGATACCAACTCAAGAACCATTTTTCCGGCTCTATACTACGTCTACAAAGGTACCGGTGGTTGTAATCTTTCAACATTAACCTGTTTTGACCGCTATGAAATCAAAGCCGGGACGACATTTCCTGCGAAGGCGCCAACCCGTACAGATTGTCTTGGTAGCGCATGCACCGTAGCGGAGGAGATGCAAAACTTTGCCAATTGGTTTCAATATCATCGTTCACGTATTTTGACTGCGCGTGGTGGCAGTGGACAGGCTTTTTCCAAGCAAAATTCTACGATCAGGGTTGGATTCGGTACTATTAATACGAATGGCACTGTCATCAACAAAGTCTCAAATGACTTCAGCGCCACCAATAAGACCAATTTCTTGAATACTTTGTACAAGCAAAGAATGCCGGCCGCTGGTACATCCTTGCGCAAGGCCGTGGATGATATAGGCCAATATTTCAAAGACACCTCAAACACTGGCCCATGGCAAACTGTGTCAGGTTCTGGTGCTACTTCTACGCAACTTACTTGCCGTCAAAATTACAATATCTTGATGACGGATGGTTACTGGAACGGGTCAGCTGCAGGTGGCGGCCGCAATGGCAATTATGATGGCACCAACGGCCCAACAATGACCAGACCAGATGGATCAACATATCAATATACAGCCGCCAAACCGTACACCGATACTTTTAGCAATACGTTGGCTGATATAGCTTTTTATTATTGGGTGAATGATTTACGTCCAGACTGGACCGCAGCGAAGAAAAATGTGCCGACCACAGGTGCTGATCCTGCTTTTTGGCAACATCTGACGCAGTTCACGGTGGGTTTGGGTGTCAAAGGCACGCTGGATCCAATCAATGATTTACCCGCCCTGACGAGCGGTGCCAAAGTGTGGCCAGATGGTTCAACCAATCAGATTGATGATTTGTGGCATGCCGCTGTTAATTCCCGTGGTAAGTATTTTAGTGCATCCAATCCTACGGAGTTTGCAGCAGCACTTGATTCTTCTTTAAACACGATAGCAGAACGTGTCGGCGATGCTGCCGCTGTTGGCACATCCAGCAATACGGTACGCGCAGGTAGTAGTATCTTTACCTCGACTTACCGCACGTCTGACTGGTCAGGTCAATTGGTGCAAAGATTGTTGGATGATAATGGTGCCATTACAGGTCCTGGCTGGACTGCGACGACTCCCGTTTTCTCCACCAGACAAAATAATGTATTTACCTATATTGATCCGGCCATAAAAGGTAAAGTCTTTAATTACACTAATCTTGCACTTACGGACAAAGCTTATTTTGATACAGAGGCAGCTACTTATCCTGCTACCACCGTCACTGGAGCCAATATAGTCGATTACATTATAGGCGGCCCTGATTTGAGTCGTCTTCGCCCACGTACTGTTCCATTTGGTGATTTTGTAAATTCTGCTCCTCAATACATCAAAGAAGGTGATGACGGTGGCTATAGTTATATGCCAACTGGCACACCTGGCAAAGGTACATATGGCGCCTATTTGTTGAGTAAGTATAATCGTACTCCCATGGTATACATAGGTTCAAACGATGGCATGTTACATGCGCTGAACGGGACCACCGGCGTAGAGGAGTTTGCTTATATTCCTAAAGCAGTTATGAGCAATTTGCCATTGCTGTCGCGCACAACCTATGGACACAGGTTTTATGTTGATGGTACACCTGCAATAGGCGACTACTATGATGGTGGTTGGAAGACTGCTCTGGTTGGCACGACTGGCGCTGGTGGCAGAGCTGTTTACGCCATGGATGTCACAGTACCTACTCGCCCTACCTTTAATGAAGGCAAGATTTTGTGGGAAGTTAATTCTGTAACGCAACCTGAATTAGGATACACCATTGGTACTCCGCAAATCGGACGGATGCCAAATGGTGATTGGGTTGCCGTCTTGGGGAACGGCTATGAAAGCAATTCTAAAAAGGCCATGTTGTTCATCATTCGTCTGAGTGATGGCGTGGTTACCAAAATAGATACTGGTGTGGGAAATGCAACCACACCTAATGGACTGGCCACGCCAAAATTGATTGTTGGCTCTGATGCTACTATTAAAGCGATCTTTGCTGGTGATTTGCTGGGTAATTTGTGGAAGTTTGATGTAACAAACTCAGGTACTACAGTGGCATTTTCAGGGACACCTTTATTTCAGGCAAAAATTGGCGGCGTTCCACAGCCAATCACAGTCCAGCCTGATATGATTCCACACAGTAAAGGTGGAATGATGCTGCTGTTTGGAACAGGAAAAATTTACGAAACTGAAGATGCTTTGAATACTGACGTTCAATCTTTGTATGGCGTGTGGGATCAAACTGGTGTAGCTAGTGTCAGTTCTCCAACCTCCATATCAAGTAGTCAATCTGCCTTGCAAAAACGAACCTTGAGCTGGTCTGGTTCCAGTGCTTACACGGTCAGTAATGAAACGATTGACTGGACAAGTAAACGTGGCTGGTACATGGATTTAAACTTGAGTACAGGTGAACGTCTGACCATCGATCCGCAAATATTCTTTGATGAGATAGTTTTTACCACTATTATTCCGGCCAGTGCGGTAGATACTTGTTCTTCAGACGGTAAATCAACAACATTTATTTTGAATGCCGTGAACGGTAATGTTTTCCCTTACCCTACGTTTGATACGACTGGCGATAACAAAGTGACTTCTGCAGATGCGATTATTGCAGGTAAGCAGGGTGGTCTTACCTTCGGATCTACGTTGTTGAAAAATGGTCCTTCGGCAATTATTTATCAACCGGTATCGTCTGGTGCGGGTTTATCCGGTAACGGAATAAATCCCACAGCTATTGCTCCAAGTTACAACCCGACCAGACGTATCTGGAAACAGATATTGCGTACTGATTAATATCATAGAGGTGATCAAGTGCTAATTAAGAAATCGGAAGCGGGCTTTACCCTGATAGAAATATTGATCGTTGTGGTTATTTTGGGGATATTGGCCGCAATCTCTGTCCCCGCATATACCGATAATGTCAAGCGTAGCCGACGTGCGGATGCGCGTTCTGTGTTAACGCAAAATTCGCAATTCATGCAGAGCTTCATGACTGCGAATGATCGTTATGACAAGATGCGTGATAACACGCCGGTCGCCCTGCCTATGCTGGTGAGCCCGGTTGGTGCTACTGGCAGTAATATTGACTACGACATCAGTTTTGTTGCTGCTCCTACTGCGACCGCTTTTAGTATTCAAGCAGTACCAAGAGCGGGCGGTCGTATGAATGGCGATGCATGTGGTAGTTATATCATCAACCAAGTCGGTGCCAGGTCGAATGCCAGTAACACCTTATCTACGGATACTTGCTGGACGAAGTAAAAAAGTCAGGAAGAGCGCTCGTACTAGCTCTTCCTGACCTCTTGTATAGCCTCGGCAAACTCGGATACATCTTCAAAGCTCTTATAGACAGAAGCGAAGCGGATGTAGGCGATTTTGTCGAGGCGTTTCAATTCGCGCATGACCAGTTCACCCAGGTGACCGGACATGACTTCGCGCTCTCCGCTGGACAATAATTTTTCTTCTATTCTTTGTATTGCAGTCTCGACAGCTTCGGCTGATACCGGGCGCTTGCGCAGGGCCAGCATCAGACTGGCGCGTAATTTGGCGGTTTCATATTCTGTGCGGCTGCCGTTTTTCTTGACGATCACAGGCATCACCAGTTCTATACGCTCATAGGTGGTAAAACGTTTGTCACAGTCGGCACAGCGGCGTCGGCGGCGTATGACATTGCCTTCTTCTGAAACGCGGGTGTCGATGACCTGGGTGTCATCGTTGTGGCAAAAAGGGCATTTCATGACGTATAGTGCTCCAATGGTTTTTATAATTGATTTTATAATTTGATGATACAAAAAAGCCACTCAAGCGAGTGGCTTTTTATTGTGCTGCCTGATACTTAAGCCTTGCTACAGTTGAATCTCTTAAGCTTGATGAATCTATTACGCTTGATAAACTGGGAATGCATTTGTCAATTGTTTGACTTCAGCTTTCACGCGTTCTATCGTCGCTGCATCATGCGGGTTATCGAGTACGTCGGCAATCAGGTTACCCACTTTAATCGCTTGTTCTTCCTTGAAACCACGGGTAGTAAAAGCCGGACTACCGAGACGGATACCGGACGTGACCATCGGTTTTTGCGGATCATTCGGGATGCCGTTCTTGTTGCAAGTCATATGGGCAGAACCTAGTATGGCTTCGGCTTCCTTGCCTGTCAAACCTTTAGGGCGCAGATCGACCAGCATGACGTGCGATTCAGTACGGCCAGAAACGATACGCAGGCCGCGCGCAGTCAAGGTATTTGCCAGCGCAGCAGCGTTCTTGACGACTTGTTCCTGGTAAGCCTTGAATTCTGGTGTCAGTGCTTCTTTGAAAGCAACTGCCTTACCAGCGATAACATGCATCAAGGGGCCACCTTGCAAGCCAGGGAAGATCGCAGAATTGATCTTCTTGGCGATTGCTTCATCATTCGTCAAGATGATACCGCCACGAGGGCCGCGCAGGCTCTTATGGGTAGTCGATGTGACAACGTCAGCGAAAGGCACAGGGTTAGGATACGCACCTGCCGCGATCAGGCCAGCATAATGGGCCATATCGACCATGAAATAAGCGCCGATTTCTTTGGCGATTTTGGAGAAGCGTTCAAAGTCGATGCGCAGGGCAAATGCAGATGCGCCGGCGATGATCAACTTTGGCTTGGTTTCACGCGCCAGTTTTTCCATGGCGTCGTAGTCGATATCTTCTTCTGCATTCAGGCCGTAAGAAACAACGTTGAACCATTTGCCAGACATATTCAAAGGCATGCCGTGCGTCAGGTGACCACCTTCAGCCAGGCTCATGCCCATGATAGTGTCGCCCGGGTTCAGCAAGGCAAAGAAGACGCCCTGGTTGGCTTGGGAGCCTGAGTTAGGCTGTACATTGGCGAAATTGGCATTGAACAATTGTTTCAGGCGGTCGATGGCCAGTTGCTCGACAACGTCTACATGCTCGCAACCACCGTAGTAGCGCTTGCCTGGGTAGCCTTCAGCATATTTGTTGGTCAACTGGGAGCCTTGGGCTTCCATGACTGCTGGGGAGCAATAGTTTTCAGAGGCGATCAACTCGATATGCTCTTGTTGACGGACGTTTTCTTTTTGTATCGTAGCAAACAGTTCTGGATCTACGTTGGCGAGGGTATGATTTTTTGCAAACATGGCGGTTCCTGATTATTCCTGTTAATAAACAATGATTGTTGTTAATGAGGTGTCTGAAACGGATAGGGGCAGCCTCATTGCTCTTACCATCAGGCTACCCAGGCGCACGGCTGGAGTCAGATAGACTCCGAAATCTCACGCTTCCCGATGGATCTCCATCTTGGGCCAGGATGCTTGCCCGTCTAACAGGGCAGATATGGCCACTTCGCCAGTCACATGAGATGAAATGGTCTGAGGATTTTACGTGATGCCGTTTGAATGGGCAAGTGCCAGCAGTGTTATAGTAAAAATTAATTTTCACACAAGTATTGCCTTGAAATTTTTAGCTTCCCGATATTGGATAGCAAAACCACTTAAAATAGTATGCTTCAGAGCTGCAAACGTCAGCTAGGCAAATTACCCACAAAAATTGAAGGAATTCAGCATGATCGTCTTGATTACAGGTGCAAGTTCAGGTTTTGGTGAAGAAATGGCACGCAAATTTGTCCGCGAAGGTCATAAAGTCATTGCTGCAGCACGCCGCACAGACAGACTGAGCGCCTTGAAAGCAGAGCTTGGCACTGCCTTGTTGCCAGTCACGCTGGATGTGACCAGCAAAGACTCCATCAAACAGGCTTTGGCTGGATTAAGCGTTGAATGGAAGAATATCGATGTGCTGGTCAACAATGCTGGTTTGGCATTGGGCACAGAGCCAGCCCATCTGGCCTCCCAGGATGAATGGGACACCATGATAGATACCAATACCAAGGGCCTGGTGACAGTCACCAGAGCCATCTTGCCAGACATGGTGGCACGCGGCACTGGTACGGTCATCAATATAGGTTCAGTGGCTGGTGAGACGCCTTATCCAGGCGGCAATGTCTATGGTGCTACCAAGGCTTTTGTAGATCAGTTCACCCGCAACTTGCGCGCTGATCTGGTTGGCACTGGTGTGCGGGCTACCAATATTGCTCCTGGCCTTTGTGGTGGTACTGAGTTTTCCAATGTGCGTTTCCGTGGCAATGATGATGCTGCCGCCAAGGTCTATGAAGGCACGGTGCCATTGACGGCTGTTGATATCGCTGAAACAGCCTACTGGATCGCCACTTTGCCTGCGCATGTGAATATCAACCACATAGAAATGATGCCTACTTGCCAAGGCTACGGACCTCTGGTCATCAAGCGCACCACGGCATAATCCTCAAGCAATTTCTGGGATCGCTGATTTGCTCTGCTTGCTGCCAATTTATAGTGGCAGCAAGCGCTGCTTGAATGCGGCACGCACATTATTGAGCTGGCTTTGAGTGACAAAGAGTAAATATACGCACTGAATAGCTGGTAAAGTTTATACTATGAAAACAGAATTTGTATGGCCGGTCAGGGTCTACTATGAAGATACTGATGCCGGTGGCATCGTTTTTTATGCGAATTACCTGAAGTTTTTTGAACGTGCCCGCACCGAGTGGCTCAGGGCTGCAGGGATCAACCAGCAGCAAATGGCAGATGAGCATGGCTTGATGTTTGTCGTCAAAGCTACCGCAGTCGAGTATCATGCACCCGCCAGGCTGGATGATGAACTAAGACTCACCGTCGTGGTCGAAAAGCTGGGCAGGGCATCTGTACAGTTTGTACAAGAGGCCTGGTGTGGCCAGCGTTTGCTGGCCTCTGGCAAGATCAAGGTGGGCTGCGTCAGCAAGGCAGAAGTCAGGCCAGCGGCGATACCTGCTGAAGTGCTCGCAAAGATAGGCTGAGATTATTTTTATTTTAGGGCCGCAGCAATGCGCCCAGTGTTTTGTTTTTGAATTGATTCAATATGACTGTTACCCAAGACCTCTCATTTTTAAGTCTGATCACCAATGCGTCGATACTGGTGCAACTAGTCATGGCACTGTTGTTAGGTGTGTCGCTGACGAGTTGGACTTACATCTTCAGTAAAATGTTCGCCATCAAAAAAGCGCGCGGGCAAACTGAAGAATTTGAACGCAATTTCTGGTCTGGTGGCAACCTGGTTGATCTGTATGCTGCTGCGACCAACAGCCGCCGTACTGGCCGCGACACCAGTGGTGCGCTTGAGCGTATCTTCGAAGCCGGCATGAGCGAATACCACAAGGTAAAGACAGCCAATAAATCAACGCTGGATGCTACTGCCATGCTTGACGGTGCGCGCCGCGCCATGCGTGCGTCCTACCAGCGTGAGATGGATTTGCTGGAGTCACACCTGTCCTTCCTTGCTTCTGTGGGTTCGGTTTCGCCTTACATAGGCTTGTTTGGCACTGTCTGGGGCATCATGAATTCTTTCCGCGGTCTCGCGAATGTGCAGCAAGCCACACTGGCTGCTGTTGCCCCAGGTATTGCAGAGGCGCTCATCGCTACCGCAATAGGGCTGTTTGCCGCGATTCCTGCCGTGCTGGCGTATAACCGTTACTCTCACGATATAGACAGGCTGGCGATACGCTTTGAAACTTTTATCGAGGAATTCTCCAACATTCTCCAGCGTCAGTCACGCTAGGAAGAGTGAGATAGCATGAGTACCCTGCGTGGCGAACGTAAACGCAAATTCAAGGCAGAAATCAACGTCGTTCCATATATCGACGTGATGCTGGTGTTGCTGGTGATTTTCATGGTGTGTGCACCGATGACCAATCCCAGTGTCATCAACCTGCCTACTGCCGGGCAATCTACCCAGCCGCCTTCGGATTACATAGAAATCACTTTGCGACCTGATGCGGCTTCAACCATCAGCATCAATAGCAAAGCGGGCAACAATGGCAACAACCGCCAGGAAAGCAAGGAAGAAGCCAAAGACCGCAAGCAACTGATGCAAAAACTGCGTGAATACCATGACGCCAAGCCAGAGTTATCTGTGCTGGTGTCTGCCGATAAGGGCATCATCTATGACGAGGTCATACAAGTGATTTCAGAAGCAAAAAAACTGGGTATCAATCGCGTTGGTCTGGCGACCAAGTGAGTTTTTGCAGATGCAGATAAAACTGCGCCCTCTATTGCTATTATTCTGTGCTGCCGGTTTATGCGGTGCAGGCTTGGTGAGAGCGCAGCAGTCAGCCCAAACTGAAGCCCCGTCTGTGCAATCTGCTCCAACTGCTCCAGCTGCTGCATCTGCTC
The DNA here is from genome assembly GCF_049340405.1 of Undibacterium sp. Ji42W. Classification (NCBI taxonomy): domain Bacteria; kingdom Pseudomonadati; phylum Pseudomonadota; class Betaproteobacteria; order Burkholderiales; family Oxalobacteraceae; genus Undibacterium; species Undibacterium sp. Ji42W. Next base: position 12,460 of record NZ_JBMPOV010000016.1, read on the forward strand.
CACCTGTGCCAATGCCTGAGGCAGACAACGAAGCAGTTTCCACCACCAGCAGTGGCCGCTTGCAACTGGTCGCAGCCAAATCACACTGGGCTGATTTGCTAAGGGAACATATCCCTGAATTTGCCAGCAATACCGAAGCCCAGAATATTACGCCTGCACTGATCAAGAGATTACGCCTGGATATCAGCAATATCCTCACTACTGAAGGCTATTTCTCGCCGCAAATCCAGTTTGATAATCCTGATCAGGCTCTAGCGCCAGCCTCCACAAACAAAATCATCCATGTGACTGTAGAGGCAGGTCAGCGCACCATTATTGAAAATGTGTCTGTGAAGGTGCAGGGCCCCATGGCAGACGCGATTGACGCTGGCGACAAGGCTGTCACCAAAAGGCGACGGACTCTTCAGGAAGACTGGGGCCTGGCAGTCGGCCAGCCATTTCGTGATGCTGACTGGAGCGATTCCAAAAACCATCTGCTGGAGAGCCTGCGCTCAGATGCCTATGCTTCAGCGAGCATGACTTCCAGTGAGGCAAAAATTGACGCTGACCAGCATAGTGGCATTCTGCAAGTAGAGGTCGATAGCGGCCCGGTATTTACGCTTGGAGACTTACGTGTTACTGGTTTGCAGCGTTACCCCTCCTGGCTCATAGAGCGTTATCAGGCGCCTAAAAAAGGAGAGGTCTATTCACGTTCTCGTTTGCTGGATTTCCAGCGTTCCTTGCAAAACTCCGCTTACTTTGCCACTGTCGCTGTCGGTATAGACCCTGATCCAGAAAAAGCCGAGGCCGTACCCGTGGATGTGACCGTGGTAGAGCGCCAGGCCCGGGACCTGAGCTTTGGCCTGGGTTACAGCACCAATACCGGTTACCGCAGCGAAGTTGCTTACCGTGACCGTAACATACTTGACCAGGCCTGGGATTTACGTACTGCCGTCAGGCTGGAGCAGCGCAGGCAATTGGGATATGCCGATATTTACCTGCCACCGCGTGAAAGCAAATTCCTCGATTCTTTTGGTGTGCTGGTGGAGCGCGAAAATATCGCCGGTGTGCGCTCCAGCCGTTACGCTCTCGGCATCAAGCGCACTAGTACGCGCGGGCATCTCGAACAACGGCTGGGTTTGAATATCGTCAGGGAAAAAATTTCTTCTGATGGCGAAGCAGAAGAAATCAACAAGGCACTGGTTGCCAGCATAGGCTGGACCTGGCGTGATGTTGATCAGCCTTTTGATCCACGTAGCGGGCAGATTTTGCAATTTGATCTTGCCGCGTCTGAAAAAGCGTTGCTGTCTGACCAGCGCTTCATACGCAGCTATGCCAAATATCAGCGCTGGATACCCGTACGCAAAACAGACACCGTGATTTTGCGCGCAGAGCTTGGCGCAGTTTTTTCCAAAGACGAAGAGGGCATTCCTGAGGACTACCTGTTCCGTACCGGCGGCAGCACGACAGTGCGTGGCTATGGCTATCAAACCCTGGGCATACAGCACATAGGCAGCACACGCGGTGGCCGCGTACTGGCAACTGCCAGTGCTGAATATGTGCATTGGTTGAATTCTTCCTGGGGCGCTGCAACTTTTGTTGATGTGGGCAATGCCGCCGACAATTTCCGTGAATTGAATTTAAAGCAGGCCATCGGCGTAGGCGCACGTTACAAAACCCCGGCCGGGCCAATCGCACTTGATCTGGCTTATGGTCGCCAGACCAAGAAAGTCCGGCTGGATTTTTCTATTGCGATTGCTTTCTGATATGAGTGAAAACGAAAAAAAACAGACGGAGAAAAATCAGCCCGTTAAAAAAAAGCGACATCATTTGCGCAGGTTAAGCCTGTTCGTCCTCAAGCTGTTTTTTCTATTGATCGTCGTGTCCGGCCTCGTCCTGACCTGGATGTACAAAACTGAGAGTGGCACCAGAACTGCGCTGGCATTGATAGAAAATATCAGTCTTGGCAGCCTCAAGTTCCATGGTGTACAAGGTACTCTGGATGGGGAACTCAAACTCGACGAATTCAGTTTGATATCCCAGGATTTGCATATCAATGGCAGCGCCATCTCCTTGCGCTGGCGGCCGGGCGCTTTATGGCAACGTCAGCTTGATATCACCAGTTTGCAATTAAGCGCTTTGACTATCGCCAGTAGGTCCGGCAAAAAAGCCGCCAGCGTACCGGCTGATATAGGGCTACCCTTTAGCCTGAGTGCGCCAAAGCTGGCACTGGGGCGCTTGCACATCGCTACCCTGGCTGATGATGGCAAACAGCTGGAAACCCTGAAGCTCAGCGCACTGACTGGCAGTTTTTTTTATCAGGACAAATTATACAAAGCGCAAGCCGCACTGAGCAGCCCCTGGGGTAATTTGAAAGGTGAAGCCTCAATGGACAGCCGCACACCTTTCAAATTGGATAGCCACCTGAGCCTGCAAGGCCAGATCCAGGAAGGCATACCACCCGTCATCTTGCAGGGGATAGTTTCTGGCAATCTGCATGATATGCAACTCGCGCTGGAAGCTGCATTGGATGGAGCGGCAGAAAAAAATATACGCAATCAAAACCTGCAAGGACATGCCAGGGGACGTATCGATGCATTTACTGCACCGTATGTGCGCGAGCTGGATATCGATGTCCAACACTTCGACCCGTCCGCCTGGCAGGGAAATTCACCTCATGCAGACTTGCGTATATTGACGAAGTTGAAACCGGTAATGGGTGAGAAAAATGCAGAAAAAAATACTGAAAAAAACGCGCAAAAAATTACTGTATTTGGTTTGACGGGCCCTATCAATATTCAGAATAGTCAGGTTGCCAGCATCAATAAGCAAGGCTTGCCAGTGCAGTCACTGAGCACCAAATTATTCTGGCAAGGCCAGCATCTGAGCCTGACAGACCTGGCAGTGCAATTGGCAGGCAGGGGCAAACTGCAAGGACAGGCCGACGTTAATTGGCAATCGACACAATTGCAGGCTGACCTGAAATTGAACCTCTCCAATATCGACCTGAACCAGATCGACCAGCGGCTGCACGCCAGTAATATCAAGGGCCAGTTTTTTGCGCAGACTGCTAAAGACAAAAGCATCAATCTGCAAGCACAGTTGCAAGATGCCCGCGCCAGCCTGAAAGCAGAAGCCAGTTACCATCCTGAGAAACTGCGACTGGATTTGAACAAGTTTGATCTTCAGGCAGAAGATACACACCTGCAGGGTGCGGGCGACATCAGCTTTGCTGGCAAGCAGGCATTTAACCTCAAAGCCAGCCTCAAAGATTTTGACCCTGCGCGCTGGGTGGCAACACCGGCAGGCCGTTTAAAGGCAGACTTGAGTGCCCGTGGCCAACTGTCACCGCGCCTTGATGTGCAAGTCAATCTGCAACAATTGCAGGGCCAATATGCAGGGCAACCCGTGCAGGCAGCAATGGATGCGCGCTGGCTGCAAGACCAGCAACTACAAGTCAGGCAACTAGAGGCGCATTTTGGTAAAAATACAGTGACAGCACAAGGCAACTGGGGCGGTACTGACGATGTGCTGAAGTTCAATATTGATGCCCAGGATTTGAGTCACCTGAATCCCTTGCTCAGCAATTGGCAACTGGCATTAGGCGGCAACCTGAAGGCAGATGCCGTATTGCGTGGTCGTTTCAACGAGCCTGCAGGCAGTCTGGACGCGCTTGCACAGCAAGTCGTGATCAAGCGTGGCAAGCAGCAATTTACCATTGCGCAGTTAAAGTCCAATCTGAATCTGGCCAACGGTGCCAAAGGTCAATTTGATGGTGAGATCGTAGCCCAGCATCTGGGCGGTGATCTTCCAGCCCTGAGTTCAGCATCTGACAGTCCGGACAAGCTCGCGCAAGTCAGCCTCAAATTGCAGGGCAGGCGTGATGCCCACAAGCTGAGTCTGGAAACCGTCTTCCCTAATAAGCAGGCGCTGAGCCTGGTTGCCAATGGCAGCATGCAGACCAGTGAAAAAAATGACACTGCCTGGTCATGGAGTGGGCAATTGCAGGCCCTGAATTTAAATGGCAAACCGGACTTGCGCTTGCAAAGCGCAGCACCATTGCAGGTATCTGCACAGTCTGTGCGCCTGGGTAGCCTGTCGCTGCAGAGCGCACTGGGCAAGCTGGAACTGGAAGAGCTGGAGTGGACACCTGCCGCACTCAAGACCAAAGGTCAAGTCAGCGATGTGCAGGTGCTGGAAATTGCCAAGCTGTTTTACCCGCAAAATGCAGTCACAGGTAATCTGCGCCTGAATGCGCAATGGAAATTGCAATTGACTGAGCAGGCCCAGGGAGAAATCAAATTGCAACGCCAGAGCGGTGATTTGCGCTTCAATGATCCTGAAGGAACCGGTACTTCAGTCGCCCTGGGTATACGAGATATGCAATTGCAAATGAAGCTGGGGGGCCTTGTCGCCGGTAGTGATAGCGAAAACCTCAGTCTTGATCTGCTTGCTGATGGCAGCCGCCTGGGCCAATGGCAAGCGAAACTCAATTCCCGCTTAAGCAAACAAAACGATGCCTGGACCGTGCTGGCCAGTGCACCGCTCAATGGCCAGGTCACGGCAGCCGTACCTGACTTGCAGTGGCTGGGGCCCTTTATCAATTCCGGGCTGGTACTCAAGGGTAAACTGAACGCCGATGCTCGCTTGTCTGGCACCATAGGCAAGCCTGGCTATCGCGCCAACTTGGCGGGGCGTGAGATGGAGATCGCCTTCGCCTCAGAGGGTTTGTTATTGCCAAACGGCAGCCTGGATGCACAGATAGAAGACAAACATCTGAAACTGACGAATCTGCAATTCTCCAACACCGTCGCCAACATGCCGCGTCATGCGCAGTTCAGGGATGAGAACTGGATAGGCCGCAAAGGTGAGTTCAAGGCCAGTGGTGATATCGACATGGGCAAAGAGACTGGCAGCATACAGGCACAATGGACGCAGTTTCCACTATTGCAGCGTAAGGACCGGTGGTTGCTGGTATCCGGCCAGGCGAATATCGTTGAAGCCAATAATATCTGGAGCCTGACTGGCAAAGTGCTGGCTGACGGCGCCTACTTCAGGTTGCCCAAATTGCCACCGCCCAGCCTCTCCAGTGATGTCGTTGTCATACGCAAGACTGACAAGGCAGTCACTAAGGCAGCAGAATCAGACAACAATAGAAAAGGTCTCAAGACCCGCGTTGATGTCAGCTTCGATATGGGGCCGCGTTTCGTGTTTGTTGGTCGTGGCCTCGATACCGGCCTGGAGGGTAGCCTGCGCCTGCGTTCCAGCGATGGCAGCCCCTTGCAGGCGAACGGGTCCATACGCACCGTCAAGGGCGCGTATGAAGGCTATGGTCAGCAACTGGCGATAGAGCGGGGTATCCTGAACTTCCAGGGGCCTCCATCCAATCCTGGTTTGAATATCCGTGCCTTGCGCAAGGGTTTGCCTGTAGAAGCTGGAGTAGAAGTGGTAGGCACAGTCAGTGCACCGCAAGTCAGGCTGGTGTCAGAACCAGAAGTGCCGGATGCGGAAAAACTCTCATGGCTGGTGCTCGGGCGCGGCTCAGATCAGCTTGCCAGTGGCGATGCATCATTGCTGATGTCGGCAGCGACAGCGATATTTGGAGGTGATGGCAGCCGCAATGTACCGCGCGATATTGTGCAAGGTCTGGGCTTTGATGAATTCTCGATAGGTTCTTCTTCGAATGGATCGGGTAGCCGCCTGCCAGTGCAGACGATTGCCGGCTCAACCGGTACCACCAATGCTACTACCGACCAGGTAGTCAGCGTTGGCAAACGCATCATGCCGGGGCTGGTGTTGTCGGTGGAGCGTGGCTTGTCAGATGCCAGTGGCGGTATCAAGCTAAGCTGGCAACTGACCCGGCGCATCAGCATCACAGGCCGTACCGGTACTGAGTCTGCTGTCGATGTGAATTACACCTTCTCCTTCAATTAAGCCAATCTGAAAGCTAATCTGAAAAAGAAAAAGGGAGAGGCAAGCTGATGGATTCTCTCCCCCACATCTACTAGATAAATTAAATTACTTTGCGTCGTTTTTCTTTTCAGGGTACATGACGATCTGCGCATAGTTCTGGAAGTTGAAATAACGCTGCGCCGCTTCTTTGATCTGCGCCGGTGTAATTGCACGTATGCGTTTTTCCACCGTCAATATAGAATCGGGATCGGTTTTGTAATAGACCGCGCTTTGCAAGTGATTCAGCCAATTTTCATTGCTGCGTAACTCTTGCTGGTGTTCTTTTAGCCAGGATTGTTTGACCTTGTTCAAATCGTCCAGCTGTGGCCCGGATTGCTGTATTTTTTTGATTTCGGCAAACAGGGCAGCAATGACCTTGTCCACATTTTCAGGGCTACATGGCAATTCTGCATCTATGCTGTATCTGTTGGATGGAATACGTTCAAAAGAACCATTCAGGCCGCCGCTGTATATCAGCCCCTGCTTTTCGCGCAGTACATCAATGATCTTCAGATTCAGGATATCCACCATCGCATGAAAGCGCGCATTTTCTTCCCGCGTGTAAGTGGATGTGCCATTGAAGCTAAGCACCACAGTACTTTTTTCTTCATTGCCGGCGTAGACGTCTTTCTTGACGACGCCTTGAACGGGATCGATATGCAAATCCTGATACTCGGTCTTGATATCCGCATGGGGCAAGCTGGCGAGATATGTGGCGATCAATGGCCTGATCTTGTCGATTTCAAAGCTGCCGACAAAAACAAAGTGCAAGTCCTTGGCACTGCCAAAACGGGATTGATAAATTTCCATACTGCGGTCCAGCGAAATCTTGTCAAAATCCTCCACTCTTGCGAGGCGCGGCACGCGTGGATTATCTTTGTAGATTGTCGTGGTAATCGCTTCCGAGAAGATCGCCTCAGGGCGTGCCCAGGTGTTTCTTGCCAATTCCTTCTGTGAGCTGATCAGTGACTGGAACAGTGCTTCATCCTTGCGTGGGCTGGTCAGGCGCAGATACAGCAGCTGTAGCATGGTCTCTATATCGCTGGCACCAGATGCACCACCTATACTTTCAGAATAATTGTCCATGCTGGTGCGCACATTGGCTGATTTGCCTGCCAGCGTTTCCTGCAAATCTTTCTGGCTGAAATTGCCCATGCCCATACCCCAGACGACGGGATTACTGTAGTACACATTAAAGTAATCGGCATCAGAGAACAAAGACATGCCACCTGCGCGGCGTGCAGCCATCAAGACCTGGTCATTCTTGAAATCGGTTTTTTTCAAGGTAACTTTAACGCCATTCGATAAAGTCATCTCCACCAGACCCAGCAGTTTGTTTTCTTTTTCAGAAACAATCTTGCCGGGTGTAGGAAGGGTGCTCATCAAACTGGCGCTGGCCGCTTTTTCTGTACGGGCCTGCAATGGTTTTTGTTCTGCCGTCGCAGTCATCGCCAGCAAATCTGTTTCACTTGGGATAGTTTCGCCAGCCTTGTTCGAGCCCACGTAAAACGCCAGCCTGGTAGTGTCATCTGGCGTTGCATTCCTGGCGAACTGGTTCATTTCTTCCAGTGAAATACCTTCGGCAAATTCCTTGAAATACAGGTATTCATTCTTGATGCCGGGAATAGGTTCATTGGTCAGGAAATTGCGTATGTATTCTGCGGCAAAGGTTGCAGAATTTGATTTGCTGCGCTCATTGAACATGCTTTCATATTCACGCGCTTCAATTTTCTTGGCGCGGTCAAACTCCGCCGCCGTGAAGCCAAATTGACGTATGCTGTTTTTCTCTTGCATCAAGGCATCGAGCGCTGGCTGTATGCCAGCCTGTGACAACATCGCTGTCGAGATAAATGAATCATAGCCAGGCACGACTTGTTCACTGCCGGCAGAAGCACCCAGGAAGGGCGGGTTGGCCTGCTCAGTCAGTGCGCCCAGGCGACGGTTCAGCATGGACTTGTAAAAGCCGGCAATAATATCTTGCCGGTAGTCGGCAATGACATCGTGCGCGGGCTGCTTTACCAGCGGGTAACGCAGCATCAGCAGGTTATTGGTGGCCTCTTTATCGGTAATCACCATGGCCTTGGAGGCAGTGTTCTTCGGTATGTTGATTTGTGGCCTGACGCGGGCAGGCACAGGATTTTGCAAGCCTGAAAAATACTTGCGTATCATCTTCTCCGCTTCTGCCGGTTGCACATCACCGATAACAACCACGGCCATCAGGTCTGGCCTGTACCAATCCTTGTAAAAACGGCGCAGGGCATCATGCTTGAATTGCTTGATGATGTCCTCTTTACCTATGGGCAGGCGTTCTGCATATTTGGAGCCATTGAATACCTCTGGCAAAAACTGGCGCATCATGCGGTCACTGGCACCTTTGCCCAGCCGTGCTTCTTCGAGGATGATGCCGCGTTCCTTGTCGATATCGACATCCTTCATTTCCACGCCTTGCGCCCAGTCAGCCAATACCTGAAAACCTGTTTTCAGGTAGGCTGGCTTGTCGGTGGGAATAGGCAGGATGTAGACAGTCTCATCAAAACTGGTATATGCATTCAGGTCAGCACCAAATTTAACGCCTATGGACTGCAGGTAAGAAATCAGTTGATGCTTTTTAAAATGCTTTGAACCATTAAAAGCCATGTGCTCGGTAAAGTGCGCGAGCCCCTGCTGATCATCATCTTCCAGCACTGAACCTGCTTTCACCACCAGGCGTAACTCCACTTTCTTTTGTGGGCTATCGTTTTTCTGGATATAGTAAGTCAGCCCATTATCCAGCTTGCCCCGTTTCAAATCAGGATTGATGGGGAGTGGGTCATTCAGCCCTATCGCCGCCATTGCAGGCATGCTGAATGGCAGGCTGAACGCCAGCAAGAGAAGGCCGGCTAATGAGCTTTTGCTCAGCCTTTTGGCATAATTGGATGAAGATAAGGCTGAGGTATCGAGGGTATTCGGCATAAATAGCAGCGCGGGCTAGATAAAAATGCCAGTGTACTCTGTTGGCAGAAGGCTGGTGAGATGGGCTTTGTATCGATTTGCTACAGAAGCAGGTAGCTGCCAATTTTTTAACTGCCGCAACCCCCGCCACAGCCACCACCGCAACTGCTACCGCAACTTGATCCGCCGCCATCGCAGCCGCCGGAATCGCTGCTGCCACAGCTACTTCCCCCGCCACCGCAGGACGAGCCGCTATTGGCCGCCTGAGCCTGTTTCTTGATCATTTCTTCGTAAGCCAGGGTAGAAATCAAACCTGCGGCCAGCAACTGGGCAGCGCCAAAGCTTTCCGGGTAGGTGGATTCGCCGGTCCCAACACCCCGTGCACTCATATGTTGAAAGCCTATCCGGGCATATGTACCAAAGTAGGAATAACCCTGCGGCATGTGCAATTTTCGGTCAAGGGCAAACAACCGGGGTACGGATGGGCTGCCTGGCACGCTGCCTTCTGCCTGCTGTGCAGTGATCAGGCAATTGGCCAGTGCAGCATCCATTTCGCTGGCCATTTGTTCTGCTTCCACATGTGGTACCGTGCGTTGGTAGTGTTTGAGGCAGAAGTGATCCAGATTGATGGATGACCAGCTATTCCATGCATGCCAGACAGAATCTGCCGCCTTTGAGGGCAGGGCATAGGCCTGTTTGCTACGGCTGACATAATCGAAGAACATCATCAGTCCCTCAGCGGCGCGGGCAAAAAAAACGGCATCACTAGGGATGCCGGGGAATTCATCTTTTGCTGTTGCCTGCCAATGCAAGAATACTGCATTCGGTATGTCAACTAACTGACGCCTGTAGTCGGAAAATTCGGTGATATTTCTCGCCCGCATCATTTGGTATTTTTGTTTCAATTTACTTAGCATCGTCTTTAATCTCCTTTTCTCTTTTGTTTTAGTGATTTCATCTTAGAGGGAATTTATGACAAATGCATGACAAAAATGATGAGGGAAAATACGTATATGGTTTATCTCCTGCTTAATGGAAAATTCTGCTTTATGCTCTGGCGAGAATTGCAGGCGCAATGACTTTATGCGCTGGCCCGACGAAAAACATATACGCTCTCCCCAGATTATTGTGTACATGCACCACGGTGCTGAGAGCGATAAAAGGCTGGCCATCCCTGGTTTGCTTGGAGACCGATACCTTGACATCCAGATGCTTGTCAGAATCGCAGAGTATGACTTCTTCATCTGACTTGTACACCAGAGTAAATATCCCGGCCTTGTCACCGACCTGATAGGCTTCTGCAGGTTTGCTCTTGCTCAATGCCTTCATCCCACCTACGTTTTTTAAACCAAATAAAACCACCACTCGATTACGTATTCCCATCATGGCATTGACCCAGTCTGGTGTTTTGGCAACGGTATCCATATAGATTTGCATGGCGCTTAGGTCTGCATGATCGAAGCGCGTTTGAAAACAATCATAAAAATAGGCACCCGGTACATCCTCGGCGATGTTGCTATTGGCTGGGACTGCGGTTTCTGTGGTCTTGTTCTTCATGCTGCTTGTCCTGGGTTAGAAGGTATGTTCATCAAAGCGATTGCCGCAGGCATGGCCAGCCAAAAGCCGGACAAGGGCATCAGTATTACTGCCAGTATGCAGCAGAGCAGTAAGCCCAGACCCATCATGCCGGCTTCAGTAAAGCCCGATTTGCGCTCCAGGCTATTGATGCACATACCCAATAGTAAAAGCGGGGCGCCAAACAGCAGGAACCATGTTGCAGCGGATCGTAATGGATCGCGATTGACGGTATTAAATACTCCTCGCTCCAGCATGCCCATAAAAACAGGACCAAAGAATAAAAAGGCCGCTATCGTGTGCAAGGCTGCAACGCCGATCAGATAACGGCCTATCCAGATTTTCCGGGTTTTAGTTTGTGCTGACATGCGCTGCTCCTTGTCGGGTCCAGGCTATTTGTGTATTGACGACGGCACCCATTTTCCTGAGCATATTCATCAACCCCAGGTAGGCACGGTCAAAATAAGGTACGTCTTCATGCCAGCCCGCCAGGATGCCCGACAGCAGCCTGCTATGTTCGGCATTGATGGTTTTGGGATAGGGCGATTTATTGCTGAAGTCAAACCGCTTACTTTGAAATGCTTCCATCTTCCACGCATGCAGGTCAGCAAGTGCGGTTACGACACTATGATCAAATTCATCTTGTGTGACCGTATCTGAAAACAGACCCAGATCTATATACGCCAGCCGCAGGACACGATTACGTTCAGCAACATCGGTCATCAGCAAGGCACGCCAGCTGCGCGCCATGGCATCACAAAAATTGTACGAAATTTTATTCGTGCAACCAAAATCCAGTATTGCCAGGCGGCCCTCAGACATGAATAAAAAATTGCCAGGATGCGGATCTGCATGTATGCGGCCCAGCTCGCAAACACTGAACCAGAACCAGTCAAACAGCAGTTGCCCGTAGTGATTGCGCTGTGCCTGATCAGGCGCTGTCGCCAGCCATGCATCCAGGTGCAGGCCGTCGAGTCTTTCCATCGTTAGTACTCGCTTGCTCGACATCTCGTCCAGGCATTTGGGAATGACAATACCGGGCAAGTTCACATGCTCATGAAACCAACTGAGTTGCATTGCCTCATGCTCATAATCAAGCTCTTCCCCCATCTTGATTTCAAGCTCACTCATGAAGCGGTCTATGACCTCTTTACGCGGTAAGATAGTGCTGCCCATTGCCATAGTCTGAAAGATGCCGCGCAGCATACGCAAATCGCTGCCTATGGCAGATGCAATGCCGGGGTACTGTACCTTCACCGCCAGTTGCCTGCCATCGGCCAGTTGCGCATGATGCACCTGGCCCAGGCTGGCTGCGGCAAAGGCATGGGCATCAAATTGCGCATACAGATGTTCTGGTGCCTTGCCGAATTCTCGTTGAAAGACTTTATGGATCAGTGCACGGTTCAAGGGTGTCACCTGGTGGCAGCCTTTCGCTAGTTCACGGCGTATGCCTTCCGGCAAAAAATCCGCTTCCATACTCAGCAATTGCGATACCTTGAGTGCACTACCTTTTAGCTGGTTGAGCGCCCTGAACAGTATCCGACCAAGCTCAGCCTCATGCCGTTCTTGCGCAGCTTGCTTGTCATCATCGCTACGCAGCATTTGCCTTGCCTTGTGCCCCAGCTTGCTGGCACCTGCATGCGCCAATGCCAGACCAGTAATCGCAGTTCTGCCCAGCTTGCTGGCAGGCGGTGCCTTGTTCATCGCGCATCCCCCAAGCCATTGCGCATCAGCTTGACCATCTCCAGCAAACCAGAACCATTTTGCATGATGCGCGACAACTGGTTGCGCAGCATGAAGCTGGCCAGCTCGGATACCTTATTGACGATACCACTCTTCAAAGCCATCACCAGTATCGCCAGCGTCATGTCGACCAGTTGGGTTGTATTCGAAAATTCTTCAGAATCATCCTTGAGCCAGTAAGCGATGACAGCAAACAGATAATCTCCAAACAAACCACCTATCAGGTTCTTGAAATCGCAAGGGGAGATATCACCACGCTGTTCTGCTTCATCCAGCAAGCTGATAATTTCCTGTTTCAGGGTTTGCTGGCCTGGCATATTGTCGCGCATCATCAGTAGCGGAGATTTGCCAAAGATATCGCGCGTAATCTCGACAAATTCACGATCACCCAGCAAGAGTTCCAGCAAGGCATCTACCAGCCTTTGCAGCTTTTCTTGCAGGGTAAATTCGTCCCAACCCGGTGTTTCCTGCACCACTTCCAGCGTGATTTCTATGCACAGTTCGTAGTAAGCCAGCAGGATTTTTTCCTTGCTGGGGAAGTACTTGTAAATCGTCGCATCCCCTATACCCGCCTCACGGGCGATCTGCTTCATGGTGGCGGCGTCATAGCCTTTTTCTGTAATCAGATCAACGGCAGTGCGTATCAACGTGCGCCGAGTTTGCTCTTGCTGGGACTTGGAAGTTTTCATAATCGACACGAACTTCTATAAAAATGGTGATTGAGTTCCATTAATATATACTTTGTTTCGTTAAATAACAAGATTTACTTGTTTAATGGCGTGTTTGTGTTGATTGGGCGAGTTGGAGTATAGGTTGTGTTACGGTTTACCAGCCCAACTCTGGGCGTTTCAATAATGCATTCATTATTAAAAACCAAATATCGAACTCAGGTCGTTTACCCAGGTAGACGCCTGAGTGATTTAATGGCGTTTGTCGATAAACAGATGAATTATTTGGAAGCGTGCAACAAAGTGCGTAGGTTGGGCTACGCTTCATCAGCCCAACACTGTGCCTTTGCAAACGTATACGTTTTTTAAACGCAGAGTGTTGGGCCGGGCCTCGCTAGGCTGATACCCCGTAGCCCAACCTACGGGCAAAGAAGCATTTGCTTCAATTAACCACCCACCACCCAGGCAACAAAGCCCGCACATCCACCCGCCCAAACCGGTCATCAATCAAGTACACCACACCCTGATCATCCGTCTGCCGTATCACCCGCCCGGCAGCTTGCACCACCTTTTGCAAACCAGGGTAAAGATAAGCATAGTCATAACCCGACCCAAAAATCTTATCCATGCGCAGCTTGATCTGCTCATTGATGGGGTTCAGTTGTGGCAGACCTAAGGTAGCAATGAACGCACCGATCAGACGCGTACCCGGCAAATCTATACCTTCGCCAAACGACCCGCCCAGCACTGCAAAAGCAATCCCCTGGCTATCTTCAGTAAATTGCGCCAAAAACGCTTCACGATCCGCTTCATGCATACGCCGGGTTTGCAAACGCACAGGAATATCAGGGTGCGCTTTGACGAAGCTGCTGCTGACCTGCTCAAGATAATCAAAGCTGCTAAAGAACGCGAGATAATTGCCAGGCTGCGCGTGATACTGCCGCGCCATCAAGTCAACGATAGGTGCAACAGAACGCACACGATCGGCATAGCGGGTAGAGATGCTATCCACCACATGCACCTGCAATTGTTCAGCAGAGAAAGGTGATTCCACATCCACCCAGGCCGTGCCATCTGGCAGGCCAAGCGTATCGCAATAATAATTCCACGGGCTGAGCGTGGCAGAGAATAGGGTAGTCGTACGGCTAGCAGCAAAACGCGGCGTCAAAAAAGCAGCGGGCACGATATTGCGTATGCATAGCGTCGATGTGCCATGCGTTTTGCTGACATCGAATATCGAATGATCAGCAAAACTTTCTGCCAGGCGATTGAACAACAAGGCATCCAGATAAAACTGCTGCAAATCCGGTGCGAGTTGACTGGGATTGTCCGCAAAGTAAAGACCAATTTCTGTGCATAGTCGCGTCAACGCTGACAGGAGTTTTTCTGGTATCTCGGCATGGGGTTGGTAATCAGTTTCCTGTTCTTTTTCGAGTTGCCGCCAGGCGCGGTACAAACTGTCCAGAGTTTTCTTGAGCGCTGGCGGCGGTGCCTTGCGCAAGCGTTTCAGGCTATCGCGCTGCAACTCAGCGCTATACATCTGCCGCGCCCGCGTCACCAGATTGTGTGCCTCATCCACCAGCACAGCGACACGCCAGTTGTTAACTATCGTTAAGCCATGCAGCAATGCATAGAGATCAAAATAATAGTTATAGTCGCCTATGATGACATCCGCCCAGCGTGCCATTTCTATGCCCAGATAATAAGGGCAAACCTGATGTGCGAGGGCGACGCAACGCAAGCTTTCTTTGTCCAGCAATTGCTGTTCGGCAGCGGCGGTACGCGCAGCAGGCAGGCGGTCATAAAAACCTTTTGCGAGCGGGCAAGCATCGCCATGACAGGCTGCTTGGGGGTATTCGCAGGCCTTGGTCTTGGCGACCAGTTCCAGCGTGCGCAAGCACAGGTTTGGTGTGCTGTTCTGGATATTGCCCAGCGCATGCAAAGCCAGTTGTCGCCCCGATGATTTTGCGGTCAGATAAAAAATCTTGTCCAGCTTGTGCTCTGCCGCCGCCTTTAACAAGGGGAACAAACTGCCTATGGTTTTGCCTATGCCAGTCGGCGCTTGCGCCAGCAGACAACAGCCGCGCTTGCTGGCTTTGTACATCGCTTCGGCCAGTTGCCTTTGCCCTGGCCGAAAATTCTCATGTGGAAAGACCATCGTACCCAAAGCCAGATCCCGTGCAATGCGGTGCGCCACTTCCTGCTCTGCCCACGCGATAAAGCGGCCACACAGCAAAGCAAAAAAATCTGCCAATTCAGCCGCACTCAGCTCTTGCTGCAACACCGTCTCTTTCTGGCTTTGTATATTGAAATACACCAGTGCGACGCTGATCTGTTGTAAGCCTAGTTTCTGACATAGCAAATGCCCATACACCTTAGCCTGCGCCCAATGCAAATGACGGTGATTATCTGGCATGGCATGCAAGTCGCCCAGATAAGTCTTTATCTCTTCTATCTGCTGCAAATCAGGGTCATAACCATCAGCACGGCCACGCACATGCAAGCTGCCATGCTGGCCGTCCAGCTTCACTTCACGCTGGTAACTACTGTTTCTACGCAAGGCCACCGTTGCATGCCCGGCCATGCCCTGCTCGGCAGTGGGCGAGGGCGTAAAGCGCAAATCCAGGTCACCTTGTTTTGCCGTGAACTCGCACAAGGCACGCACGGCCACCGTATAGCTGGCTAGGCTTGTCGTGTTCACTGCCCAACCTCTTGCCACTCCAGGTAACAAACGGCCACTGGCATATCATGCCTAGCACAAAAGTCCAGCCAGCGTTTCTGGTTATCCTGCAATTTGTCTCCAGGCCCTTTGACCTCTATCATCTGGTAGCGCTGCTCTTGCGGCCAAAACTGTATCAGGTCAGGAAAGCCATTACGATTGGCGCGTATATCAAGCAAGATGCGCTCAAAACTATGTTTCAGATGATGTGGTGGTATGCATGCCAGCGCCATGTCTAGCAAATCCTCAGGCAGCGTGCTCCAAAACACAAAGGGCGATTGCAAGCCAGACTTGGCCGCATACGTTTGCCGTATGGTCTGGTGATAAGCACCTGACTCCAGTTGCGCAAAACAGGCAGCAAAATCATCTGCCCGCCGCGTTTGAAAATCCGCACTCAACAAATCCACCGGCTCACGCTGGAAAGGATGAAAAAACGCCCCCGGTATCGCCTTGAAAATCACAGGCCAGCACAACAAACCAAACAGGGAATTGATAAGCGCATTCTCCACATAAAACACCGGCGCATCATCACTATGTAAATGGTCTCGCACCACATACTCGACCACATAATCCTCTTGCGGGAAGGGCAGGCGCAAGGTCAGTTCTGTCGGTGATGTACGAGCCGCTTTGGTAACTTTAGCCAACCCAAGCTTGCGACTGAGGCGCGGTGCAATACGCAACATCTGCTGATGTTCTGCCTCACTCTCAGGCGCTTGCTGTGCCAGCGTCAGCAAATCATAGGCAGCCTGCGTCTGTTCGCTTTTCTCCAGCACACGTATGGCCCGCAAGCGCGCACCAGGGTAAGTGCAGCCCGCATACACTTGCTGCGCCAGCGCCCAGTCCTTTTGCTTTTCAACGTACTCGCCAATCTGATACAACAAGCGGTTACGGCGGCTTGCCAGCCAGGCATTGTCCAATGCATGCAAACCAGTCGCAGCCAGTTGCGCCAGCACCTCAGGCACAGGCTGCTCCGCATGAAAAGCCTCACGACAGGCATGCAAAGCCAGATAAGCATCGATATCCGCCCGCTTGCCAAAGCCACGCGAAGCAGCAGAAAACTCCACCTTCTCATACTGGAAAATACCCAGGTCAGACAACACAAACTCAGACCAGTCCTGATACAGATTGCCAAAAAACAGCAACCGTAAACGGTCACACAAATCCTTGTTCAGCACCTGATAAGCCACATCGTCCAAGGCACTCACAGTACCCTCGGCCCCCGCACACCAGGCAGAAAAAGCCTGGCTACCCGTATGCCGCAAGCTAAACACGCTCAGTTGCTCAGCCTTGGGCAATTTCTTTTCACCAGGCTTCATCGCCAACACCAGCGCCAGCTCAGGCTTTTGCAGCAAATCAAACAAACCAGCAATATCGACCACAGGATCAGCCTGCACCCAGCCCACATCCTCCAGCGCCTGCATGGCAGCCCTCATTTCACCAATCTCGCCATACACCAGCTTGCTGGCCCTGAACACACAACCCTTGCGCATCACCATCCGCACAAATAAAGCTCGCGAAGCTTGCGGCAGGCTACCAAACTGTGCAATAAATTCTTGCTCATCATCAGCCAGCAAATCCGCATAGCGCCCACCCACCCAGTCCAGCACGGCCTGGAAGTTTTCAAGGTAGTAAAAAGGATTATCCAGATTGGCAAGCATGGGGCAGGGAGAGCGTTTAAATAACTGTATATGCATACAGTTTAACGCAATGTGGGATGAAGGGTAAACGAGAACTGTGGCCAATTCCGTCTGTATTGAAGCTGCAACGGTTAAAATACCGCCATTAAGGGAAAGGCAGGGACAGGGATGGATTTCCATCGCAGACCCAGTAGCAATTTAACTACTGCTTCCCCAACCCAAACGCCAAAGAAGACAAAAATGAACAAAGCCGAAGCCATCCAAATCGCCAACGATTCCCTGCAAGCCAACGTCCTCAACGAAGGCAACACCCAATTCTCCCAAGTCGTCCGCTACGGCACCGACGAAGGCTGGTGGCTCAACATCCCCCTGACCAACTTCAGAAAAGAAAACCACTTCCTCATCTGCAGCGAAAAAGCCAAAATCATCCGCCACCTGATGATCAAAGCCAACAACATCCTCAGCCCCGCGACCAAGTTCCGCGTCAAGGACGGCATCGCCGACATCTTCATCTCATCCGCCAACCCCAAACGCCTGACCGACGTACTGCAAGGTGGCAGCAAGTACAGCTTTAACAAGCATTTGGTGGATGAGCATAGGTATTGAGTTATTGGCGCTTCGCTCTGATAATGCGTCAATTGCTACTTTAAAAGACAACAAAATAAAATGAGTGAAATCAGCTTATTCCGCCTGAGCGATGGCAAAGCCAACATGTTGCAAGGCGATGCATCCGGCCTTGAGCGGCCTTTGCAGACCCTGATAGAAAATAATCTGACAAACCTGCTGCGCATACGTTTTCTGGCATCTGAGTACAGTACCGGTAAAACTCACGGCGGGCGCATTGATACGCTCGGCCTGGATGAAAATGCCTGCCCAGTGATTTTGGAGTACAAGCGTTCTGTGTCTGAGAACGTCATCAATCAAGGCTTGTATTATCTTGATTGGTTGATGGATCACCAGGCAGAGTTCCAGCTATTGGTCGCTAGAAAATTGGGTGATGCTGCCGCAGCCAGCATAGACTGGAGCGCCCCACGCCTGGTTTGCATAGCCGCTGACTTTACCAAGTTTGATGCACATGCAGTCCAGCAGATAGATCGCAATATTGAGCTAATACGCTATCGCTTATTTGGTGAAGATTTACTGCTGTTGGAACAAGCCAACGGTGGCAGCAATCCCACACCTAAAACGATCAACAAGTCTGTCAGCGAGGCCAGTCCAGTCAATCGACCTAGGAGTACAGACAAGTCATACGCAGAATGGCTGAATGAATTATCACCACATCTAAGGGAATTATTGACGACAGTTGAGGACTTCATTGCCTCGCTTGGCGATGACGTAGAGCGAAAAGAACTCAAGCTGTATTCCGCATTCAAGCGACTGAAAAATTTTGCCACTGTTGTTTTGCAAAAGAATCGCATCGTGTTGTATTTGCATGTCAACCCAGAGCAGTTTGCTGTCATGCCTGCCAATTGCAGGAACGTAAGCAATAGCGGCCACTGGGGAACTGGTGATTTGGAAGTGTCGGTTTCAAATAGCGATGACTTTGAAAATGCGAAGTCGCTCATATTGCAAGCGTATGAGGGTAGGGTGACTAAACCTTTTTGATTCAGTTCATCAGCGCAATTCTCTCCACGCTGTGGAGAGAATTGGAAACTCCAGATAATCATGTCTAAAATTTCACAGGCTTTGCGGCGAACGACTTCTTCCATATTCGATATAAAGCATTTGCAATAGTTGTTGCAAGTTTGCTTGCTATACCTTAGAAAGTCACGATGCTGGTCGCCTCATCAAATCAAAAACCAATTTTTTAAATCCAGCATAGCGTACTGGATCTGATAATAATTGCATTTTTTGGTTTTCATGCACATCGCTGCTGTCTAAAATAGCGTCGTCTAACGCCTTGGAAAAATCACCCAGCATGGCTTGTTCTGCACTGTTGTTGGCGAATTGCTGCATGACGCTGGAATTCTCCCTGACCTTGTCGCTAACGGTAAAAAAATAATTGACCATGTCCTGATCAGTCAAATGGTCAGTGATGAATAATTCGTTTAGCCTGTAGACTATCTGCGACAAGAATTCAGTTTTCTTGTCCTTGGCCTTGGCGGTGCCTGCGCCTTCACCTGGCATCAGTTTGTATTCTTCCTGATCTTCTTTCAGCATCAAATGCTGCTGGCGGATTTTGGATACGCGATAGTGGCTCAAAGAGATGGTCGATAAATCGATATCATCTTCATCAACGATAGTTTCTCGCAACATGGGGCGCAGGTTGCGGGCGTACAGGCTGAGTTTTTCCAAATCCTTGTCGTCATAATCAACGATCTGCGACATGAATTCATAAAAGCGCACGAAAGTGCCCAGGTCTTTTTTAAAAATCTCCAGTGCGTCCCTGGCTTTCTTGCAGTCTTTAAGACTGTTTTCAGCATTGGCAATCAGTACCGCGTCATTGAATTTCTTTGTGCGTTCAAACATGTCCTTGGCTTGCTTGTAAGCCTCTACTGCATGTTTATAGCGCTTTTGCCAGCGCTCTATTGCTGGCTTACAGATATTGGCAATAGCGGCGTTGCTCTTGCTTTGCACAAAGAAGGCTTTGCAGAACTGCTCAACTTCTGTCCATGTGAAAATATCCGCAGTACGCAATTTATCAAACAGGTCAAAAATCAGATTGGGGTTAGATACGTCTGCCAGTTCTGCGGTCTGAAAGTAAGGCTGGAAGGAGGAAAGGATATCTTCCGGTGCATTAAAAAAATCCAGTACAAAGGTGCCAGTCTCTTTTTTACCGGGGTAAGTGCGGTTCAGGCGCGACAGGGTTTGTACACATTCCACGCCACCCAGTTTTTTATCCACATACATGGCACACAGTTTGGGCTGGTCAAAACCAGTTTGGAACTTGTTGGCGACGATCATGAGTTGATAATCATCCGTATCAAAAGCCTTGCGCATGTCGCGGCCTTTTAAGGCCAGGTTCATATTCGATTCTGTGAATTTTTGATCCAGCAGTGCTTCGATATTCGGGTCTTTGTCGTTAAATTCCACCTCACCAGAAAAAGCCACCATGGCACGTATCTTTTGATAGTCAGGCTCGCTTTCACTTTTCTTGGCAATATACGTATCAAAAGACTTTTTATAGCGCACGGCTTCTTTGCGTGAACTGGTCACGACCATGGCCTTGGCTTGCCCACCCAATAAGCCCATCACGTGAGTCTTAAAATGCTCAACGATGATCATGACTTTTTGGCTGATATTGTGATCATGCAGGCGCACCCACTGGTTGAGCCTGACCGTGGCTTTCTTGCTTTCTACCTGTTGATCAGCATCGTTGATACGCATTGCCAGGTTGTATGCAACCTTGTAATTGGTGTAGTTCTGCAATACATCCAGGATGAAACCTTCTTCTATCGCCTGGCGCATGCTGTACACATGGAAGGCCGCAGGCTTATTGGTTTTTGACGCCTGTTCTTCAGGGCGAGGGCGGCGGCCAAATAATTCCAGCGTCTTGGTTTTAGGCGTCGCGGTAAATGCCAGATAACTCAGGTTCTTGGAAGCGCGGCGCGAGGCAACCGCAGCGTCGATGATATCGTCAGAGGTGATTTCGTCTTCATCACTGGCACTACCATCCACCATCAAGACTTCTTTTAACTTGCGTGCTGTCGAGCCGGTTTGTGAAGAGTGCGCCTCATCAGCAATGACTACATAGTTACGCTCTTTCAGGCTCACACTGTTTTCTATCGCCTGCAAAACAAAAGGGAAGGTCTGTATCGTCACGATAATAATAGGCTGTGAACTTTCCAAAGCCTTGGCCAATTTTTCTGATTTTGAACCATCACCTTCCTGGTTATTGATGCGGCCAACCACGCCATCGGTATGTTCAAACTGGGCAATCGTGTCTTGCAATTGCGCATCCAGCACAGTACGGTCTGTCACCACAATGACAGAGTGAAATTGCTTATTTCCCCGCTCATCGTACAAAGACGATAACTGGTGCGCGACCCAGGCAATGGAATTTGATTTACCCGAGCCCGCACTATGCTGTATCAGGTATTTATGCCCCGGCCCCTCGGTATGTGCTGCGGCCAGTAATTTATTCACCACATCCCACTGGTGATAACGCGGGAAAATCAGGCTTTCTTTTTTATACTTGCGGCCTTCCCAGTCTTCTTTTTCTTCTATCTGCAAATGCACATAGCGGCCCAAAATCTTCAGCAGATTGTCGGGCAATAAGACTTCATTCCACAAATAATCAGTCGCATATTGCGTGACATCTTCAGGAACATCGTTGCCAGCGCCACCGTCATGTGTGCCCTTGTTGAAGGGCAGGAAGAAAGTATCTTCGCCCTCCAGCCGGGTCGTCATATAGACTTCATACTGGCTCACCGCAAAATGCACCAGTGCACCACGCTTGAAGGTGAGTAGAGGTTCAGGTTTTTTTGCGACAGGGTCAATAGGCAGGCGCGTAGTACGATACTGGCGCATGGCATTGTGTACCGCCTGTTTAAATTCTGACTTCAATTCCAAAGTTGCAACCGGGATGCCATTGACAAATAAGACCAGATCAATGCGCCAGGCTTTTGCTTTCACACTGTTTGCCTCATCCGTACCCGTAGCGTCCTCATTCCCGCGCAGGCGGGAATCCAGCGGCGTACCATCCACTTCTTTCACCCAGGGGCTGTAAGTCAACTCAGGCACCACACGCAAACGGTTCTGCTTATAACGCGCCAAAGTATCCGGGTTCAACTTATGTTCAGGCGCAAACTGGCAAAGCGAAAAGCGCGTGCCACGGTCTTTAAGCTCATGCCGCAAGACACCCAGAGTGCCAAAGGTACGCATCTCTTTATTCGCCGCATTCGGGTCAGCCTTGTTGAGCTGCTGCGCCAGCCGATCCAGGAATTTTTGCTCAGGCTGCATTGGATACAAGGCACAAAACTTTTGCCATTGCTCATCTTGCGTGTCTTTGACAAAACCCAACACATCTTCAGGATACAAAGCCAGTTCGCGGTTGTAATGCTCCGCCTTGCCGAGCAGCCAGCCATTGGCTTGCAACTGGCGGATCATGTCGTTTTGGAAGGTCAGTTCGTTGGCTTTGCTCATAAAGAGGTTCTCTGGTGGAGGCTTGGTTTAATCACACGCTATCAGGCGGCTAAGGCTGTGTCGCTGATTGCTTGCCAGTCGCGCACGTCTATCTTGCCTGTGACGGCTGCGGAGATTAGGGCTGTGCGGCGCTCTTGTAATAGCATATATGAGACTTCGCATTCATTGATCAATCTATCAAAAGTGGGAATCTTTGACTCAATAAATTCGACTATTTTGAGTGCTTCATCCTTAACCGGAATTGGAAAAGATAAATTAGCTAAGGTGCCTAGTCCCAATGTTTGCTGTGTTCCGAATGTCCAAGACACCTGAAAGGCATCGCGAACATGTACTGATTGAAGTAAGTAAAAAACGAATTTTGATGGGACATCATTTTTTGTTCTGATTGTAGCCAGTGGCACCCAAACGTTAAACGCCTCGTCCGTCTCAACAATAGCAACAGTGCCAGTGGTTGCACCTAGTTTAACAACTAAAATATCCCCGCGTTGAGGGCAATAGCGCTTGGAAAATAGTTGATGATCTTCTTCTGAAATATACCCCCATTTCTTCTCAAAATTTATATATCCCTGTGAGACAGCTTCTGCCGAAATAAACGGAATACCTTCTTCCTTTCTGGTGGGGGTTAGATGTGGCCCATCAATAATTGGTGCGGATACTAAATACTTCAACGATGCAACTTTCCAGTGCAACGGCACTTCGCCCAACCACTCCACGCCAGAGTCGCGCATGGGGGCGTTGGGGTTGAGGCCTTTGGTGACGGCATGACTAATCACCGCCTGTCGTTTTTCTGTCAGCAGCTTGATCAACTCTTGCTGCTTCGCGATCAGGGTATCGATCTTGGCGGTTTCGTGGTCGAGGAAGTTGGCGATGGTTTGCTGCTCTTCTATCGAGCCGACGGGAATATGAAGATTTTCGATTACTCCCATTCCGATATTTGGTTGAGTGCCTTGACTCCACGATAATTCAACACTCGTCTTAAAGTAGTCCGCACACATCGAATAGAAAACAAAGCGAGGTAAAACTTTACATTTATCAGAACGTATCAAAGCTAGTGGCGACCAAATATTAAATTCTTCATTTGTCTCAACGATTGCTATGTTGCCGGTTGTGTTTCCTGACTTAATCATAAAAACATCGTCAAGTTGCGGTAGACATTTTTTACTATAGACTTCGTGCAATGCTCTCGTAATACAGCCACGCTTTTTCGTAAAGTCTAACTTATTATTCTTTACTGCTTCTGCGGAAAGAAATGGCACTCCTTCATCAACAAATTCCGGAGTTTCGTGTGGCCCATCTGTAATTCTAATAGCAACTAAATATTTTAATGGCGCACGCTTCCAATCCTTGGGAAGAATATCTAACCATTTACTCTCTGCATCCTTATAATCAGGATACGCCTTATACCGACTCATACTCCATCCTCCTGCGCCAGATTCAACAGATAAAACTCATGCAGCTTCGCTTGCAGCAGTTTTTTATCGGGCAGTTGTGTCTGGTATTCAGCAATCATGGCAGGTGAAAGGCTGCGGCTCAGAGCGTATTCAACGACTTCATCATCTTTACTCGCGCATAGCAGCACGCCGATGGCGGGGTTTTCGTGTGGTTTTTTGTGGTCGCGGTCCAGGGCTTCCAAGTAAAAATTGAGTTTGCCTAAGTGCTCTGGCTGGAATTTGTCCACTTTGAGTTCTATCGCCACCAGAGCGTTTAAACCACGATGGAAGAATAAAAGATCGAGTGCAAAGTCTTGTTTGCCGACTTGCACAGGATATTCGCTGCCGACAAAACAAAAATCGCGCCCAAGTTCGAGCAAGAAATGCTTTAATTTGGCGAGCAGGCCCTGGTGCAAATCAGCCTCGCTGTGTTGCTCTGGCAGGCTCAAGAAATCGACGATGTAGCTGTCTTTGAAGACGTTTAAGGCTTCGGGGTGTAATTGTGTCAGCACTGCTGACACTTTTGGCGGTTGCAACACCGTACGCTCAAAAAGCGCGGCATTGAACTGTCGTTCAAGATCACGGCTAGACCATCCCTCTTGTATAGACATCCTTAAATAAAATTCACGCTCTTCGCTCACTTTGCTACGACTGAGAATCGTCAGGTTATGTGTCCACGGCAATTGTCTCACCAGTGGTGCGACAATTTTATCATCTTGATAAGCTTCATAAAACTGGCGCATCCGGAACAGATTGCGACGTGTAAAGCCCTTTAAATTAGGCTGCGTGGTCGCTAAATGTTTCGCCAGCGCATCGACCACACCATCACCCCATTCTGCGGCCTTGATTTTGTTGCTGATGTAGGCTCCCACTTGCCAATACAGCTCGATCAGGGTGGTGTTGACGGCTTGATAGGCGTGCTGGCGTGCGGCGGTGATCAGGTGGACGACTTCAGCAAAATCGGGTTGCGCGACATTGCTCAGGTTTGATTTGCTCATGAATGCACCTCTTGTAGCAGCTTCATGATCTCTGCACTGACTGCATCCAGATCAGCATCTATCTCAGCCAGATCGCGCGGTGGCTGGTATTGGTAGAAGTGGCGGTTGAACGGGATTTCATAGCCAACAACGCCTATTTGCTGGTCTTTATCATCTTTTTTGCTGGCATCGATCCAGGCGTCTGGTACGTGGGGTTGCACTTCTTTCTTGAAGTAGGCTTCGTTGATCTCGTTGACTGTCTTCGATGGATCGAGTGCGACGTTTTCAAAATCTCGCAGGTCCCCATCGGCTTTGTACTCTATGGTTTTGCCTTCCACGTTAAACAGGCCATAGATGGGATCAACCTTGGTTTTGTGGATTTTTTTGATGACGGGCAGGGCGACTGGGTTTTTCCAGCTCACTGCAGCTTCAATGACTTTTTTATCTTTGGCGTCCAGGCTGATGTTGGCCAGCTTGGCTGCTTTGGCAATGGCGTCATCGTAGTCGTTCATGTCATCAAACTGTGACTTTCCTATCTGTGCTTGCAGGGCTTGGGCTTTGAGCATGCTGGCTTTGGCGCTTAACCAGATATCACGGTTGAGCAGGTCTTTGATTTGCTTTTCTTTGAGGTCGGCAAAATGCGTTTTGATATAACGGCGTATGGTGTCTTCATGCAGGCCAAGTTCGCCATAGTGTGAGCAATCTGGTGCATCGCTCCATATAGCAGCTGGTAGAGTGGCGAACTCTGCGTATGCCCATTGCATGATGCCGTTCAATGCGCCTGATTCAAAGCGCAGCGTGGTAGTGCGCTCATCAGAGAACTGGTAAGACTGTCTTAGCGGGCGTTCAATGGTAATGCGGCGGTAGCCAAATTCATGGGTCTTGAAAATCTTGGCGGCAAAGGTCTTGGCTGCCTCAGTCTTAGTGTTTGTCGATTGCCTGCCGCGATTACTTTTTTGTTCGGTGGGCTTGTCCAGTTCACGCGCATCAACGGCTTCAAAATCACCAAAGCAGCGGATGATGGTGGCGATGTCGTCGGCACTCATTTCATTGCGCTTGTTGCCCAATGACTTGCGCATTTTGCTGTAGAGGTTGCTGCCGTTGATC
Organism: Undibacterium sp. Ji42W; assembly: GCF_049340405.1. Taxonomy (NCBI): domain Bacteria; kingdom Pseudomonadati; phylum Pseudomonadota; class Betaproteobacteria; order Burkholderiales; family Oxalobacteraceae; genus Undibacterium; species Undibacterium sp. Ji42W. The sequence goes on from NZ_JBMPOV010000016.1 coordinate 38,263, forward strand.
AGTTGTACCAGGCCCTTTTTTTCGCCCGGCTTTTTGTTGGACAGTATCCAGACATAAGTGGCGATGCCGGTGTTGTAGAACATATCGGTCGGCAGGGCGACGATGGCTTCCAGCAAATCTGCTTCCAGAATATAACGGCGTATTTCTGATTCACCCGAACCTGCACCGCCTGTGAACAAAGGGGAACCATTCAAGATAATGCCTATGCGGCCACCGCCTTCTTTGACATCGCGCAATTTGCTAATGAGGTGCAACAGGAACAGCAAGGAGCCATCTGACACTCTTGGCAGGCCTGGGCCAAATCGACCATCGTAGCCTTTGAGGTCATGTTCATCATTGATTTCTTGCTCTATCTTTTTCCAATCAACGCCAAAAGGTGGATTAGACAGCATATAGTCAAACTTGGTAGCATAAAGCTGGTCGTTCGACAACGTATTACCGAGTTTAATTCTATCCACCAATTGCCCTTTGATAAGCATATCGGCTTTACAGATGGCGTAACTTTCCTGATTCAGTTCTTGACCAAAGGCGCGTACGACGGCATTGGGGTTTAATTCATATACATACTCCATCCCTGCAGACAAGAAGCCGCCAGTTCCTGCTGTAGGGTCATAGATGGTGCGAATGATGCCTGGGGTGGTCAGCCCTTCATCGTCTTCAGTAAACACCAGAGAGGTAGTCAGACGCACGATATCGCGCGGAGTGAAGTGTTCACCAGCCGTATCGTTTGAACTTTCAGCAAAACGACGTATCAGTTCTTCAAACACCAGGCCCATATCATGATTTGAGACAGCCTTAAGGCTGAGGTCTATCGTACGTACTTTTTGCACGACTTTATAGAGTAGGTTGGCGTCGTTTAGCTGGCCTATAAACTCAGCAAAATTAAAATATTCAAAAATCTCACGCGCATCTTTGGAAAAACTTTGTATATAACTTTCCAGATTGGCCTTGATGCCGTTTTCACCTAATTTGGACAAATCCATTTTGGAGGTGTTGAAAAAACTTAAGCCGCCAGTCGCACGCAGCAGCAATTTTTCTTGAGCCTCTTCAGGCAGTTTCATACTTTCTATTTTTTGCTGCTCTGCTAGTACGGCTTCTTTGCTGGCTTCCAATACACACTCCAAGCGACGCAATAAGCAAAACGGCAAGATGATGCGACCATACTGACTCTGCTTGAAATCACCACGGAGCAGATCGGCGATTGCCCAGGATTCAGTAGCGAGGTTATTTGATATTTGTGTCATGGATGATTCTTTGTTCTTCAAAGTCGGTGAACAGAAGCAGTCGGAGCGTTGCTTGCATTTGTTTGATTTGTATCTTACCCGACTGGCAACTGGCTGCCTATGGGAATGCACTTGGCCTAGCTCAAAAAAAGCTACTGAAGAAGGGGAAAGTAGAGAAGGGAAATTGTTCGCCAAAAACCAAAAAAGCCCTTGAGTAATCAAGAGCTTAATCAGTATTTGGTGCCGAGAGCCGGAATCGAACCGGCACGCCTTGCGGCGCGGGATTTTGAGTCCCGTGCGTCTACCTATTCCGCCATCTCGGCAACGCAGAACGAAATTATGACAGAGCCGTCAAAATTTTGCAAGCGGCCTGCTGCTTTTGCCGGGTTGGCTGGTTGTGTTATTTTTGTTATTCATCATGGGTTTCTGCCTGGCTGGTCGAAATTCACGTTCCTGCGCCACATGGCCGGGGTGGGGAAGCGTTTCTGGACGATGCGCAGGTAGTACCACAGGCTGAAGGCGACGATGGCGAGGCTGGTGCTGTTGGCCATCCAGAAGCCTGCTGCGCCGTGCAGAAAGGCGGGGCTGATGTTGTAGGGGTCCAGGCCGAGTATGACGCCGCCGCCGAGGCCGCAACCCCATAGCGCGAAGGCGTACAGGATGGTGGGGACGATGGCGATTTTGTAGGCGCGCAGGATGAAGGCGGTGGTGACTTGTATCGCATCAAAAATCTGGTACACCGAAATGAAGGTGAACAGCGGGAAGGCTGCTGCGATGATGACGGGGTTGGATGTGTAGGCATGCAAAATCAGGTCGCGGCTGAACCAGATGGTGATGCCGATGGGCACAGCCAGCATGGCAGCGAGGATGATGCCGGCATTGCCGGTGACGCGGGCAGCCTGCATTTGCTTGGCGCCTATGGCTTGCGCGACCAGTGTACCGGTGGCGCTGGCGATCGCCAGGGGCAGCATATACAGGATGGTGCCAAAGTTGGCGGTGAGCTGGTGGCCGGATACGGCAACTTCACCCAGACGGGCGATGAACAGGGCCATGAAGGCGAATGCGGTGACTTCGATGAGGTAGCTCAGGCCCATGGGTATGCCGAGATGCAGCAGGCTGCGCAGTGCTTTCCAGTTGGGTTTGACGAAACCAGTGCCAAACAGGGCAAATAATTCATAATATTTGACGTGTTTAAGCATGAGCCAGCCAGTGATAAGCATGAGCCACGCATTGACGGCGGTAGCAGCCGCGCAGCCGGGGCCGCCCATGGCGGGTATGCCAAGGCCACCAAATATGAACAGAGTGTTGAGCGGGATTTTGATTGCCAGCGCAGCGAGTTGTATGGCCATGACCATCTTGGGGCGGCCAACTGCATTATTGAGTGCGCCATAAATCCTGAAGCCCAGTGTGGCGGGCAGGGCGATAGCCAATATTTGCAGGTATTGCGCGGCCTTGTCATTCAAGGTCGGTGAGGCTTGTGCGATGGAGAGCAGGCTGTTCGGGAACAGCAAGATCAAACAGCCTATGCAGGCGAGGAAGCCGCCCAGCCATACGCCTTGTTTAATCTCTGCGCCTATTTTTTTGAATTTGCGTGCGCCAAACAATTGGCCGACGACGGGGGAGATGGCTTGCAAAATGCCGTTGAGGCCGACAAAGATGCTGACGTAAATCGAGATGCCGATGGAGAGTGCAGCCAGGTCAGTCGCCGAGAAGCGCGAAGTCATTGCTGTGTCTATCACCCCGTTGCCCACCACAGCCATCTGGCCGACCATCATGGGCCATGACAGTGAGGCGATGCGTTTGATGTTGCCGCGCAGCGTGCTGGGGTGTTCGGTCTTCATCGCTGCTTGCGCTGGTACAGGGTAAACAACTCATCGTTGTCAGAACTGCGGTGGCCAGACCAGATGACGGTCCATTGATCCAGATTGTATTCTGCTGGCAATGGGTTTTCATGGCGGGATTTTTTACTGTTTTGCAGCAGTAAAAGATGGCAGTCATTGTCAGAGAAACTGGCAAAGTGCAGCTCGCCAAAATACGCAAATGAGGCGCGTTGTGAGGGGCCGATATGGGCTTGTATGCAGCCAGCACCTGCGGGCACTTTTTGTGCGAGTTCTCGCGCCAGTGGTGCGTAGCTGATGCGTTGATCTATCCAGTGCAGCCCCAAACTTTGCATCAGCAGCCAGCACAAGATTACACCGCCGCTGGACAAAACCACGGCACGCCACAAGACGGCAGGTTGCCTGGAGATACGCCAGTACACCAGGCGGAACCAGGCTATCGTCGCGGCCAGGGCGATGATGAAGACAAAGATATTGAAGCTGGACTGGTAACCTGGCACTATGCGCGTGGCTTGTTTTGCCATGAGCGACGGCCAGCCTGTGAGGTCAGCCAGCCAGTACAGCCAGATCGTCGCGGCAGCTGTGGTGAAGACAATGACTGAGAACCAGTCCACGGCGTTGATGGCGCTGCGCTTCATGGTCGGCAATCCAAAGGCGGCGAGTATGGCCAGCGGTGGCAAGATGGGTAAAAGTATCGCTTCTTCAGACTGGTGATTGAGCATGCCCAGCACGCCAAAGCAGATCAAAAAGCTGACTGGCAATGAAATATGCAGGGCTTTTTCCTGCTTGCGCCAGGCATAGATGGCCCAGGCAGCAAAGGGCCAGGCAGGCCAGCTGAACCAGATACCGTAGCGGAACAGGTAGCTGATACTGTCAAAATCAGGGAGATTGAACTGGCGATAATTCCACAGCATCCATGCCTGATAGGGTGAGCTGTCGTAGGGATTAACCAGGGTGATGGCGCAAATCCAGACGCCTGCTACCACAATGGCAACCGGCAGGGTGATGTAGAGCAGATACTTCAGCGGCTGGGGTTGCTGGCGATAGGCGCAGACTGCCAGCAGGCTGATCCATAAGCCAGTGGGCAATACCCAGCCACGGGTTAATACCAGCAAGCCGAGTATGCCGCCGATTTTTGCGGCAGTGAGCTTACCTGGTTCATCCAGCAGGCGTATGCACAGATACAGAGTGCAGGCGATCAGGGATATTTGCAGGGCTTCTGCACTGGTTTCATGGCTGCGTAATAGCAGGCCCAGGCAACCAAGGTAAATCAGCAGGGCACCGTCTGCCAGTGTGCGGCCAAAATCGCGCGCTTCTGGCTGGCCGCCAAATGCGAGTTTCAGTGGTTGCGCTTCTGGCCTGCGGCCTAGCAGATAAGTGGCATACCAGACTGAGAGTGAGCCTAGCAGGAAGCATACGCCAGTGCTCAGGCGGGCGGCCATGGGTTCCCCGACCAGCCAGCCAAATAATTTAATGCAGATGGCACCGAGCCAGAAAGCCAGCGGGCCTTCTTCTGGCATAGGCAGGCCGACGATGTGTGGCCACAGCCAGTCAGCCAGGTTGCCATGCGCCATCGTCCACATGATGCCAAAACCGGCGGCGTCGTCGCCTTTCCACGGGTCACGGCCTATCAGGCCGGGCAGGATATACAGGAGACAGAGGGCGATGATTCCCCAGCGCGGTAGCGCAACTGTTGCGGCAGCAGGAAGTCGGACTGGCTTCATATCTGGGTGGTGGAGGGAAAGGATGCTTATTGTAGGGTAAAGCTGTAGTAAAAAAGGCAGCCTGAGCTGCCTTTTTTACTAAAAATTCTTGGGAACCACAGATGGTCTTGCGTACTCCACAATTTTGTATTAGCAGGGCAGGCCCTGCCAACGCATGAAACCGTGCTGTGTTTCCCTGGCCAATTAGTTGGCGACAGAAGTCTTGGAACCGACTTTGCCGAACTTTTGACGGAATTTTTCAACGCGACCGGCTGTATCCACGATTTTGTGTTTGCCAGTGTAGAAAGGATGAGATTCTGCAGAAACCTCGATCTTTACCAGTGGGTATTCTTTACCTTCAAACTCACCTTTGTCGCGAGTGTTGATAGTTGAACGTGTGATGAATTTGAAATCGCAAGAAACGTCGTGGAACAGAACTTCGCGATAATTTGGGTGAATGCCATCTCTCATGCTTGCCTCGAAAATAGTGTAGGTAGCCAATAAGCACTTCGTCGGTCGTCTTGCTTCTTGACCCGATTGCATTATCACTTGCCAAAGGTTAAATAATTGTCTGGATTTTGGACGCCCAAAATGCCAAGCCGATGATTATACAATGAAAATTGGGTTTTTTGCGATGGGATGTTGTGGGGAAGGGTTGCTTATCGCAGATAAATTTGAGGTAATTAATATGGGCTTGAATGAAATAATATTGCTTATTTTATATTTTATTGTTTTTTTGTTGTGACCTAGTCTAGTTTACTACGAGCGTCGCTGGGTTCCTGCCTGCGCAGGAACGACGAATTTGAGGGTGGTTTCTTTGCATGAGCTTCTGGATATCTTCGATTTTTCTCAGTCTTTCTCTGTGATAGCTCTGTGTCTCTGTGCCTCTGTGTTGAGAGGTCTTGAATTTAAAGAACCATAGACTATCGGACCCAAAATCACCCCTAACTTGATAAAATCCCCATTTTTGCACCAAATCCTGAAGGAGAAACATGACGACGAGCTATCTGGGTATGAGTTCGATGTTGCATACCATTGAAGTCGCCGGGATACTGGCTTTTGCCAGTTCAGGATTTATTGAAGCGCGGCGCAAGCGTATGGACGTGGTGGGGGTATTTACGGTGGCCTTTATTACGGCTTTTGGTGGCGGCACGCTGCGTGATCTGTTGCTGGACAGGCGGCCCTTGTTTTGGGTAGAGAATCAGGAATACCCGATCATCATCTTCGTGATGTCACTGATCGCCATCCCGTTTTTGCGGCATTTGCGTAATGCGGTGACTGAAAATGCCATCGTGCTGGCTGATGCGCTGGGACTGGGCTTGTTCAGTGTGACAGGAGCATCATTGGCGCAAGAAGCGCAGATGCCGATGTTTGTCTGCGTCATGATGGGTGTCATTACCGGCATATTTGGCGGCGTTTTGCGCGATATTATCTGTAATGAAATACCGCTGGTATTCAGGCGCAGCCATTTGTATGCGACTTGCGCCTTTGCCGGTTGCTGGACTTATTTGATATTGAACTGGCTGGAGGTCAATGAAGGTGTTGCGCTGGGTTTTGGCGTGGGCATATGCTTCGTATTGCGCATGATGGCGGTACGGTTTGACTGGAAATTGCCGGTTTAGCCTGCATTTGCCTGATTTTGTTTAATCCTGGTTATTGACTACCAGTTGCAGGCCGCATTCTTTTTCTGCTGGCCTGACTTTTTTCAGGGGCGGGCGGGCGATCAGGCCTGCCAGGAACATGTCTATCATGTCTTCAGCATGCAGCATCAGGCAATAGGCGGAAGAGTCTTCCAGCCATTCATGGACTATGCCTATGACATAGGCGTGGATGGCTTGCATGGCGATCCAGGTGTCAGTCTCAGGATGCAGTTGCCCCTGATCAACAGCTTGCTGGATCATGGCCTGGACTTTGGACAGGCATTCCACCCGCTTCTCACTCTCGGCGCTAAAGAAGATTAGTTCGCTATTCTTTTCGCAGCGATGAAAAATGATGTCAAACACGTTTTGCTGGCGCGCATTGCCGGTGACGAGGTTGAGGAAGTGGACATTTAATTGCTTGATACCCGCCAGCGGGTCTTTGTGCGGTGTGGAAACAATCTCGTTGAGCAGGGCTTCCATGGGAAGGAAGGCGCGGTCACACATGGCCTGAAAGAGGGCGTTTTTATCCTTGAAGTGCCAGTAAATAGCGCCACGCGTCATGCCTGCTGCAGTGGCAACATCATTGAGTGTGGTGCTGGTGACACCTTTTTCGGCAAACACTTTTTCTGCTGCGTCGAGCAGAGTATTATAAGTTTCTTGTGCTTCTTCTTTCGTCTTCCTGACCATGTCTGTTTCCTTTGCGTACGCCGCAGATTTTTTTATCGCTACGTACAATTTTTTTGCTGTCTCTTCGTCATGTATGTATTCGCCTGAGTGAAATCGTTAAAAGCCGTTAGCTTTCTCATTTCCGCCCTGATGATCAGGTATATATATACCGTTTGTGTTTTTGCCAGACCTGCATTGTTACTGATTGATACTGAAGCACATTTCAACAAGCTGAGCTGTTTCATATCAAATTAATTGCTGCAAAGCAGAAATTTTTTTCCTGCTTTATACTTGTTTAATTGTTTAAGCATTTAGTCCATGTCAACACGTACTGCCAGCTTGTCATGAGGCTTTAACCATACCGCGCTATAAGTAAATTTATAAGTAATAACGCCAAGCAGCATTTGCCTATGCGTTGCTGATATCGCTGACTGTTAGCATCAAATTTTGTTAATTTGAAAACAACTCACGAAGAGTCAAACGAAATAAGAAACACGATCTAGAAAAAAAGCTGCAGCCTGCGGCGTTTTCTCATAGGTCAGAATAAATCCAGTATTGCCAAAATCCCTGTAATACCGTAGGGCTGTATAAAAACTTTATTTACAAACATTCGTGAATGTATATAATAGCACACCGCCTTTCCCTTTAGAAGAAAGAATCTCCCATGCGCTCCCCTGCAAAACCAATAACAAATGTATTTAAGCTATCTTCGATTACCAGCCATATGACGCAGGCTTTACCTGCTTTGCGCATCGCTGCTGTGAGCCTGCCTTTGCTGGTATTGGCTGCCTGTGGCGATAAAGGTGCTGCAAACGCCGGTGGTCCAGGCAAGATGCCGCCGCCAGAAGTGAATGTCGTTACCGTACAGCCACGCAACCTGGGGTTGGATTTTGAATATGCGGCGCAAACCGCAGGTTCACGCGAAACAGAAGTGCGTGCCCGCGTTGCCGGTATCCTGGAAAACCGTTTGTATGAAGAAGGTTCCCGCGTCAAGGCTGGCACTGTCTTGTTCCAGATTGATCAGGGTGCTTACCGCACGCAACTGGCATCTGCCGAGGCTGCCGCTGGTGTGGCTGAAGCCAAGCTGAACCAGTCCAAGCGCGAATTTGCCCGTTTGACGCCACTGGCAGCAGAAAAAGCGATCAGCCAGAAAGAATTTGATGATGCCAAGTCTGCACTGGAAACAGCAGAAGCCAGCTACAAGCAAGTGCAGGCACAGGTGAATGAAGCCAAACTCAATCTGGGTTACACCCGTGTTGTGGCACCGATTGATGGTGTAACAGGCGTTGCGGCTAAATCCAACGGCAGCCTGGTGACAGCAGCAGATAGTTTGCTGACTACCATCGTGCAAACCGACCCTGTGTATGTCAACTTCAGCGTGCCAGAAGCGGATTATCTGAAGCTGAGCAAGGACGTGGGCGCAGGTAAGATTGCCCTGCCTGGCAAGAAAACCAATAACGGTAGCCTGGCGTTCGACGTGCAGTTGAAGCTGGCAGACGGCAGCACTGCCCCAGTCACAGGCAAGATGAATTTTGTCAGTGAAAAAGTAAACCCGAACACAGGTGGTTTTGATGCCCGTGCACAAGTACCTAATCCTGAAGGTACATTGCGCCCAGGCCAGTTTGTACGCGTGATACTCAGCGGTGCTACCCGTAGTGCAGCGATTGCGATACCACAACGTGCTGTCATCGACAGTCCTATGGGCAAGATCGTGTTCACGGTGTCGCCAGACAACAAGCTGGTGCCAAAACCGGTTGAGCTGGATGGCTGGTCACATGGTGAATGGATAGTCACCAAGGGTTTGCAAGGTGGCGACCGCGTATTGGTGGATGGCTTCATCAAAGCGCATGATCCAGGCATGACGGTAACGCCAATCGCGATTACAGCCAAGGCAGCGAATTCTCCGGCAGCACCGACTGGCGCGCCACCAGGAGCACCTGCGGCAGAAGGCAAGCCAGCAGCTTCCAGTGCATCTGCATCTGCACCAGCAGCCAGCGCCGAAGCAAAACACTAAGCCCTATATTAAGCCAAAGTATCAAGCTGAAAATCCGCTGCATAACAAAGCTAAGGCTACAAGGAATAATTCATGTTCTCAAAATTTTTTATTAACCGGCCGATCTTCGCGACTGTCTTGTCGCTGATCATCGTGCTGGCCGGTCTGGCCGCCTTGCGCGTCCTGCCGATTTCGCGCTACCCGGAGATTTCTCCGCCGGTAGTGAATGTGACTGCGATCTACCCAGGTGCTTCTGCCGAGGTGGTTGAGCGTACTGTCGCCGGCCCTATCGAAGAGCAGATCAACGGCGTCGAACACATGCTGTATATGGACTCGGTCTCTTCCGCTGACGGCCGTGTATCGATCAACGTTACCTTCGAAGTTGGTACTGATCTCGATATTGCTGCCGTTAACGTCAACAACCGTGTACGTCAGGCAGATGCAAAATTGCCACAAGAGGTAAGACGCCAGGGTGTGACGGTTTCAAAGAGCTCGTCCAACTTCCTGGTGGTTGCTGCGATATTCTCGCCAGACAATCGCTATGACGCACTGTATCTGTCCAACTATGCAACGCAAAACGTACTGGATGCATTGAAGCGTGTGCCCGGTACCACCAATATCCAGATTTTCGGTGCCAAGGATTATGCGATGCGTATCTGGATGCGTCCTGACCGCATGGCGCAACTGGGTGTGACGGTGGGTGATATCTCTACTGCCATTACTGAGCAAAATGCCCAGTACGCAGCGGGTAAAGTAGGCGCACCGCCAAATAACACAGAAGAACTGACGATGACAGTCACGGCCAAGGGCCGTTTGCTGGAACCGTCTGAGTTTGCCAATATCATCGTCAAATCTGCCAAGGGTGGTTCTGCTATCCGTATCAGCGATGTGGCGCGTGTTGAACTGGGCTCCAAGGATTACAACCTGTATGGCCGCGTCAATGGTCACCCATCTGCGAATATCGGTGTGTTCTTGCAGACTGGCGCAAATGCGTTGGAAACCCGCAAGGCTGTAGAGCAAACCCTGAAAGACCTGAAAGCGAAGTTCCCCGAAGGCATGGAATATGCCACGCCTTATGACACTACGCCTTTCGTGACAGAATCGATTGCCGAAGTGTTGAAAACCTTGGGCGAAGCGATGGTGCTGGTGTTCATCGTGGTGTACCTGTTCCTGCAGAGCTGGCGCGCGACCATCATCCCCACATTGGCTGTGCCGGTATCGCTGATTGGTACCATGGCCGGTCTGCATTTGCTGGGTTACAGCATCAATACACTGACCTTGTTCGGTATGGTGCTGGCGATTGGTATTGTGGTGGATGATGCGATTGTGGTGCTTGAAAACGTCGAGCGTCTGATCAATGAAGAAGGCATGACGCCGAAAGATGCAGCGATTGAGGCCATGCATGAAGTGACTGGCCCGGTTATCGCGATTGTGCTGGTACTGGTGGCAGCGTTTGGCCCTATCGCTTTCCTTGGTGGTCTGGCCGGTGAATTGTATCGCCAGTTCTCGGTCACGATTTCTATCGCTGTGGTGTTGTCCGGTATCGTTGCTCTGACTTTGACACCCGCTTTGTGCGCGATCTTGCTCAAGCCGGGTTCAGAAAATCATAACCGTTTCTTTACCTGGTTTAACGCAGCCTTCCTGCGTTTGACCAAGCGTTACACCAATGGCGTGACCTTCTTTATGAAGCGTGCGGTGCTTGGTATCGCACTGGTACTGGGTATGGTTGCCCTGACCGGCTTGTTGTGGAAAAACGTACCTGGTGGTTTGGTGCCAGATGAAGATCAGGGTTATTTCATTGGTGCGGCGATCATGCCGGATGGTGCTTCGCTGGACCGTACTGATGCGATGGTGCGTCAGGTTGAGTCCATCATGAAAACCAACAAGAATATCGACACGACTTTTGCCCTGGTTGGTCTGGATTTCCTGGGTGGTGGCGGTTTGAAATCGTCCGCTGCAACCATGTTCTTCCCTTTAAAACCTTGGGAAGAGCGTACCCAGTCTGCCCAGCAGATGGTGGGCGAAAGTTACATGAAAACTGGCCGTATCAAGGAAGGTTTGCCTTTGTTCTTTGCCCCGCCTGCAATCCAGGGTCTGGGTCAGACTGGTGGTTTTGAGTTCTATCTGCAAAATGCGGGTGAAGGCGGCGTCAAGCGTCTGGCACAACTGCTGCCTTTGCTGATTGCTGAAGCCAACAAACAGCCTGAGCTGGCGGGTGTCAAAACCTTGTGGCAAGCCAATTCACCACAGTTGTATGTGGACGTGGACAATGAAAAAGCACGCTCCATGGGTGTGGCTTTGTCCGACGTCTACAACACCCTGGCTGCGACCATGGGCAGTTACTATGTCAATGACTTCAACAAGAACGGCCGTATCTATACCGTGCAGTTGCAGGCAGAAGGTCAGTACCGTGCCAAGCCAGATGACATAGGCAGCATGTATGTGCGTTCTGCGACTGGCCAGATGATACCAGTACGTGCTTTCACGACCATCAAGTTCATTACAGGTCCTGATTCTGTACAGCGTTTCAATGCCTTGCCATCGATTAAATTGCTGGGTGATGCCAAGCCAGGTTTCAGCTCTGGTCAGGCGATTGCTGCGATGGAACGTGCCGCGAAAAACGTCTTGCCTGCGGATGTAGTCTACGACTGGGGCGGCGCGTCCTTCCAGGAGAAACGTAGCAGCAATGCCGCTGGCCTGGCACTGGGTGCCGGTGTACTGATGATTTTCCTGATCCTTGCTGCACAGTATGAAAAATGGTCTCTGCCATTCTCAGTCTTGCTGGCGATGCCATTCGGTATCTTCGGTGCCTTGCTGGCGGTGTACTTGCGTCACTTCAATAATGACGTGTACTTCCAGATCGGTCTGGTGACGCTATTAGGTTTGTCGGCGAAGAATGCGATTCTGATTGTGGAATTCGCGGTCATGAAAGTGCATGAAGGTTATGCACCTGTGGCTGCGGCGCTGGAGGCGGCACGCTTGCGCTTCCGTCCTATTTTGATGACTTCGCTGGCGTTTATTTTGGGTGTGGTACCACTGGCTTTCTCGCACGGTGCAGGTGCTGCTGCGCGTCAATCTCTGGGTACTGGTGTATTGGGCGGTATGTTGGCAGCGACTTTCCTGGCGATCTTCTTCGTGCCTTTGTTCTTCAAGCTGATCAATGACAGACGTTTGAAAACGACTGAGCAGGATTTTGAGCACCCTGTCCATATTTTGCACAATGCGCCTCAAGCAGATGTGAAGGAATAATAATGTCTGGAACAAAACTTATATTATCAACGCTGGTCGCCAGTATGGTGCTGGCAGGCTGTGCTTCAGTCGGGCCGGATTACCAGCGCCCGGCGCTGGAAACCCCAGCCAACATCGGTCCATTGGCAACAAAAAACAAACAGGTCGCAGTTGATTACGCAGCCTGGTGGAAAAGTTTTCAAGACCCGGTACTGGATAGCCTGCTGGATGAAGCATCAAAAAATAACCAGGATCTGGTTCTGGCCGCGGCCCGTATAGAAGAAGCGCGTGCCCTGGCAGTAGGTGCCAATTCAAATCGCTTCCCCAGTGTGGATGCCAATCTGGGTGCAAATCGCAGCCGTACCAGTGAAAATGCAGGCAAGCTGGGCACTGGAGTCAGCCCTTACAGTAAAGACTTTCAACTAAGCCTGACTGCTTCGTATGAGGTGGATTTCTGGGGCAAGCTGGCTCGTGCGGATGAAGCAGCCCGTGCCCGTTTGCTGGCGCAAGAGGCCAGCCGTGGTCTTGTGCAAAGCAGTTTGTATGCGAATGTTGCGCAGACTTATTTCAGTTTGCGAGCAGCAGATGCACAACTGGCCCTGGCTGATTCGACCCTGAAAACTCGACAGGAAAACCTGCGCCTGCAACAGCGCCGTTTTACGGCAGGCGCGACCAGCGAGCTCGATTTGCATGTGGCCGAATCTGAAACTGCGGCAGCAGAAATCAGTTACGCTCAAGCCAAACAGGCCTTGTCGAATATAGAATCGACGCTGGCAGTTTTGCTTGGCCGTTCTGCCAGTGCCATTGCCCAGCCAGTGATCGCGCGTGGCAATGAAATTGACAGCCTGCATCAGCAACTGATCATGCCGGCAGACTTGCCGTCTGATTTGCTGAACCGACGTCCGGATATCTTGTCGGCAGAGCAGGCACTGGTAGCAGCTAATGCAGATATCGGCCAGGCCAAAGCGCAATATTTCCCTAGCGTTAAATTGACGACGACTGCTGGCTATGAATCCCGCGTATTCCAGGATTTGCTGAACCCTGCTTCGCTGTTGTGGAGCCTAGGCAGCAGCCTGGCGCAACCGGTGTTCCGTGCTGGTGCAATTTCTGCTCTGGTGTCGGGTGCCGAGGCGCGCAAGAACCAGGCGCTGGCGCAATATGTGCAGGCAGTGCAGGGCGCTTTCCGCGATGTGCATGATGCGCTCAACAACACGGCAGCCAATGAGCAGGTGAATGTGGCTTCCGAACGCAGGGTCAGTGCCTTGAAAGATTCATTGCGCCTGGCAGATTTACGCTACAAGAACGGCTATAGCAGTTACCTGGAAGTCTTGAACGCGCAACGCGACCTGTTCCAGGCTCAAGCTAGCCTGATCGACAGCAAGCGCGCGCAATTGTCTGCCGTGGTCAGTATTTACAAGGCGGTTGGTGGTGGCTGGAGCAAGCCTGAGACTTTGGCTGGTAAGTAACACTTGAGAGCAGGTAAGTAAAAGAAGTGAAGGCGGGCCGGTCTCATGATTGGCCCGTTTTTTTTGCGTTTGTAATTTTTAAAATTGTTACATTTCGCTACTTACTATTGTTACGCTCTCTTACAGCTTCGCTGTCATCGGCACGTTCTGGCGAGTCGTTATAGGCATGTGACTAGCACAAATAAATTTAACACTGCATAAGGACATCATCATGAAAACGAAATTCATTCCCTTGTTATTGGCAGGTTTGCTGACAGGTTCTGTGTTTGCACAAAGCGTCAGCACAGATGTACAGCGTAATGTTGACCAGCAAACTCGTATAGAAAACGGCTTGAAAACAGGGCAGTTGACGACCAAAGAAGCCGGCAAGCTGGAGCACGAACAGGCTGCGATCGCGCACGAGGAACATGTTGCCTTGAAAGATGGAAAATTGAGCCAGCAAGAAAAAACCAAACTCGTCAGAATGCAGAACAAAGCCAGCTCTGATATTTATGCTGAAAAACACGATGCTCAGACCGGTAACCCACATTCAGTCTCCAGCAAGCGTATGCAGGCCGATGTACAAAGAAATGTGAATCAGCAACAGCGCGTTGAAAATGGTGTCAAGTCTGGGGAATTGACCAATCATGAAGTGGCAAAACTGGAGAAAGGTCAGGCAAAAGTTGATCACAAAGAAGCCGTTGCGGCTAAAAATGGACATATCGGCGCTGCTGAGCAGCGAAGCATCGAGCACGCTGAAAACCATCAGTCCAAAAAAATCCACAAAGAAAAAACAGATGATCAGGTACGTGGATAATTTGTAAAATGGGTAGTGTAATAAAGCTGGCTTTCCTGTCTGGAAGCCAGCTTTTTTGCTTCTCCAGCGCTTTGAGCAGGTGCCGGGCAATAAAAAAGCCGCCACAAAGGTGACGGCTCTTCAGCAAGAAAACAAAAGGAGACTTATCCGCCTCTGCGCATCATTTCGAAAAATTCTGCGTTGTTTTTCGTGGCTTTCATCTTGTCGAGGATGAACTCCATCGCTTCGATTTCGTCCATGCTATACAGCAATTTGCGCAAGATCCAAATCTTTTGCAACTGATCCGGCTTGATCAGCAATTCTTCACGACGGGTGCCGGATTTGTTGAGGTTGATGGCTGGATAGACGCGTTTTTCAGCAAGACGGCGTTCCAGATGAACTTCCATATTGCCTGTGCCTTTGAATTCTTCATAGATCACGTCATCCATACGGCTGCCGGTTTCGATCAGGGCTGTCGCGATGATGGTCAGTGAGCCGCCCTCTTCTACATTACGTGCTGCACCGAAGAAGCGTTTTGGTCGTTGCAGGGCATTTGCATCCACACCACCAGTCAATACCTTGCCGGAAGCAGGGATGACGGTATTGTAGGCGCGTGCCAGACGGGTGATGGAATCCAGCAGGATGACCACGTCTTTTTTCATTTCTACCAGGCGCTTGGCTTTTTCCAGCACCATTTCAGCAACTTGTACGTGACGTGTGGCTGGTTCATCGAAAGTCGATGCGACCACTTCACCGCGGACTGAGCGCTGCATTTCTGTCACTTCTTCCGGACGTTCATCGATCAGCAAAACGATGAGGGTAACGTCAGGGTGATTAGTGGTAATCGCGTGTGCTACGTGTTGTAGCATGACAGACTTACCGGATTTGGGAGACGCTACCAGCAAACCACGTTGACCGCGACCGATAGGGGCGATCATGTCGATGATACGGCCCGTGGTATTTTCTTCGCCGCGCATTTCGCGTTCGAGTGTCAATACCTTGTTCGGGTGCAGCGGCGTCAGATTTTCAAACAGGATGCGGTGCTTGGAGGCTTCTGGCGATTCGCCATTGACCTTGTCCACCTTCACCAGTGCAAAATAGCGTTCACCGTCTTTTGGTGTACGCACTTCACCTTCGATGGAATCGCCAGTATGCAGATTGAAACGGCGGATTTGCGAAGGAGAAATATAGATATCGTCAGTCGAGGCCATGTAGCTGGCATCTGGCGAGCGCAGGAAGCCAAAGCCGTCAGGCAATACTTCAAGGGCGCCATCGCCAAAAATTTGTTCGCCTGATTTTGCACGTTTTTTGAGGATCGCGAACATTAATTCCTGCTTGCGCATACGCGCAGCGTTATCGATATCGAGTCCTATGGCCATTTCCAACAAAGCGGATACGTGTAAGGCCTTTAATTCAGATAGATGCATGGTGAGTGTCCCGGGATGGGATTATGGGGTGGGGGAGTGAGCAGAGGAACTACGGATTAAACAGGATAGAAAGAATTTCTGTCTTGGTTTCGTTTTATTTAATATTATGTAATTCTGGTCTGAATTTGCATGCAGCAGTTGAGGGTTGTCAACCGGGGCAGCTGTCTCTTCATTTTCTCTACTTTAAGGCTGCTAACAATCTTGTTGTTGGCAGCCTTAAGTTTCAGACCGCAATAATACCTTAAATATTACTGTCAATGAAAGAGGTTAATTGGCCTTTTGCCAATGCACCTACTTTTTGTGCTGCAGCAGCACCGTCTTTGAACAAGATCAGGGTAGGGATGCCACGGATGCCGAACTTGGCAGGAATTGCCTGGTTTGCATCTACATCCATCTTGGCGACGACGATCTTGCCATTATATTCTTTGGCAACTTCTTCCAGGATAGGGGCGATCATTTTGCAAGGGCCACACCATTCAGCCCAAAAATCGACCAATACTGGTACGTTTGATTTCAATACGTCTGCTTCGAATGAAGCATCGCTTACATATTTGATGTTTTCGCTCATGGAATCCTCAACGAGAGGGAAAAATTAAGGGGTAACAGCGCCACTGAATGTCGGTATTTTTGGACAGCGCCGCATTCTGATTTGAATCTGGGGGTGATAGTCACGAATTCAATGGTGTTGAATAGTGCTGCACCGTGACTAAAGCAAAATGAGTCAGGCGTGGTTAGCTATGCGGTAGATAATAACCTATTTTTTAGAAAAGTGTCATGCTTGAACCTAAAATGCCAGGGTCGTCGCATAGTATACTTGCTCTACCGGCAAAACCACCACTTCTCGATGCTACATAATCCCCTACTGATACCCGCTGGCCCTTTATTCTGGCAACAGGCTGCCCAGGCGTTTTTGCGCGCTGCCAGGGAGCAAGGCTGGGGACTTGAACAAGAGCGGGATTTTTCTGCGGTGCGGGTCATCGTGCCTACCTATCAGCACGCTCATCTGTTATTAAGGGCATTGGGAACAGTATTCCAGGGCAATTTCATCCCGCCACGCATACAAACCCTATTTGCCTTGCTGGAAATGCAGGCGCCGGATGTTGCGCTGCAAAATAATACGGGTGGTGATACCAGTGAAAGACTGATGGGGCTGTATGCTGAATTACGGCAACATCCCTGGTTAAAGAAGTTATTTGGTGCGCGCCGTAACACAGACCTATTGCCGCTGGCGCAGACCTTGCTGACGCTGTCTGATGAATTGACAGCCGTGTTGCTGCCCACCGTTGGCAAAGACAAGAACAAGCTGGAAAAAGACTGGCAGGCCGCTCTGGCGCAATTGCCCGCGCCTGCGCAGGCGTTATTGTCTGAAGAAACACAATTGGTATGGTCAGTCTGGCAGAGTCAGCTGGATGGCAGTGACCCGCAGGTAAAACGTTATGCCCAGTTGCTGCAAATTGCGGGGCAGGCCAGTGAGCCTTTGCTATGGATAGCCCCGACCTTGCCTAATCCCATGGAACAGGCTTTTTTACTAGCCTGGGCCAAAGAGCAAAGCGTATTGCAAATCAGCCTGGACTGGCGCGCGCATACCTTGCCGCAGCCGTATTACCATGCCTGGCCGGGTTTGCAGGATACTAGCAGCCTGCATCAACAGGCTTTGACCGAATATGTAGATACCTCCCATATCCGCCTGTGCCGTGCGACATCGCTGGAAGATGAAGCCGTGCAGGGCGCGCAAACCATTATCAACTGGCTGCAGGCAGGCAGGCAAAGCGTGGCCGTGGTGGCGCAAGACCGCGTCGTGTCGCGCCGCATACGCGCCTTGCTGGAGCGCGCGCAAGTCATGGTGGCCGATGAAACTGGCTGGAAGCTGTCGACCACCCGCGCTGCGGCTGCCATCGCCGCCTGGCTCGAAGTGGTTACCACGCGAGCCGATACCATGGCCTTGCTGGATTTTTTGAAGTCGCCTTATCTGCTATGGAAAGACCCGGACAATACCGAGCCTGAGCAAGATGCCATTGCCGCCAAAGCTGATCTGGTCATGCGCATAGAACTGGTCTTGCGCCGCACCAATGTGCTGGGTGGATGGGAATCGGTATTGGCTGCGCTGGATGCGGGCAAGGATACGGGACCAGCCAGCCGCTGGATCAGGTCCATGGCCAGGCAGGCAGGCAATTTCGCTGGCAGGCGCAGCCTGTCTGAATGGAGTGCCTTGAGTCTGCAGGTGTTCTTTGATCTCTCCATGTTCAATGCCTTCCAGGCAGACCCGGCTGGTGCGCAAATCATACAACTGCTACAAAAATTGCAGCTCGCTTGCCAGGAGTTGAAAACGCCATTCGCCTTTGCTGAATGGCGTGCCCTGATGAATTTACAACTGGAGAGTACGGCATTTGTGTTCGCGCATACCGATAAACGCGTTGTCATGTTGCCGCTGAATGGTGCTCGTCTGCGTCCCTTTGATGCAGTCTTATTGGTTGGGGCAGATGCTTCCCACCTGCCATCGCAGGCCAGCGAGATTTTGTTTTTTGCGAATGCAGTCAGGCGTGAATGTGGGCTGGAAACCCGCGAGTCGCGCCAGCAACAGCAATTGCGTGACTTTGCTGAGCTATTGCTGAGTAATACTGACATCGTTTTATCCTGGCAGGGCAGCCTGAATGGCGAACATAATCCCGTTAGCCCCTGGTTGGAGCAACTGGGTTTGACGTTGGAGCGTACCCAGCAAGGCGTGCTTGATAGTCACCCCCTTGATTTGCCCGTCAGGACTATGCAAGTCAGCACTCAGCAAATGCCGACGCCCTCTGCTGCGACGTTGCTGCCAGCAACCTTGTCTGCCAGTGCCTATACCAGCCTGGTAGTTTGCCCTTACCAGTTTTTTGCCGGACGCATGCTAGGTTTGAGTGCGCTGGATGAACTGTCTGACATGCCAGAAAAGCGTGATTATGGCGACTGGCTGCATGCCATTCTCAAGCGTTACCATGAAGAGTTGAAAGCCACTCAAGTCAATCAGCCTGACGTGGACAAGGAAGCTTTGTTGCGCAGCATATCCGCTGTTTTTTTTGCCGATGTCTTGCAAAAAAGCCCAGCGGCATTAGCTTATAGTGTGCGCTGGGAAAAAGTCATCCCCGCCTATGTCGCATGGATGCAGGCGCATGAACAAGCTGGCTGGCAGTTTGAGATGGGCGAAATCAAGAATGAAAAGGCGCTGGAATGGCAGGGTGGCCAGGTCATGCTGAAAGGTCGTATAGACCGCATAGACAGAAATGTGAATGGTGAAGTGGCAGTGCTCGATTACAAGACTAAAAACCTGAATGACTTGCGCAGGAGACTCAAGGAGGGTGAAGATCACCAACTACCATTTTATGGTTTGCTGACGGATTTGCCTGTCAGCTCTGGCAGCTATGTGGCGCTGGAATTGAGCCAGGGCAAGGCTGGCGATGTGGCTGCCGACGATTTTGACCGCTGGGTTTCAGAGCTGGCGCTGGCGATTAAAACCAGCATGTCCGCGATACAGCAAGGCTCTGGTTTGCCAGCCCATGGTGTAGAAGCAAATTGCCAGTATTGTGAAATGCGTGGCCTGTGCCGCAAGGGTGCATGGTGATGACAGAGTCCATGCAATATCCTCAACAATACTCACAGGCCTATGAAGTCAATGGCCAGGCTGTCAGCCATGCGCACTTTACGGCAACTGCCTGTGACCCCCGTCATAGCGTCGTCGTCGAAGCCTGTGCCGGTAGTGGCAAGACCTGGTTGCTGGTCTCGCGCATGTTGCGGCTCTTGCTGGCAGGTGCTGAACCGGCAGAATTATTGGCGATTACCTTTACCCGCAAGGCTGCGCAAGAGATGCGTGAACGCCTCATGGATTTGCTGCATGAACTGGCGCTGGCAGATATCGCTCATGTGCGGCAATTGCTGACTGAGCGCGGCATTGCAGAAGCAGATTTGCAGAGTGTCGTGCCGCTGGCGCGTGGCTTGTACGAAAAGGTCTTGTCCAGCCCGCAGTCATTATCACTTGACACCTTCCATAGCTGGTTTGGCCGTTTGATACAACTGGCACCGCTGGCATCTGGCGTTCCGCATGGCTTTACGCTAGTCGAGGCCAGTGGGGACATACAGCGCGAAGCCTATGGCCAGCTCATGCAGATGCTGGCACAGGAAGAACATGCCCACATCAAAGAGTCACTGCTATTCCTGTATCAGGAAATTGGCGATTTCAATGCACGCGAAATGCTGGACGCCTTCCTCGACAAGCGTGCAGAGTGGTGGGCCAGTAACCAGCAAATTGAACTGGGTGGCCCGCTGGACTGGTTGCGTGATTTATGCGGTGCAGACCTGTATCAGGATGCTCGGCTCAGCATTTGGGAAGACGTCCAGCTATACCAGCGCATTGCCCACATGGCCCTGGTATTGGGCCAGGGATCAAAGAATAACCAGACTAATGCCAGCAAGATAGAGCAAGGCCTGACGGACGGCCCCAGCCTGGAGGCTTTTGCCATGATTTGTGATGGCTTCATCAATGGGCAAGGCAATAGCCGCTCGCACAATGTCAAAGTCAAGGCGCTGATTGCATCCATAGAAAAGCACCTGGGCCCGGACCAGATCAATGCCTTTGAAGATGAATGCGAAGCGATAGTACAGGCGCTCAATCAACTGCAAAAACGTAGCGCCGAAAAAATGGTCATGCAAGTCAATGAGGCTCTGTTTTCTGTCGGCACGGCCTATCTTGAATGCTATCAAAGCCTGAAGGCAGACCAGCGGGTATTTGATTTTGCTGACCTGGAATGGCAGGCATATAGACTGCTCAGTAATGAAGAATATGCAGCTTACCTGCATAGCCGTCTTGATGCGCGTTACAAGCATATCTTGCTGGATGAATTTCAGGATACCAATCCCCTGCAATGGGGCATAGTACAAGCCTGGCTGGAAGCTTATGGTGACGATGCTGCCAAGCCTAGCGTGTTTGTGGTGGGCGACCCTAAACAATCTATCTATCGTTTTCGCCGAGCCGAGCCCAGAGTTTTTACTGCTGCGCAAAATATGCTGGCAGGACAGGGCGCACGGGTTTTGCGTACCAATCAGACACGCAGGAACGCGCCAGCAATTGTTGATGTGCTTAATGTCAGCATGCATGGTAATCCGCTGTTTCATGCGCAGACAACGGCTTCTGATGCCGATGGTGTGGTCTGGCGTTTGCCATTGATAGGTGTGAAGGTATCCGATGCGACTGAGGAGATAAGCGAAGAAGAAGCTGCACCTGCACGTTTTCCTCTGCGTAATCCGCTGACGACTCCACTGGAAGAAGTAGAAAACCAGCAACGCTATGAAGAAGGCAGGCAAGTCGCACAAGTTTTGCTGGGCATACGCGCCGGGCAGGGCGCAGACAGCTTTCACTGGAGTGATGTGATGTTGCTGGTTAAGCGGCGCACGCATTTATCTGCCTATGAAAAAGCCTTGCGCGAAGCAGGCATCCCCTTTGTATCCAGTCGCCGTGGTGGCTTGCTGGATGCGCTGGAAGTGCTGGATTTGATCGCACTATTAAATTTCCTGATGACGCCGGGTGACAGCCGTGCATTGGCGCATGTGTTAAAGTCCCCCATCATGGCGGTCAGTGATGACGATCTCATTGCGCTGGCTATGCGTGATGAAGCGACATGGTGGAAGCGTTTGCAAGCTTTAGGTTTGGCCTCGGAGCAGGATGGGTCTTATCCATTTCTGCAACGCGCTGCAAAACTGTTGCAACAATGGATGGAAGCGTCTTATTATTTACCTGTGCATGATTTGCTCGACCGCATCCTGCATCAGGGCGAAGTCTTGCAGCGTTATGCACAAACGTCTTCTGTCGCACAGCGTAGCCAGGTCATGGGCAATATCCATAGTTTTACTGAATTGGCTTTAAATCTGGATGCCGGGCGTTACCCGAGCCTGCCAAAGTTCATCGCTGCCCTGGGTGCCTTGCGCCGCGGCGGTGATGGTGATGCACCTGATGAATCGGCAGTTGATAGTGCGGCTGATGCCGTACGCATATTGACCATTCATAGCGCCAAGGGGCTGGAAGCAAAGATCGTCGTCATGCTTGATGCTAATCATAGTGAGTCGATGAAGGACAGGATAGGCGTCTTGTGTCAGTGGTCTTTGCAAGCAGGTGAGGAAAGGCACTTTTCTGTATTCGGTAAAAAAGACCAGCGTGGTGCAGCGCGTGACCGTTTTTTTGCCCAGGAAGAAGCCCAGGCCGCGCAAGAGAACTGGAATCTCTTGTATGTAGCGATTACCCGTGCCAAGCAGGTATTGATACTTAGCGGTGTGCAAAATGGGAAAAAGCAGCTTATCCCCAGTTGGTATGGGTATCTGGACCATGTAGAAGAAAAATTGCCAGATGCTGCTCATATCGAGAATGAGGTACAGCAGAACCAGTCATTCAGCATGGCGGTTTTCGAACCACCTGCCTTGCCTGCTGAAGAGATCATGCTTGAAGTAAGCAGTGATGAACAACTGGAAGGCATAGCCCTGCATACCCTGATGGAGCGTTTGAGTAATAACGCAAAGACCTGGCCGCTTGCAGTGCCAGATACCGAGACTA
The DNA here is from genome assembly GCF_049340405.1 of Undibacterium sp. Ji42W. Lineage (NCBI taxonomy): Bacteria > Pseudomonadati > Pseudomonadota > Betaproteobacteria > Burkholderiales > Oxalobacteraceae > Undibacterium > Undibacterium sp. Ji42W. Next base: position 60,793 of record NZ_JBMPOV010000016.1, read on the forward strand.
TTGCAGCCTGGCTGCCCTGTTCCAGCACCATGGCGGCGGCTATACGCAAACAGGCTGAGTGTATATGCAGTAATTCTGCATTGCAGAAATTTTATGATCCAGCCGCATATGCATATGCGCGCAATGAAATGGATGTGCTGGTTGATAAAAAATTATTGCGCCTGGACAGGGTTGTGGTTTTTTCGCAGGAAGTCTGGGTACTGGATTACAAACGTCAGCTTTTACCCGGGCAAGAGGCGGGCTATCGCCAGCAACTGCTGGAGTATGTCCTGGCCTTAAAGCAGGTATTTTCTGATAAAACTGTCCATGCTGCACTTATTTTGAGTGATGGCCGCTTGATAGACCTGCTGTGACAGAAAATTTACTCGTATAATTAACGACTGCGCCGTATACCCCTAAACTGAGACATGATGATTTCCGAATTCGAATTGCTGACTGAAAAAGTGAAGCAGCTTGCCGTATTGGCACACACCTTGCGAAGTGAAAACGCCAGGTTGCGTAATGACGTGGTGTCGCTGGCGACACAAAATACAGACTTGCAGCAACGCATGCACCAGGCCCATGACCGTGTCTCTGCCTTGCTGGCACAGTTACCGGCAGAAGCATTGACCGACAAGGAAGCAGCATGAGTGAAGTAAAAGTGATACAGGTCGACGTCAATATCATGGGGCAAAGCTACAAACTCAGTTGCCGCGAGGGTGAGGACCGTGCCCTGCGCGAGGCTGCTGCCTATCTTGATGGCAAGATGTCTGCCATACGCGATGCGTCAAAAGTCAAGGGCACAGACAGGATCGCAGTCATGGCAGCACTGAGTATGACGACAGAGTTATTGGCGACCAAATCACCGGAGGGGCCTTTATCTGGTTTGTCTCTTGCAGAAGTAAAGCAAAAGATCTATGAGATGCATGAAATCATGGATGATGCATTGACGCCACAAGAAAAACTATTTTGATCCGCGACCTTATTATTTAATTTAATCAAAAAAAGTGGCGACGCGCAGTCATTTCGGGGTACACTTTAGATCCCTGCCGTGTTCGCCAATGTCATATATTCCTTGAACCATTTTAGTGCATAGGCCGTGGAACATTATTCGATGGGTGTGAGCGTCGCTAGTCCGATGAACCCGAAATTGAATTGACCGTGGCCAACTTGAACCGCTCAGGTTCAGGATGCCGGCATAGCGGCATCGGTGGGGACTTATTCTGAACGGCTGTCATTTTTATGGCGGCCGTTTTTTTATGGTTGATCAATCCACGATGCTTATCGTGCTCACGTCTTGGTGTCGTAGCGACATAAATGTGCGACAATTTCTTTTTGACTTTGCAGGTGTTCACCATGGCATATTGGTTGATGAAGTCTGAACCAGATGAGATCAGTATCGACGATGTACTGGCCTTGCCCAGCATTCCCTGGTTTGGCGTGCGCAATTACCAGGCGCGTAATTTCATGCGTGATGGCATGAAGGTAGGCGATGGCGTCCTGTTTTACCATTCCAGTTGCGCTGAACCTGGCATAGCTGGTTTGGCAGAAGTAGCCAGCACTGCTTACCCGGATCATACCCAGTTTGAAAAAGACAGTAAATACTTTGATCCCAAAGCTACCCAGGAAACGCCGCGCTGGATGATGGTGGATGTCAAGGCCAAGCGCAAGACCCGCTTGCTCAGTTTGGCAGAACTCCGGACTTACCCTGAACTCGCAGATATGACGGTTTTGCAAAAAGGCAGCCGCCTGTCGATTACACCAGTCAAGCCAGATGAGTGGCGCTTTATACAGAAACTGTTGAAGGAATAGGTTTGAAATTTACTCCGTTCACTGCAAATTCTGCGACATGCTCGACTGAGCCTCTGGCAGCAGCTAAATTCATCAAGGAAATAGGGCGTGGCAAAGATGGTGCGCGCAGCCTGACGCAGGCAGACGCCGCGATGTTGTATACCGCCATGCTAGCCGGGCGGGTTTCTGACCTGGAGTTGGGCGGCATCTTGCTGTCCATGCGTATCAAGGGTGAATCCATAGAAGAAATTTCGGGTTTCCTGCAAGCCGCGCAACCTTATATCTTGCCTTTGCAGGCGGCTGCTGACAGTCAATATGCACCGGTAGTCATACCCACTTATAACGGTGCCCGCAAGAAAGCCAATCTGACACCCTTGCTGGCCTTGTTGCTGGCTCGGCGTGATGTACCTGTCTTGGTACATGGTGTGCGCACAGATGCTGGGCGTGTTGCTACGGCAGAGATATTCCAGGCGCTGGGCTTGCCAATGGTGACCACACCAGAGCAGGCGCTGGAACAGATGCAGCAAAAGCAGCCTGCCTTTATGCCCATCGACGCTTTATCGCCCGCAATGGCGCATTTGCTGAGCCTGCGCCGTATTCTCGGCGTGCGCAATTCTACTCATACCCTGGTCAAGCTCTTGCAACCTTTTGCCGTGCCTGCCTTGCGCCTGAGTTCTTACACCCATCCTGAATATCTGATGATGTTGCAAGATTATTTTACCCGCTGCGCACCGGCTGAAGCAGGGGATGTGTTTCTCATGCGTGGTACCGAAGGAGAGGCCGTTGCCAGCACGGGTCGTGCCCAGCAGATAGACTGGTTTCATGCAGGCCAGGGCACTACCCTGGTACCTGCGCAGCAAGAACCTTTGGCTGAGGTGCCAGCAGTACCTGACAGTATAGATGCGGCTACGACTGCTGCGTGGATCAGATCAGTGCTGGCGGGTGATATTGCCGTACCTGAGAATATTGCCGCTCAGGTTGAGCATTGCGTCAGCGTTGCCCAGCGTTTGCAACAACAAAGCTAAGGCTGAATCCATGATGGAAACTGGTTTGGCAGAAATTAATCCCAGTGTGCGCGATGATCCGCGTCTGGATAAGGTATTGAATTTTCTTGGCAAGATAGGTATTGCGGTTATTGAGCGCGAGCTGCAACACGCCACGTTTTTGCCCGGCCTTGATCTGGGACCTGGCTGCATTTATGTCGATTATGGCAAACTCAAATATCCCGGCGATATGGTGCATGAAGCGGGGCACCTGGCAGTAACACCATCTGCCAATCGTGTACTCATAGGCAGTGATCAGCAAGACAAGGACTGGCCACCACAGGGTGAAGAAATCGCCGCGATTTTATGGTCACTGGCAGTGGCAAGAGAACTTGATTTACCACTGGATTTTGTGTTTCATCCGAATGGTTACAAGGATGATTCCAGCTGGTTGATAGAGACTTTTGAATCAGGTAATTTTATTGGCCTGCCGTTTCTGGAATGGGCGGGTCTGAGTTTGGGGGCGGTGCGGGCGGAGAAAGAAGGTAAGCCTGCTTTTCCCCGCATGCTCAAGTGGATGCGGGAGTAGCTCTGATATAAGCGTGCAGGCGCGCACATGGCATTGAACGACGAAGTCGGGATCGGTTTGCAAATACATATAAATAAATGTAAATTTTATGGGGATGAGAATGAAGGCTTCGGTGCTAACGATTGTTTTTTCCGCTGCAGTGCTGGCGTGTGGTGTGAGTTATGCTGCTGACTGTGTGTCGATCAAGTCTCAAAAAGAGCGCTTAAAGTGTTTCGATGCTTCAGCCAAACAAGCTGACATAGACTCCCCAAAAAAGAAAGAGTTGGACGAGAAGGCTGATCCGGACAAGCTTGAGTCAGCGCGGCTATCCCAAAAAAAACTGGACAACGAAAAAGCAAACAAGGCGGCGACTGAGAGCTTTGTCAATAGCCGTATAGTGAGTCTGTCGATTGTGACCTTGAGTTGGAAGAATTTCATGTCTAACCCTGGCGATGTGGATGAGAGGCTGAAGACGGTCGAATGGGCCAAGCAAGAGACATTCAATGAATATGACAAATTGCTTGCCATGGAAGAGTATAGCCCCATGCTAAGGGGGAAAATCAAGGACTTGGTCGCTTCGTGGTTGCAGGCGGTGGAGGATGCGCGGCCCACTTCAAGTGATAGTGTGCGTAGCCACAGTGCGCGAGTGGATGTGGCGGTTAGCCTGTTTCAGGCACAGGTTGACCGTTTAAAGCTTGATATCAGATGACTCGCTTCCTTGCTCTCATGATGACTGTGCTCGCCATTGAAGCATTCGCTGCGCAAGCCCGCAGCTCAACCGTCAAGCGTGCCTTCCAGCGCTAGAATCCGTGCCCCAGTACCGGCAAGACATTCTTGCTTTGGGAGCGTGAGTAATGCGATTGTTCTTTTTACGGACTGGCAATTGCGTTGATCGTATGTGGTGCGACGTTTGGAAGAATCGTTTCACTTGCTGACCGGTGGCCCTATTTTGAGGCCATGAGAACAACCAGCCCCATTGTTTTTGTGTGATGGGTGCGCTGCTTGCTGTGGTTTATCCAGAGGTCGTAAAGTCAGGTTTTCGCAGAGTTAAAGATGATGATGTAGGGGCAGCAGGAAATGTAGAAAAGATCGTTTCGCCGCTGGCGCATTCTGCTGTTCTGATAATTGTGTTGGTCGCACTTGGCCCACTATTTTCATCGATAAAGACTTTCTTTCCGTATGATGTAATTCTTAAGACGTTGCAATCGACATCAGTTGTTATAGCTCTGGGCATTATGTTTGGGTTGCTGTGTACGCTTTCCCTGTGGCAGATTTATATTTTAATTCGCGTCTTGCTGCCGTTAGATGTTTTGCAAATAAACACCCAGTCTAGGCAGCTTAGAGAAAAAGCAAGGGCTGGATTGCGACCCGTTAAAACGATGGATAAATAGAGTTGTTCTTTTGTCGCTTGTGGCGCAAAGTCATGAGCCGAACAAACTTCACCAGAGGCGGCGACATGCTGCCCGCGTCCGGTATTACAATTGAAAACGCAATGGACAGCTAAACCAGCTAGGTTTACTTTTGAACTGTTTATGCCCCTTGGATTCGCTCACGGAAGGTGGCAGTGGGTAGCCATCCTTCCCGCCATAACCGTATCTGTTTTAACGTGCCACCCATAAAAAAACGCCGGATCACTCCGGCGTTTTTATCAGCTTAACAAGCTATCAGAAGTTAGCCTTAAACTGTACGCCGTAGTTGCGTGGTTCGTTCAGGATACCTGTCAGGTTGTTGAAGTCGATGGCGGCGATGACTTGTTGCTTGTTGGTGATGTTGCGACCATAAGCAGCGAGTTCATATTTGCCGTCAGCCCACATATAAGCCAGGCGCAGGCCGCCTTCCAGCATGGATTTGGCTTTGTATTCCTTGGCTTCATACAAAAACATATTGTAGGAATCTTTGTAAGACCAGTCTGTGCTGGCGTACAAAGTGCCTTCGCCGATTTGCGTGGAATAACGCAGCGAGAAGTTGCCTACCCATTTAGGTGCGCGTGGCAGTGGGTTTCCACCGATCAGCACAGTACCGGCAACTGGGCCTGCAGGGTTGGTGACTGTACAGCCGTTACCGCATGGCGCGACGAACAGTTTGCCATCTCTGATTTCTGTATCGTTATAGCTGACACCTACTGTGGTTTTCCAGTTGCGGTTCAGGTTGGCTTGCAATTCCATCTCAAAGCCTTGGCCAACAGCCTTGTCTGCATTGACCAGTTTGTTCTGGTTCACGCCACCGCTACCCGCAGTCAACTGCAAGTCTTTGGCTGTGTACTGGAATACTGTCGCGCTGATACGTGCTGTGTTATCCAGGATGTCTTTCTTGATACCGGCTTCGAAAGACAGGGTTTTTTCTGAATTGGCAACAGAGATGCTGTCACCAAATAAAACGCGGCCCTGGATACTTGGTGCACGGTAGCCAGTAGCGATACGGGCAAACACGGATGTTGCTTTATCCAGTGTGTAGTTCGCCCCCAGATCCCAACTGATGTTGGTGGCAGATGGGTTGGCTCTGAACAACGGTGTGCCAGGCGTGCCCAGGGCTGTGCCTGGTGTCCAGGTACGTTGTGCATCAAAGTCTTTTTTATCGCTGGTATAACGCAAGCCGCCGCGCAGTTTGAATTGCTCAGTGACTGCATAGTTCACAGTACCGAAGGCTGCCCAGGATTTTGCACTTTGATGTTGAACTGCATAACCGTCTTGTGGATTACCTGGTGCCAGGGAATTGAAGTCGAAGCTGTCAACTTGCAGTTCTTCACTGAAGTAATACAAGCCAGCTATCCATTGCAGTGCGTCTTTAGTATTGGATTCAACGCGGAACTCTTGTGTGATCTGCTTCAGGCTAGGCAAGCCATCTGCTGTTTCGGATGGGAATGGGATAAAGCCCGGCCCCATGGAAGAAGCGAACGACGCACCATAACCGCCGTCAACGTCAGCGCGGCTATAGAATTTTGCCTTGTCATACGCAGTGATGGAATGCAGGCTGATGCCTGGCATATCCCAACGCAAACGGACGCTGCCACCGGAAGATTGCAGTTTCTGGCTGTTCAACCCATCCGTAGGGTAACTGGCATAGTCAAAGCCTGGAACAATATTGTTCGTTCCTTTTTGGATTATATTGGCGCGGAACAATGTGGCATTGCCAGACATGTCGCGGCCATGCAAATTCACCAGAGCACTGAAGTCGCCATTTTTATACGAGAATTGCAAGCGTGCTGCATCGTCACGGTAACCCTCGAGATTTTTCTCACCAGTGGAACGTGGATTGGTCACGCGGTCATCGCGTGTCTGAGATTGTGCCGAGAAGCGCATTGCCCAGTCTTGATTCAACGGGACATTGATGGCACCTTCCAGATTGATCGCTTTGTAATTACCAAAGCCGATATTGCCGTAACCTTCAAAACGACGGGTAGGTTTGGCAGAATCAAACTTCAATACACCAGCGGGCGAGTTGCGGCCGAACAGCGTGCCTTGAGGGCCACGCAGAATTTCTACCTGGTCTACGTCAAATACCGGAAAACCTTTCAACATGGGGCTTTCTTGTACGACGTCGTCATACACCAGGCCAACCGGCTGGGATGCATTCAGATCGAAATCAGTATTGCCCAGACCGCGGATATAGAAGCGTGGGAAAGAACGGCCAAAGTCGGATTCAACGTTCAAACTAGGTACGCGTGCTGCCAGGAAGCGAATATCCTGGCCACTGGCGTTGTAAGTATCGAGTGCTTCGCCTTTGATGGCAGAAATGGACATCGGTACTTCCTTGATGTTTTCTGCACGGCGGTTAGCTGTAACGATAACGGTTTCCAGTTGTGTGCCGTCATTTTTGGCAGCAGGCGTAGCATCCTGAGCCCAGGCAGCTTGCATGGGGAAGGCCGCAGCGACCGCCAGAGCGATCACGCTCAGGCTGACTCCCTTGTGCCATTGCTGAGAAATAGTTTTGCGCATGTTAAGTTCCCAAATTGATGTTAATCGGTGATGTTCTGAAATGGTGCACTTGCACCATCCCTGAAATGGGGCGTGGTGAAATAGATAATTTCGCTACGCGCACCACCGCAAACGTTTGCGTAATCGTTTGCGTGGCGGCAAATCCGTTATCTCTCTAGCCAGCAAACAAGTCAAGAATTACTTAAATCCAAATAAGGAAATACGGTTTTTGCTGCAGGAATGTTGCTAATTTCAAACAATATCGTTGCTTGGCAGAATTCTTGTTTAACCGATTTTTATGCCTGAAAATGGGGCGTTGAAAAAGCTAGCTTTGCCAAGTGGACTTGTGGCGCCCAAGAAATGCCATGAAAATTTTCATGACATAGTCCTTGGTTGAAAAAACTGGTCTGGTCATGTGCCAAGTTCCTGGACATAAAATGAGCTGGAGCAGGAACGTATGTCTTGCGCCGGAACATCCAATACAAGTCTGCTATTGGCGCTCACCTATATGGCATATTGCATGTATGTGTTGAATTGGGCAGGCGACTGAGACGATGGGTAACCCCATCAATAAGGACTACCCGATGGGGTGTAAAGAAAAAAACCTGGCATCCATAAATGCCAAGGCCGGGTGAAAAAATAGTGCGTTTCATGCTTAGTCAGGCAGCGTAGTAGCCCGCTTGATCCAGGTCTACGAGCAGGGGGGGGCCTTCAGGTTTCCAGCCTAGCAGTTCTCTCGTCCTCAAACTCGTGGCAGCCATGTCCGTCCCTGCCATTTTTGCGAACCAGCCAAAGTGATCCGCTTCCCGCGATTCTACTGGCAAGCCCAGGTGGCGGCCTATCATTTCGGCGATCGCCTTGAAGGGAATACTCTCATCAGCGATTGCATGATAGGCCAACTCGGTCACACCTTGTTCCAGCGCGAGACGGTAGATGCGCGCAGCATCTTGCCGGTGCACGCCAGACCAGCAGTTCTGACCATCGCCAAGATAGGCTGATACTCCCCTTTCCTTTGCCAGGCGTATCAGCAGGGGGACGAAGCCATAATCACCAAGGCCGTGAACCGATGGTGCCAGCCGCACGGTCGCCGCGCGTATGCCTCGTTCAGACAAGGCGCGGGCGGTTGGTTCGGATTTGCGTGGAGAGCCAGGATTGGGCAGGTCCAGTTCGCTTGCTCCGCGTGCCATGCCCAGCAAGCCCGAGGTCACAATCAATGGACGATCAGATCCTTCCAGTGCGCTTCCCAAGGCTTCTATGACAAGACGGTCTTGCTCGCAATTCTCGATGAATTTTGAAAAGTCATGATTGAACGCGGTGTGAATGACGGCGTCAGCCTTGTCTGCAGCCTCACGCATGGTATCAAGATCTTCCTGCCTGGCGAGCAAGACTTTTGCTCCAGTTGCAGCGAATGCCGTCGCCTTTTCGGCAGAGCGGGCAAGTCCAGTTACCAGGTGACCTGCGTTGATCAATTCCTGAACTACGGCAGAGCCTACCCAGCCAGTGGCTCCAGTAACAAATACGTGCATACTATTTTCCTTAAATTTAATTGTGATTTGTTTGAGGGCTTGTGAGAATTCAGCCCAGCCACATCGATACTTCTACATCGTCGCCAAATGGCAGAGACAGATAGCCGCTACCTGGCGCACGTATCTGCGCGAGATAATCAGGGCTGTAATCCGCGTTGTCAGCGATGATCAGCGCGCCTGGGCGCAAGTGCTTTTCAATCAGCATCAGGACATCGCTATAGAGCGCCTTAGCACCGTCGAGTAATAACAGGTCAATGGATGCAGGAAGACCTGTTGCCAGCGTCTGCAATGCATCGCCTTCACGTATCTCGACCAGATCAGCCAGGCCTCCTTCATCCAGGTGTTTTTGCGCTTGCACCACCTTCGATGGCTCAAACTCGCTGCTGATCAGGCGGCCGCCACCGTTATCACGCAATGCGGCTGCCAGGTGCAGGGTGGAAATGCCGAAGGAGGTGCCAAATTCAACGATGTTGCGGGCATTGCTGCTGCGCGCCAGCAAGTAGAGCAGTACACCAGTTTCACGCGAGACTGGCAGCCAGAGGTCCTTCAGCAAACTATAAAAATCCAGGTACTCGGTTTTGCTGTGCATAAGGCGCTCGCGTTCTTCGCGCGAAATGCTGGCAATGGCCGGGCTGGTCGCAGCATCGGCTTGCTTGAACAGACGGTCGAGCAAAGCCGCCAGCGTGGTAGAAGTAAGTGTTGTTGTCATAGATGTTTTCGATTCGAATGTGAATGCCACCTGCCATGCAGGTGATTAAAAATAAAACGCGATTAATTCGTCGCATTGGTGAAAAATGATACGGGCAATGATTCACCTTGACTAATCGCATTGGGCCTCGCGTTTTTTCACGGACTTCGTTAATGGATAAGTCTTTGATTCACTATGAGAATGTGTGTGTCAGATCGCGAAAATTGGAATCTTGAATGACATGTCATCAGATCAAAGCTCAGGTTTTGCTTTGGCGTGAAATTGCTTTCATTGCAATGATTCAGGCGAGTTGCAAGCTGATTGAGGGATGACACAGCTTAGGTTAAGATGTGACGGATTCATCGCATTACCACAGGATGGATTTCCCGTTTCCTTGCTCTCTTTCTATGGTTTCTTACACGATGACCACCCGCCGCCGACCTCAGGTTTCCACCCGCAAGCAACCACAACAGGTGCGCTCTGCCGGGTTGGTAGCGGCAATCCTGGAGGCGGCCGTTCAGGTGTTGGCGCAAGAAGGCGTGACGCGTTTTACTACGGCCAGAGTGGCAGAGCGGGCAGGGGTCAGCATAGGCTCGGTTTATCAATATTTCCCGAACAAGGCCGCGATTCTGTTTCGGCTGCAAACCGATGAGTGGCAACAGACTTCCGAGATGTTGCGCCGCATTCTTGAAGACGCCAGCAAGCCACCGCTTGAACGCCTGCGCACACTGGTTCATGCTTTCATACGCTCGGAATGCGAGGAAGCAGAAACGCGTCTTGCGCTCAGTGATGCCGCACCGCTCTACCGTGACGCGCCTGAGGCGCAGGAGGTAAAGGCGTCCGCAGACTGTACTATCGACTTATTTATGGCAGAAGTACTGCCGGGGGCATCTGCGGCCACGCGCACGCTTGCTGGTGATTTGGTCACCACGACCCTGAGTGCAGTAGGCAGCAGTTTTTCTAGCACCCGACGCACTCAGGCAGAGATCAAAATCTATGCCGATGCCATGGCGGATATGTTTTGTGCCTATCTCAAGGGTATTCAGCAAGATTGAGCCGGACTGTGGATTCATTGCGCCTGCCATAAGCTACAATCTCGCTTGAATTTTTGAAAGTACCGAAAGTAAATACCATGAGTAATCAATTTGACCTTGCCGTGATAGGCGCAGGCGCAGCCGGAATGATGTGTGCTGCTGTTGCAAGCCAGCGTGGCAAGCGCGTGGTATTGATTGACCATGCCACCCGCCTGGCAGAAAAAATCCGTATCTCAGGTGGCGGGCGATGTAATTTCACTAACCTGCATGCAGGGCCTAACAATTTTCTTTCCGAGAACCCGCATTTTTGTAAAAGTGCCTTGTCGCGCTATACGCCGCAAGATTTCCTGTCCCTGATGAAGCGTTATCAGATTGCCTGGCATGAGAAGCATAAAGGGCAATTGTTTTGCGACGACAGCGCTGAAGATATCATCCGTATGCTCAAGGCTGAATGTGATGCAGGTAAAGTTGACTGGCGCATGGGATGCAAGGTTGATGATGTGCAAAAACAGGAGCAGGGCGGTTTTCTGTTGCAAACCAGCGCGGGTGTAATTCGCGCAGCGCAAGTGGTGATTGCTTGCGGAGGCTTGTCTATCCCAAAAATTGGCGCGACTGATTTTGCCCATAAAGTGGCGCGTCAATTTGGCTTGAAAATCATAGAGCCACGTCCTGCTCTCGTGCCTTTGACTTTTGATGCCAAAGCCTGGGAGCCTTTCGTGCCCTTGTCTGGTATTTCACTGGAAGTAGATATAGAGACGGGTGAGAAAAAATCCCGCACGGTATTCCGTGAAGATTTGCTGTTCACCCACCGTGGCTTGTCCGGCCCGGCAGTATTACAGATATCCAGTTTTTGGGAGCCGGGCAAGGCCATGCGCATCAATCTCTTGCCAGAAGTCGATGTGGCAGAAGACCTGGTTGGCAATAAATCCACGATCAAAAAGAATCTTGCCAATCATTTATCGCAATACCTGCCTGCACGGCTGGTTGATGGGCTATTGACTGCACATGGTTTTGTGGGGGACGCCAGAGTGGCTGATATGCAGGATAAGCGCTTGCGTCTGCTAGGTGAGAAACTGAATCGATGGGAGCTGATACCTGATGGTTCTGAAGGTTACCGCAAGGCTGAGGTCACCCGTGGCGGTGTTGATACGCGCGAGCTATCTCAGCAAAGCATGATGGCAAACAAAGTGCATGGCCTGTATTTTATTGGTGAGGCAGTTGATGTGACGGGGTGGCTGGGTGGCTATAATTTCCAGTGGGCCTGGGCCTCGGGTACTGCCGCTGGGCTGGCGATATAAATGTGGTAAGCGCGGTGTTGTCAGGGCGTTGTATTTTTGCCTGTTATAATACCCGATAGCAGTATGCTGAATTGCATCTCATTTTTTACTCTGTAAGGAATGATATTTAGAGGCATACCCCTGTAAATATCGAAATTTCCAGGTAAATGTAGGTGGGGATTTGTTGATTTTGTTGCGCCTTGCACAGGTTTTTGCGCAAGATTTAATCATCTTTCTTCCATTAATTTAATTTTCCTGTTAATATCTCGGTCTTCCTATAAATCTTTCCATGGTTTGAACTTACATGACCACAATTCGCCTTAAAGAAAACGAGCCGTTCGAAGTTGCCATGCGCCGCTTCAAGCGCACTATCGAAAAGACCGGTCTGTTGACCGAATTGCGCGCTCGCGAGTTCTACGAGAAGCCAACAGCAGAACGCAAACGTAAGTTGGCTGCCGCTGTTAAGCGTCACTACAAACGTATTCGTAGTCAGCAATTGCCTAAGAAGATGTACTAATCCAGTTATTGTGTCTGGCAATTTGCCGGGTACATAGCTGCCAGTTCATTAAAGCTTGGGTTTGCATGCCCGCTCCGGTCAGCCGCAGCGGGCTTTGTTGTCTTTGTCTCGGGCATTGTATGTGCCATTTTGCATATGTCTGGATTGATTGCAAGATTGAAGTGTGAGATTGATACCTAATTCCTGTGCAAATTTGCGCGGAATTCATTTGAATAATTTCAGGAGTACGCTATGGGTTTGAAAGAACAAATCACCGATGACATGAAGGCTGCCATGCGCGCCAAAGAAGCAGTCAAGCTGGGTACTATCCGCTTGCTGACGGCTGCCATGAAGCAAAAAGAAGTGGATGAGCGCGTAGAGCTGGACGATGGCATGGTATTGGCCATCATAGAAAAAATGCTCAAGCAGCGTAAAGATTCCATCACCCAGTTTGAGGCGGGTGGCCGCCAGGACCTGGCTGATATAGAAAAAGCTGAACTGGCTGTCTTGTCTGTCTACATGCCAGCAGCGATGTCGGATGAAGAAGTGCAGGCCGCCGTGGCTGCTGCAGTGGCAGAAACTGGCGCAGCTGGCCCGCAAGACATGCGTAAAGTGATCGACGTATTGAAGGCAAAGCTGGCTGGCCGTGCCGATATGGGCAAAGTCTCAGGTTTGGTCAAGGCGGCATTGTCCAAGTAATTCGCCTTAGACTTTTGCTTTATTCTTTTGCTGGCGTCCTGCTTTGATACCACAAAGTTTTATACAGGATTTACTGGCCCGCGTTGACATTGTCGACGTGGTGGGTAAATACGTGCAGCTCAAAAAAGGTGGCGCAAACTACATGGGTTTGTGTCCCTTCCATAACGAAAAATCCCCAAGTTTTACCGTTAGCCCGACCAAGCAGTTTTATCACTGTTTTGGCTGCGGTGCGCATGGCAGTTCCATCGGATTCCTGATGGAATATTCCGGCCTCAGTTATGTTGATGCCATCCGCGACCTGGCACAAAACAATGGCATGATCGTGCCGGAAGAAGACCGGCTCTTGCCTGCGCAGCGTGCCGAAGTTACGGCAAAAAGCCTGGCCTTGTCCGAAGTCATGACCAAGGCCGGCGAATACTATAAACAGCAATTACGTACCGCTCCGCAAGCCATCGCTTATTTAAAAAAACGTGGCCTGACTGGTGAAATAGCGGCACGTTTTGGCCTGGGTTTTTCGCCGGATGCCTGGGATGGTTTGCGCAGTGTTTTCACGGATTACAATGTGCCCGCCCTGGTCGAGGCAGGTCTTGTCATTGATAAAAGCGAGGAAGAGGGTGGTGGTCGCAAGCGTTATGACCGCTTTCGTGACCGTGTCATGTTCCCGATACGGAATACCAAGGGCCAGATCATTGGTTTTGGTGGGCGTATCATGGAGCAAGGCGAACCCAAGTATTTGAACTCGCCAGAAACCCCGCTGTTCCAAAAAGGCCTGGAATTATATGGCCTGTTTGAAGCGCGCCAGGCTATCCGTGAAGCCGGTTATGTGCTTGTCACCGAGGGCTATATGGATGTGGTCGCGCTTGCGCAAATGGGCTTTCCGCAAGCGGTGGCAACCTTAGGTACGGCTTGTACGCCTACTCATGTGCAAAAGCTCTTGCGTCAGACTGATCATGTCATCTTCAGTTTTGATGGCGATAGCGCTGGCCGCCGTGCGGCAAGACGTGCGCTTGATGCTTGTTTGCCGCATGCCAATGATGATAAGGTCATCAAGTTTTTGTTCCTGCCTAAAGAGCACGACCCGGATAGTTATATCCGTGAATTTGGTACAGATGCTTTTGAGCAGGAAGTGCACGATGCCATGCCGCTGTCGCAATTCTTCATGCGCGAAATGATAGGCGATAATGATTTGACGACGGCAGAAGGGCGTGCCCGTACTCAGTTTGATGCCAAGCCTTTGTTGCAGGCAATGGAATCTTCCGGCATGCGTTTGCAACTGGTGCGCAATCTGGCACAGGTCACCCAAACCAGTCCGGCTGAAATTGAAACCATGTTTGAACTTAGCCAGCCTGTTGCCCGTATCAAGCTGGCACCGCCCAGGAGCAAGCGCAATGCGCCGGTTGGACTTGAGTTGCAAATCATGCGCATCCTGGTCGCGCATCCTTCATTGGCAATGATGCTCGATGAAACGGTGCTGGCAGACGCTGCGGCGCTGGCACCCGATGGTGCCAACATGCTGCGCAGCCTGGTGTTTACGGCGCAAAGCATGGGGGAAAATGCCCAGTTTGCTGCATTGGCCGAGCAATTGCGCTCCCTTGGTTCTGATTTTGATACACTGATCGCCGAGATGGCTGAGCAGGCTGAAACAGATATTGATATTGTCAGACTGGAATTGGCAGGTGCTTTGCGCCAAATGCGGCATCAGGTATTGAAACTGGAGATGGAAGGTTTGGCAGCACGCGGTTTGCGTGAACCAGAGGATATCGCCCGCTACCGCGAAATCACACAGTTGCAGGATCAACTCAGGAAGCAGGCAGCTGCAGAGGCTGCAGCACGTTAAATTGATGACAATCCCAGGTGCGGTGTTGTTCTATCGGTGAATTGTCATTTTATACAAGGTTTGTCAGGCCCGTGATAGATGGTGCGAGTTTAGTGTGCAGCCCTTGTTATTTCATGTTTTGGCTATATTTCACATAAAGAAAGCGGGATACTGGCCAAATTATTTGTATTTTGCCAAATAATTGGATGACTTTGTTTTAAGTGAAGTTGGTTTTTTGCCTCTTTTTTCTTCAGTATCTGCCTATTTTTTATTCACTTAGTTGATATATGCACAGTCTTAGGCTGGAGTAAAGTACGCTCGCATGGTATAATTAAAGGCTTTCGATTCAAGGTCTTAGGTTGTTTCATTCTGGGCGAAGCCTTTGGTATTTGCGCAGGATGTGTTGTTTAGGTGAGCGTAATGCTCCTCCGAGTAACCCAAAACACTGGCGCTGAGACTCGGGAAGTCTGCAACAAACTAGAGTTTGCACTGCGATGCCGATCGCAAGATCTGCTGGCAGCGCATTTTCTTTTTTGTGATGTACCCACAGGCGACTTCCTCAGTTCCGGATGGTTTGATTCAATGGCTAGCGCAATGAAGAAACCCGCGAAAACCCTGAAGTCCACTACGGTAACAAAAGCCGTGGCAACCGCGCCCAAGAAAGCGCCAGCCACTGCGACGAGCATATCGGTAAAAACCGCTGCAAGTGCCGGTACCAAGGCAAAAGTAGCCGTACAGGCTGCTGCACGGAGTACGAGTAGTAAGGCCGTTAGCATAGGTAAAACAGGCAAAACGGCGGAGCAAAAAGGGGTTGCGAAAGACGTTAAAGCGCCTAAAGTGATAAAGACACCATTGGCAGCCGAGACAGTTCAGGCGAAACAGGCAACAAGTAAAGCAGTATTGAAGGCGGCAACAAAAGCCAAAGACACGGATGCACAATCCGCGTCTGCGACAAAAACGGCTGGTAAGGAAGTGAGCGGCAAGAATGCGACACCACCGGTAAAAAAAGGGACCCAGCCAGCAGAAGCGGCCGAATCCCAGCTCAGTGGAAAAACCAGGAGTGCATCTGCAGCCCGGCCAGAACCAGTATCCGTATCATCGAAAGCTTCTGTGACAATTAACAAAACCGATTCAAAGACAGTGACTAAGCCAACCAAGAATTCAGCGAAAGCTGCACCAGAGGTGCAGGAAATCAAAACCGGTTCTGCGCCTACCGTAAGCCAGACGACCGATGCTGCGGTGCTTGCCGCAATCGACACCTCCGGCTATGTATTGCCTGGGGTGAAGGTGCCTGGTCGCCGTGGCCGTAAGCCGAAAGAATATCAGCCTGAGAATGAAGAAATCGCCGCGCTCAATGCAGTAGAGCGCGCCGAGATGAAAGCCATCGACAAGGCCAAGGCAAAAGACCGCAAGGCCAAGGAAAAGGCTTTGCTCAAGGATGCCTTCTCTTCTGATCCTGAAGCGACAGAAGAAGAACTTGAGCGCCGTCGCCAGAAGTTGAAAACCCTGATCAAGCTGGGTAAGGACCGTGGCTACCTGACGTTCGCAGAAATCAACGATCACTTGCCAGAGAACGTTGTTGACCCTGAAGCCATCGAAGGCATCATCGGTACCTTCAACGACATGGGCGTGGCCGTGTATGAACAGGCACCTGATGCTGAAACCCTGTTGTTGTCGGATAACGTCGTCACTGTCACGACCGATGATGATGAAGTTGAAGCCGCTGCTGAAGCTGCGCTGTCCACGGTTGACTCTGATTTTGGTCGCACCACTGACCCAGTGCGCATGTATATGCGCGAAATGGGTTCGGTTGAGTTGCTGACGCGCGAAGGCGAAATCGTCATTGCGAAGAAAATCGAAGAAGGCCTGAAAGACATGATACAGGCGATTTCTGCCTGTCCAACCACGATTGCAGAAATCCTGGCTGCGGCTGATCGTATCGCCGCCGATGAAATCAAGATCGATGAAATCGTCGATGGCTTGGTTGATCCGAATGCGGATGAGCAGGCTGCGCCTGTAGTAGTGGTTGCAGAAGAGTCATCTGAAGAGGAAGAAGAGGAAGAAGAGGAAGAAGAGGAAGAGGAAGACGATGATGGCGGTGCCGCTGGCGCAGCTGCAATCTCTGCTGAGCAACTCGAACAACTGAAACGTGATGCCCTGGCAAAATTCGAAATCATTTCGACGAATTTTGACAAGATGCGCAAGTCTTATGAAAAAGAGGGCTACAACTCCAAGACTTACGTCAAAGCACAAGAAGCCATTTCCAGTGAATTGCTGGGCATACGCTTTACTGCAAAAGTCGTTGAGAAATTGTGCGACACCTTGCGTGGCCAGGTCGATGAAGTGCGTCATGTAGAGAAGCAGATACTCGAAGTTGTCGTCAATCGTTGCGGTATGCCGCGTTCTCACTTCATCAAAGTTTTCCCTGGTAATGAGACTAATCTGAGCTGGGTTGAAGGTGAAGTGAATTCCGGTCATTCCTACAGTGCTGTGCTGGGCCGTAATATTCCTTCAGTGCAGCAACTGCAGCAAAAACTGATCGACCTGCAATCTCGTGTTGTCTTGCCTTTGCCTGATCTGCGCAACATCAACAAAAAGATGTCTGCTGGTGAAATGAAGGCGCGCAAAGCCAAGCGTGAAATGACCGAGGCCAACTTGCGCCTGGTGATTTCCATCGCCAAGAAATATACGAATCGTGGTTTGCAATTCCTGGATCTGATCCAGGAAGGCAATATTGGTTTGATGAAGGCAGTTGATAAATTTGAATACCGTCGTGGTTATAAATTCTCGACTTATGCGACATGGTGGATACGTCAGGCCATTACCCGTTCTATCGCCGATCAGGCACGCACTATCCGTATTCCTGTGCATATGATAGAAACGATTAATAAAATGAATCGTATCTCGCGTCAGATTTTGCAAGAGACAGGTGTCGAGCCTGATCCTGCAACACTGGCGATCAAGATGGAAATGCCGGAAGATAAAATTCGCAAGATCATGAAGATTGCGAAAGAGCCGATTTCCATGGAGACACCGATAGGCGATGATGATGATTCCCATTTGGGCGACTTCATCGAAGACAATCACACATTGGCGCCAGCCGATGCTGCCCTGCATGCATCGATGCGCAATGTAGTAAAAGACGTGCTCGACTCTTTGACGCCGCGCGAAGCAAAAGTATTGCGCATGCGTTTCGGCGTTGAAATGTCCACGGATCATACCCTCGAAGAAGTAGGTAAACAATTTGACGTGACCAGGGAACGTATTCGCCAGATAGAGGCCAAGGCTTTGCGAAAATTACGCCATCCATCACGCTCGGATAAGCTCAAGAGCTTCCTCGAAGGTAATTAATGTTATATAATGGGCGTCGGTTTTCCGGTGCCCATTGAAATTGTTGTGCTGAAATTTGGCGCAATTTTTGCAGGCGGCGGCATCTGGCTTTACCTGCAAAACCTGAAGTATTTTTCCACACTGGATTAACCTCAGATTAAAGCAGGCAGAGCTTGCAGAAAGAATTGGGCCCATAGCTCAGTTGGTTAGAGCAGCGGACTCATAATCCGTTGGTCGCAGGTTCAAGTCCTGCTGGGCCCACCAACTACCATGACTGATATCAAGTCCCCAGCTATACCTACCACTGAGCAAACTACACCAGATGTGAAGTTTGCCGATTTCGGCCTGGCGCCAGAAATCTTGCGCGCCCTGACAGATCAGGGTTATGTTCATCCAACGCCGATTCAGGAGCAGGCTATCCCGGTTGTCTTGCAAGGCCGTGACGTGATGGGTGCAGCCCAGACCGGCACAGGCAAGACTGCAGGTTTTTCTTTGCCTATCATCCAGTTGCTGCTAGCCCATGCAAGCACTAGTGCTTCACCGGCACGGCACCCCGTGCGTGCGCTGATTTTGACGCCGACTCGTGAACTGGCTGACCAGGTTGCAGAAAACGTTAAAGCTTATTCCCGTCATACACCTTTGCGTTCTACCGTTGTATTTGGTGGCATGGATATGGCTCCGCAGACGGCAATCTTGCGCAGCGGCGTAGAGATTGTGATTGCTACGCCTGGCCGTTTGCTCGACCATGTGCAACAAAAAACCGTTAACCTGTCGCAGGTCCAGATACTCGTCATGGATGAGGCTGACCGCATGCTGGACATGGGCTTCTTGCCTGACCTGCAGCGCATCATCAATCTGTTACCCCAGAAGCGTCAGAACCTGATGTTCTCCGCGACCTTCTCGCAAGAGATCAAAAAACTGGCCTCCAGTTTCCTGACTAATCCGCAAACCATAGAAGTGGCACGCAGCAATGCTACTGCTGATAATGTCACGCAGATTTTGTACAAGGTATCGACAGAAGAAAAACGTGATGCCGTGTCTTTCATCATCCGTGAACGTGGCCTGAAGCAAGTTATCGTGTTTTCCAACACCAAGATAGGTGCTTCACGCCTGGCGGTGCATCTGGTCAAGCAGGGCGTAAAAGCATCTGCCATTCATGGTGACAAGTCACAACAAGAACGTATGGCCGCGCTGGAAGCCTTCAAGCAAGGTGAAGTCGAAGTGCTGGTGGCGACTGATGTTGCTGCCCGTGGCCTCGACATTGCCGAGCTGCCTTGTGTCATCAATTTTGATTTGCCGTATAACGCCGAAGACTATGTCCACCGTATAGGCCGTACTGGCCGTGCTGGTGCCAAAGGCGATGCGATCTCCCTGCATACGGATCAGGATGAGCGTCTGTTGATCGACATAGAAAAAATGATCAAGCAAAAAATCGTGCGCCTGAATCTGGCCGGTTTTGTGGCGACATCCGTACATCAGTCAGAACACCGTGCACCGCGTGAGCGTGGTGAGCAAGGTGAGCGTCCTGGTCGTGACCGCGCTGACCGTGCTGACCGGGGCGAAAGAAGTGAGCGCCCTGCGCGTAGCTATCAACCACCAAAGGAGAAAGTCGATCCGTGGTTCCTCAAGCCTTACGAACCTAGTTCTGGTGCCAGTTCAACCAGCAATAATACGACAGCTTCCATGGCATCACCATCGAATAGCAGCACGGCAACAAAGCCACAAAAACGTGCGGCTTTGTTGGGTGGGTTTCCTAAAAACTAAAGTTTGGCAAGGCAAAGAAGATAAATTGCCGGGTATATGCGTGATTTCAAAGGCTGGGCGTCGCCACGCTTCACCCGCGCTGTAGGTTGGGCCGGGCCTCGCCAGACTACGAGCTACCAGCCCAACACTGGGCCTCAATAACGTATGCGGCACGTAACGTCTATTGCTGGCTGATGGCCCTTAGCCTGGCAACGCCCGACCAACGCTACAATGCGTAGCCAGGGTCAGGGCGCAGCCTGCATCCATCATCACTTCCTCCACACCAGATTCGCTGCACACAAATCCTCAATTGCCGTACCCACTGACTTGAACAAAGTGATCTCGGCATTGCTTTTGCGCCCCAGGTGCTTATCGGCGCAAAGCTCTGCCAGCTCCGCAACGATCGCTGATTTTGCCAGACTGCCATTCGCCAGCGTTTGTGTGATGTCTCCTGCCTCAGCCAGGGCACCTGCATAAGTATCGACAAACACGGTGGCCCTGCTCATCAACTCATCATCCACTTCACGCATATCTGGCTTGAATCCGCCTACCAGATCAAGATGTGTTCCTGCTTTGACATAGTCGCTCAACACGACTGGTGTCTTGCTGGTGGTCGCACAGCAAATGATGTCGGCTTCATGGCATGCTGCTGCCAGGTCTTCCCTGATATGTACTCTGATATGTGCAGGGAACTCCGTATGCTCGCGTATTATTTTTGCTGCACCTGCTGACTTGTCAACAGACCTGCCCCAGATGCTGATATCAGTAATCGCCCTGGTCTGGCAATGTGCAATCGCGATATGGGGTGCCAGGCTGCCGTTGCCAACCAACAGCAAATGCCGTGCATCGTGCCGGGATGCATAAGAAGACGCAAGGGCAGAGGCCGCAGCGGTGCGTCGCAAAGTCAATTCTTCACCATCCATTAAAGCGAGCGGTGTGCCTGTTTTGGTATCAAATAAAACAAAGACTGCTTGCACGGTTGGCATATCTGTATTCTTTGGTGCTACCGTCACCAGCTTCACACCTAGTTGTCCCTGCGGCTGCCAGACTGGCATCAGCAGCAAGCTTGAGCTGTCTCTATCCGACAGGCTGTGCGCATGCCGTTTTGGCGCAATGACTTCTTGCGTAAATGCCAGGCGTAATGCGGGTATCAGTTTTGCATAGGGCAGGGCGATGCTGACTTGTTCTTTTGTGAAATAAGGGATCATATTGTGTAATCGGAAGCTTGCTATGAATGGATACGCTTTTTTTATTGTAAGGGCATATGCATTTTGCATTCAATGATGTAGTGCCTGAATACGGCAGATGCATCAATTTTTATTAAACGCCAACTCTCTTCCTGTCGATGACGCTTTGCGGAGAAATGCAGTGCTTGTCAATCAGGCAAAGCCTTGCGCTGACTTTTCTTTACTCTCTCTCAAAATGCACTATAGTGGCTCAATAAGATTGCATGCTATGCATGAAAGCCAGATATATCAGCGACGCCAGTTTCGATTCAAGTCTTCTATAAGATATAATATGGAAGTATATTGAAAGCTTGCTGTCACATAATGATGTTAAGCTTAATTCACTCTTGCTTTTGCAAGCCGAGCACATGGCCGATTCCAAAGAAACGCAACAAGTACGCGAGTTTTTCATCCAGGGTATAACCAGCGATGGAAAACAATTTCGCCCCAGCGATTGGGCAGAGCGCCTATGCGGAGCCATGTCCTGTTTTAGCCCCGATGGCGGCAGGAATTCACATTTGCAGTATTCACCGTATGTGCGCCCCATTTTGTTGAATGGCGTGCGTTCTGTTGTGGTGAATGAAGCCATACGTGAAATTGAACCTCTGGCTTATCATTTTGTCGTCAGTTTTGCCAAAGATAACGATTTGCAAATTATCGATGCGTGTCTGTTGCCAGATGAGCCTAAATCCGGCAAATAAATTCCATTCCATCTGAGCGGTACGTAACACCAGACTGGTATCACACAGTCTGGTTCTGAAACGCCTCTATTACTTGCTGTCGCAACCAACGATTGGCGGGATCATTTTCCACATTCTGGTGCCAGTACAAATACACATCCCATGAAGGCATGACTGCGGGTAGCGGCAATATCTGATTGTTGAATTGTTCATTCGCAATGCGCGCGTAACCTTCCGGCATGGTCAACAATAAATTGGTCTGGCTGACTACCCGGCAAGCAGCGAAATAATGCTGGCAGCGCAGGCGTATGCATCTTTGCAAGCCCAGTCGGCTCAGTTCAAAATCTTCCAGACCCATGCCTTTGCGGCGAGAGCTGGCCAAAATGTGTTCAGCTTGCATATACGTATCCAGATCGAGCTTGCCCTGTATGACGGGGTGATCATGTCTTGCCAGCACGACGGTATTGCCTTGTACTACCTTCTGGCGGTGTATCTCATTTGGCAAAGGCAGCAACATGTCAATCGCCAGATCCAGGCTGCCTGCCGCCAGTTCGCTGACCAGTTCCCGCCTTTCCACCTGTATCGCCGCCAGATTGATTTGTGGTGCCTGCCGGGTAATGCTTTCCATCAGTGGCGGCAGGGCAGTCGATTCCAATACATCACGCAAAGCCAGGTTGAACTGTTTGGTCGCCAGTGCCGGGTCAAACTTGTCATTCTCGGTCAGGGTTACTTCCAGCCCTCGCAGGGCTTGTCGCACCGGCTCTATGATGCTGCGCGCCAGTGGGGTCGACACCATGGCCTGCCCCTGACGTACAAACAGCGGGTCATTGAACAATTGCCGCAGACGGTTCAGCGCATGACTGATGGCTGGCTGGGTCAGGTTCAGTTGCTGGCTGGCGCGGGTCACGCTGCCCTCGGTATAGATGGCGACGAAGACCGTGAACAGGTTTAAATCGACACGAGATAAATGCATAAAATTAATTAATTCGGATAATAACTATTCATTTGATCAATTATAGACTCAGGCTTACACTTTGTTCATCAATTTGTAAGTGATTTATCAAAGAGGAAGTAATGGCAGCTTTATATCTGGTCAGGCACGGGCAGGCTTCATTCGGTAGCCAGAACTATGACCAATTGTCTGAGCTCGGCGAACAGCAGGCACGCCATCTGGGTAACTGGTGGGCAGGGCGGGATATGCAGGTATCAAGGGTTGTCACTGGTGTCCTGAAAAGACATCAGCAGACTGCGCAATCTTGTTTGTCAGAAATGCTGCAACAAGATGTTGCTGCGCTGGATATGTCTGCCTGGCATTGCGATGCCGGTTTCAATGAGTATAACCACCATGAAGTGCTGGCGCGCCATGTGCCAGCCTTTGATGACCCGGCTGCCGTCAAGCATTTCCTCATGAATACGCCGAATGGCAAGCAAGCCTTCCAGGATATTTTTGCACAGGCCATCAGCCGCTGGATGTCAGGTGAGCATGATGCCGAGTATGTAGAAAGCTGGAATGCATTTCGCCAGCGCTGCGTCACCGCCATGCAAAAGCAACTGACGGTTACGGATGATGCCAAAAACATCGTCGTGTTCACTTCTGGCGGTACGATCTCAGCCTTATGCCAGCATGTACTGGGTTTCCCTGATCCACGCTTTGCGGAACTCAACTGGTCGCTGGTGAATAGCGCGGTCACACGTTTTCATTTGCAACCAACAGCAGAGGGCGTATTGCGTCCTGCATTGGCTTACCTGAATAACTTTTCACATCTTGAAGTGTTGAATAATCCCAAAGTCATTACCTACGTTTAAAGAAATAATAGAAACCAGAGAGACTATAGATGACAACAATGTTTGATTTGACTGGCAAGGTAGCACTGGTCACTGGCGCAAGCCGTGGTATCGGTGAGGCAGTCGCCAAAACCCTGGCTGCCAACGGTGCTTACGTCATCGTTTCCAGTCGCAAGGCCGCATCCTGCGAAGCCGTGGTGGCTGCGATTATTGCTGCCGGTGGCAAGGCTGAAGCACGCGCCTGCCATATAGGTGAAATGGCGCAGATCGATGCCCTGTTTGCAGACATCACCGCAGCCCACGGCAAACTCGATATCCTGGTCAACAATGCCGCCACTAACCCGCACTTCGGGCATATCACGGAAACCGATGTCGGCGCCTTCCAAAAGACGGTGGATGTCAATATACGGGGCTATTTCTTCATGTCTTCAGCCGGTGCCAAGCTGATGGCAAAACATGGTGGTGGCAGTATCATCAATGTGGCATCCGTCAATGGTGTGGTGCCTGGCGCCATGCAGGGTATTTATTCCATCACCAAGGCAGCCGTCATCGCCATGACCAAATCCTTCGCATTGGAATGCGCAGCCATGGGTGTACGCGTGAATGCCTTGCTGCCAGGCGCGACCGATACCAAGTTTGCCTCGGCCCTGTTCCACAATCCCGTCATCCTCGAAAGAGCATTGACCCGCATACCCTTGAAACGTATTGCCGAACCGGATGAAATGGCGGGCACGGTCTTGTACCTGGCATCGAATGCATCAAGTTATACGACTGGTGCCTGCATCAATGTTGATGGTGGTTATCTGGTCAGTTAATACGGCAAATAACAAGGCGCGATCATGAAACCGGCATTTGTGGCAAGCAACCCAGATTACGCAGTGCAACTGAAGAATATGGTCTTGGCAATGCCGATGGCGCAATGGCTGGGCATACAGTTTGTGAAGGTGGGGCCCGGCGAAGTGGCATTGGAGATTGCCTATCGTGAAGAACTCAGTTTCGTACCCGGGAAGATGCAGGCGACGGCTATCTTTGCTGCCGCAGATTTTGCTGGCATCTCTGCCGGTGGTACCCTGTTACCGGCAGGCTGGATCAACGCGAGCATCGATTGTAATTTGAAGATAGTCGCACCAGCCGATGGTGAAAAATTGCTGGCACGCGGACGTGTGGTGTCGCATGGGAAGTTATTGACAGTCAGCGCGGCAGAGGTTTTTTCTGTACGCAATGGCGAAGAAGTTTTATGCGCAACAGCCTTGCTGACTGCGCGCAATATTGAACTGCAAAGAAAGTAAAGCGGACATAGTCATGTCCATTTGAGCAAGCTGAAAAAATGAGGAAAAAGGAATCATCATGGATTTTCAATACAGTCCCAAAGTCAAAGATTTGCAGACGCGCCTGATCGCCTTCATGGACGAACACGTCTATGCAAATGAAAAGACTTTCTTTGGCGAGATTGCTGCCAACCGCAAGGCGGGCAATGCCTGGATACCAACCAAGGTCGTTGAGCAATTGAAGGCTAAGGCGCGCGATGCCGGCTTGTGGAATCTCTTCCTGCCAGAGTCTGCCCATGGCGCAGGTTTGACCAATCTGGAATACGCTCCGCTGTGCGAGATCATGGGCCGCGCGGTCTGGGCGCCCGAAGTATTCAATTGCTCGGCACCTGATACCGGCAATATGGAAGTGTTTGCACGCTATGGCACGCCTGAGCATCAGGAACAATGGCTTAAACCTTTGTTGCGTGGTGAAATCCGTTCCTGCTTTGCCATGACAGAACCGGCAGTGGCATCGTCTGACGCCACCAATATTGAATCATCCATCGTCCGTGATGGCGATGAGTATGTCATCAATGGCCGCAAATGGTGGTCTTCCGGTGCCAATGATCCGCGTTGCAAAGTGTTTATCTTCATGGGCAAGAGTGATCCTGACAATGCTGACCGCCACAAGCAGCAATCGATGATCATCGTGCCGCGTGATACACCGGGCGTGACTATCCTGCGCGCCTTGCCAGTATTCGGTTATGACGATGCACCGCATGGGCATGGCGAAGTGTTGTTTGAGAACGTGCGTGTACCAGCATCGAATATTTTGCTGGGCGAAGGTCGCGGTTTTGAAATTGCCCAAGGTCGCCTTGGACCTGGCCGCATCCATCACTGCATGCGTTTGATTGGTTTGGCAGAACGTGCACTGGAAGACATGTGCAAGCGCTCGTTGACACGCGTGGCCTTTGGCAAACGGGTCGCAGAGCAGGGTGTGACGCTGGAACGTATTGCCAATGCCCGCATCCTGATCGACCAGGCCCGCTTCCTGGTCTTGAATGCCGCACAGATGATGGATACGGTAGGCAACAAGGCAGCCGCCAAAGAAATCGCCATGATCAAAGTGGCAGCGCCAACCATGGCTTGCCAGGTTATCGACTGGGCCATACAGGCGCATGGTGGTGGTGGTGTATCTGATGATTTTGGTCTCGCATACTCGTATGCCCAAGCCCGTACCTTGCGCCTGGCAGATGGTCCAGATGAAGTCCACAGGAATCAGATCGGCAAGATGGAGTTGAAGAAATATACGGAGAAAAAATAACTATTTACTGCTTCATGAGTTTGATGGAACGGTTTTAACAGGTAGCTCTTTCTTCTTTGGAGGACAGAGCTTTTCCTGCGTTAACTTCCGAGTTGGCTGACATTTTCAATTATTCTTATAACGAGAGAGACAAAAAATGCGCGATACACCCTGGATCAAATCTTACCCCGCAGGCGTATGCTGGGACGCCGACCTGCCCATCAGCAGCGTGCCACAATTGCTGCATGACGCTGTTGCCAAATGGCCAGACTTGCCCGCACTGGAATTCATGGGTAAAAAGACCAGCTATGCAGCATTGCAAAAACTCGTGAACCAGGCTACCAAAGGTTTCCAGCAACTGGGTGTCAAGCCTGGCGTGCATGTGGGCCTGTATCTGCCAAACACACCGCATTACGTCATCAGCTTTTTCGCCATTTTGCAGGCCGGTGGCACGGTGGTCAATTACTCACCGCTGGATGCCGAGAAAGTGCTGGAGCATAAAATCTCTGACAGCCATACCGACATACTGGTGACGCTGGACATGGTCATGCTGTACCCGCAAATGGCCAAGATGCTAGGGCATACCCGCCTGCAAAAACTCATCATCGGCAATATCCCGGAAATGACGCCTTATCCGGATGCCGTCAGGGCGAACCTGGACAAGGCAGGCCAGCTCATTGCCATTCCCGACAATGCACAACATCTGCTGTTTGCAAAACTGCTGGACAATGATGGCGATTACGCGCCCATTGCGGCAATCGACCCCAAAGAAGCCATCGCTACCCTGCAATATACAGGTGGTACCACAGGTTTGCCCAAGGGCGCCATGCTCACGCATGGCAACCTCACCGCGGCGTGCAGCCAGATCATGGAAACCACCAATATCGAGCCGCGTGTGCTGCAAGAGGGCAAAGAAAAACTGTTGGCCGTGCTGCCGCTATTTCACATATATGCATTGACGGTGGACATGCTGTTCGGCATACGCCTGGGTGCAGAAATTGTCTTGCATACCCGCTTTGATGCTGATGCCGTGGTGAAGGATCTGGCGAACAAGAAGATCACAGTATTCCCCGGCGTACCCACCATGTACACCGCCATCATCAATCATCCCCAGATCAAGGAGTTTGATCTGAGCGCTTTGAAATTCTGCAACTCTGGTGGTGCGCCTTTACCGGCAGAAGTGCTGCAACAATTCCAGGCATTGACTGGCTGCACCCTGCTTGAAGGCTGGGGTATGACCGAGACTTCCCCTACCGGCACTTTTACGCCGCTGGGTGGCGTACGCAAGTCAGGGTCCTGCGGTTTACCAACGCCGGGTATCAGCTTCAAGTTTGTCAGCATCGATGACCCGCGTCAGGAAGTGGCACCGGGCGAACGCGGTGAAATCTGTGTCGCCGGCGCGAATATCATGAAAGGCTACTGGAACAAGCCTGAGGCGACCCGTGACGCATTTACTGCTGACGGTTATTTCCGCACTGGCGATGTCGGTTATATGGATGCGGACGGGTTTGTGTATATCGTTGACCGCACCAAGGACATGATTTTGTCAGGTGGCTACAACGTCTATCCACGCAATATTGAAGAAGCGATTTATGAACACCCGGCCGTGGCCGAAGTTAGCGTCATCGGCATCCCCGATGCTTATCGTGGTCAGGCAGCCAAGGCTTTTATCAAACTCAAGGCAGGTCAGTCCGCTTTCAGCTTCGATGAATTGAAAGACTTCCTCAAGGATAGACTGGGCAAGCATGAAATGCCGCAAGCCATGGATATTCGCGCAGAGTTACCTAAAACCCCGGTAGGAAAGTTGTCCAAAAAAGAATTGTATGAGGAAGAAGCGAAAAAAAGGTCTGCTGCCTGACTGGCCTTATTTATTCTGATCAAAAGTTTTTGCGCGTTTCTGCGGCTTTCTGGTTCCCTCCAGGAAGGCCGCAGTTTTTTTATTTTATTTCTTCTTGCCAGCTACATTTGCCTTGAGCTGAGTTTGCAAAGTCAGTAAATCTTTCTCGCTATGCTCAACAACAATAGTGCTGGTGTCAGTAACCTGGGTCTGGCTGCTGACTTGTAGTTCGGGCACGGCTTTTCTTGGCCTTACAGGCTGGGGATGACGCAGGAAAAACATGGCTAGCTCCTTGACTTTACATAGCCAGATTGCGACTTAATCTCAGATTTCAAGTGAGGGTATTGTGTATGACAGCTAAACGCTTCGCCGGCTTTCCATTAACGGGTCATGAGGTTTGCAATTACCTCCAGTTCTGACGCAGTATATTTTTCCCAGGTCCGTCATCAATTTTGTAGTGACAGTATAGGGGCTGCCAAGTACAGAACGAAAGCAGTGCAAATGTGCTTTATATTCAGGGTGAAAATCAATTTCTATTGTTGCTGCCTTTAGCTGGTCTTCTGGAATACCTTGCTTGTTCATGATTGCACGCAACTTCACCTTATAGTCATGCATGACAGCATTGAACTCTGCGCTTTGCGGTGTGCAGATGATATTTAGCAAATCCAGAGTAAGCAAAGAAATAGTATGTTCATGCGCAAAGCGGCAAAGCTTGCCGATGGCCCAATAGCCTTCAATAGCATTATTGCGGCTGTTAAAGCTATCCGCAATTCCTGCTGCTATCGATTTGAGTTGTTTTCTGCGCGGCATAGGTATCTTTGCATCTTATTTTGTATCTTAGCCAGTTTGCTTAGACCAGGTTTATCAGTGCACTACGCAAATCTGGATAATCAAAAACAAAACCGCCTTCCAATAATTTTGTCGGCACCACGCGCTGGCCTTCCAGTAATAAATCAGCTTGCTCACCCAGCATCAGGCGCATAGGCCAGCCCGGTGTAGGGAAAAGGCTGGGACGATGCAAGACATTGGCGGCGATAGTGCTGAACTGTTTTTGCGTTACCACTTCGGGTGCAGTGAAATTATAAGCACTGTCTAGTGGCAGGCTTGCTTCATGCTGCCACAAATGGGCAATGCCTCGCAGCACATCATGCACATGTATCCATGATTGCCATTGCTTGCCAGTACCCAGCGCGCCACCCAGCCCCAGCTTGATGGGCAGGAGCATCATGCCCAGTGCGCCTTGCTGGCCCAGCACAACGCCGAAACGCATCTTGGCGACCTTGACATCGTAAGTGCAGGCAGTCTGGTTGGCTTGTTCCCATTCCTGACATAGTTCTGACATGAAGATGGCTTGCGGCGCTGCGCTTTCGGTTAATTCCCTGTCATCGCCCGGTGCCTGTATGCCGTAATAACCAATGGCTGAGGCTGCCAGCAAGAGCCTGGGTTTGCTTTCTGCTCTACTGATCCACGCAGTGATGTCTTTTGTCAAACCAGTACGACTGAGGCGCAATTCTGCCTTGCGTTTTTCTGACCAGCGCCAGCCAAGTATGCGCGCGCCAGCCAGGTTGATGAGGACATCTATACGGTGATTCGCAGGTAACTCTTGCATGGATGTAATAACCCTGGCCTTGCCATCAAACTTCCAGCTTGCCTGTTTTGGATTGCGGCTGAGTATCGTCACTTGCTGTCCATCGGCCAGCAAGGCCTTGACCAGCAAGCTGCCGATAAAGCCGGTGGCGCCGGTGACCAAAACCTGCTCTGATTTGTCGCTGAAATGTACCATGCTTGCCTGCCTTTCTTTAATTGCGATTTTACGGAGGTGCAGTGCCGCCAGCCCATCACGTATGCCAGATGCGCCAACGCCCACACCACACAAGGCCAGCAATACACTGAGCCAACCCTGTGGCTGCCATAGCATTTGTGTAGGAGCCGCAAACCACTCAGGTGTATTTAATATCAGCAAGGTGATAAAGGCACCACCATTGATGGCGAGTACGGTATGCGTCACGCGTTCAGTGGCTGGCAAAAGGCGGGTCTGGTCTTCAATCACAAAGTCCCACAAGGTTAAAACGATCTCGACGCCAAACACCAGCAACAACACGATGGCCCAAGCACCATGCCATGCCCATGCCGACAAACCAACGAAGAGCAAGCTGTAGATAATGGCGCGGGTCGCATGTATGCCCAGTTCTGTGCGGGCGCTGGCGCGCTGTGGCAATGCTTCGGTCAGTTCGTGGTGGTACAGGGTATCGAAAGCGCCGAGCAAGCCTTGCGCGGCCATCAATTGCAGGGCAATTAAATGGGTGCTCATGATGCTACCTCAGGATGAATTTCCTTGAAAACGCCGACCTGGGTAAAGGTGCGGCCAAATAAGGCATGTTTGATTTCTATGCGGATATTGAATTGCTCAGGATTGTCATTGCGATGGCAAAGATAAGTTTTGCCAGGCGTGAAAATACCGGGTAGGGGTATGCGGTAGCCCAGCACGTCCCAAAAATAACCATCGCTGGTGAAGTAGAGATTACCCTCATGTACATGCAAGATCAGTTTCATACCAAGGCCCATGCCTACATACTCTAGCACTTCACCTTTTTCACTTTCCTGCATGTAAGATGTGAATTGTATTGGCGGCCTGTTGTGCAGGCGGTATATCCTCTGCTTGAAAATCGAAGGGCAATCTGGTTTGGAGTACACCATGATATCGACAGGGAAGTGATGATCAGTATAAGGGATCAAGGCCCCGGCGATCATCGGTCTGGTCAGGTGACCCAGGAGTTTGCCTATTCTTGAACAGCTTAATTCGCTAAGCACACCTGTGTAATAGAGTGGCTTGTCCGGCTCAGGATTCTTGGCAAACCTGGCCTGGATATCCGGGTGCAGTTTAAGCCATTCCTTGCCCAGGATTTTCCTGAATAATTCACCTTCAGACGGAATGGGTTTGCTATCTGGGTTCATGCGCTTCTTTCAGTATTTTCAGTATTCTTTGCATCCATTTTCCACAAGATGAACAAGGGCGGGATTATACTCAGCACAGCGAATGCATCTATCCAGACATTGATCAGCATGTTCGCCTGCATGGAAATCAGCATGTCCTGCGGTGCCCATACCAGTATACCTATCATCAGCCAAAGCCAGGCAAAGCGGCTGCGATGCTGGTTGCCCAGATAAATCAATGCGCCCATCCACAAACCCACAGTTTGCACGGTAGCGCCAAACAGGCTCATCCACCAGACTTGCATATTGCGCGCCGCATCAGGTGCAGCTTGAGGCCAGAAATGGCTCTCAATGAGTTGGTGATAAATCTCGACCAGGCCAGTGGCGCTGATCCACGGCAGCAAGATACCGATCAAGAAATGAGCGAAGGCGGCGGCGTATAGCCAGCGTACCAGCCATTTGCGAAATGAAGACTGTTTTTGTAGCATGATTTTCCTTTATTTCTTTAATTTCTGTCGTTACAGAAATTAAAGATTAAATGGCGACGCCTGTCAAGTGATTTGCGGCATATCTTTTGCCTCAGGCCATGGCGTACAATCATGCTGCCCTCATCTTTTCACACATCAATCACATACAAAACATGAAAGTACTGCTCGTTGAAGACGACCCCATGATAGGTGAAAACATTCAGATCGCCCTTGAAAGTGAAGCCAATCTTGTTGACTGGCTCAGCAACGGCGAAGCAGCGGAGGCAGCGCTGCAGTTCCATAGCTATGACGTGTTATTGCTGGACCTGAGCCTGCCGCAACGAGATGGCATGGACATTTTAAAAGCCCTGCGCAAGCGCGGTGATGCCTTGCCTGTGCTGGTCATGACGGCGCGCGATGCCGTGCCTGACCGTGTACGCGGTCTGCATGCCGGCGCAGACGATTACCTCGTCAAGCCTTTTGATCTGGATGAATTGATCGCCCGCATGCATGCCCTGGTAAGGCGCTCCCATGGTCGTACTGACACTTCCTATATGTGCGGCGACGTCGTCGTCAATACCACGACGCGGCAAGTATTTAGTGGCGCAGAACAAGTCATACTGTCTTCGCGTGAATGGACGATACTTGATGCCCTGGTAGCGCGGCCTGGCGCCATACTCTCGCGCAGCCGTCTCGAAGACCAGTTGTTTGGGGCCACTTCAGAGATAGAAAGCAATGCGGTCGAAGTGTATATCCATGGCCTGCGAAAAAAGCTGGGACAAAAATTCATCGTGAATGTGCGTGGCGTTGGCTATATGGTTGAAAAAAACGTGATTGAAAAAAACGCATGAAATCTTTGCGTCTGCAAATGATGCTCCTGTTTGGCATCGCCATTCTGGCTGCCGCAGCCTTACAATTTGCCAGCTCGCTGCATGCCGCCATTGGTGAAGCCAACAAACTGTTTGATTACCATATGCAGCAAATGGCACTGGCCTTGCAGGACGGTGATTTTGACCAGGTCGATTGGCATAATCTGCCAGGTACAGAAATGGATGATTTTGATTTTGTCGTGCAAGTCTGGTCAGAAGACGGGGCCAGGGTCTATCAGTCACGCCAGCACCGCAGCCTGCCCAAACAAGCTGCTCTTGGTTATTCAACAGTGACGCTGGAAAACGGTGACTGGCGCGTGTATGCCGCAGAAGAAAACAAGCGCGTCATCCAGGTGGCGCAAAAAGTGGGTTCACGCAGGGATAGGGCCATATCCTTTGCGCTGAGTACCCTGTGGCCGGTGATACCGGTCTCTTTGCTTTTGTTTTGCGCGGTCTGGTGGGGTATTAATTCAGTGCTGGCACCTCTTAACCGCATAGGCAGCGAGCTGGCCAACCGCAATGCCAATTCTACTGATCCCGTATCCTCTGACGGTGTACCCAAAGAAGTGTCGCTGCTGGTGACGGAATTGAATTCCCTGCTGAGTCGCATGGGCTTGGCGATACAGTCACAACAGCGCTTTGTGGCAGACGCCGCGCATGAACTCAGGTCGCCGATCACCGCTTTGCGCTTGCAGGTGCAAAATCTGGGCAGGGTCAAGGATGAAAAAAGTCACGAGCAAGCCATCAATCGCCTGTTAGGTGGCGTTGATCGTGCTTCTCGCTTGGTCGAACAATTGCTGGCGCTGGCAAGGCAAGATCCGACTTCACAAGCCAGCCTGAGCTTTCATCGCATCACTCTGAACTCCTGTATAGAGCAAGCTGTCAGCGATGTCATGCCGTTTGCGCAATCCAGGAAAATCACCATCAATGCGGAAATGGGTAAGCTAGTTGAGCTACAGGGAGACGGCGAAAGCCTGCGCATCATGATACGCAACCTGCTCGACAATGCCGTGCGCTATATACAGGACGAGGGCGGGGTGCAGATCAGTCTCAGCAGTGACAAAGAGGCTTTGCGGCTTCGCATACAGGACACTGGCGACGGCATCGCACCAGAAGAACGTGAGCGTATCTTTGACCGTTTTTATCGCGTCGCTGGTACGAATAAAAGCGGTAGTGGATTGGGGCTGGCGATTGCCAAGGCCATTGCTGACCGCCATCATGCCACTATCAGCCTGGCTGATGCTGCCCTGGGTGGGCTGGAGGTAATTATCTTGTTTCCAGCTTCGCATACCCAACCAGACTGACAAACGCGCATATTTTTGACAAAAATCCCTGTTTGATTGGTATCGACGCTATTTTTTAAGATTCGCCTAAGTTTCCTGAGGCAAGATGGCGTTGCTTCATACTACCTGGTAGCCTCCCGCTTATGCGCCAGGACTGAATCGACTAATTAAAAATTTAGAGGGTATTTATATGCGTGCAATCAACAATATCAAAAACGTTGCCGGTCTGGTGGCAGTAGCTGTTTTATTGGCAGCTTGCAGTACACCGATCAAACCGCCTGAGCAAACACCACCGCCTCCTCCTTCAGGAAAAAAAGAAGAGCCTGTCGTTTCGAAAGACCGTGATGTCGCGCCTGTAATCGCAAGAGATGAGTTGAATGACCCTAATAGCCCACTAGCAAAGCGCAGCGTTTATTTTGACTTTGATCAGTATGTGGTTAAAACCGAATATAGTGGTACGGTTAACGCTCACTCTAAATATCTGAGCGCCAATAAAGGCAAGAAAATCCTGATTCAGGGTAATACCGACGAACGTGGTGGCCGTGAATACAATCTGGCGCTGGGCCAGAAACGTGCAGAAGCCGTGCGTAAATCTCTATCTTTGCTGGGTGTGCCAGAATCACAAATGGAAGCAGTTTCTCTGGGTAAAGAAAAACCAAAAGCCACAGGTAGCGATGAAGCTGCATGGGCAGAAAACCGCCGTGCAGATATCATCTACACTGGCAAGTAATTTTCAGCATTGAGTAAATTGGCTTGCATACGGCTGGCAAAATTTGCCGACTGTATGCAAGCTGGTTTTTCTCTATAATGTTGACGCAAGCTTGTTATGCTTAGCTCTATCTCAATGCCTTAGCAATTTTGCGTCAGCCTTATTTGTTTAATCCCGTGACAGAATCGATGTGCCCCGATGTTGAAGCCCAAGTTGTTAGTTGTCCTGATGTTGTACTGTGGCAGTCTATCTGCCATGCAATTGAGTGCTCAGAATGCCATCGTTGTTGATGAGCGCAATGGCCAGGTTTTGCTGGAAAAAAATGCTGATGAGGTAGTACCCATTGCCTCGCTGACCAAGCTCATGACAGCCATGGTGCTGCTCGATAGCAAAGCCAATATGGATCAAAAAATCTCCATAGAAGAAGAGGATAAAGATCAGCTCAAGCATAGCCGCTCCCATGTCCCGATAGGTTCCAGCCTCACGCGCAGGGAAGCCTTGCAACTTGCCCTGATGTCTTCTGATAACCGTGCCGCCGCAGCGCTGTCCCGCACTTATCCTGGTGGTCAGGGTGCATTCATGGTCGCCGTCAAATCAAAACTGCTTGCTCTAGGTATGGGGCACACCGTCATTCACGAAGCGACTGGCTTGTCGCCAGAAAACACCTCGACAGCCGCTGACCTGGTGAAGATGGCGCAAGCTGCATCACGTTATCCAGAAATTGCTGACATCACGACCGACAGTGAAGACAGCGTCACTCTCAAAAATGGGCTGAGCCGTGAATTCCACAACACCAATCGCCTGATCGGTAAAAAAGGCTGGGACATCCTGCTGTCGAAAACCGGGTTCACCAATGAAGCGGGTGCCTGCCTTATCATGCGAGTGAAGCTGGCAGGTAAGCAAGCCACCATGATCTTGTTGAATGCGCGAGCCGGCTCGGCACGCTGGACGGACGCCCTGAATATAGGAAAATTGCTGGGCTATAAGGAAGAAATCAAGGCAAAGATAAGTAGAAGGCATAGACGCCATCGCTGACCTTGTCGCACTCATGTCAGCGCGCTTGTCCGATGATAAGTGGATGCCAGCAGCTTGTGCTAGCATGACTATTCTTCAATGACACCTGACAGGCAAAACCATGACCCGTTTAGTCGAAATCCGCACGTATCGCCTCAAACCCGGCGTTGCCGACGTCTTCCATCAGGCTGTGCATACGCTGGCTGTACCCATGTTGAAAAGCAGGAATATGGATGTGGTCGCCTATGGGCATTCTGATCATGAAGAAGCGACATATTACCTGATACGTTCTTACGCCAGTCGTGCCGCTTTGGAAGCAGAACAAGACGCCTTCTATGGCTCCAGTGAATGGAAAAATGGCCCAAGAGCAGACGTGGTCGATCGCATCGAGACCTATATGAATACCCTGGTCTGGTTGTCGGATGACGGTGTCGATAGCATGCGTGAGCTCAACAAGGCTTAATTAGAGACATCAGCGGCATCAGGCATTGTCCGGGTTTATTGAAATCAGGTTTTACGCAGCTTCATTATCCTGATCAAAAGTCTGTCTTGATAATTTAATTTTTTCAAAATTCTTTTCCGCCCAACTCACCAGTGCACCCATAGGTACCATGACCGAAGCACCGAGTGCGGTCAGTTCATATTCCACGCTGGGCGGTTTGGTCGGGAACACTTTACGACTCAGTAAACCATCCCTTTCCAGATCGCGCAAAGACTGTGTCAGCATGCGCTTGGAAATATCAGGCACTTGCTTATGTAGCTGACTAAAGCGCAAAGGGCCTGCTTGCAGCGTCAGCAAGATCAGCGGCGTCCATTTGGTGCTGATATGGTTGAGCACATTCCTGACCGGGCACATGCCAGGATCAAAATCCGATGCCATCCCCACCATTTTAGATGGGTTCACTTTGGGTAACCTTGGCACGAAAAACTGCCTCCTTACAATTTTTAGACATAGTCTCTATTATAGACCTTGATTCGATCGCTAATACAAGTATATCGAAGCTAGGAGAGACTTTGTCATGAAAAAACAGATATACAGATTCAAGAAAAACCAGGTTTTGGGAGCAATGATGGCACTTACGCTAGCTACATTGTCCATTATCTTGACACCTAACAGCTACGCCCAAGAGCCGGTTGTCGGAGCAGACAATGCAGAAGCATTGTTTAGCAGTAGCGATGCCAAGCTGCATGCCAACAAGCAGGTGGCCTATCACATCGTCAAAGACTTGCTGGAGGCGGGGCATTGGGAACTGGCAGACAAATACCTGTCCAGACGCTACTTGCAGCATAACCCGTATGCCTTGTCTGGGCTCGATGGCGTGGTGAAGTATTTTGTCGACATCAGAAAAGTCCAGGCCATACCCATACCGGAAAAAATGACAAAACCTGTTGTTGCTGTCATTGCTGAAGGTGACCTGGTAACGGTCATGTATCCCTTGCCAGTCAGGGACAAGACCACCAAGCAGCTTTTATACACCACCACCTGGTTTGATACCTGGCGAATAGTGGATGGAAAGGCAGATGAACATTGGGATTCTGCACTTAAAAATTGAGAGATCTTGATGAATGCTGGTGAGTGTCAATTTAACAGGAGAAATAAATATGATCGCAGTGACAGGTGCAAGTGGGCAATTGGGACGTCTGGTGACAAAGGCTTTGTTGGGTACAGTCCCAGCTAATCAAGTCGTTGCCGTCGTCAGGGATGTCAGCAAGGCTGAGGATTTGCGCGCCAGCAGTGTACAGGTTCGCCAGGGCGACTACAGCCATCCACAGACGTTAGCTGTTGCCTTGCAAGGGGTGAAAAAGCTCTTGCTGGTTTCTTCCAGTGAAGTCGGTCAAAGGCTGGAACAACACAAAAATGTGGTTCAGGCAGCGAAGAATGCAGGCGTAG
The DNA here is from genome assembly GCF_049340405.1 of Undibacterium sp. Ji42W. Taxonomy (NCBI): domain Bacteria; kingdom Pseudomonadati; phylum Pseudomonadota; class Betaproteobacteria; order Burkholderiales; family Oxalobacteraceae; genus Undibacterium; species Undibacterium sp. Ji42W. Next base: position 97,885 of record NZ_JBMPOV010000016.1, read on the forward strand.
AATTAATTGCCTACACCAGCATCCTGCATGCAGATACTTCACCACTTTTGCTCGCGCAGGAGCATATAGCGACAGAACAACTGATACGCGACAGCGGCCTGCCTTTCGTTTTCTTGCGCAATGCCTGGTATATAGAAAACTATTTTCCTGCTGTAGGTACAGCGCTTCAAACTGGCAAGGTATTTGGGGCAGCAGGCGACGGTAAATTCTCAGCCGCTTCGCGTGCTGACTTTGCAATAGCCGCAGCAGCGGTACTGACAGGCCGCGATCATGCTGGCAAGACCTATGAACTTGCAGGCGATCAGGCATTCACTCTCGCAGAGTTGGCTGCAACTCTGGCTGAGCTGTCGGGCAAGCCTGTTGCTTATGCAAATGTTGCCGAGACAGAATACAAGGATATGCTCGTTTCTTTCGGTTTGCCAGAAGGCTTCGCCCATATCCTTGCACAATCAGATACAGGCGCTGCACAAGGTGGTTTGTTTGAAGCCAGTGGTCAACTTGGCAAGCTGATCCAGCGGCCAACGGCGACTTTGCATTCTGTGCTGCAAGCGCATCTGGCAACGTTATAAACGACTTGTCAGCATAAGCCAAACCAAGCCAAACTAGACCAGTAAAGCTGCTGCGCGCAGTTTTACTGGCTCTCCTTCACGCTACATTTATTCCAAACCCTCTGATCAGGGTTTGAGTCATCGAATTCCCGTGTTCATCGGATTGCAAGGTCTGGCAACGACGATATCGCATAGCATCTACGGCATTAATTACCCACGGAGAAATGCGTGAAAATATTATCGTCTACCTTGTTTGCTACATGCGCTCTGGCATGTCCTATCTTATTTGCGCAGGCTACGGATGTGCCTGATGTATTGAAGTCAGGCCTTTTTACATCAGCCTTGTGTGAGACGGGTATTTTTCAAAAAGACAAACAGGCATTTGTTGTCGTGACCAAAGCAGACAAAGGATTTAACTATACCCTCAGTGACGGAATTGTCGGCAATACGCTGGACTCTGGGACTACGCTGATATGTGGAAAGAATGCAGTCCTCATTCGAGGAAATGAGGTTTGGAGCAAGCTGGCTATTTCCGAATTGAACACGCGATTTGAATCCAATGGCCTCATGCTCGCAGGCCGCCTGATGGAACCGCCAGATGCAGGAAAAAATACATCTCTGGTCGTCTATGCACATGGCTCAGAGGGGACTGGCTGGATAGACCGTGCAGGTGATCCTTATCAAATGGTCGGGCGGGGCATTTCGGTTTTTGTCTATGACAAACGCGGCACCGGACTTTCACAAGGGGAATATACACAAAACTTCCCTCGCCTGGCCGATGACCTGGTAGCAGCTTCGCATGAAGCCAAGCGATTGGCAGCGGGCCGCTACGGTCGTTTTGGTCTCATAGGCTTGAGCCAGGGTGGGTGGATAGTGCCACTCGCGGCAGCGCGGGCCAGGGCAGAGTTTCTTGGGATTGGCTTTGGCCTGGCGGTTGATATTACGGGGCAGGATGCGGAGCAAGTCAGCAAAGAGTTACGCGATCACGGGTATGGCGACGACATACTTGCCAAAGCCAGTAAGGTCACAGATGTGACGGCAAAAATAGCAAGATCTGATTTGAAAGAAGGGTTTGATGAGCTTGCTGATATCCAGAAGCAGTTTGGCAAAGAAGCCTGGTTCACAAGTATAAAGGGAGGATACTCAGGCGTGTTCCTGAGCATGTCCGTAGATGATCTGCGCCGTAATGGCGTACCAAGATTCGACAAGCTGAATATTGACTGGTCGCTTGATCCCATGCAGGTCTTGAGCAAAGTTGATGTGCCACAGATGTGGGTATTCGCGGATGAAGACCGCCAGGCTCCGGGTGCTGTGAGTTTGGAACGGCTCTCGAATCTTCGCCGCCAGGGCAGTAATATCACGATTTACCGCTTCCCCGATACCGGTCACGGTATGTGGGAATATGCAGAAGCAAAAGATGGCACGCGCAAGCAGACACGTATTACGCCAGGTTTTTACGATTTGATGGCGGACTGGGCAAAAGGCAAGCTTGACGGCAGCTATGGGAAGGCATATCGCAGATAAACGCTTATGGATATGCTTCCCTGTGTCTATGTCAAAGAGCTGGTAATGGCAATATCTGTGCAACGAGTTCAGGCTGCTATTGCCTTTATTTACTAACGGGCAAAGCTATTGCTGCGCTTGATCTTATTTTGTAACTGCAGCAGGCCATAAATCAGCGCCTCTGCCGTAGGTGGGCAACCCGGGATGTAGATATCGACAGGAATGATACGGTCGCAGCCGCGCACGACGGAATAAGAGTAATGGTAGTAACCCCCTCCATTGGCGCAAGAACCCATGGAAATCACATAGCGTGGCTCGGCCATCTGGTCATAGACTTTGCGCAAGGCCGGGGCCATTTTATTGGTGAGGGTGCCGGCAACGATCATCAAATCTGCATGGCGCGGGCTTGCACGGGGCATGAAACCAAAGCGGTCCATGTCATAGCGGGCGCTGGCAGCCTGCATCATTTCGACTGCGCAGCAGGCGAGGCCAAAGGACAGGTACCACATACTGTTGCTCTGTACCTTGTTCATCAGATCATTGACGTTGGTGAGGATGTATGAATCCTGAAACAAACCTGTTTGCTCTTCCATGATGAGGGTTCCCTGCTTGCCTTGTATGAGATACCCCCGATTATGGATTTAAGCGATAAGCTGGTCTTGTACTGAAACGACATCGATTTCATCTGGCGGGATGAACATCTTGCCTATATCAGTTTCATTAAAACGGAAGGCCCAGAGCGCTGGGTCTTGTGCTGCAAGCCCACGCATGAGATGGGCTGGTGTATGGCCGGTAAAGCGGGCAAAGTCACGGTTCATGTGTGCCTGGTCAGCGTAACCAAAGCTGATGGCACATTCAGCCCAGGTAGGGGCTGGCAAGCTGCCCAGCATGACTCGCATCAGTGACGCGCCGTAACGCAAGTGCTGTTTGTAACTGCGCAAACTCAGGCCAAAGCTGGCCAGGAAACGCCTCTCAAACTGCCTTGTCCCCAAGCCCAGTTTGTCGGCCAACTCATTTGCGGGTTTGCTGATCCAGTGACGTGGCATCGCCAGCGGGGCGATGCGCGGTTTTTGCAGCAAACGTAAGCGTAGCAACATGCCTTGCACCACTTCCAATTTGGCAGCAGTGTCGCTAGCGGCATGGAGTTTATCTTCCAGCTCATGGTAGCTGGATGGTGGCAGTACATCGGCGAGATCAATGACAGCATCACTGAATTCATCAACCGGATACCCAAGGATAGCGCTGAGCATGCCCGGGCGGAACGCAGCTGAAATAAATCGCGAACCGGCTTGAGCTTTGCCACGGTAGCGATGGCGGCTGGGGCCAACGATAGCCAGAGGAGGCAATGCTTTCCCGTCCTCCATTTCAACCGCACCATGCGTGACAACAATCAGCATAGGTAATGGGCTGGCAGGTACCGTGTACCAGCAGTCTGGAATATCCTTGACGAGAAAATGCATGCAGACATCCGCCAGCAATGGATGTGGGGCGAGGCTGACATGGGATAAATAATCTTGCAATTTAGGCTAACTCTGATTGCGGAAGAATTGGCGCTATTGTAGCCTGTTTGCAAGAAGCTTATTTGCTTCTGACTGCTTGCTCCTCTGTCTGGTCCTGCGGCAGATAGCATGTGGCTGGCAGTGTCCCGGGCTTTATTTTGTAAAGATAAGGTCCTGTCGAGGTTTGCGCATCAGGTTTGAGTTTGATGGTCTTGAAATAGCGTCTTCTCAAGTCGGCATTGGCACGCAGATTCAGCGGAATATCTTCCAGGAGCAACAGTGGATTGGCAGCAATGAGTGCAAAATCTTCGCCCGGGCGGTATTTGGAAAAAGCAAAGCCCAGGCGTTTTACATATACCGGGAACATGCTCTTGCTTTCTTCCATACCGCAAGCCAGCAAGACTGCAATGGCCTGGTGTTGGGCGGATGCCTTCCATTTGCTACTTTCGTAATAATACAAACCGGCATCGTCATAGTTTTCGACAGTGCGCCAGCTGCTTGTGGGCAAATAGCGGCTGAGCTTGAGTGCGGCGGCATTCAGTTGCAGTGCTTTTTTCTGATCATGATTCTTTTCAAATGCACTCATGGCGGCTTCGCGTAGTTTGTCAGACCTCGCTTCAAGCGAGGAATGCTGAGCATAGGAAAGCAGGGGAAGGCTACATACCCAAAAAATAATTACTTTCCTCATCATCTTCCTCCTTTTTAGTCCTGCATTTTGTCGTTCCAATTATAGGCTGCCTGTGACTTTACAACCAGCCTTGATCTCTTGCCAAGCGATAGGCATCCACACGGTTTTTTGCATGCAGTTTACTGATTGCTTCCGAGAGATAATTGCGTACCGTGCCTTCCGATAAATGCATGATTTTGGCAATTTCTGTACTGCTTGAGCCTGAGCCGGCAAGCCGTAAAACCTGGCGTTCACGCTCGCTCAACGGGTCTTGTTCGCCGCCCCAGCTTTCCATGGCCAGTTCGGGTGCGATAGCACGGCCACCGCCATGCACCGTTCGTATGGCTGCTGCCAGTGTATCGGCAGGTGCATCCTTGAGCATATAGCCCCGTACACCACTGGCCATGGCACGGCGCAGGTAGCCACTGCGGGCAAAGGTGGTCAGCACGATGACTTTGCTGCTGAGCTTTTTCTCGGCAATTGCTGCTGCCAGTTCCAGCCCTGTCATGAGTGGCATTTCTATATCGGTAACGAGTATGTCTGGCTGTTCTTTTTCGCACAAGGCCAACGCTTCCTGGCCGTTTTTTGCCCGAGCAATGACTTCCAGGTCGTCTTCCAGGCCAAGCAAGGCAGCCAGTGCGCCAGATACCAGGGCCTGGTCTTCGGCGATAATAATGCGTATCATTTCTTTTCTTTCAAGGGCAAAGATAATTCCAGATGCAAGCCTGTGGCGTCTGGTGAAGCCTGTACTTGCAGGCTTCCACCCAGGGACAGTACACGTTCACTCATGCCGTTCAAACCACTACCTTTGCGTACTGCACCAGTTTGTCCGGCGAGGCCATTGTCGCTGATTTTCAAGACCACATGTGCATCATGCTGATAAAGCCTGATGTGGCATTGGGTGGCCTGGGCATGCCGTATGATATTCGTGATGGCTTCACGCAATGCCAGTGCCAAGACATTTTCTTGTGCCGAGGGTATGGTGAATTGCTCAATCTCGCTGAGCAGGGTAACTTCAGCTGCGTCCAGGGTTTTTTTTGCAGACTGCAGTTCATACCCCAAGCCGGTGGCGCGATAGCCAATGACGGCGGCCCGCACTTCTGCCAATGCTTGCCGGGCGGTCTGCTCTATGTCATTGATTTCTTTTTTGCAGGCCTCGGGATTTCTGTCAAGCAGTTTGCCGGCAAGTTCAGCTTTCAGGGTAATCACTGACAGGGTATGACCAAGCAAATCGTGCAGGTCCCTGGCTATGCGTTCGCGCTCAGAGATGGCGGCCAGGTATTCGACTTCTTCCTGCTTCTTGAGCAGGCTTTCATTGCTGCGTGTCAGACGCTCGCTAATGATGGCACCGACTCCGCTGGGGATACTGAAGATGAGTGCCGGTATCCAGAAATAAGATTCCAGCCGCATCAGCACACTGGCGATAACGATGATAATGCCGATTGCGCTTAATGTGATGTAAGCCCTGCGTGTATCAGGAAGGCGCGAACACATGGTGGCGGCAAATATGCAAAAAGTGGATCCACCATAATTGTAAGGTGCCCAGATAATGCCAAAGCTGCAAATCAACGCCATGCACGCATAAATGCGCCATTCAGAACACCAGAAGCTATAAAAATAAAAAGGCAGGAATACCAGGAAGCTTAATGCGAGATAAACCAATTCCGTGGTGGATGGGGCTATGTATAAATACTTCCAGCCAAAAATCGCAAAAGAAAGTAGCCAGAAATACGGTGCTTTGCCATAGCGTGCAGGCACCCAGGAGAAAGATAGTCTTGACAGTAATGATGTAGTCACGGCTTTGCCTTGAGTGTGTACTTAAACAAATGCAGCATTATTCCTTCAAAAGGCGGATGTCGGCAATTTCAAAATGATATTCACCAGTTTGCGGCCCGGCATTGAAGGCGAGGATAGTGATGATGCTGGGGTCCATCCCCTTGAATTTAGTGAAGGGAATAGAGATTTCCTGCCAGTCTGCCGTAGTTTTGAAACTGACTGAGACGGGGATAAAGCTGCCCTGCATGCTGATTCCTACGCTATAGTCTTTGCCATCACCCTTGACACGGAATTTCAAGGTGGTGGCATTGCCAAGATTGACTGCTTCCATGGGTGTATTGCCTGGGAAAAAAGCTACCCCAGCCCAGGGATAAGCAAAGCCGGGGTTGATACTGCCGGCGACCGAGAGCGCATTCGCAGGTACGTCGCCATCCTTGCCAGACTCAAGGAATTTCAGTGCGACTGTGGATTTGCCACTCATGGGGGCGTCATTGGATGGATACCAGCCAGCACCAAAAGGGCTGGCCAGTTTGTCTTTGCTGAACAGGCCTATGCGTCCATCTGCAGGAATTTCTACCAGCAGGTTTTTTTGTATGCTTTGTTTGGTGACTTCCTGCAGTTTTTGTTCACGCTGTGCGGTAACCCTTTCGCCATCTTTCCATACATCGACAATATTGCGTGTATTGAGAATATCCTTGTCCGGTTCACCATCAACCAGTAAGAGATCAGCTTTGTAACCCTTGGCGATGCGGCCACGGTCTTTCAGACTGAAGGTAGTGGCTGGTACCGATGTGGCTGACGCCAGTGCCGCCGTGGGGCTCAGGCCCGCCTCGACCAGTGCAGCGAGTTCATGATGCAGGCTGATGCCATACTGAGTGCCGGAATTACCGGCATCGGTACCGGCCAGGACAGGAATGCCTGCGGCATGCATGGCCGCTGTTACCTTTCTTGGGGCCCTGAGCAAATCAGCATCAGGCTTGTGGCCATACGGTGTATTCAACGGCTGCATTTGCGATTTGCTGAGCAGGCCAGTCATGCGCTTATCAGACAATACATCCTGTTCTTTCAGGCCAGCGATACTCTCCAGTACTGCAAAAGTCGGCATGACAAAAGCATGCTTGCTTTTTGCGCTGTTGATTAATGAACGTAAATCCTGCTCACTGATTTGCCTGTCGGTGAACAGATGCACCAGTCCATCTGCATCTGCATCCAGCGCATCCTGTGCTTCTTTCAGGGTGCCTATATGGACAACAGCGAGCTTGTTACGCAAGTGCGCAGCCTTGACCAGTGCCTTGACGGTGGCATTGTCCAGGCTGTTGAAGGGATGTTTTTCACTGCCATGCTCTATGACGATCTTGATAAAGTGTGAGCCTTCGGCGATACGGGCATCCACCCAGGCCTGTGCTTCTTCAGGTTTGGTCAGGGTAGGGATGGGCATACCATATTCTGTACCATGGCCACCTGGCGCAGTGGCGAGCATGCCGGCAGAGATGATGTCTGCACGGTCGCGGTTCTCGCCCTTGCGCATTTTTTCATTGATGGCCTTGAGCATGTCCACATTGCTGAACATGTCGATCTGCGTGGTCACACCGTACAGGAGTGGCAGTTCCTGGTCCTGGAATGCATGTACATGGGCATCGATCAGGCCTGGCAACAAGGTGCGGCCTTTTCCATTGACGATGGTGGTATCGGCGGCAGGTTTGCCGGTGAAATGGCTATCCAGGATTTTGCCATCGACGATGAGCACATTTTTATCAATCTGGATTTTCTGGCCATCAAATACGCGCACATGTTCAATCAAAAAACTTGCAGCATTTGCTGGGAAGTGAATAGTGCCAGCGCAAACAGCCAGTGCCAGGGCGAGAGAGGTTTTATGCATGTAATGACTCCTTGTTAGTTATGTTCTTATTTTGCCTTGCCAGACACAGTTGCAACAGAGGAAAATGCCATCAGTTTGAGGTGACATTTGTCATATCGGTCTTGGTAATCTTTGATCTTTTATGTCTGATCTTTGAACGTCAATGTTTTGTGGACAAAAAAAATCCCGCAGCATGCGGGACTTTTTATCCTTTGCCCAGATGGCACTAAGGTGATGTGCAAAGACAATGTGTTAATGCAGTGAAGCCTTTGCCTTCTTTATTGACTTCTGACAGCCAGCTCAGGTCGTTCAGCACCTGGCTTGCAGCCGCTGGTGGCAAGCCTGTAGGTACGGCAGCAAGTTTGAAGTTGTCTTGCAATACCTTTGCGAGCTTGGCATCAAAGATACTCAAAATGCGGTCTATCTTGGACGGCTCGCGTTCTATATAGCTGATGCGGTAATCAGCACCCAGCTTGGCACGGGTCGATGCGGATTTCAATGCATCACCAAAATTACCTATGGTATCAACCAGGCCTCTTTCCTTAGCCTGTATGCCTGTCCAGACACGGCCCTGGGCAACTTCATTGATTTTCTCTGGCGTTGTTTTACGGGCTGCCGCTGCCTTGGAGGTGAACTCAGCATAAGTGTGATCGATGCTGGCCTGCAAGATTTGGGCAAAACGCGCATTGAAAGGACGCAGGGGGTTGAATGGATCGGCCAGCCAGGTGGTCGGTGAGCCAGCAGTGTGTACCCCCAGTTTGTCAGCCGCCTTGTCAGCAGACGGCAAAATCGCGATAACGCCAATGGAGCCGGTAATGGTGGCTTCATCTGCAATCACTTCGTCAGCTGCCATCGAAATCCAGTAGCCGCCGGATGCGGCAACGTCACCCATGGAGACCACAACGGGTTTGCCTGCCTTGCGCGTCAGTTCCAGTTCGCGACGTATCAGTTCAGAACCAAAGGCACTGCCTCCAGGAGAGTCTACCCGCAGCACAACAGCTTTGATGCTGTCGTCTTCCCTGGCTTTGCGTATCATTTGTGAAGTTGATAAACCACCGATGGAACCGGGAGGCGCTGTTCCTTCGCTGATTTCACCTGCTGCAACGATGACACCGACGGCATCACCAAAGGCCTTGGTCTTGACCCTGGCCAGGTAATCGTCAAAAGAAATCTGACGGAAGGTTTTGATCTGTTCGTCCCTGGCACCGCGCTTGAGCATCAGTTCACGCAATTCATCACGGGTTTTCAACCCATCAACGAGCTTGGTATTGATCGCCAGTTTGGCGAGGTCGCCACCAGCATCGGTCAGCAATTTACCGAGGTCATTAATGCCGCGCATGATGTCGCCTGCTGGCAATTTGCGGGCTTTTTCTACGTCGGTGGTATAGGTTTTCCACAGGCCATTGTATAAAAAAGCTTCAGCTTCTGCCGCTTCTTTGGATGGGCCGTTGGCGACATAGGGTTCACCAAAACTCTTGAAGTTACCAGCCTTGAGCACATTGACGGTGACACCAACTTTGTCGAGCGCATCGCGGTAGTAATTGCGGTATTTACCAAAGCCCGTGATCGACACGGTCCCCATGGGATGCAGATAGACTTCATTCGCATGCGAAGCCAGATAGTACTGACGCTGGTCAAAGCTGGAACCCCAGGCAACAACGGTTTTGCCGCTGGCCTTGAAGCGGTCTAGTGCTGTTGCCACTTCACGCAGGGTGGCAAGACCCGCGCCACCCATTTCATCGAGCAGCAAGACGGCGCTGCTGACTTGCGGGTCTTTGCTGGCCTGGTCCAGCACTGCCAGCACATCGCGCAATTGCGTGGTTCTCTTGGTGTCGCCCCTGGCTTCTGCCAGCAAGGCTTCGCGCGGGCTGCTGTCATGTTGCTCTACCAGCGTCCCTTTCAGATTCAGGATCAGGGCAGTTTTGCTTTCTATTTTTTTCACCCCGCTACTGAGAAGATTGACGATGATCATGATAAGGATAGCCAGGATCAGCAGGTTGAAAAATACCCTGCGGCTGAAATCAAGCGCATTCCAGAGATATTTGAAACCTTGTCCTGCCCAGCGTAGCGGAGTGAAAGCCATAAAAATTTCCTCATGTGACGGTAAGACTGAATTATTCAGGCCAGATGGTTTTTAACAACTGGGCCAGATGGGCACCGGCACGCGCCAGCGCATCTTCTTTCATATTCAGCATGGTTTTTTCATATTCAAGCGGTAAAGCGATAGACCAGTTATTTCCTCTTTGGTTCGGTGTGCTTTTACTGAACTGGGTGCCCGCAAACAAAACCCTCGCATCACGGATGGCATCATTGGCCCACAAGACTGGCAATTCTTCAATGGTGCCATTAGTTGGTACCACCGCTTTTGCCTTTTTGGTCAGCGCATCATTCATGCGGCCACGCTTGAATTGCTGTGGCAGATCGTCCCACAACGAATGCAGATTGCCACATGGGCATTGCAGCGCATTGCCACCTACGGTATTGCTGCCACGGTCATACTGGCCTTCATCAGGGTTGACGATCTTACCATCCGCATTCAGGAACACAGATCCTACATGCAGCGGTTGGTGCAAGTCACCAACATAGTGAGTCAATAACATCAGGGCTTCCTGCTTGTCCTTGAAATTGAAAGGGGCAGGCTGAGGTTTGCCTTGCAATACCATGACCGCGGCGCGTATCGCATACACCACATCATGATCACTGGTGCCTACGTAGCCCAACTTGTATTGGTCATGTTGCAAGGCTACGTCGGCATAGTGATATTGCTTGTGGCAATTCTCTTCGTCAGAAGCCGGGTTGCAATTGGTGTTGTTGCGCTTTACATAGTCAGCCATGGCGGCAATGCCTGCTGCCGTTTCGAAGGAAGCACATTCCGGATAACGGCCTGTAGACGTATACGCAAAATCCTTGTCCGGCGCTATACCCTTGACACAATCACCCCATACGGCAATTTTTTCCAGTGTGTTGTCTCCCAGCAGGGCCTTGACCTGGGCGCCAGCCTTGCTGCCTGCCAGCAGGTTTTCGGCAACGGCACCTACCGTCTGGTGTCCATCTGCGCCCCAGGCAAAGCCCAGTTGAGGCAAGCTGGCCAGCGCCAGCATGAAAGCGGATATCAGTAGCTTTTTCATAGAAATATCAGATAAGGAGTAATCAATACCAAAGATGGTAAGCTGCAAAGATGACGAGGATATAGCAAACTGATTAAATTGTGTGTAGATCAGAAAGCATATTGCAGACGCATGCTGAACACGCCCGCATGGCGGGTATTGAGTTTGCCCACGACATACGACGCTTCATATTTGATGGCTTGCTTGCTGTCCGGCGTATTCCCCAGGCCGAAGCTGCCAGAAATCATGGGGCCGGCACGGTGAGATTGCAATGCTCTTGCCGACCAATTATCCCAGTCACCCAGCTCACCAAAACCTTGCAGGCCAAGTTCCAGTTCAGACCGGAAGCGGTATTTGCCCTGCCACTGGTACTTCATTTGCATGTGGCTGGCGGGCGTGGCGCGGTAAGTTTTTTCCAGAAATACATTGGTATTTACCTGTATGCGGCCAAATTCAGTCTGCATGGCGGGGCCAAATTCAAAGTCGACGCCACGGCTGCTGTCGGTATTTTTGTTCAGGCTGGTATGCAGCGCCAGATCAACGGGATATTGTCCATGAGTCAGCAAGAAGTCGTTTTGCCAGGCCCAGGCGCTATTTGCCAGCGAGCTTGCACCACGTTTTGCCCAACTTGCATACACTTCGGTATACCAGGTCTTGTTGGGCATGTAGCTGATACCCAGTTCAGGTACGGTGGAGGTCGCACGGTTTTCGGGGAATGAAGACCAGGATTTGAAATCAATGGTCTTTTCACCCTCATTTTCATAGATACTGACCAGATAATAACCAGAACCTGCCTGTGCAGACATGGACATGAATGCGCAGAGAGAAAATGTTGCCGTAAGAGCAAATTTCTTCATGGTGAACTAAGTTGTTGTAGATATCGTCATGCCCACATCATGGCATTGTCATGGGAAAGTGCAAGAAAATCTCTGGGGAAATTGTTATTTCCTTCATTTTTCTTGGAACGGGTGGCAAATTGCACAGGTGCTGGCAGCGCTTGCATTCGACTTCGTCCCCAATACCAGCTAAACTTGCGTGTTTTTCTTCCATTTTTGCGGCATCAGCATGAACACCATGAATACATCCCCAGACGATAGCGCTGAATCCGGCCACGAGTCAGTCTCAGAGACAACTACGTCCAGTGCGGCATCGAAAGACCTGATCAGCCGCGAAGTGGCACGCCGCCGTACCTTCGGCATTATTTCCCATCCGGATGCGGGTAAAACCACGCTGACTGAAAAGCTTCTGATGTTCTCGGGCGCGATTCAACTGGCTGGTACGGTCAAGGCGCGCAAGAGCGGCCGCCATGCGACTTCTGACTGGATGGAAATCGAAAAGCAGCGCGGCATTTCGGTAGCATCTTCTGTCATGCAGTTTGAATACCGCGACCATGTGGTCAACCTGCTCGATACCCCTGGTCACCAGGACTTTTCTGAAGATACCTACCGCGTGCTGACGGCAGTCGATTCTGCCTTGATGGTGATCGATGCAGCGAAGGGTGTGGAAGAACAGACCATCAAGTTGCTGAATGTTTGCCGCATGCGCAATACGCCCATCATCACCTTCGTCAACAAGATGGACCGCGAAACCCGCGACCCGCTGGAGTTGCTCGATGAGCTGGAATCGGTACTGAAGATAAAGTGCGCACCAGTGACCTGGCCTATCGGGATGGGCAAGACTTTCCGCGGTGTGTATCACATCCTGAAAGACGAGATTTTGCTGTTTACGCCAGGTAGCGAACGTGCTGACCAGGAGTTCGAAGTCATCAAGGGCATCAATAATCCACGTCTGGTAGAGATGTTCCCGCTGGAAATTGAACAGCTGAAGATGGAAGTCGAACTGGTGCATGGTGCTTCGCACCCATTCAGTCTGGAAGACTTTTTGGCTGGTGTGCAAACGCCAGTATTCTTTGGCTCTGCCATCAACAACTTTGGCGTTCGTGAAATTTTGAACGCCTTGCTGGACTGGGCACCGGCACCGCGTGAACGTGATGCCACCATACGTTCAGTCGAGCCCAAGGAAGTGCCATTCTCTGGCTTTATTTTCAAAATCCAGGCAAACATGGATCCGGCTCACCGCGACCGTATTGCCTTCCTGCGCGTGTGTTCAGGCCGTTTTGAGCGCGGCATGAAGCTCAAACACTTGCGCCTGAATCGTGAGATCAAAGTGTCTTCTGTTGTCACCTTCATGGCATCGTCGCGTGAACAGGTAGAAGAGGCTTACGCTGGCGACATTATTGGTTTGCCCAACCACGGCAATATGCAGATAGGTGACAGCTTCTCTGAAGGTGAGTTGCTGCAATTTACGGGCATCCCTTATTTTGCACCGGACTTTTTCCGCACGGCACGTATTTTGAATCCGCTGAAGATCAAGCAATTGCAAAAGGGCTTGCAGCAATTGGGTGAAGAAGGGGCGGTGCAGGTATTCAAACCCGTTGTCAGTAGTGACCTGGTGCTGGGTGCGGTTGGTGTCCTGCAGTTTGAAGTGGTCGCGAGCCGCCTTAAAAATGAATACGGTGTTGACGCCGTGTTCGAAGGCACCAGCATCAGCAGCGCTCGCTGGATCAGTTGCGAAGACAAAAAAATGCTGGCTGATTTTGAGCGTTCCAGCGCGGGTGGCAATATTGCTTATGATGCGGCAGGCAATATGGCTTACCTGGCGACATCCGGCGTGAATTTGAAGCTGACGCAAGAGCGTTGGCCTGGCGTGACCTTCCATGCAACGCGTGAACATGCAGCGAAATTGAGCTAAATTTAAAGCTTGACTGAGCAAATAAGCGGCTGATAGGGCGAAAAGCTTCTGTCAGCCGCTTTGCTATTGGGCGCAATAAAATCCCACTTGAATGCATATTTAAATTTGCTAACATGTTGATTTAAGACGATTTTTTTGCAGGACATTGTGACATATAGCTGTCATACTAAAGGCGCAAGATAAAGTATCAGGCAAACGTGTACCATATTGGTAATCCGAAAAGCTAGCATTGCTTATTCCAGTTTCTTCCCGATTTTCTTTGCAACTTTGATGAGGAGCGTGATCATGGCATTATTTTTTATTGAAGCCGTCCGTTTTGATGACAGTGGGCAACGTATCGCCAAGGTGCGTTGGGGCAAAAGTAAAGGGGGGCAAGTCATGCCACCTGCCACGGTAGATGATCCGCAAGAGGCGGATGTCCAGGCGGTATTGGATACGATCGCCAATGGTGACGAAGTCTTGCCCAAATTTCACAGCGAAAACGGCATCATACTTGGACCTAAAGTTGTCGACATACAATATGACGACGGCATGCACGGCCTGGGCACGGTCGGTGATGATGCGCCTGGTCACAGCCTGAGCGATTTACCCTCCTTCTGAGCAGCCTGGCACGCCTTTATCCTGTTTGGAGTGTCTTAACAGTGCGGTCAGGGGCGTGTCTTTCAATTTCCAGCTTTCATTCTTCAACTTTTCAATCCTTCCACGTTTTTCGCATATACACTGTCGCGGTATATGCAAATAAGAAATACTTCGTTGTCCTAATGTAGTCAGACTCCATATCATATGCAGGTCGCCGGATAAATCTTTCTGTCCGGCATGTTTTAGTGTGGATATCTTCAGTCATCAATAACGAAGGTATCAAAAACTTCTCAGGGATATGATGAAAACTTCGACAAAAAAAACAATTTCTACTTTACTGGCCAGTGTCATCCTGACTGGTGCGTCTTTGACTGCTACTGCGGCTGACCTGCTTGATACTGTCAAAACACGCGGCACCTTGAAAATTGCGCTGGAAGGTACTTACCCTCCATTCAATTTTAAAGACACCAAAACCAATGAACTGGCTGGCTTTGACGTTGATGTTGCCAAATTACTTGCGGCTAAACTGGGTGTTAAACCAGAATTCGTGACTTCTGAATGGAGCGGCATACTGGCAGGTTTGTCTGCTGGCAAGTTCGATGTCATTGTCAATCAGGTTGGCGTTACTGCCAAGCGCCAGGAGACTTTTGATTTCTCTGACCCATATACTGTCTCCAGCGCCCAGCTCATCGTCAAAAAAGATGAGAAGCGAGAATTTAAAAGCCTGGAAGACCTGAAAGGCAAAAAACTTGGTGTTGGCCAGGGCAGCAATTATGAAGAACGCGCCAAGGCTGTGGCTGGTGTTGAAGTCAAGAGTTACCCAGGCGCACCTGAGTACCTGCAAGATCTGGCAGCTGGCCGTGTTGACGCCGCATTGAATGACAGCCTGATGGTTGCCTACCTCGTCAAGACCAGCAATCTGCCTATCAAGGCAGGCGCACCTATCGGTGAAATTGCAAAAAATGGTATTCCCTTCCAAAAGAATAACCCCAAGTTTGCCGCTGCTCTGAATGCTGCCTTGGCTGGCATCATCAAAGACGGCAGTTTTGCCAAAGCATCCAATAAATGGTTTGGTAAGGATGTCAGCAAGGCACCTGCGGCACAATAAACGACAAACAAGCTGAAATTAAGTCGGCAATACTATCTGATATGGATTGTCGGCTGATTACGCATGTATGATGAAGTGGATGCAATCCATTTGATGTCACTACTATCCCCGTTATCACGGGGATATTTCTTTTTAAAGTCGCCATGGAAATTCTAGAATTGCTGCAAATGGCAGCACCGGTCATGTTGAAGGGCGTTGCTTATACCTTATTGTTTGCCATCGGTGCCATGGTAGGTGGTTTGATCCTCGGGTTCTTGCTGGCAGTTGCACGGATATTGCCAAGCAAATTGATCAGTACTCCGGCGTCAGTCTATGTCAGTCTGATACGCGGTACGCCATTGCTGGTACAGATTTTTGTCATCTATTATGGCCTGCCCAGCATCGGTATAGAATTTTCGGCGACATCTGCGGGCATACTGGCATTGAGCCTGAATGCTGGTGCTTACCTGTCAGAGAGTATACGCGGCGCGATAGTGGGTGTCAGCCGTGGCCAGTGGTCTGCCAGCTACAGCTTGGGGTTGAATTATGGACAGACCCTGTGCTATATCGTCGTGCCACAAGCCATGCGTGTGGCCGTACCATCAATGAGCAATACCCTGATCAGCCTGATCAAGGATACCTCCCTGGTATCCGTTATCACGGTAACAGAGTTGATGCTGGCGACCAAGGAAGTCATCGCCACCAGCTTTCGTCCCTTGCCCCTGTATATCGCCGCCGCTGCAGTCTATTGGGCTCTCAGCCTGTGTTTTGAAGTCGTACAAAGGCGACTGGAAAAACGCCTTCAAAAAGCCCACCAGGTTTGATGTTTTTGTATAAATTAAGCTAAGCTGAACGTGCAGCCTCGGCCTGCAAGCCATTTAGATAGCTCGCAGTCAGCTTGGATTGCAAGGCAGCCTGTAATAATTCGGAAGGAATGACCCTGACATCAGCACGCATCATGGTCAAGGCCTGTCCGGGTACCAGGCTTGCTGTATAGCCATAATGAGTCAGGCAGGCAGTGATCCAGGCCTCCATGATTTCCAGCACATAAAAACGCTTGCCCATAGGCGACAGAAAGCTGATGCCTTCTGGCCGGAGCCGACCCCATAGTCCATTTGGATCAGTGGCCATCTTTACCAATTCATTCAGTGGAAGCGCTTGTGGGTCCATCCAGCTACCGGCAAATCTTTGCTTGTTTTGCTCCTGCAATATTTCTTTAGCATAACGGTCCCAGTCGCAGTGCTGGAGTTCTTCTTTATCAAACAGGGCATACCAGGCATTCTCGGTTTCTGCTTCTCCCCCAAGTAAATGCAGGCATTGGGACAAGGGCGGGAAGCCGGGTTTGGCACCCGGGACAACCGCTGCCACGCGTTCTTCCATACTGGGATGTGTATCAAATTCTGAGGTGGTATGTGATTCGGCATAGGTAATCGCAGCTTGTATGTCAGCCCGCTTTACTCCGGGTTTGCAAAAGCGCCGGAAGCCTTCAAAAATAGGCATGCGCGCGCCTCGATTCAATGCAGGCCCAAGTTCATAATCAAGATAGCTGGACCACATCGGCGAAATCAAATGTACTTTTTCCAGCGCGCTGCGGGTGGCTACCGGGCCAAATTTTTGGGCTGCCAGCGCGTCAGCAGCAAATTCCTGTTCACGCGACACTGCCGCAGATAATTTCAAAAACCATTTGCCGTAATAGCGGAACAAGACATCCAGGAAAAACATGGAGTCATCCAGGTCAGTGACGGTATACGCAATGGAAGTGCGGGTACGGTATACCCACGGCCCCAGTGCCAAATCGCCAGCCACAAAGTGACCAAATTCATGGGCGATGACTGAACCCAGTTCAGCTTCTGACAAAGTACCCAGCAAGGGCAAGCCCAGACCGACTTCAAGTTCCTTCACCTTACCGCGCCAATTCTTTTTACCGCTGATGAAGGCTGATGCAGCACCGATCAGATGGATGTTGACAGGCGCATCTACCTTGAGTTCCCTGGCGATGCGTTCCACCATGGCATACAAGGGCCCCGCGGTTTCTCGTGATAAAGGTTTGACGGTATCGCCACTCTTTTTTTCTTTTCGACGGGGACGCAAGGAATACGCCAGCGTCAATGCGGCGATACCTGCGATGACACCAGAAAATTGCAGAGAAGAACGGTGATTCATCTGGGTAACCGGCACCCAGGCCAGCGCAATAATCAGCCCCAGAGCGAGTATCCAGAAACCCAGCCACAGGGCAACGACCAGACCAGCACGACGTGTCAGATTGGTTTTTTGCGGTTTGCGTTGATGATCAGTTTTCATATTGGACTCAGCTTTGCCATTGCTTGATTGCGGTCGTAACTACGCCCTGCAGCACATCTGTTTTTGCTGCCAGTTTCCTTAAATTTTGCCGTTCTTGAGTTGGGAGCTGTGTGTTGCGGGAGCGGATAAAATAAGCCGCTGCTTGTACATCCGTTTCAAAATCCATCTCATCCAGCTTGACCTGTTCACCCCGTACAAATTGTTCGAATACAGTCAAGTCAGCTTTGTGCATAGGCATCATTTGATACAACTTATCTTTTACCACCTTATCGTTGACGCGACTTGCTTCACCGTAGACCAGTGCTAGTTGATCCATACTAAAATGCTGGCGTATCTGTATTGAGTTGATGCGTTTTAGCAAATCCAGTGTCTGATCTGGCGCATTGCGCAGGCTTTGTAAAAGTTTGACCATGGGCAGATTATTATTTGCGCCATTACTTGGCGACAGGCCAGCTTTACTGCGGTAAATGTCCAGCAGTCTGTCGCTTTCATCCTCAGGCATGCTGTGCAAATATTTTTCAGGATCACCCTTGCCGATTTGCCGGGCTATTTCGTTGAACTCAACTGCAAGCATTGCTCTTTCCGTACCTTTGCTGTTATTGATTGCAGCATCCAGTAGTGTCAGGGCATCTCCTCCATGTTGCTGCGCCAACATCAACCTGATTTCCGTATCCAATAAATGTCGTGCATTTTCCGGTGAGAGTTTATGCAGTTGCTGCAAGTTTTGCATGGCACCCTGAATATCGCCATGCACGGATTTACGCCATGTGAGGCTACGCAAGATATTGGCATCTTGCGGGAATTTTTTCGCCAACTCCTGCATGGCACGCAAGCCTTCCAATCCATTCAGTAGCGATGCATATAAATATTGTTCTGATGAAGAGTCCGCATGCTGACTGGCGCGCTGTGCATATTCCTTGAGAATTACTGAGTGTTCGCCGATGTCATCGCGCAAATCCTGGATGCTACGTTCCAGCATGACATTTTCTGGATGAGCTTTCAATACTCTACGGCTTAACCGCAGGGCTTCTGCACTGGAGATACTGCGCGCGACATAGAGGGCAATTTCAGTCGGGCGCTCTTCCCAGTCCTTGATCGCCGCATACGCTTCCATTGCACCCAGCATGTCTTTTTCCTGACCATGTTCAAATGCATAGCTCAGGCAAGACATGACGCCCGGTGTATCAGCCTGACTGACGACGGTTAATTGTTTTGCTGTGACCGTGTTCTGGTACTTGCTCATGCTGACTGTTTGTGGAGGTTCCGTGAACAGGTGCTGTATGTTGGAAAATCCCAGCAGGCGTTTACCGCAATGCACGGTCTGACTTCCTGGTTGCCCGGGATCAGTTTGCTTTACCTTGCTGTAGATGATGGTGTTTTCTACCAGCGGCGCTGCGCCGGCAATATTCCATATGTTAAAGATGTCATTGCTTTCAAGGGTTTGGTCATACGTATCAATGATGCCAGCTTTGCTGGCACTTGCGTCTCCCCGCAAATGTCCCACTGGCAAAGTCACGGTCGCCCGGCCCTGTGCTGCTACAGTAAGCGTCTGTTCCCCAATTTTTACAGTTACGGGGATTTCAAAGCCATTTAATATCGTCAAATTTTGGGTGCTTGCCTCGTGATAACTCGCCGCAGCGCCCGTTAGCACCATGATTACCAAAGCCAGCGCCAAGCCGCGCGTATATAACCAGCCCATGATGCCCAGCGGAGCGCGTGCATAGATTTGCCATTGCCTGTCACCAGTACTGCGTACGACATAAGACCCCAAGGGAAGTAGAGGTATACCGAATAATATGACAAAAGCATGCAGGGCAATATGGCTGCCATCGCTGTCCCGTTCCGATTCCCCGACAAAACTAAAGCCGACGGAATTGACTGTTCCCATTGAAGGCGTGCCTTTTAAAGGTTTGGCAAACAAGCGGCGTTCACTAGTGAGCTCTTTAAGTACATGCTTGTGTTGTGGCAGGCGGCGGAACAGGCGCGCCAGAACCAAAGAACGATAGACCTTGAAGGGGTCGCCGGATTCTATGGCACGACTTATTTTGGGATCATCACTGAAAGCGCGTAACTCTGGCACGCGCTGGAATAAATTGGCTGGATCAGATATGGACATGCTGGTTTAATTATTTAATAGCCAAAGAAATGGTAAGTTTGATGCTGTGAAGGTGGCAAATGTATTGAATTCAGAGTATCAATAATCAACTTTTCCTGAACCGGGGCGCCAATGACAAAACCACCAGTGCAGTGGCGATAGGCAAGGTGGCAATAAAACCAAAATGCTTGAAACCATAAGCACCAATGACAGCGCCAGAAAAAAATGAGAACACCAATGTGCAGTGCAAACGCAGCTTTTGCAAATTCGCATTTACTTCGTTTTCGTGATGCGTTTCGTCTTTATTCTTGTTCCAGTAAATCATTTTCCCGAACTCGATACCGATGTCCGTGACCATGCCGGTCACATGCGTAGTGCGTATTTCAGCCTGGGAGATTTTAGTGATCAGGGCATTTTGCAAGCCCATGACATAGCAGAGCAGCACTGTCGTGAAAGAGACGGTGATGACTGCATGTTCCTGCAATTCGGTGCCAACCAGGCCAAATACCAGCAGCAATACCGCTTCCAGTAGCAATACTGGCGTATAGATATAGCGAAACTGGTTGCGCCTAGCGTAGTTGACAATGAGTGCTGTGCAGGCAGCACCCCATGCAAAGGCAATCAGCATGAACAAGGCGGCAAAAGCTGGCAGGAACTTGCTGAGTACCAGATCATCAGCGGCGGATGACAGCATGCCTGTCATATGGGATGTGTACTGACCAACGGCTAAAAAACCGCCTGCATTCAAGGCGCCGGCCACACATGCCAAACTTACTCCCAGGTGCAGATTAGACCGGGGAGTACGCTTGGGCGAAGTCAGATTGGCGAGGTAATTCAGAGGCATGCACGAAATAGTATAATTTTTGCCAGTTTGACTTGGAGTTTAGCCGAAAAACTGGCAAAAATGCATGTCACTTGCACTAACTACCTTGACGCATGTTGTTTTGCCTCATTGTTATATGTTTACCTTAACTGTAACTTTCCTTATGTCGCCATTTTTTGAGCTGACAGAAAGCTGCGGTGGTCATGGAAATTCAGGGCGCAGCGCTGGATAAAGTCGCCTAGAGGTTCGCCCTTGTTTTGCCCGGTATCTGAAGCCGATTTGTCGACCTGCGGGAATACGCCCATGCCAGCCAGCAATGCATACCATGATGCGACAGGGTAATACGTATCAATTTTCTGGCGACGGATTTCATCACCAAGGTCACGGCCTTCCATCCAGGTGGAAAACACATGCTTGAGTGAGTCTGGAATGGTATGCAGGTTAGCCGCATTGGCTTTCCAATAATCAGTGTCGGTGCGAGTATTGGTCTTGTAATGGGCGATGATGTAATTGCGGTGACCATCAAAGTAGTGATTGATTTCATGGTTATAGACATTTTGCGCCTGCTCGCTCATGTCTCCTTTTTCCAGGAACAGGCAAAAAATTGCCGCAGTCATCTGCGTCAGGTAGAGCGCGGTTGCTTCCAATGGTTCTAAAAATCCTTGTGACAAGCCGACCGCCAGACAATTCTTGTTCCAGTGTTTTTCTACACGACCCAGCTTCATTTTCAAATGACGTGCCTGGGTATCCGATTCCAGCAAGCCCAGTTTTTCACGCAGCTCTTTTTCTGCCTGGTCTGCAGTAGTAAAGGAAGAGCTATACACATAGCCATTACCATAGCGATTTTGCAGCGGTATCTTCCATGACCAGCCATATTTCATCGCAGTAGAAACAGTTTGTGTAGGAATTGCATCACCAATCTCCGTTGGCATGGCAATGGCAGAATCATTCAAGAGATGGTCAGCATAGCTGACAAACGGTGTCTTCAATGCCTTGCCTATCAGCAGGGCCGCAAAACCTGAACAATCGACAAAGAAATCCGCTTCCAGATTGTCGTCGCCCTCTATCACCACTGAAGCAATAT
Organism: Undibacterium sp. Ji42W; assembly: GCF_049340405.1. Taxonomy (NCBI): domain Bacteria; kingdom Pseudomonadati; phylum Pseudomonadota; class Betaproteobacteria; order Burkholderiales; family Oxalobacteraceae; genus Undibacterium; species Undibacterium sp. Ji42W. Next base: position 119,563 of record NZ_JBMPOV010000016.1, read on the forward strand.
TGCCGCTGATGTCCAGCCTGGTATCGGTGATATGCGCACTGATATGGCGAATACCCATTTGCAGCGCTTTCTTGTGCAAAAATTTACCCAGCAGCATGGCATCGAAATGATAGCCATACGTTGTAAAAAACGGGAAATTGTGGGCTGCGATAGGTGCCAGATGGCTTTCAGCCAATTTGGAAGATAAAAAGAATTTGTCAGGCAGTGCACAAACATCTTCACCATTCAGGCGTGCTTTCACATTGTTGATAAATACTGGCAAGGTCAGGTTATCTATCATCGTCACAAAGGGATGGAAATAACGTTCATGACCAGGCTTGGTGGACCAGCCATCGAAACTGATACCAGATTTATAGGTGGCATTACATTCAGGCATCCACTCGGATTCTTGTATGCCCAGGTTATCAAAAAACTTTTTCAAAACGGGCGTGGAGCCTTCACCAACACCAATCACACCTACGGTTGGTGATTCTATGACGCAGACTTCTATATTTTTTTCTTTTACTGAATGGGCAATGATCAAGGCTGCCATCCAGCCTGCGGAACCGCCGCCAACGATCATGATTTTCTTTATAGGTTTTTGGGTAGTCATAGTCAGGCCAGTGTCAGAATAAGCGGATTACGGTGTCGTTTGCAAATGCGTACTACATTAACAAAATTTGCAACGCTTTAAACAAAAAAAGTGATGGAACTGTGCAGTCCCATCACTCTCAAGAACGGCGGGGTAATCCTGTGTTACAGATAAACCCTGCCGCAAGCGTAGTTATTACATTTTGGCGTGCAAAGTCAGGAAGATTTGACGGCCATTTTTATACAGGGATGCTGGCAAATCTGCTGCGCCTGGTGTTTTCCATACGGAGCTGACCAATGGATTATTGAGGTCTTTGCCATCCAGAGAGATCGAGAAGTTGTCGCTGACTTGATAAGCCAGTGTTGCAGACAAAGTACCAATATCGTTTTGGTAAGCAGCGCTGTTACGGCTGGTACCATTCAGGAAGCCGGAGCGATAGCTGTATGTCAGACGTGCGCTGAACTTGCCATCTTCATAGAATGCACCGATATTGTATGCGTTCTTGGAAGTGCCAATCAGAGTACAGTCAGGAGCCAGCAAATCACCGCACTTGGAACCAGGAGCTGCACCTGTTTCTTTGCCCAGTGTGTAAGTGTAGTTAGCATTGATACCAAAACCTGCTGGCAATGCCTGGATGTAAGCCAGTTCCAGACCTTTCACTTCGGCTTGGGTATTGATAGGCGTACTCATTGCATACACAGTGTTTTTCTTTTGGATCTGGTTGTAGAACGTGCCTGTGCTTGCGCCATAAGTCACGTAGCCATCCAGCGCCGAGTAGAAAATATCAGCAGAGACCAAGGATTTTGGAGCGAAATACCATTCTACACCCAGATCTACTGTGTTTGCACGGATAGGTTTCAAGTTAGGGTTACCACCGTTACCAGTACCTTGCACGTCACGCAGATCCAGACCAGCCATTTGACCCAGTTCAGGACGGGCCATCGTGCGGGAAACACTAAAACGGGCAACCATGTCTTTGTTCAGATCCATGCGGAAGTTTGCACTTGGCAGGAAATCGACATAATTGTTGTTATAGGTACGTGGCTCAAAATTACCGGAAGCACCGATCTCATTACGTGTGACTTGCTCGCTGGTGCGGGCAACACGCAAACCGAAATTACCGCTGATGCCTTCGCCTGCAAAATCAGCCATTACGTACGCAGATTGCGTTGGTTCTTTAATGGAGAATTCATTTTGCAGCAAATGACCAGAGTAGTTGGTGTATTGCGCCAACCAGGCATTCACAGAAGCTTGAGAGAAAGTCCAATAACCCGCACCATTGGCACCCAGATCATTGAATATGGCTGGGAAAGCTGTCAAACCAGACATAGGCAGATTGGCCGCATTGCTCAAACCTGGCAAAGCATTGTTACCGATAGAAGTCAGATCACGCTTGTGTTCAGCAGCACGGAAACCGAAACGCAGAGTAGGGATGCTGGCGAGTGTGGTTTTGAACGTACCGTCGATTTGTGCGTAGTCTTCCTTGTCATTGGCAGTTACGTGTGAACCGTAAGTGTATGGTGCACCAGGTGTGCCAGGTGCGCCATTGTTAAAGCCGCCGATAGAGAACTTGTCAGCACCGGGTGTGACATAAATCACTGGCTTGTCAGAACCCTGAACTGTGTAGCTACCACCTGTCCATGGCATCCAGATACCCATGGCACCACTGATCGTGTTGCCCAGGCCTTTGGTTGTACCGATTTTGCCGGCAAGTGTCAGTTGATCATTGACGCGGAAAGAGCCGTCGATGTTAAAGAACTGAGACTGGCTCTCTGCTACAGGACGGGAGAAAATTTCCTGTACAGAGCTGGACATGCCGCTACAAGGTACGCAACCGGCAGGATTGCCAACGGACAATTGGGAAATGACGCCCTGGCTCAACGTGCCACTGACAGCGCTGGTTGGGAAACCCGTTGTTGCCCAGGATGGTCCGACGAAACGACCCAGGGATTGCATGAAGTTGTGATTGACGTTAGGTGCGTCCAGATGAGACTGGAATGCAGTGATATCAATGTTCACATCTTTGGATGGTTTGAACTGGAAGTCAATCAAACCGCCTTCGCGGGTACGTTGCTGTTCAAACCAGGCTGTACCACCGAGGTAGTTGGTCACTGCGCCAGAAGCTGGCGATGTTGCTGTGTTTGCTGTACCAGCACCTTTGATGGCGCTATCAATAGGGCTGCCAACATCAACTTTATCCCACCAGATTTGATTCTCTTGGCCAGCGCGGCTCAGAGTACGTTTTTGGTGGAAAGCCTGTACCAGAATACCCATGGTAGAGGCATCATTTTTCCAGGCAATCAGACCGCTCAACTGAGGATCAGATTTACCGGAGTTGGCAGAGTTGACCAGACCGATACTTGCCTGTGCATTGAATTGCTTTTTGAAATCCAATGGCTTGCGTGTTTCGATATCGACGACACCTTCAGCGCCGCCATCAAGCAGGTTGGCTTGTGAGCCTTTGTGTACTGTTACGCGGCCTATCAGTTCGGATGGGAACAAAGAGAAGCTAACGCTGCGGCCACCGCCAACGATATTGTCGGCAAACCAGTCGCCACTTGATACAGAGTGACCATTGAGTGTTGTCAGCGTCAGGCCAAACGGTGTGCCGCGCAAGGCAACGCGGTCATTCTCACCAAAGCTGCCTTCGCCACCACCGGCTGCAGCAACGCTGACACCCGGTACGCGTTGCAAAGAGTCAGCAACGTTTTTATCAGGCATCTTGCCGATGTCTTCGGCAGTGATGACTTCAACGAAATTATCGGCGTTACGCTTTTGATTCAAAGATTGCTGCAGGGATGCGCGAATACCAGTTACAACCACTTCTTGAGGCGCTGCGGGCTTTGTTGCCTCTTGTGCTTGCGCCTGCATGGCAACGCTCATGATCAGTACCGCAACAGCGGACGCCACGGGCGTTAAATTGTTCCTCATTGGACTCATTTTATTTTGCATTTATTTCTCCTTCGGTTAAGACCTGTGAAAAGCTTTAGATCCGTGACAAAAAATTGCTTCCTCCCCCATACCCTACACACTTGATGTTTTGCCAGTGAGTATTTTCGGTACAACCCGCTGCAGTAAAAGTCATTCAGAGTTAGCTACCACTCGAAACAACAACACCGGATGTGAAGCACTTTAGTGGTGACTAAACAGGTTGTCAATCGGTATCTAAGTGGTATCTGTGCGATGTTTAATTGATTGTTTTTTTGATATCTATATTCGATCTATCTAATTGTTTTTATTGGATAAATTATTCTTTTCAAATCAAGAAGGTGAGAAGTGGACTGATGTTTTATTCCCACATGTGGTCTTTAATTGTTCCCTTTTTAGTCAATAAAGTGGATTTGAAGTGGCTTTGAACTTGGTTTTTTAAATTTATTTCCATATACCTTGAATGCGATATTGATGGGGGTACTTTGCGCACAAAAAACGCCATTGAATTTTCCTTTGCAGCACTGGCAGGCAGGGGTGTCGCACGCATGCTGTCGTGCTCATTTGCTTTGTTTATCGTTTAATGCGCTAAGACCAGTTGCAAAAAAGGGTCATTATTTTGAGCTAACTTTTTTGCTGAAACGACGATTGTAGTGACTTCTGATTTGTGCTTGCGATCGCATGATTGTGGTGGCGTCTCCAATTCCACATAGATACCTCTTGACAACCAGTTATGAGGACACTAAAGTGGGCCAGATTCTAAAGGCTAACGGTTCTTCAGGGATGTTGATGATTGCTCAGTGCAAGATATACGCGAGTGGTATTTTGTGTTTTGCGGCAAGGATAATGTTCAATACATGCTTGCACCTGCAAAATTACTGACATATGAATTGATGACGAACTGTTCCAGGCATCTTTGATGTAGTGCAATCTGTTCTTGGTTTGAGTGACAGTACTGTCATGTACGGGAACTGGCTGGCGAAAATATCTTCACAATAATAAAGGGAGCAGTAATGGATTTTTCAAATCGCCAGCAAGAGCCGGGGAAGAAGTTTATAGGCTTGGGGCTGGTTATCGCATTTCACGTACTGGTGGTATATGCCCTGGTATCTGGATTGGCGCGCAAAGCGATGGAAGTGGTGATCAAGCCAGCAGAAGTCAAGCTGGTCGAAGAAGTGAAACCACCGCCCC